>DATMFV010000101.1:0-24323 GCA_035555975.1 Chthoniobacteraceae bacterium
CACGCCCGCCCAACACGGCATTCTCCTCCAGCCCGAGGTCGGCAGAAACCGGGAAACCACCCCCGGCTCCGCCGCCGGTCGCCCGGCCACCCCGCCCCCGGCCAGCCTCGTCCCGACGCCTGACACCTCGCGCTCCGCCACGACGCCCGAGCGCTCCACCCCCTCGGCGACCACCCTCGCCTCCCTCTTCACGCGGCTCGCCCGGCTTCAGGGCGACCTTCAACTCAACATCTGGTTCCCGGCCCAGGCGTCGCTGGGCAACACCGAAATCGCTCAAGGGGCGGCCATCGCCCAGGGGATCGCCCTGCGCAGCGGCAACACCCCGGTCGTCGTCTCCCACCGTCCCCGGATTCTCCCCGGCCACTTCAATGTCATCGTCGGCACCGTCGACCAGCTTCACGGCTTTCTCTCCCCTGCCGAGACGGCTTCCGTCAAGAACAGCTACCTCCTCCTGCGCAACATCCCCCACCAGCCGGGCACGGAACTGCTCATCATCACGGGACGCGACCCCGCCAACATCAACAACGCCATCCTGACGCTTGGCATCGCCCGGGAAACCCTTCCCGCCGTCCCGAGCGCGGCGATCCGCAACGTCATTCTCCCGACTGCGCCCCCCTTTCTCCGCCGTGAACCGCTCAAGGCGGAAAGAACCTACACCTTCAGCGAATTGCAGGAGGCGGGGGTCGGCCTCGCCATGACGCCGCGCGCCACCCTGCGCATCGAGTTCTCGCTCCCCGGCGATACCGCGCCGGACCGCCCGGGCGATCTCGTGCTCGACCTCCACCTTGGCCACCACGGCACGCAACAGATCCTGCTGGAACGGGTGGTGGCGACCGTCAACGAACAAAAAGGAGAGGCGCTGGTCACCGCCCAGGCGTCCGCCATGCCCGGCGGCCAGCACCACGCCGCGCTGCGCCTCCCGCTCAAGCTTTTCACCCAGGGGCGCAACCTCGTCGAACTCTCCTTCCTGGGCGGCATCGGCAGCCAGCCGGTCACCGACAGGCTGGAGGTTTACTCGGACTCGACCCTGACCCTTCCCGACTATGCGGAGCCGCCGACCCTGCCCGACCTGCGGATCACCGCCCGCACCGGCTATCCCCTGATCGGCCAGCCCGACGGATCGGAGATCGCCGTCCTCCTGCTCGAACCGGCCGTCGAGATCGTCGAAAGCGCCTGGACCCTGATGGCGCGGCTCGCCCAGGTCTCCAACACCCTCCTCTACGCCGCCCAGTACAGCACCACGCCGCTTGAAACCAGCGACCGCCACCTGATCGTCGTCGGCACGCTCCCCAACCTGCCCGAACCGTGGCAGGCCGCCATTCCGCCGACCATCTTTGAAGACCCGCTGGAGCCGGTGGTACGGCAGGAAGGGACCAACCTCAAACAATTCATCGACACCCTGCGCGCCTCCGCGAAAGCCGCCGTCAACCCGCGGGCCCCTCAGGTCGCCGAACCCGCGCCGCTCACCAGAACCTGGAAAAAGCAGGAGCGCGGCTACCTCGCCTGCGAGCCGCCCGTCCCGGGCGAACATGGCTGGCTGCTGCTCCTGAGCGCCCCCGATGCCCCCCTGCTCAAACAACGCACGCAGGAATTGATCCACCCCGCCTTCTGGGACCGTGTCGAAGGCAAACAGGTCTACTGGAACGAAGAGGCCGAATCCCTTCTGGCGTACGCCCCGCCGCGCTACGAAACGCTCTCCACCATCGTCAGCGGGCAGAGCGATACCGTGGTTTCCATGCCGCTGGGTGAACAATACCACTTCCGCCACTGGGTCACCGCTGTCGCCATCACCCTCCTGGTCTTCACCGGCAGCACCTACCTTACCCTGAGCCGCCTCCGCCCCGGAAGGTGACCCCTTCCGACCCCGCAGCCGGGTTCCTCAAACGCCCCTACCGCCTTTCGCGTTCATTTTTCGCTGTCATTTTTCGCTGGCACCCGGGGCCGGAACCGGTCAGGATCGCGACGGGATCTTTTTGCCCGAATACCTTCGATACGTAAAAACTCCCCCTTCTCCTGATATTTTTTTCCGAGTGAAGACCAGTTCGACCCCTACGATCGGTGCGCCTTCCAAGTCTGCACGCCACCGGCCCCATGGCCGGTTGAAACCGCCCTGCCGGGCGGGGTCCAAAGGCGTTACCCTCGCCGGATGCCTCCTGTTCACCCTCCTTTCCACGGGGTGGACCCAGCAAAACACCGGCCGCCCTTCGTTCCTCCCGGCCGCCCCGCCCCCCACGCCGCAGGTCAACGATTCGCCACAGACGATCGTCACCCAGATCGAACTCCCCACCCCGCCGCCGACGGCCGAGCCGCTGGAGATCGAGGGGGCCTACCGCAACGCCGCCAGCGATGCCGATTTCGTCCGCCAACCCTCTCCCGCGCCGATCTCCTTCGGCACGCCGGAGACCACGCTCCCCTCCCACGCGCCGACCGCCGCCGCCTCCACCCCGAGCCCCTCCCCCGTCACCACCACCACGCAGAGCGAACCCCCGGCGTACGACCCGCTCACCCCGACGATCATCTACGACGAAGGGCAGGCGGCCGTCCCGCGCAAGCCGGTGGTGGAAATCCCGGTCGGGCCCGACCCCGGGGTGCTGCTGCGCCAGGGGCGCTACTCCGAAGTCGAGCCGTTTGCCGAAGAAAACCGCGACAGCCACCTCGCCGCCTCGCTCGGCTGGGCCTACTACCGGAGCAAAAAAAACCAGAGCGCCTATACCTGGTTTGAAAAGGCCGTCCAATGGGACGACACCAACTACGAGGCGGCCTACGGCCTCGCGCTCACCCTCTTCCGGCTCGGTCGCGAAAGCCAGGCGGAGGAGGTCGCCCGCTGGCGGCTGGCGCAATACCCGAAGATGCGCTCCATCCTCGCGGACATTGAAACCCGGCGCGCCGTCTCGAGTTTCCAGTCCAAAAACTACCGCACCAGCCTCCAGCGCCTGCTGGCGATCCAGAAACAGCGCCGCCTGAGCCGGGAAGAGCAGATCATGCTCGCCTGGAACCGCTTTCACCTGGGCGAGGTCGAGGCGGCCCGCTCCGACTTTGTCCGCCTCTACCGCGCCCGGCCCGACCGCTTCGCCGCCGACGGCGTCTACACCACCTACGCCACCCTGGGCAACTGGCGCGATCTCAAAGGCTTTGCCGATACGTACAAGGGACCGATCGCCACCCTCTACCAGCGCCACGTCAGCGAGCGCTACCAGGCGTACGGCCTCTACCGCAAGGCGCAGGCCGAGGCACCCGGACGCGTTCCGGAACTGGAGGGGATCTCCAGCCCGAGCGCGGGGGTGGAAATCCTCGGGCGAAGCCGCTCCGGCACCGCCGGGACCTCGGAGTTGACCGAGTACGGCGCGCGCTTCAGCGGCACCCTCTACTCCAGCGCGCTCGACCGGTTTGACCTGAGCGTCGGGATCATCGATCTCGACAGCGGCGCGCTCTACGGCGACACCCCGATCGGCAAAGCGCCCGAGGAAGGGGAAAAGAGCTACCGCTACAGCCCGCGCACCCACTACAGCGGCCTTTTTGACGCCCGCATCCGCTGGGAACGCGAGGGGCTCCTGACCCCTTCCATCGCTCTCGGCATCAGCCCGGTCGGCGGCGCGCTCGACCCGACCATCGTCGGGGCCATCGGCCTGCGCAAGGTCGACGACTGGGGCAACTGGCAGGCCGCCCTTTACCGCGAATCGGTCCGCGATTCGCTCCTGAGCTACACCGGCCTGCGTGACCCGTACACCGGCGAAACGTGGGGCCGCGTCACCGAAAACGGGGGCCGCTTTTCGCTCTACACGCAACTGGAAAACAACTGGAGCTTCTACGGAGCCGCCAGCGCCGGAATCCGCACCGGGCACAAGGTCCCGAGCAACGCCCACGTCGCGCTGACCGCCGCGGTCAACAAGGCGCTGACGATCGACATGTTCGAGTTTTTCACCATCGGCCCCTCGCTCTCGCTGGAGTTTTTCGATAAAAACCTTTCCGGCTTCACCTTTGGCCATGGCGGCTACTTCAGCCCCTCGCACCTGATCCAGGGGATGATCTCCGCCCGCTTCATGACCCACCAGGGCCGCAACTACCTCGCCCGGGGGAGCGCCGGGTTCGGGATTCAGAACAACCGGCAGGAGAGCGCCCCGTGGTTCCCGAACCAGCCCGGCACCCGCTGGATCACCGGGCAGAGCACCACCGGCGCGGCCCTGCTCGTCGACCTCGAAGGGCTCTACCAGCTTTCCGACCAGTGGGTCGTCGGCGCGAACCTCGGCCTGAACATCGCGCCCGACTACAACGACTTTTCGCTCCGCGTCTCGCTGCGCTACTTCTTTGACCCGCGCCACGGCCTTTTCGCGCCCGATTTTGCCACCTTCTGATCCCCTACCCCTTTCTCCGCCTGCCGTGCCATCGCCTTCCGACCCTCCCCTCTCCGTATCGCTCGAAACGAAAGGGCCGCCGGGGTCCATCCTCGTCGTCGACGATGAAAATGAATTGCGCCGCCTGCTGGTCCGCATCCTCGAAACCGAAGGGTTTGCGGTCACCCAGACCGGCAATGCCCTCGAGGCGCTCGGCATCCTGAAGAAAAGTCTCGCCGCCTCGCCCGACCAGGCCTCGACGGGGTTTGACCTCGCCCTGCTCGACGTTGCCCTGCCCGACATGAACGGGATGACCCTCTTTGCCAAGATGCAGCAGGACGAACGGCTGCGGCAGATCCCCGTCATCTTCCTGACCGGCGACAGCGAGTACCAGCAGAAGGCGCGGGCGTTCGAAGCCGGGGCGGTCGATTACATCACCAAACCGTTTCAGCGCAAAGACCTCATCCTGAGGATTCGCGCCCACATCCGCGACAAACGGCTGCGCGACGATGAAAAACAGGCCGCCGCAGGGCTTGCCACCCAGGCGCGGATGTCGCTCAGCGAAGCCGAACAACGTTTCTCCGCGCTGGTCCGCAACTCCTTTCACCTCGTCTGCGAACTGGATGAAAACCTCAAGGTCATCTACGCCAGTTCCAACCATCTGGAGATCCTCTCGCTCTCGGAAAACGACCTGATCGGCCATAGCTGGCCCGCCTTCATCCACCCCAATGAACGGCTCGAAGTTATCTCCGGGTTGACGGAAATCTTCGCCTCCTGTTCCGAAAGGCGGCTTCTGACGCAGTTCCGCGACGGCTCCAGCCATTGGCGCTGGCTCGATGTCTGCGGCAGCATCCTCACGACGGCCGCCGGCAAGACCCACCTCCTGCTCGTCTCGCGCGATATCACCCACAGCAAGGAGACCGAGCGTTACCTCCAGCACCTCGCCCTGCACGACTCGCTCACCGGGCTGGCCAACCGCGAAAAGCTCACCAACCGGCTTGAAGAACTTTTCAGCCCCGACGGCGCGCCGTATGCCGTCATGTACCTCGACCTCGACAACTTCAAGCTCATCAACGACCGCTACGGCCACCTGATCGGCGACCAGGTGCTGCGGGCGATGGGCCAGAGCTTCAAACAGGCGTTTACGGAGGCGGAGATCATCGCCCGGCTCGGCGGCGACGAGTTTTGCGTGCTCTTCAAGGCGGAGAACGAGGACGATGCCGCCGATGCCGCCGAAAAGATCGCGCACCACGTTTCCCGCACCCCGATCTACGCCGCGGGCAAGCGCCACCGGACGACGCTTTCGATCGGCGTCGCCCTGCTCGAACCCAACGTCAGCATCACCGAAGTCCTCGCCCGGGCCAATTCCGCGCTGCACGTCGCCAAATCGCGCGGGAAAAACCGCTACTGCATCTACCAGAGCGACAGCGACGAGTTGCTCCACCTCCAGCAATCCGCCGAATGGTTCCAGCGCATCCAGGAAGGGCTCGAGGAAGCGCGCTTTGAAGCGTGGTACCAGCCGCTCATCGACCTCAAGACCGGGGCGATCGCCCATTACGAGGCGCTCTGCCGCTACCGCGACAAGCTCGGCCAGCTCCATCCTCCCTCCGCCTTCCTTGGTTCGGCGGAGCGCTACAACCTGATGCCGCAACTCGACCGGTACATGATCCGCCGCATCATCACCGAACTGGCCGATCTTTCCGACATCAGCGTCGCCATCAACCTTTCAGGCGCTTCGGTCACCGACCCGAGCATCGCCACCTACATCATTCAATGCTTTGATGAAAGCAACTTCGATCCGAAACGCGCCGTCTTCGAGATCACCGAAACGGTCTTCATGACCAACCTCCCCCAGGCGCGTTCCATCGTGGAAGCGCTCCAGGCGCTCGGCTGCCAGTTCGCGCTCGACGACTTCGGCTCCGGCTTCTCCTCGCTCAACTACCTGCGCCACCTGCCGGTCACCATCGTCAAGGTCGACGGCAGCTTCATCAAGGAGCTTCACTCCGACCCGGTCAACCTCACCCTCCTGAAGTCGATCAACGAAATCGCCCACCTCCTTGGCAAGGCGACCGTTGCCGAGTGGATCGAAACCCGGGAAGCCTTCGCCACCCTTCAGGAGATCGGCTTCGACTACGGCCAGGGGTATTACACCGGGCGGCCCGTCTCCCTGGAAGTGCTCGCTTGGACCGGCAACCAGGCCGCCCCGGAATTCCACAAGGAAAAAATCGTCGGCTGGGATGCCCGGCCCCGCTCCAGCCGGGGGTCAGTCAACAAATCTTGACAAAATCTGTCAAGATTTGTTGACTGACCCCCTCATCACCAGCTTTTTTGCCGTTTACGGGTTGACCTTTTGCCATCCGCTCCGGTATTCTGCGAAGTTGTACGAAAAGGAGCGTACCTCGAAAATTGGTTTTCCCGATCCATTGCGGAAAGCTTTTTTCGATGGTTCCCGTTCCCGTAAACGTCCCTTCGAAATCCGCGCAACCGTTCCGGGCACCCACGCACCGGTCCGTTTCCGGAAACGAAAACGTCACCGTCAGCCATGATCCATCCTACTGCCCTGCGCTTGTGCGTGACCGCGCCGACGCCACCGGGCCACTATGGCGATCACCGCACCGCCTCCATTGCCCGGCCCGCAAGGCGCCCTGGCGCACAACCTGCTTCACAACTTTCTCTTAACCGTGCTCGTGGTGGCATTCGCCATCGCGCTCTCCGTCCCTGAAAACCAAGCCCGGGCTTTCCTGCCACCGGTCGTGCCAACGGCTTCGGAGCAGGGGCTCGCCCGTGCCGTTGTTTCCGAAAAAGGGAAAGAGCCTTTTTTGGCCAACGCTCCCGGCCGGTTTCGTTTTTTTATTCTTCCGTCCGTTTCCAACCGTGAATCCCCGGCATCATCATGAAAACCTTGCGTGACGACCGCAGCCGCACCACCCACGATACCGCACCTTCGCAACCGCCCGCGGGCGAGTCCGACGACCCCGACCCTCACCAGCCGGCGCCGACTCCGAATCTCGCGCGCCGGTTCTGGTACTTCCTCGGTCGGCACCGCCCGCTCATCGTCACCGCCGCCTTTGGCAGCCTGCTGACCGTCACGCTGGCGATGCTCGCCCCGCTGATCACCAAGCTGATCATCGACGAAGCGCTCCCCAGCCAGAACCTGCCGCTCCTGATCGGTCTCGCCGTCGGCTTTCTCCTCCTCCAGGGGCTCCGCCTCGCCATCGGCTACGGCAACGACTTCCTGATGATCTACGTCGGCCAGCGGACCGTCTTCGACATCCGCCGCGCCCTCTTTCACCATCTCCAGCTCCTTCACCTCTCGTTTTATGAAAAGGAGCGGACCGCCAGCCTGGTCAACCGCGTCATCCACGACGCGGCCACCATCCAGCAGTTCGTCAACACCGCCTTTTCCACCCTCGCCAACAACCTGGTCAGCCTCGCGATCGGCCTTTCGATCATGTTCTTCCTGAACTGGAAGCTGACCCTCTTCTGCGTGCTGGTCCTCCCGCTCTATTTCCTGATCATCCACGCCTTCCGCCGGCAGATCCATTCCAAGAACCACGAGGTGAAGGAACGCCAGTCGCGCCTGGCCGGAAATCTCGGCGAAGTGTTCGCGGGCATCCGCGTCGTCAAGTCGTTCGCCCAGGAGGACCACGAACGGCGGCGTTTCGTCCTCAACATCAAGGAAAACTTCCACAGCGAACTGGAACTGCCGCTGCTCGGCAGCCGGATGCGGATCAGCCTCAACCTGCTCTCCATCACCGTCTGCGCCATCGTCTGGGTCTGGGGCGGCCTTTCCGTCTTCAACGGCACGATGACCATCGGCGGCTACGTCGCCTACTTGAGCTACCTGACCATGCTCTTCGCGCCGGTCGAAAGCCTCTCCACCCTGCTGCTCGCCTGGACCAATGCGCGCACCGGGTTTGAGCGGATTCTGACCCTGCTCGACATCAAGCCAAAAATCAGCGAACCGCCCCGGCCGGTGGAGCTGCCGGAGATCGAAGGGCGGGTCGTCTTTGACCATGTCCACTTCTCCTTTGACGGCAAACCGGCCATCACCGATTTCAACCTCGATGTCGCACCGGGCGAGGTGATCGCGCTCGTCGGCCACAGCGGATGCGGGAAATCGACCCTCATGAGCCTGCTCACCCGTTTTTACGATGTCGAGAGCGGGAGCATCTCCGTCGACGGGATCGACCTGCGCCAGCTCAACTACACCGCCTACCGCCAGCAGGTCGGCATCGTCCTCCAGGAAAACTACCTTTTCTCGGGCACCGTGGAGGAAAACATCCGCTACGGCCGCCCCGACGCCACCGACGAGGAGGTGCGCGAAGCGGCCCACCTCGCCAACGCGCTCGAGTTCATCGAAAAGATCCCCGGCGGCTTTCAGGGGCAGATCGGGCAGGCCGGGGTCACCCTCTCCGGCGGCCAGCGGCAGCGGCTGGCGATCGCGCGGACCATCCTCAAAAACCCGCGCATCCTCATCTTCGACGAAGCGACCAGCGCGCTCGACAACCATAGCGAAAAGCTGATCCAGGCGTCGCTCGACACGCTGATGAAAGGCAAGACCGTCTTTATCGTCGCCCACCGTTTGAGCACCATCGTCAAGGCAAGCCGGATCGTCATGATGTCCGCCGGCCAGATCCTCGAAATCGGCACGCACCAGGAACTGCTCGCCAAAAAGGGAGCCTACAGCCGCCTCTACCAGCCGACTTCGGTCCCCGCACTTTCTGCAAGATAGAACCATGTCGTCGCCATCCATCCATCTCAACGCCCGGATCGCGCGGATGCGCCGCCGGATCGTCCTTCTCGGCATCTCGACCCTGCTCGCCTTCGGCTCGCTGCTCATCTTCATCCCGATTGACGAAAAGGTGCATGCCACCGGCCGGATTCACGCTGAACGGGAAACCTACGTCCGCGCCGCCATCGACGGCATTCTCCAGGATCGCAAAGTCGAGATTGGCGACGAAGTCGAAGCCGGGGCCGTCCTGGCGGAGTTTGACGCCTCTGCGCCCAAGGGCCAGCTCCAGACGCTCGAAGCCCGCATCAGCCAGGCCCGGGCGGAGTTGCGCCTGAAAAAGAGCAAGCTCGAAAAAATGCTCAAACTGCCGCTCCCGCAGGAGTTCCGGCATACCGACGAGGATTACGAAATCGCCAAACGCAAGCGGGAACAGAGCCGGATCGACCTGGAACGGCTCAACTCGCTCGGCGATGTCGGCGCGGTCAGCAAACACTACCAGGAAACCGCGCAACTCGCGCTGGCGCTCGCCGAAGCCGAGTTCCAGAAGGCGGAGAACAACCGGCGGATCATCCAGCGCGGGCTGGAGGAGACGATCCTCAACGAAGCGCGGGCCGAAATCGCCGCCACGGAGGAAAACCTGCGCATCCTCGAAGTCGAGCGCACGGAATTGCAGGCCGAGATCGAACGCCACAGCGTCCGCGCGCCGGAAGCGGGAACCGTCACCCTCATCCTGAAACGTTCCCCGGGCGAGATGGCCCGCAAGGGGGACGACCTCTTTCACATCGCCCACGGCCGGCGCCGGTTCGTGCGGCTCTTCGCCACCGAACGGCAATATCACCGGATTGCGCGCGGCCAGTCGGTCCTGATGACCTCCCCGGCCTTTGACCGCCTCCGCCACGGCCATATCCGCGGGACCATCGTCCACACCGCGATCGAAGCCGAAACCAGCCCGACCGGAGAGAGCGAAAAGGTCTACCGCGTCATCGCCAGCATCGACCACACCCCGCAGCCGCTGATGCTCGGCACCTCCATCGACGCCGAAATCATCCTCCGCCGCGCCCCGCTCTGGCGGCTGCTGCTCCCGAACCCGGAAGTCAGCCCCGAAAATCACCAGCCCGAGCCGCTCACCGCCGGGCGTCGGGATTGACCGCCTCGCTTTCTTGCCCGCCTATTCCGGGACCAGGAAGCGCCCCTCTTCGGAAGAGACCGTCGGCACCGATCGGCGCGGGACGCTTTCGTACGGGAGCAGCGGGGGCGGCAAGGCTCCGCGGAAGTTGTCGGCGGCAAGCGGGTCGCCGGTCCGGAGCATCCATGCTTCGAGCGCTTCGTTGAGCCGGGCCCGCACCGTGCGGTAGTCCGGATCGTCGGCGAGGTTGTGCGCTTCATTGGCATCAAGCCAGAGATCGTGCAACCGCCACGCCTCTCCGGGCGGATGGCGGAAGCCCAGGTTCTCGTAAAGCGAGAGCGACGCCCCCTTGTCGCATTGGAAGGGGGGTCTCCCTTCCAGCGGGCCGCCGCTCCGTTCAAAGCGCCGGATCAGCTTGAAGCGCCCGTCAAAAACACTCCGCTGCACGTGGCTGATCGCCGCATGATCGTTGTGCTCGGCGAACCGGTAACGGGTCAGTGCGTGGACCGAGTCGGCCACTTCGCCACGCACCAGCGGCAGGAGGCAATGGCCGGTCAGGTCGGCGGCGGGCGGCAGCCCGAGCAACGCTTCCAGGGTCGGAATCACGTCGAGGTGGCTCACCATCGCCTCGAACGTCCGCCCTCCCTCGAAACCGCTCCCGGCGGGCCCGCGCATCATCAAGAGCACCCGCAGGCCGGCTTCGGTCAGGTTCCCCTTCATCGTCGGCATGGGCGGCCCGTGGTCGGTCGTGATCACCACCAGGGTCGATTCGCGCAACCCCGCTTCGTCGATCCCCTGCAACACCTTGCCGATCCGCTCGTCGAGGATGCGCGCCCCGTTGCGGAAGCGCGCCCATTCGCGGCGCATGGCCGGGCTGTCATAAAACGGCGCGGGCGCACGCAGGTAGCGGCTGTCGACATCGCTTCCGCACGGTTCATCCGATGCCGGGGGAAGCCCGCGCTTCTCCAACTGTCGCCGCGGGGCGAAGTTGTTCACGTCGCCGGTCCGGTGGGTTTCGGAAAAGCCGACGGAGAGAAAGAACGGCTGCCCGGCGCTGGCCTGTCGCCTGAGAAAGGCGCAGGCCGCCGAATCGGTCACCTCTTCGACCCGCGAGCCATTGGGACCGTCGTGGTTGAGCAGTTCGCGGTAGCCGAGGCCGTGGATCGCTTCATGCGACGCCCCGGTTTCGTGCTGCACCCCCGCGAGCGCCGTCACGTAGCCGTGCCGTTGCAAACGGGCGGCCAGGTGGCGGGAGGGGTCCTCCAGCCGCCAATCCCCGAAATGGGCGAGGCCGAGCATCCCGTTGCCGGGCTGGTGCGGGCAGAGCCCGGTCAGGAGAGCGGCCCGGCTGGGGGAGCAGGTCGGCGCGGCACAGGTGGCGTTGCGGAAAAGAACCCCCTCCCGGGCAAAGGCGGCCAGTGCCGGGGTCTCCACCGGGTGGCCGTACGGTTCGATCCATTGGCCGGTATCGTGGGAGTGAAGGTAAACAACGTTCAGAGGTCGGTTCATGAGATCGGTTCAGAGGGGACGAGGACCCGATGGGGACGCCCGGCAACCAGCTTCCCGTTTTGGACAAAGCCTTCGGGCCGGTCGGCCAGCCGGGCGATCATCCGCTCGCGCCAGAGGGCGATGCGCCCCTGCTCCTGCGGGCAGTGGATCAAATCGCGCTCCTCGCCCGGATCGTTGGCGAGATCAAAAAACTGCTCGCGTCCATCCCCTGAAAACCGGATGAACTTTTCCCGGCCATCGGTCAGCGCGTGAAAGGCCTGTTTCCCGCCTCCGATCTCGATCAAAAGATCCTCCCTCCATTCGCCCACCTTTTCGCCGCGCAGGACCGACAGGAGGCTGCGCCCGTCGACCCATTCCGGGATCGGCACCCCGGCGGCGTCGAGCAGGGTCGGCATGAGGTCTTCCAGGCAGACGGGAAGATCGCAAACCTCGCCGCGCGGCACCTCCTTTTCCTGCATCGGCAGGCGGATCAGGAACGGAATGCGCGCCGCCGCTTCGTAAGGGAGCGATTTGCGGAAGAGATGATGGTCGCCGAGCATCTCGCCATGGTCGCTGGTAAAAACCACCAGCGTCTTCCGGTGGTCGACGCCTCCCGCGGCACTCACCCGGGTCAAAAGACGGTGGATCTGGTCGTCGATATGGTTGATCAACGCGTAATAGGCCGCGCGACACGAGAGAAGCGCCTCCCCGCGAAGGTTCACGCGGGGGCTGTCGACCCGTGGTGCGTTTCCCCTGAAATCGGGCTCCTCCGCCCAGTCGCCGATCACCGGCTCCGGCAACGGCGTGCGCAGGTAGCGCTGGAAGTAAAAATCCGGCGGGATGAGCGGCGGGTGCGGTGCGAGAAACGAGACCGTCAGGAACCAGGGGCGGGAGGGATCGCGCCGGTCAAGAAAACGCTTCGCTTCGTTGAGCGTCCAGTGGGTCGGGTGCAAGTCGTCGCCCACGGGCCAGCTCCGCGCCGTCCAGTCATTGTGCATGACGCCGGTGGCATACCTGCCGCCGAGCGACGGCGCTTGCTGCTGGAGAAACGCTTCATAGTCGGTCAACGGCTCCTGCCCGCTCTGGATGACCATCTCCTCAAACCCGTAGCGCTTGCGCTTGGGGTGGAGGTGCATCGTCCGCCCGACCAGCCCGGTATGATAGCCGGCATCGCGAAGCAGTTGCGGCAAGGTCGCCGGCGGGTTCCACTCCTGGTGATCGCAGTAGCCGACCATCCCGTGCGTGGCGGGGTGCATCCCGCTCATGAGCGAACGCCGCGCCGGGATGCAGACCGGCGAAGTGCTGTAGGCGCAGCGGAACCGCATCCCGTCGCCAGCGAGTTCATCGAGATTCGGCGTCAGGAGAAACTCAGCCCCCTCCGCGCCGAGGCAGTCGCCCCGCTGCTGGTCGGTCATGATGAAAAGAATATTGGGGGGCTCCTCGTCAGGAGTAGCGGCTCGGCTTGCTTCCATGAAGAGCGACTTTCGTTCAAAAACCGCCCGGTGAACATTCAACTCCTTGCCCTTGACTCTCGAAATCTTGCTCTCTCCCTGAAAAGCGATCCCGGCAAGCCCTTCACACAAGATGGCCAACGGCCTTGCCTCCATTGCCCGAACCCGTCTAATCTTGCCTTTCCCCGATGCCGTCCGCTTCCATCGACTTTTCCACGTCACGCCTTCCCGGCACCTTTGACCCGGCGCTGCTCCCCGCCGTTCGCGACTGGAAGTGGATCGCTTCGTTCGGGCGCGACCTGGAATCGCCGGTCCGCCACGCCCTGCACCGGCAATGGATTCGCAATCCCGAAAACGTCCATGCCCCGCCGCATCGTTCCGTTTTCCTGACGCTGACGGGCGAAAGCGTCCGGGGCTTTGGCGACCAGGTTTACCGCGAGGTGCCAGGGAGCGTCTTTCTGTTCGATCGCCATGAACCGCGCGAAAACAAGCGGCCCGACTACAAACGCAATTTCAGCCGCCTCTGGCTCAACCTGATCAATCACGAATTTTTCACCTTCAACACCGTCCGCGTCGATGCGGCGGGCCAGGCGTTCCGCGATCTGTCGAAGATGCGAATCCAGTCCGGCGAACCCGCCCGGCGCCTGATGGAGGCATGGACCCATAGCCGCGAGCATCCCGAAAACGCCTTGAGCTGGGAGTATCTCAAGTCGGTCGTCGCCGCCACCTGCCTGGAAATCCTCGGCACGGCGCAGCCGGTCCCTCCGCCCGACAACAGCCACCAGCAGATCATCGCCGCCGTTCAAAGCCGCATCCGCAGCCATCCCGGCGAAGCGTGGAACCTGCAACACCTCGCCGACCTCGCCGGTTACAGCCCGTTTTTCTTCCACCGGCTCTTCCTCCGGGAGACCGGCCAGACCCCCAAGGCGTTTGTGGACGGGGTCCGGCTCGAAAAAATCCGCGAAATGCTCCGCGAAAACTACACGCTCGACGCCATCGCCGAAGCGGTCGGGATGAGTTCCGCCTCGTACGTCGGCATCTTCTTCAAGAAATTCATGCGCCGCTCGCCGCGAAAATGGATGGAGTTGGACAGGGGGTCAGGCAGCAAATCTTGACAACGTTTGTCAAGATTTGCTGCCTGACCCCCAAGCTATTCACGCCGGGATCGTTGTCTTGAGCAGCGTGGTGTCGGGCTTGAGCGGGATGAGGAGCCGCTCGACCAGCTTTGCCGGAATCAGGAAACAATCGCCCGGGAAAAACTCGCGTCCGCCGCAGCGGATCGCGCCGGTCAGGACGGTGATGACCGAAAAATCGCCGAACAACCCGGCGTCGCGCGGGGCTTCGAGTTCCCAATGCTCGACTTCGAAAAAGGGCGAGGCGACGAGCGGCTCCTCCGGCGCGTTTTCCCCGGACTGATAGGTCGGCTCCCAGTCATCGAAGTCGATCGACCGGAGCGATGCCGGGATGTGAAGCTCCCTCGGCTTGCCGTCGAGTCCCTTGCGGTTCCAGTCAAAGACGCGGTAGGTCGTGTCGCTGTTCTGCTGGACTTCCAGGATGACGTTGCCGCCGCCGATGGCATGGACCCGGCCGCTCGGGATGAAGAGACAGTCGCCGACATGGCTCGGCAGGCGGTGGAGCAGCCGTTCCACCTCGCCCCGTTCCAGCGCCGACTCAAACGCCGCCCGGTCGGTCCCCTTCACCAGCCCGGCGAAAAGCTCGGCATCGTCGTCGGCTGCGGCCACGTACCACATCTCCGTCTTCGGTTCGCCCCCGAGTTCGGCGGCGACCTCTTCAGGCGGGTGGACCTGCACGGAGAGCCGTTCGCGCGCGTCGAGCCACTTGATCAGGAGGGGGAAACGCTCCCCGCCCGCCTGGTGACGCTCGCCGAAGATGCCGGTCCGGTGCTCGCTCCAGAGCTGGTGGAGCGTCTGCCCGTCGAACACCCCGCCGTCGACCACGCTCTGCGCGTCAACGCGATCGACCAGTTCCCACGATTCGCCGATCCGCACCCCCGGCGGAAGCAGCTTTCCGAAAACGGTTTCGAGGTGACGCCCTCCCCAGACGCGTTCCATGAAGAGAGGCTTGAATTGAATCGGTTGGGTCAAGTTCATAAAGGTTCCAAAAAAGTATCGGCGCAAGGGGTTATTTCCAGAGGTGCTTCGGGTAGCGCCGCTTCAACTCTTCCCTGAGCTTCGGGTAGGCCTCCCGCCAGAAGGTCGCAAGATGCTGCGTCACCTGAACCGGGCGATGGTTGGGTGCGAGCACCTGAATGGTCACCGGCACGCGCCCGGCGGCGATCACCAGTTGCTCCTCCACGCCGTAAAGGTCTTGTATACGAACGGAGATCACGGGCGATCCGCTCGCATCATAAATCAGCTTGAAGCTGCGGCCGTTGGGCATTGCCAGCCGTTCGGGCGCGTAGCGATCGAGCCACCCGGCCTGTTCCGGACTGAGCCACGACTTCACCACCGGCCAGACGGCCCGCTCCTTGAGTTCGCGAAACGTCGCCGCGCCGTAGCAGATCTGCTCAAAGAGGGCGAGCCGGTCCTCCTCCTCCAGCGCGGGAAGGCCGAGTTCCGGCATCCATTCGCGCAACCGGTTGAGCCGGAGAATCCATTGCTCCACCGCGTGGTCCCATTTGTTGAGCGGGATGCGCCCCGCCGCCACCTCCCTTGCCAGCACGCTGGCGGCCACCTCCGGCGGCACCTTGTCGCTCACGCCGGAAGCGAGGACGAGATCGTGAAAACGCGTTTCGCGCCGCAACATCACCCGGCGCAGGGTCGGGTCGTAAAAAAAGCTCTCCTCCGCATGGAACGCCTCGGGGAAGCCGTCGCGCAGCCATGCTTCCTCGATCGCGGTCACCTGCGAAAAGAGGGTCTGCACCCCGCCCTTCCCGCTCACTTCGCGCACTTCGCCGACGACCAGCAGCGGCTCCTTCTGCACCACGCTTTCGCGCGCGAGCACTCCCTTGCGCCCGTGGACCATGGCGCACCGCAACGTCCCGGCGTCGAGCCGATGGGCCACCTGGTCCGGAAACCCGGCCAGCAGGCAGCGGGCGACCGCCTCCGGCCCGGCGGCCCGGTCATTGAGCGGCAATCCTTCGCGTTCGGCGATCTGCGCAAACTGCCCGAAAAGCTGCGCCGCCTCCCGCGCGGCCCCGGGGTTGAGCCCAAGCGCCTCCGCCGCGCCCGATTGCCCATGGGAAAGCTCCATCGCGCGGATCAGCCGGAGCAGATCGCTCCCGCCGGGCGGCCCCAGCAGCCGCTCGCGCGCCTCCTCCAGGTCCGGCCCGCCGCGGCGAAAAATGGGACGCCCCTGCGTGAGCGCCGCCACCCATGCCGCCTCGCGCACGCAGCCAAACGCCTCCGCCGCCAGCAACATCCGCGCATGCCGGGGGTGGACCGGAAAGGCGAGCATCCGTTCGCCGACCGGCGTCACCCGGCCTTCGCGCCCCGGGGCGGAAAGCGCGCCGAGATCGCACAACAACGCTTCGGAACGCTCCAGCGCCTTCGGGTCGGGCGGCTCCAGCCAGCGAAAGGCGCGGATCTCCTCCACCCCGCCCGCCTTGAGCGTCAGGACCACTTCGGCGAGATCGAGCCGCCGCACTTCAGGCAACTCCTGCGCCGGGCGTTGCGACTGCTCGCGTTCGCTCCAGAGGCGCAGACAGATGCCGGGAGCCGTCCGCCCCGCACGGCCCGCCCGCTGGTCCGCCGACGCCTGCGAGATTTTTTCCACCAGCAGCGTATTGATCCCCCGGTAGGGGTCGAACCGGGCGATCCGGGCAAGGCCGGAGTCGATCACCACCCGCACCCCTTCGATGGTCAGCGAAGTCTCTGCGACGTTGGTCGCCACGATGATCTTGCGGCGCTCCGAACGGGCCAGCGCTACGTCCTGCCGCGCCGGGGGAAGTTCCCCGTGCAGCGCAAAAAGCGCGAACTGCCGGTCGAGGCGGCGATCTTCCAGCGCGCGCAAGGTCCGCCCGATCTCGTACGCTCCCGGCATGAAAATGAGCAGGTCGCCCTCCGTCTCCGGAGCCGCCGCTTGCGCCGCAGCCGCCGCCGCATCCCAGACCGGCGTCTCGTTCACTCCGGAACCGCGCGGGGCGTAGCGGATCTCCACCGGAAAAGTCCGCCCCTCGGAGGCGAGCACCCGGCACGGGGCGAGGTAGCGCTCCAGCGCGGCGGTGTCGAGCGTGGCCGACATGACCACCAGCTTCAGGTCGGGCCGCCGGGTCTCCTGCAGGTCGAGCGCGCGGGCGAGGGTCAAATCGCCATAAAGGTGGCGTTCGTGAAATTCGTCAAAAAGGATCGCCGCCACCCCGCGCAACCCCGGGTCGTGCAACATCCGGCGCAGGAGCACCCCTTCGGTGACAAAACGGATGCGCGTCCGGGCCGAGGCCACTTTTTCGAGCCGGATCTGGTAGCCGACCTCTTCGCCGGGCCGCCCGCCCCGTTCGTGCGCCACCCGGCGCGCCAGCAGCCGGGTCGCCAGCCGCCGCGGTTGAAGGACGATGATCTCGCCCTCGCCCGCCAGCCCGTGGTCGAGCACGATCTGCGGCACCTGGGTCGATTTTCCCGACCCGGTCGGCGCCTGAAGCACGACGCGGCACCGCTCCTCCGCCGCCAGCGCCCCGACCAGCGCCGGTTCGAGGGCATAGATCGGCAGGCTCCGGCGTTCGTCCGGGGTGGTGCAGGGAACGGTTTCCAAAGGCAAAAAGAGATCCGGTTGGCCGGAAAGGCGTCAGCCGTTGCGCACCCGCTCCTTTTTTTCCTCCGCGTCGGCTTCGATCCGCCGCAGTTCCGAGGCGAGCTGTTTTTCGATCGCGGCCGCCTCGCCGGTCTGCCCGGCGGCACGCGCCTTGGCGATCTGTTCGCCGAGGAAAAGCTCCCGCTCCGCAGCGCCCGCCTTTGCGCGGCTGTCGATCTCGGCGATCGCCGCCTTCTGTTCGTCGGTCAACGCCACGCTCGGGGCTTCCTTTTCGAGGCGTTCCATTGCGAGTTCGTAAGCAGATTTCATGGTTTGGTACCGATGAGGATAACGGTTTTGGCCCCGGGGATCAATGGAGCCTTTGCGCTTCCGGCGATTCGCGGGTAGACTCTGCCTCCAAATGATCCGACTTCTTAGCACCGATTTCGATGGCACGCTCGTCGACCACGACGCGAAGCCACCCGTCACGCCTGAACTCTACGAGATCATCACCGAACTGCGCCGTTGGGGCGTCCTCTGGGCGATCAACACCGGGCGCGATCTCGACTTCATCCAGCACGGTTTGCAGGAGTACCGCTTTCCCATGGAGCCGGACTTCATCCTGACCAACGAGCGCGAAATCTTCCACCGCAACCCGCAGGGCCGGTGGCAGGATTACGGCGACTGGAACCGGCGCTGCGTCGAAGTCCACGACCAGTTGTTCCAGACCGAACAGAAACTGCTCGAAACAATGCTCGCCTTTGTCACCCGCGACGAGACCGCCAAGCCGCTCTACGAAAACGGCCAACTCGTCGGCGTGATCACGCAGGACGATGCCGCCATGGACCGGGTGGTCGATTTCCTCCACGCCGAACGCGCGCCCGACTCGCTCTTCCACTACCAGCGCAACACCATTTTCCTCCGTTTCTGCCATGCCCACTACTCCAAGGGTGCGGCGCTCGGGGAACTCTGCCGCCTGACCGGGATCACCGCCGCCGAGACGTTCACCGCCGGGGATCACCACAACGACCTTTCCATGCTCGATGGCCGCTTCGCACGCTGGCCGGTCGCCCCCTCCAATGCCATCGAGGAGGTCAAGGAAACCGTCCGCGCCGCAGGGGGCTACATTGCCAACCGCCGTTGCAGCGAAGGGGTCGTCGAAGCGCTCCGCTACTTCTTCGAGCACCACCGGCTCGCCCCGGAGGGCTTCCGGGCCGAAGAAGACCGCGCCCCCGACACGATCCATTCGTGAATGCGCTTCAGGCGAGCCGGTCGCCGGCGAGGAGTTCGTTTTCCTCTTCGCGGGTGGTCTGGCCGATGAGCACTTTCATGGGAAAGTAGAGCCCGGGGACTTCGCGCATCTGGTTGGCGGATCGTTTCTGGAAAAGGCGGATGAAGTTTTCGCCGATCTGCCCGACCGGCTGCTCGGTGGCGGTCAGAAGCGGGAGGAGCCCTTCTTCCTCGTGGCGGCTCATGCCGTTGCCGCCGATGATGCTCATCTGCCGGGGGATTTCGATGCCGAGTTCGTACGCCGCATCGCGCACGCCGAGGGCTGATTCATCCGCCGTGCAGTGAACGGCGTCCGGCGGGCGCTTCTGCTCCTTCACCAGCGCCTTGAAAGCCCCGGCGGCGAGTGAACGCGAGTTTTCCCTGATGTCGAGCCGCCGGACTTCCGGCAGAACCGCCCGCTCCATGCCGAGGCCGGTGGTCAACCCGGCATAGAGAAGCTGGCAGGAAGTCGACCGCTGCGCGCCCGGGGCCTGGAGCAACAGTATGCGCTCCCTGCCGGTGCGCGCCCAAATTCTGCCGATCCGCCGGGCGGTGCCGAAGTAGTCGGGCGAAAGAAAGTTCACCGTCTCGGTGGGCGAGATCGGGTTATAGAAAATGCACGGGATGGCGAGTTCCTCGAGAAAAGCCACGATGTGCCGGGCCATCGGGCTCGGGTAGGAGAAAAAGAAACAATCGGCTCCCTTGACGGTATGGCTGAGGTTCCCGAAATCGACCGCCTGGGGCGATGCGAGATCGAACGCCACCGGCTTGAACTTGACTTCGAGGCTCTCCTTGACGGCCGCGCGGATCATCCCCCCGTAAAGACTGCTCCAGAGCCGCTGGGCGGTCGCCTCGTGGCCGGGGGCGACGAAACTGTTGATGCCGATGACCAGCTCCTCCCGTTTTCTCGAGGGGTTGGGAATCCAGAAAGCGCCGCTCCCGGGAAAAATCTCCACCCGCCCCTCTTCGGCCAGGTTCAACAACACATTGCGCACGCTGCTGGGGCTCACGCCCGTGCCTCGCGAGATCTGCCGTATCGGCGGCAGGCGAAAGTTCGCCTTCTTCTCGCCCACCTTCAGGTGCTGGTCGAGATAAGCATAAACTTTGTCAAAAGTCCGGACTTTGGAGGCGTCTTTCTCTTTCGGTGGTTCGTTCACGGTCATGAGGAGATGAGGGCGAGTTCGAGATCGGTCAAGCTGTTTTTATAAACACCGTTTTCCAAAAAAAATCAACGAACTTCGCCGGACGGCTCACTCCGGCCACTCCTCTCTGCCATTTCCCCGGGGACTTAGCCTTTCAGAAAAGCTCCGTGCGTCCGTCGCGCGGTGACGAGTGAGGCAAATCACCGGAACCCCCTGAGGCGCTTACTGTTTAAAATAGTTGCAATCTCTGATTATTTTTATAGAATCGCCGTTCATGAAACCGATTCGCCGTTTTCTCCCCCTCCTGCTCGCTGCTCCGGGTCTGGCGCTCTCCCTGCTTTGCGCGAACGCGCAGGGGCAGACCACCTACACCTGGATCACCGAAACCCACACGACGGACAATCCGGTCTATTGGGATGACGATGAGAAATGGGTCGGCGGCGCGGTTCCCGCACCCGGTGCCAGCGCCATCAACCTCGACTTCAGCAACCTGACGGTGAACCGGAGCGGGGCGACCTATTTCCGGAACAACGTTTCAGGGAGCGCCTTCAACGTTTTCCAGTGGAAGCTCGCCGATGCGGCGACCTCCATGGTCTACACGGTCGATTCCGGGGCGGCCCCGATCCACTTTGTCCAGGTCGGCGGGGTCAACCCCTCCATCGTCCATGACAAGGGAAGCGCCCTTCAACAGTTTCAATTTATCAGCCTCTCGAACATCGTCGGCACGGGAACGGTTCTGCAGATCACCGGAGCAGCCACCGGACGGCTCAATCTCTCCACCGTCACCCTCTCGGGAGAAGGGGGCATCAGGATCAACAAACCGGGGGGCGACATCCTGCTGCGCGAGACCAACTCCTTCGCGGGAGATTTCACCCTTGCCGCAGGTGTCGTGACCCTGACCAGCAGCACGACCGGGCCGGTCAACGGCGTGACCACCGGGCCGCTGGGCAAGGGAACGGTGGTTTTAAGCGGAGGTATGCTGCGGGCCAGCGGCGCGGAACGGAACCTGGGCAACCGGGTGCAGATCGAAGGCGATTTTCAGGCGGGGGATGCGTCGGCCAACAACAAGAACATCGTGTTTGAAGGCGACACCCTGCTCGCCGGAACCGGGGTGACGCGGACCATCACCGGAGGGTTCACCGGCGCGAACGCGGTGGACCAGAACACCGTGAGCTTCACCGGCGCGATCACCGACGGCGGGAATGCCAACGGCCTCGCCTTCGCGCTGGGGACCTCCGCCACCCGGGTGATTCTCTCCGGAGCCAACACCTATACCGGCGATACGACGGTGAACGGCACCGCCGCCAGTTCCTTCACCCTTGCGGAAACCGGCAGCCTGCGCTTTACGATCGGCGCGAACGGAGAGAACAACCGGATCACCGGAAACGGCGTGGTGCAACTCGATGGAACCTTCACCTTTGACCTGACGGGCGCGGGCGTCGCACCCGGCGACGAGTGGAATCTGGTCGATGTCGCGACCCTCTCCGTCGCGTATGGCAACACTTTCAATCTCGCTGATTTTACCAGCCATCCTGACGACACCTGGTCGAAAACCGACGGCACCATCACCTATACATTCTTTGAAAATACCGGTACGTTACAGGTCACCGCCGTGCCGGAGCCTTCCGCCGTGGCGCTGCTGGTCGGCGGGCTGGCGGCGGCAGCCGTACTGCTCCGCCGCCGCACGGTGTAACCACTCCCCTTCCGATCATGAACCCCGATCGACCTCCGGACCGCGCAGCCTTCACGCTTGTCGAGCTGGCCATTGTCATTGGGCTGGCGGCCATCCTCGCCCTCCTGCTGCTTCCCCTTCTCGGCTCCGCGCGCGACCGGGCCAATGCCACCACCTGCGTCAGCCAGGTCCGCAGCATCGTCATCGCCATTCTTCAACATGCCGCCGATCACGATGGCCGGTTGATTTCGGCCTGGGAAACCCCCTACACCGAAGAGAGCTACTGGGCCAACCGGCTCGGGCCCTACCTCGGCCATGCCGACCCCAAGGAACGCCTCGGTCGCGACTACCTGCAATGCCCCACGCAACGCGCCGCCAGGGCGGCCAGGGGCGAAGCGATGCCGTACGGAACCTATGGGGTCGTCTATACCGGCGGCCCGGGCTCCGCGCCCAAGCCGCTGTTCGGGATGCGAAAGGATAGCGGACGGCTCGCCAACTTCCGCCCCAATACGATGCTGGTGGGCGACGCCCTCGGGTTGATCTACAGCCCTTCGGTCTGGCGACTCGACAATGAGGACAAGACCTCCTCCAAAAAACATGCCGCGCCGTACAACCAGGCCGCCTTTCCACACAACGACGGCATGGTCTCCGGATTCGTGGACGGCTCCGTACGCCTGATGACGCTGGAGGAATGGAAGAACGGCGCGGCGGAACTCAAGCTCCAGTAACAGGTCATGCGCCCGATGGTTCTTCCCGGCGCACTCCCTTTCATCTCTTCCCCGTCATGAATTTAGCCCGATCCTTCCTTCTCCCTGCCCTGATGTTACTCCTGTCCGCCCTCAACGCCCTCTCCACCGATGCAGCCGAGGCTCCCCCTCTCCGGATTGCGGAAAACGGAACCTCCGCCTGCCGGATCGTCATCAGCCATGAAAGCGCGGAGGCCGAACGGTATGCCGCACAGGAGCTGGCGCATTTTCTCAAGGAAGCGACCGGCGTCGGGCTGGAGGTGATCACCGATGAAGAGGAACCGAAAGGCCCGGAAATCATCCTCGGCAAGACCCGCCGCCTGAACGTCGCTACCCTGCCCGCGGCGCTCCGCCCGCAGACGGGCGACGGCTATACCTGTTATGTCAACCCGGGCGGGATTCACCTCATCGGTCGCCACCCGCGCGGCACCCTCTATGGCGTCTATGACTGGCTGGAAGAGAACGTTGGCGTCCGTTTTCTGGCTCCCGGCGTCAACCATGTCCCCGCCCGGCCCGCGCTGGAAGTCTCCGGCCGCAGTTTCGCGTACGATCCGCCGATGGAATACCGCAACATCTGCACGTTTGAGGATGAAACGTGGGGCGTTCGAAACCGCCTGAATTCGCGCTGGGGGTTCACCCTCAAGGAAAAGATGCTGGGCGGCATCACCTGGGTCGGCAAGTCGATCCATTCGGCACACTGGTATGTCCCGCAGGAGGAATACTTTGAGAGCCATCCCGAATACTTCGCGCTGGCCAATGGCAAACGCTCCCCCCGGGGCCCGAGCGGCAGCCAGCCGAGCCAGTTGTGTTTATCCCACCCTGATGTCTACGGGATCATCCTGCGCAAGATGAAGGCCGAACTCGACCGCTACCGGGTTTCCAAAAACTACAACCCCGCCAGCAAGGTGCTCCTTGATCTTTCCAACAACGACGGAGGGGCCAACGGCGGCTGGTGCGCCTGCCCCGAATGCGCCGCCGTCAATCGCGAGGAGGAGACCAACGGCGGAACACTCTACCGCATCCTGAACCGGTTGAGCGAGGCGCTGGCCAAAGACTACCCGGAGGCGAACCTCGAAACGCTGGCGTATAGCTATGCGAGAAAACCGCCCGCCAAAACCGTCCTGCGCGACAACATCGTCATCCGCTTCGCCCCGCTCGAGGCGGACCAGGGGCGGCTGATCACCGACACCGCCAGCGAACGCAACCGGAAGCTGCTCGCCGATCTCAAAGGATGGCAGGGAAAAAGCAAACAGCTCTACCTCTGGAACTATTACTACAACTCATGGTCGTGGCTTGATCTCTTTCCCGACATCGACGTTCTGGTGGAAAACCTGCGGCTCTACCGGCAGCACGGGGTCAACGGCCTTTTTGCGGAGTCCAGCTATACGCGGGCGAGCGAACTGCGCGAACTCCGGCACTACCTGCTGGCGCAGACGATGTGGAAACAGGAGATCGACGAAAAAGCGGTGACCCGCGAATTCTGCGAACTCTACTATGGAACCGGCGCGGAGGCTTTCCTGGAGTACCTGCAATGCACGCGGGATTATTTCCTGAGCCTCGCCCCCCAGCCGTTGCTCTGTCAGGACCGGCTGCCGTACAGCGACGCCTTTCTGAGGGAGGCGGACGCGCTTCTGGAAAAGGCCGAGCAGGCGGCGACGACGGAGGAAACCAAATTCC
>DATMFV010000102.1:0-7580 GCA_035555975.1 Chthoniobacteraceae bacterium
AAAAGCCATCGAGCATGTACCCATGCACTCAGGCTTTTCAACCTGCGCCCGCCTTGCATCTCCGGCCTTTGGAGCCATCTCGTCACGAGCTTCATGAATAAAGCAGGCTAAGGCCAATGCTGTTTACTTAGAAACCTTGGCGCGGGGAGCGCCCGGAGGGCGCACCTCCGCGTGCGCCGCGGCGCTGGACGCCGCCCCGCTCCTTCCGCTCTCCCTCCAGCCTTAACCCCCCGCGCCGCGATTTCCCGCATTGCCAAAGACGGGGTCGCAACGCTATGAGGTAAGGCGTGGCCGACCCGTTTATCAAAAGCACGCTCGACTCGCCCGACACCCCGTTCGACATCTCGCTGCGCCCGCCGATGTTCGACGAGTTCGCGGGCCAGGCGAAGGTCTGCGAACGGCTCGAAGTCGTCGTCGAAGCCGCCCGCCAGCGCGGCGACGTGCTCGACCACGTGCTCTTGAGCGGTCCTCCGGGGCTCGGCAAGACGACGCTCGCCTACATCCTCGCCAACGCGATGGGGGTCGCGATCAAGAGCACCAGCGGCCCGACGATCGAAAAAGCGGGCGATCTTGCGGGGTTGCTCACCACGCTGGAACGGGGCGATGTCCTCTTCATCGACGAAATCCACCGCCTTCAGCCGACCATCGAGGAGTACCTCTACCCGGCGATGGAGGATTTCAAGCTCGATATTGTGATCGATCAGGGGCCCAACGCCCGGAGCGTGCGGCTCAATCTCCCGAAATTTACCCTGATCGGGGCGACCACCCGTTCCGGGATGCTCTCCGCGCCGCTGCGTTCCCGGTTCGGCATGAACAGCCGCCTCGATTACTACACGGCGGAGGAGTTGCAGAAGATTCTGGAGCGGAGCGCCCGGATCATGAGCATCGACATCGACCCTCCCGGCGCGCTGGAGATCGCCGCCCGCTCGCGGGGAACGCCCCGGATCGCCAACAATCTGTTGCGCTGGGTGCGCGACTATGCGCAGGTGCGGGCCAATGCCGCGATCAACCGCGAAGTGGCCGATCGTGCGCTCTCGATGCTGGAGATCGATGCCGACGGATTCGACGAGATGGACAAGCGCATCCTTGAAACGCTGGTGCAGACCTTTGACGGCGGCCCCGTCGGGCTCAACTCGCTGGCCGTCGCGATCGGCGAAGACGCCGGGACACTGGAGGAGGTCAACGAGCCGTACCTGATCATGCAGGGCTATCTCAAACGGACGCCGCAGGGTCGGGTCGCCCTTCCCGCCGCCTGGCGGAAGGTCGGGCTGGAGCCGCCGCGCCGGTCCGGCGAGTTATTTTGAAAAAAATTTGAACGTTTTGGGGTAAAAAGGTTCCAACCCCGTGCCATTGTTGGCGCGTTTGATCAGAAGTCATTACCATTCTTTATGAAAACCACCCTTCTTTCCTTTCTTCCCATCGCTTTTTCAGCGATCGCCGTTGCCGTCGCCCCGATGAGCGCCCATGCGGCGGCTCCCGAGATCGGCAAGCCTGCGCCCGATTTCAGCCTGCCCGGTGCAGACGGGAAGACCCACTCGCTTTCCGAGCATAAAGGAAGCGTCGTCGTTCTGGAATGGACCAACCCGGAGTGTCCCTTCGTCAAAAAGTTCTACAACGCCGGAGCGATGCAGAAATTCCAGAAGGCCGCCGTGAAGAAGGGGATCGTCTGGTATCGGATCAACTCGAACGCCCCCGGCAAGCAAGGTTCGCAGACACCTGAAAATCTCGCCGCCTACGACAAGGCCCACAAAGTCGCCGCCACCACGAGCCTTTCCGACGCCGACAGCAAGGTCGCCCGTCTCTACGACGCCAAAACGACCCCGCACATGTACATCATCAACAAGGAAGGGGTGCTCGTCTACAACGGCGCGATCGACGACAAGCCGACGCCCGACGCCGGCGCGATCAAGGAAGCCAAAAACTACGTCCGCGCCGCACTCAAGGAAGTCATGACCGGCAAGCCGGTTACGACCGCCACGACCAAGCCGTACGGCTGCGGCGTGAAGTACGCGGACTAAAAGAGTAAAGCGTCCACAACGATTTTTCTGCCTAAAAAGGGCCTTCCTGTCGTCAGGGAAGGCCCTTTTTGCATTCCGTTTATCCTTTTTCCGACGCCGTTTATCCAATCCGCGTTGCTGGCGACGGGGTAGCGCCGCACTTTGCGGCTTGCCACTATGAAACGTGCTCTTTTCCTGCTTTCTTCCCTCAGCCTTTTGGGCTTCCCCTCTGCGAATATTCTGGCAGCGAATGAGGACGGGCCGAATTTTTCCTTTTACGATCCCACGCGCCCCGGGCGTTCCTTCGTGGAGTCGATGATCGTCCCGCGTGGCCGCCCCGGCGACAGCCGGAGAGTCACCGCTTACACGGTGCTCCGGTATCCGGGCAAGGCGAACGACCCGCGTCCGGAAATCATCGTGGCTTTCAACGGCGTGCTCCAGAGCGACAATGTGGAACTGCGCTGGGGCCCTTCCACCGGGGAGCGGTGGGTAAAGGTGGTTGTTACCCTTCCCGCCCGCGATCTCAAGTACGGCGTGGACGGTCCGCAGAATCCGCTGGAAGTCACGGCCAAACTGGCGAATGGCGGGAAGATCACCGAAACCGTCCAGGTCACCGGGGTCGATTTCCCCGTGCTGGATGAAGCCCGGATCGTGGGCGGTTTTTTACCGGTCTCAAAATTCAACTATACGCTGGCCTACCGTGTGCCGCCCAATGCCATCCAGTTTGGCAAAAACTTTCCGCTCGTCGGGAAATATGGGCTCAAGGCGCAGATGACCGGAAAGCTGAACTTTTACCCGATCGCCCGCAAATACACCTCGGAAACCACCGGCGGCGCGACGATCACCGTGGCCGGGAAGGATTATGGGATCGACGTCGGCAGCAAGGAAGAGACGCAATGGGACGGCGGCATCTGGAAGGTCGATCAGGGGGAGAAAACATGGGAGCCGGGCAAGTGGGTGAAGACGGAGTCGAAGATCTATCTTGGCTGGTACACCAGTATTCCCCTCTGGGAGAAATCGCTCCTGACGGTGCTGCCGCAGGAGGGGCAGAAGATGGTGGACAAGATTCCCATCGTGGGGCCGAAGCTCAAGTTGATGATGGCCGACCTGAAGTTTGACCTGACGGCCAACCCGTCGCTCTATGGCGAAGTCGGGCTGGGGTTGACGCAGAAGGAACCGATGGTGAAAAGCCTTGCGCTGGGGGGCGAGATGGATCTGCGGCTGGCGTTCAATGCGGTGATCGAGATCACCGGGCTGGGGAAATTCGGCATGATTGCCATGGCGGGAGGGAAGCTTAATCTCGATATGTACTACCCGATTGAGAACAATCTCGTCGGTCTTCAGAATCTGAGCGCGGAGGCCTATGTCGGCACCGATTTCTATTTCCTCTGCTTTGAATCGAGCTGGCGTTTCGCCCTCTTGCAATATCATTTCCCCGATCTCCCGCAAGGCGCGTTGCCGCCCGGGCAGCGCCCGGCCCAAAGTGTGCCCTCTGCACCCTCCGCGGGCTTTACGCTCGTGCCTCCTCCCGAGCCGGGCGAACTGATCGCCTATCCGCTTGCCCCTGCGCCCAATGCCATGCCGCGGGCGGACGCCGCCTCGATTGCCTCACAGAAGGCGATGTTCCGGCGTCTGGGAACGGAGCGCGCCTTGACACGACGCTCCCTGATGTCGATGGCCCCCGGCGGCGGTCGGCGCAACCATCCGGGCGGCAGCGCCAGCATCGAAGCCGGGGCCGTGCTGCCGCTGGCGGTCAATTCGACCTCTGTCGCATGGCCCGGCATGGCCTCGTCAGTTGGCAACGGAGAAATGCTCGCCCTCTTTGGAATTGATACCCGTGCTCCCGGTACGCCCTCGGGAAGCTCGCAGTTTACGCAGGTGCTCTGGAGTTACTTCCGGAACGGCGAATGGACGACGCCGGTTGCCCTGCCCGCCGGGAATGGAGCCGCCCAGATCGCTCCTTCCACGGCGGCCATCTCGAATACCAAGCCGGGCTTTATCGCCGCATGGCAGCAGTTGCAGGACCCCAAATTTCAGGGTACGGGACTGACGGAGTGGCTCGACCAGACGCAGGTGGCCGTGGGTGTGCTCAAAAGCGACAAGGCTCATGCCATGCCGGAGTGGAAGACGGAGATTCTGGGCGATCCGGATCGCGCCGACCTCTCCCCGAAGGTCACGGGGAATCTGGGGAAGGAGTACGAGGACGCTCTGGTGACGTGGATCAGCACCAGCCTGGCGGGTTCCACCCCTCAGCCCCAGGGAGGGTTGCCCGCCGATGCGGAGTTTCGCTATGCGCTCTATCATGATGGCAAATGGATCAGGCCAAACCATGCCGATGAAGCCTCCCGGAAGAAGCAGACGCTCAAGGCACCCAAAGGGCTGCTTTCGTGGGACATCAGCGGGCATGGCTACCAAACCTATCTGGTCTACTCGGAAGATATGGGCAACGGGCGGAGCCGCATCATGGCGCACAGCCACAAAACGGATGCCTTGAACATGGACCTCAACGAATGGAGCGCGCCGGTGGAAATCTCCACGGCGGCCGGTAAAAATATCGAGCCGCAGGTCGCCACGGCCGGGGATGGGAACGTGGTCATCCTCTGGATTGAGAATGGAGACATCGTCGTCCGACGGGCCGGGGTGGGGCTCGGCCTTGATTCCGCCAGGAAAGTGCTGCGCGCCTCCACCAACGGCACGCCGCCCAGTGGTGTGAAAATGACCCTGCTCCATGACCCTGCGGGCAGCTTTGATCGGGACATCGCCGTCTCATGGTCCGAGCAGACTCCTGCCGGCCCCAGCATCGTGACCACTGTCTACGAGTACCAGACCGGTAGCTGGAGCAAGCCGGCCGCCATCACCCCCGGCGACGATCTGGAAACGCTATACACCACCACCACCGATTCCATGGGCAATCTCGTCCTGCTCTACGTCCATACCGACATCGCCTACGGCACGGTGGAAGCCCCCGATGAACAGGGGAAGATGGTTGCCATCCCCAACTCGCCCATCCCCGGTCGCGAGAAGATCATGGTGGGCCGGTTCCGCCCCGTGAGAGACCTTGCCTTTGCCCCGGATGGACTGACCTCTCCCAACGCGGAGTTCATCGGAGGCACAACGGTTCGGCTTAATGCACGGATCACCAGTAACGGGATGCTCGGCTACGCGCCCCAGCGAGTGAGCGTCTCCTTCTACCATGGCGATCCCAAAAACGGCGGCAAGCTGATTGCCACCACCAACCGGTTGATGCAAAAAGCCATTCCGGGCGGGGAAACCGTGGAGGTCGGCGTCGACTGGAAGCTGGAGGAGGATATCTGGGATCACGAAAACGTGCCCGAGGCAGTCTATGCCGTCATCGAGCCGCCTCTGGGCTATACGGAGTGGAACCCGGACAACAATACCGCCGTCCTGCACCTTGCCGAGATCATGCCTAGCGTCACGGTATCGGCAGACCGCGCTTCCCGGGACGGAGCGGCGGAGGTCAACGTCTCCATCCACAACAGCGGCCACCCCTACATGAAGTCCTTCCCCGTGCAGGTCTACGATTACTCCGGCGCCCGGCTCATCAAGTCGGAGATGATCACGGGCGTGGTCGGCGGCTCCACGACCTCGATGAACATCGAGTTGCCCGCCGGGAGCGTACGCGGAGAGAATGGCGCGGATTTCCTTGTCAAGGTGGACCCCGGGAATACGCTCAAACTGCATCCGGACCGGAGGGTGGCGGATAGGAAACTGCACGTCTCCTCCGCACCTTGAAAAGCTCTTGCACTGGACGGCCTCCGCATCGTCCGTGTCGTTGGACTTGGGTAGCACCCTGTTCCCGCTTCCACCTCCAGCCCCACGGCGCACGCGGAGGTGCGCCCTCCAAAACGAGGAGAGAAGTTAAGCTTTAGGGTGGCGGGAATCCCCGTCGTCCATCCGCGTCACCTGATAGATGATCCCGTACTGATCTCTATAGGTCCCATCCCCGGTTTCCGTGAGTACCAACGTTTTGGGTGAGCTTTCACTCCCTTTTTGAATCTTCATCAGGATGGGGATCACCAGCGTCAGCAGCACCACGATGATCGAAACCACTGCCAGCAACTTGAAATAACCGGCATCATTGATCTCGCCCCAGACCGCCACCACGATCTGAACCGCAAGAATAGCGATGAAAACATCGGCAGCGGTTTGCGCCCAGCGATGCCTGGCATCCAGCCCCGGCAGCGCCAGCAGAAACGCATGCGCAAAGCCGACTGCCGCCACGATCAGCGAAACCGTGCTCTTCCAATAAATCTCCCCTCCAATATCAAGCCAGACACCACCGACCACCATCACCGCCGCGACAGCGGAACAAACCATCCCCAGAACCCCCGCCCCCCTCTTCCTTGTCTTCTCAATAAACGCCGCACACGACATCGAGCAGATGCTCGCCGCCGAAATGGAAAACGTCGTCGCCAGCACCTTGAGCTGAAACTCCCCGAAATCGCCGCTCAACACGGAGAGAATGGCCACAAAAGCAGTGACGCCGAGAAACCCGATGAACAGTTTAAGAAACAGCCGTTTTGCGTCGATGGGAGTCATGGTTTTTGTCAATCAATGGAAAACTTCGCCTTCAGGTTTTATCCGATCGCCCTGCTTCCTGCTTCCGTTTTCGGGAATCCATTCTTTCAAGAACCCGGCCAAAGGTCCAACCAAGGATGATGGCAATTGCTAAATATACGGGCAACCCAAGCAGCAATAAACCCAATCCGATATTTGCTCCAACCGCATCCTTGTACTTGATGGCCGAATAGGCGGTAACAGAAACAGGAATTCCTATCGCTATCAATCCCCCGGCTATTGCACCTATAAACGCTTTGGAACCGAATCTTGTTTCCATATTCATCTGAAGTGGTTTCGTGATGCTTCAGGAGTTTCCCGGAATGCAACAAGATAGCTTCAACCGGATGGAATCCGCGTGAAGAGAATTCCCTGCGACCTTGTGGCCTTTCATGATTTCACAACCGGGGCCGACGGTTCTCCCGTTCCTCAAGTTCTGCGAGGCGTCGTTTCAACGCAGCCTTTTCCTCTTCAATTGACGGCTTCGGGACCTCTTCCACGACGCGGTCGCGCGTGAGATAGACGCCGCTCCACATCGACGTTTTTACATGCGCGCGGTGGACCCTCCCTTCGCGGTCGCGATAAACCACCTCGTAGATCCTCGAATCCTTTTCGCCATACCAGCCCGGGCCAAAGGGAGCCCAGCTTTTGTCGATCAGCTCATAGCCGTTGTCGCGGAGATACCGCTCCACCCGGTCTCCGTCGAACGAACCGGCGACCAGCCGGATCACCACGGCGAGGATGACAAATCCAATGATGAGAAGAGGGTCCATGGGCGGGGGAGGCGTAATGATCTTTCTATCGGGAATCCTGCAGATGTTCCAGTCCGAAAAATTCAGTTCTCAAGAGGATGGTCATCATATAAGAGGCTGTGAAAAAAGTCCTTCAAAGGCCATGGAGCACCTCTTTTTGCCTCTAACTGCATTCTTCCTCCCTTCTGTATTCCCTGAATACAGGCGGTCGTCGGAATTTCGTTATAGGCTAAAAATAGGTACTCCGAGGCCA
>DATMFV010000103.1:0-41855 GCA_035555975.1 Chthoniobacteraceae bacterium
GTCTTCGGAGTTGTCGTCGAGGATCAACACCTCGTAGTTGGGGTAGTTCTGCCGCAGGAGCGAGGCGGCGCACGGCGTGATCCGGTGGGCTTCATTGCGCGCCGGGACGAGTACGGAAACCAGTGGCGCTTCCTTGCCGGACGGCGTTGTGGAGACGACCCTGATCGACCGGAAACTGCCGAGATTCCAGAGCAGCATCGCGAAAAAAAAGATCAGGACGAGGAGGATGGCGGACTGATAGAGGATCATGGAGTCGGCAACGGGGAGATTTTCTCCTCTGGGCGGGCGGATGTCAAACGGGGGCGCAGATCGGGCCGGAAGGCGATCGCCAGCCCGAGCGCGGCATATCCGCCAAAGGCGAACCCCCAGGCCCCGGGCAACAGCGGGGCGAGTCCGGCGGACACCAGCAGCAAAACGCCAAAAAGCAACACGCCGGGGAGCACGGGGAGGCGTCCGCCGGCAAAGGGGCGGCTCCGGCGCGACGGGGCGGCGCGGTCGCTCCCGATCGCCATCAACCCCTCCAGCAACGCAAAGGCGGCGGAACCGAGACAGAAGACGGCGGCGATCAACCCGGCCATCGGCCCGCTCCCTGCTCCCGCTGCGAAGAGGAACGCTGCGGGCAGGAGGAGGAGAAGCCATGGCCACCCGGCGACTCCCAGCGCCTCCAGCCAGGTTAAAGCGCCCGCCGCAGGGACGGCAAAGACGGTCTCCACCTCCGCCACCGCCCGCGCCTGCCGGGCCAGTCGTTCCGAGCCGACCACCAGCGCTTTGCGTGCCCTGGCCCAGACGGCGAGGTCGGCCCGGCAGTCGCCGAGGTAATCAAAGCCGCCCGCGCCGAAGCATTGCACGAGCCGTTGCGCCTTCTGTGCTCCCCGCAACCCTTCGCCGTGAGCGCTCCCGATCACCCCGGTAAAGAGTTGCGTCTCGGCGGCCACATCTTCCGCAATCCGTTGGGCGCTCGCGGTGACGAGTAAAATTTCCCGCCATTTCTCCCGCTCCCGGCGAAGGTGGCGGACGACTTCGGGCCGGTACGGCAGGTTGGCGACCGGCAGGCGGGTGCGCGCCACCATTTCGTCCTTGAGCCGGGGCCAGCCGCGCAACAGCCAGAAAGGGGCCTGCAACGCCGTCAGCGGATTCTGCCGGACCATCAGGCAAAACGAATCCGCCAGCGTGTCGGAGGCGATCAACGTCCCGTCGAGATCGACACAGAGCGGCGGCTCGGTCCGGAGGGAAGGGGGCTTGGGGGGCATCGGAGCGCGATCGTGCCATGGAGCGGCCCGAAAAGCCAGCCGCTTCCCCGAAGCGCGCTCCCTTTCGGCAGCGACCAGGGGGAAGGGGTCAAATAAGCAGGTTTGACACCACGCGCAGGAAGGGGTTACGCTATGGGGATAGAAAAGATGCCCGAGAGCCAGACCTTGCAGTTTGAGAACGCAAGAGTTCTTCAGTCGCTTTATGCGAACGATTTGAAGTTGCTCAAAACGTTGGAACAGGCGCTTGCCGTACGCGTGACGACTCGCGAGGGGTGGTTGCGGCTCGAAGGTGAGAGCACGGGCGTCGAAAAAGGGCGGCAGGTTTTTGAGCAACTCGAGCGGGCGCACCGCAACGGGATGCCGATCCGCCGCCATGAGTTTCATTACGCGCTCGCGTCGGTGACCGAGCCGGATGGAAGGGAGGAGTTACACCAGTTGCTCGATACGAAAATGCAGATTTCCCCGCGGCGCGCGCCGATCATCCCGAAAACGGCGCGCCAGCGGAGCTATGTGCAGACGATCGCGGCGAAAGACCTGGTGTTCGGCATCGGCCCCGCCGGGACGGGGAAGACCTACCTGGCGATGGCGATGGCGCTCATGGCGCTCAAGAAAGGGGAGGTCAACCGGATCATCCTGACCCGCCCCGCCGTCGAAGCCGGGGAGGCGCTCGGGTTCCTGCCGGGCGACCTGAAGGAAAAGATCGCCCCCTACCTGCGGCCGCTTTACGACGCGTTGCAGGACATGCTCGAAGACGACGAGCGGGAGCGCTACGTGGAGCGGGGGATCATCGAGATCGCGCCGCTGGCGTTCATGCGCGGGCGCACGCTCAACCACGCCTTCATCATCCTCGATGAAGCGCAGAATACGACCACCGAACAGATGTTGATGTTCCTGACGCGCATCGGGAGCGAATCGCGGTGCGTCATCACGGGGGATACGACGCAGATCGACCTCCCGACCAACAAACGTTCGGGATTGATCGAGGCGCTCCAGGCTCTCAAGGATGTCGAGGGGATCGCCTTCTGCACCTTTGAGGAGCGCGACGTGGTCCGGCACGAGATCGTGCGGCGCATCGTCAGCGCCTATAAACGACATCGCTCGGGTGATGTCTCTACCCGCGAAGGGTAAGCGAAAGGCTCTTTTTTCCATGTTTCGATTTCTTAAACGGCAGCGTCTGGTCAAGAAGGGGTTGGTTTCGCAGAAGAAGCGACGACGGCGCAACCAGAGCGAGGTGCTTCAGGGGATGGAGAGCGGCAGCGGCGTCCGGTTTCTGATCTTTTTCGGCTTTGTCGTCGGCCTTGCCATCCTGATCTTCCGGGGCGACCCGGCGCAGCCGACTGAAAAATTCATCACCAGCCTGCTGATTTTCCTGACGGCGATCGCGCAGCTCTGGATCAACCACCCCGAAACCTACCGGCGCAACTCGCGCCTCGTCCTCGTCTTCGGCGTCTGTCTGGCGCATCTCGCGCTGATGAAGGGGGTGCTTTACCTCGCGTGGAACGGTTCGCTCGACAACAGCTACGGGCCGCTTCTGATCCCATACGCCTTTGCGCCGCTGGTGCTTTCGGTGTTGCTCGGGAAAAACCACGGGATTTTCGCGGCGATTTTCGTCAGCCTCTGGGGTTCGGCGCTGGTGAAGGGGTTCCCCCCGGCGGTCTTCATGGTCATCAGCCTGATCAGCGGCTTTATCGCCGTTTTTGTGACCCTCCAGGTGCGCCAGCGCAGCCGTTTGATCCGCGCCGGGGTTTTCGTCGGGCTTTCGACCTGGATTCTGGCGCTGATGTTCGGGTTGATCGGGCCGATTGTCTGGGAGATTTTCAGCGGGATCAACTGGCAGGCGATCGGGATGCAGAGCCTCGCGACCATCGGCTGCGGGGTGATGACCGCGATCCTCGTTTCCGGCGCGTTGCCGATTCTCGAAAACACGTTCCGGATCACGACCGACATTTCGTGGCTCGAAGCGGCTGACCTGAACCATCCGCTGCTCAAGCGGATGACGATCGAGGCTCCCGGGACCTACCACCACAGCCTGGTGGTCGCCAACCTCGCGGAAGCGGCGGCGGAAAAGATCGGGGCCAATGCGACGATGGCGCGCGTCTGCTCCTACTTCCACGACATCGGCAAACTGGTCAAGCCGGAGTATTTCACGGAAAACATTTCAGAGCACAACCCGCACAACGACCTCGCCCCGACGATGAGCGCGCTGATCATCATCGCGCACGTCAAGGAGGGGGTCGACCTCGCGCTCAAGCACAAGCTCAAGAAGGAGATGATCGACGTCATCCAGCAGCACCACGGCACCTCGCTCGTCTGGTACTTCTACAAGCGGGCGCTCCAGCAGCAGGAGGATGCCCGGCAGGGGGGCAAGATCATGAACATGCGCGAGGAGGACATCCCCGAAGTACATGAAGAGAGCTTCCGCTACAGCGGGCCGGTGCCGCAGACGCGGGAGTGCGCGATCATCTCGCTCGCCGACTGCGTGGAGAGCGCCTCTCGCAGTCTTGAGAAAGTGACGCCGCAGCGGGTCGAGCAGATGGTGCAGGACATCATCCGCGCCCGGGTGGCCGACGGGCAGCTCAACGAATGCGACCTGACGCTGCGCGACCTCAAGAGGATCGCGGCGAGCTTCAAGTCGACCCTGCTCAACATGATGCACAGCCGCGTCGCCTACCCGAAACAGACCGGGACCGAGGGCGAAGGGCGGACGGAAAACCCGGGGAAGGCGAGCACCCCCCCGATCACCGCGGCTTAAGGCCCAAAGGCGAGCCGTTTGTTGCAAGGGATGTGCCATGCCATGCCAGAAGGGGACGCGGAGCGGGGAGCGCCCGTGATCTCGGTTTACAACCGCCAGCGCAAGCTGCGCCCGGAACTGGCGTGGCTGCGCCGGTTTGCGACGAGGGCGCTGCCGGAAGTCCTGCGGCAGCAGCCCGGCCCTGGGGAAGCCCCCCTGCCGTTGCTGGAGGAGGTCGAGGTCTCGCTGGTCTCCGATGCCACCATCGCGCGCCTGCATCGCGATTTCATGCAGATTGCCGGGCCGACCGACGTGATCACCTTCCAGCACGGGGAGATCGTGATCAGCACCGAGACGGCCCGTGAAAACGCCGGGCTTTATGCTCGAAGCGTCCGCGACGAACTGGCACTCTACCTCGTCCACGGCCTGCTTCATCTTTACGGATATGAAGACGGCGACCCGGCCGAAGCGGCGCGGATGCACGAGTTGCAGGAAAGTCTCCTTGCCCGGTGCCTCGGCCTCCCCGCCGCCCCCGCCTTCGACACCCCTTTTGCGCAACCGACAGAATGACTGAAACCCTCACCAAAACCGAGACCCGGACCGAACTGGATCTCCCCTGGAACGTCGTGGTCCACAACGACCCGATCAACCTGATGAGCTACGTGACCCTCATTTTCAAGAAAGTCTTCGGCTACTCCACCCAGAAGGCGACCGAACATATGATGGAGGTCCACCAGAAGGGGCGCTCGATCCTCTGGAGCGGCGCGCGGGAACGGGCGGAACTTTACGTGCAGCAGCTTCATGCCCACCTTTTACTTGCCACTCTGGAACGTGAATAACCGTTGTGAAAAACCAACCGGGAGGGGCTCGTGGAGATAGCGCGCCTTGAAGACGGCGCCTTCAGCGTCACCGGGCTGGAGGAACCGCTGGTTGACTTTTTGAAGGCAATCATCCCATCCTGTGACCCGGGAGAACACCCGGGGGCGCACGACCGGCTTTACCCGAGCCCGCAACCGCACGGCGCGACGGCGGAAGCGGCCGGCGAAGACTGGCGTGAGTATGTGCAGCCGGAACTGGAACATCTTTTTGCATCCGCGGCAGCGATTGTGAAGGGTGACCTGAAGGATTTGCGGGTCGGCGGAGTGTTGACGATCCCGGCGCAGCATGTCGACGCCTGGCTCAATACGCTCAACCAGGCCCGCCTGGTGCTGGCGGCGCGCTTTGACATCACCGAAGAGGCGATGGAGCGCCCGATCTCCACCATTTTGAGCAATGAACACGAAATCGCCCTCTTCCAGATCCATTTTTACGGTTTTATCCAGGAGTGCCTCATTCGTGGGGAGTAACCACCAGTCATGACGCCACTATGATCGACGCGACCAAATACTTTTACCTCGTTTTCGGACTTCTCGCCATCGTCGGCGGGCTGATCGGTTTTCTCAAAGCGAAAAGCCGGGCCTCGCTGATCGCAGGGTCGATCACCGGGGTCATCCTGATCCTCTCGGCGGTCTTCATCTTCCGGGGGCAGAACAACTGGGGATTGCTGCTCGGGCTTCTGGTCAGTGCGGCGCTCGCCGGGCAGTTTGTGCCGAAGGTGATGCTCGGGCGGGCTCCGATTCACTCGATCATCATGGCCGTGCTGAGCGCCGCCAGCCTGATTCTGACCATCGTCTCCCTCACCATGAAATAAGCAGTTGCCTGCGCGGCGGGGTTGCGTTCCTTTTCTTCCTATGGCTTCTTCAACCTTCAACCCCCGTGCGGCCGCTGCCGCGGCGGCGCTGGCGCTCGGCCTTGCCCTGGGCGGATGCAAGCCGACGCCCCGGGATGCCGCCACGCCGACCCCTTCCCCGACCCCGGCGCTGACGCCCGACCCCGGCCTGGTCGAAATGGTGCCGACCCCTTCGCTTTCGCCCACGCCCGCACCGACGCCGATCTACATTCCGCGCAAGTCGATGGAAGTCGGCCGGCTCTACAGCGGCATTGAGCTGGAGACGAGCTTTGAGAGCGAACCGGGCGGGATCGCCAGCCTGGAGCGCTCGGCGAAGGGGAGCTACAAGGTGGAGTTGAAGGTCAAGGTGCGCGTCCCGAAGGCGAGCCAGAGCCTGGAGGAACTCCAGACCCTCAACGCTTCGCTGCCGACCCTGCTGCCCGGGCTGGCAACAATGCTGGAGCAGGCGGAGGTTTCGGGCGATTACGAGGAGCTTTACCGGCGCAAGCTCCGGTACGTGGAGTACAATGCCGTGAAGCTGGAGCAGCTTCTTTCCCGGCATAATTTTTACGATTGCGAGACGGTCCTCCACCTGCGCCACCCCGAAACGGGGCGGGCCGTCGTTTTGTGGCAGTCGGAGATGGATATCGACACCGACGGGTCCGACGGCGACCGCATCCCGAACCCCGAGGGGAAGGACCGGTTTTTCCAGCCGATGACCAGTTACCGCTGGCCCAAGCTGACGGAAGTCCCCAATCCATTCCTGGCGCGGGCCGAGACGCGGCTTCGCGAGGTCGAGGGGGAGCGCATCCAGGCCAAGGGAGCCGGGGCGGCGGCGCTTCAGGAGATCAGCAACCGGATCGGCGCGGCCCGTTACGAGGTCAACCAGCTTCGCAAATACAGTTTCCTCATTTCGGCGACCGACCCGTTCATCGTCCTGCCGGGGTTTGTTTTCAAGGGGGACGATAAGGTCTACACACCGGCGCTGGGCGATTATTGCGCCGTGATCTACAACGACGTGCTCTACCCCGCCATCGTCGGCGACGTGGGCCCCAGCTTCAAGGCCGGGGAGGCTTCGCTGCGGATGGCCAAGGAACTCAACCCCCGTTCTTCGGCGATCAGCCGCCCCGTGAGCGACCTCAAGGTAACCTACGTCATCTTTCCCAACAGCGCCGATCCCACCCCCGGGCCGCCCGATCTCGACCGGTGGCATGAACGGGTGGGCGCGTTATTGGGAGAAATCGGCGGTTTCGGGGGTAAACTGCACCGGTGGGAGACCATCGCCCAGGCCGCACCGACCCCGACGCCGGAACCGACGCCCACCCCGTTGCCGACACCGGAAATCGTGGCGAGTCCGTCGCCATCGGAAACGCTTGCGCCCGCAGGAACGCCGTCGCCGGCCGGGTCGCCCTCCCCCGTGGGAACGCCCTCGCCGGCAGGCTCGCCTTCGCCGGTCGGAACCCCTTCGCCCGCCGCCCCACTTCCCGGGGCGACACCCGAAGCGGTGATCGAAGCCAAGGCGCAGTAAAACGCCCAAAAAAACGGTGGTTTTCCCTTCCGAAACTACCTCCGCACGGCTTCCGTGATCCGTATTTATCTGCGTTCCTTATGCAACGCAGAACCAACCGCCACCTTCAGTTACCCAAACCGTCCATCCCCAAGCATCGGGAGGAGACGATTGCCCAGATTCTTCGCGAAGCGTACCGCCGACATTGCGGCGACCGCGAAACCCACCACGCGTTGCGACAATGTCTGCGGAGATCATGAGGAGCGAGGGGGTCAGTCAACAAATCTTGACAATCCCCGAGGTAATTGACGTCAGGTCGACTCTTTGAGATCGCCCACCCGGGCATCGGCATCCTACCTTCCTGCCGCAACAGGAAGGAGAGCCAAGGTCACGGGTGAAGAAATTCTGGTTTGAAGTACGGGAGCGCGACAGCGGGCGCTGGTTGTGGGTGGAAGCGGCGTTTCAGCCGCCGCGATGCGGGGAGCGGGACCGCTTCGGTCTCCCGCTGGAGCCGGATGAACCGGCGCAACTGCGCATCGTCCGCGCGGAAGACCGGCGCGGCGCCAAGGTGGCGCACCGGTCGATGGAGGCGGAACTGATGCGGACGGCGCGGGCGCTTCTCGGGTTCTGAGTCAATGGTTCAACCGATGGCTTGTCAATGCCGCGCATTTTTCGGAAGCTCGGGGGCAGTATGTCCCGAAACATCGTCTACTTTGATCTCGAAACGCAACGCACCGCCAACGACGCCGGAGGGTGGGACCGCAAGCGGGATATGGGGATGTCGATCGGCGTCACCTATTCCACGGCGGCGGAGAGCTACCGGATTTACCGCGAGTGCCAGGTCAACGATCTCGTCAAGGAACTGATGCGGGCCGATCTCGTCATCGGCTTCAACGTGATCAATTTCGACTACGAAGTGTTGATGGGGTACACCATTCTCGACCTCCCCTCGCAGGTGCCGACGCTCGATCTGATGGTCGATGTCGAAGGGGTGCTGGGGCACCGGCTCGGGCTCGACGCCATTGCCACGGCCACGCTCGGGGTCGGCAAAACCGGCGACGGGCTCGACGCGATCCGCTGGTGGCGCGAAGGGAAGCTCGTCGAGATCGCCGAGTATTGCTGTTTTGACGTCAAGGTGACGCGCCTCGTCCATGAATACGGGCGCGACCGGAAACATCTCTTTTACGACGACCGTTTCCAGCAGCGCCAGCGGATGGAGATCGCATGGTCGCAGTAGAAACTACCCCCGCCAGTGGGCGATCGTCCGGGGAACGGTGCCCTGCCCGTCGACGCCGGGGACGCGCTCGTCGCAAAGCTCGATCTTTCCTTCTTTTGCAAGCGCCGCAAGGAGCGGGAAGACCAGCACCTCTTTTTCGTCGAGGACGCCGGAAGGCCAAAGGGGGACGACGGCATCGCGGACGGTCGGGACCGCTACGCTTTTCTTTTCGCGGAGCAGGTTGATCACCACCTCTGAAACAGCCGCTGCCGACGGCGGGAGGCCGACCGGTATGAGCGAACGGTTTTCAAACGGAAGGATCTGGATGCCCTCCTTGCGGTGAAGGCGCAACCCGCTCATGGCCGGAGCGCGGAAATATTGTTCGACCTCTTCGGGAAAGGCGAGGGTGCTGGAGGCGATGACGTAGCTTCCGTCGCCAAGGCGGCCGATTTCCATCGGTTTGTTGTGGCGTGCGCCGACGATTTCGTCCGGGTGGTCGAGGTGCAGGCAGAGACCGACGATGGCGCCGGGCAACTCCTGGTAGGTGGCGCTTGCCGCCTGAAGAAGCCGGAGCGGTCCCGGCGGGAGGTCTTCGAAGTTCGCGGCGATCGACTGGCAGAGGATGTCGCTCGCATGGACGCAGGAGCCGTCGGAGAGCATCGGATAATTGCCGACCTGGCCCTTTTGCGCGCTGGAAAAGGTGTAGCCGCGCTGGAAAAGCTTTTGGGCCGCCGTATCAAAATCGACCTTTCCCTTGTACGCCCCGGGAGCGCCGTTGGCGATGTAGGCGAGCTTTTCGAAGGCGTCGATAAACGGGTGGGCCCATGGCTGGCCGCCGCCGCTCGGGGTGCGGCTGTGGGCGAGTCCGATCGTCCCCGGAAGCTGCAAGGCCGGGGTGTTGGCGATCAGGGTCTCGACATCGCCCACCACTTTGGCGTGGTGGAGCACCCCTTCGTGAAGGGTGACGATGCCGCTATAAAAACCGCCCGCCAGCCCCTCCTCTCGCCGGAGCATTTCGAGGAGGATGGGAGCGGCCGGTTCGTTTCCGAGATAACCTGCAATGACACACATGGCGCGCTTCTACCGCAGGAAGTAACGCTTGGAGCGAAGAGCGCCCGTGGTCTTGAACTGGTCGCTGTTGTTTTTGAGGTAGAGAGCGACGGTGTTGTAGTTGAGCCCGGTCATTTCGGAAATCTCCTTCTGGCTCAAACCTTCGGGAACCTCGGAGAGGGCCTTGAGGATGCGGCCCCGGACTTCCTCCGAACTGGTCCGCTTGCGGCGGCTGCCGGCGGCGGGAGTTTTGGCGGCGGTGGGAGCGCTGCCTGAGATCTCGGCGATCTCGGCTTCGAGCGACGCCACCGTGGCGCGGGCTTCGGCGAGTTTCGCCTGAAGTTCCTCAAGTTGGCTGCTGCGAAGCTGGCGGATGCGCTCTTCGAGTTCCTGGATCTGGCTTTGAACGTCTTTTTCCATAAAGTTGCGGCCCATTATTCCGAACGCTTCAGAGCGCGTCAACAAGAGGTTGCACCGGGGCGGGCCGTTCTGCGGCAAGTTCGTCGACAAACTCGCCGATCCGCTGCATGGCAACCTTGATCTGCTTGAGGCTGGTGGCGTAGCTGCACCGTACAAACCCTTCGCCGCTCGGGCCGAAAGCGTTGCCGGGTACGACGGCGACTTTCTTGCTTTCGAGCAGGCGCAGCGAAAACTCGCGGCTGCTCAAACCGGTGGAGGTGATGCGCGGGAAAACGTAAAACGCCCCGTACGGGTTGAAGCATTCCAGCCCGAAGTCGTTGAGACTGCGGACGATGTAGTTGCGCCGCCCCTCATATTCCCGGCGCATCCGTTCCATGTCGGGCCCGCCGTTTTTCAACGCTTCGAGCGCGGCGTCCTGCGCGGTGGTCGAGGCACAGAGAATGCCGTACTGGTGGATCTTCATCATCGCGTCGGTAAGCGGCGCGGGGGCGCAGGCGTAGCCGATGCGGAAGCCGGTCATGGCGAACGCCTTCGAAAAGCCGTGGAGAAAAACGGTCCGTTCCCGCATCCCGGGGAGCGAGGCGAGGGAGATATGCCGCCGGGAGTCGTAACTCAGTTCACTGTAAATCTCGTCGGAAAGGACGATGAGATCGTGCTGGACGCAGAGCGCGGCGATCTTCTCCAGTTCCGGCCGCTGGAGGGTCGCCCCGGTCGGGTTGGTCGGAAAGTTGACCATCAGCACCTTGGTGCGGGGGGTGATCCGCTCAGCGATCGCGGCGGCGGTCAGGCTGAAATGGTCCTCCGGCCGCGTCGCGATCGGGACGGCGACGCCATGGGCGAGGGTGATGCTCGGGCTATAGCTGACATAGCACGGCTCATGGTAGAGGACTTCGTCCCCCGGGTTGAGCAGGGCGCGCAGGGCGAGGTCGATCGCTTCCGAAACCCCGACGGTGACGATGATTTCGCTCGTCGGGTTGTAGGCGACGTGAAAGGTTTTTTCGACATACGCGGCGATTTCCCGGCGGAGTTCCGGCGTGCCGAGGTTGGAGGTGTAGCCGGTGCGCCCTTGTTCCAGGGAATAGATGGCCGCCTCCCGGATGTGCCACGGGGTGTCAAAGTCCGGCTCGCCGATACCGAGCGAGATGACGTCGCTCATCGACTGGACGATTTCAAAGAAGTCGCGGATGCCGGAACGCGGAATGTCGCGGATGTGGTTGGCGATGTGGTGGCTGATGTCCATGATCTTTGGCGGCCTCCCATCTAAAACGGAAAGGACGCCAATGTCGAAACGAAACGGACGCCCTTTCCGGGTTTCCGCGCGAGGGGGTTGACGGAGGTTACATCAACCCCGGCGGCAGTCCCATGCCTGCGGAAAGCTTGCCCATTTCGTCCTGGGTCATCTCCTTCCCCTTGGCGATCGCCTGCTTGACGCCGCTCAAAACGAGGTCTTCGAGGAACTCGACATCTTCGGGGTCGACGACCTCCTTGGCGATTTTGATGGAGAGGACATCGCCGGTGCCGGTGGCGACGACGGTGACCTTGCCGCCGCCGACGGTCGCTTCGACCTGGCGGGTTCCGAGTTCTTCCTGGGCGCGTGCCAGCTCGGCCTGCATCTTCTGCGCCTGTTTCATCATTTTCTGGATATTCATGGTGTCAGATCGGGTTGCTGAAAAAGAAGTTGGGGTTATTGAATTTCGGCCCTGAAAAGTTCAAGGGCTTTCTGGATGAGCGGGTCGTTCTTGAACGCTTCCATCGGGTCGGCGGAAGCTTCCTTGATCTTTTCCGGAAGGTCAACCGGCTCCACGACCAGCCCCTGCTGGGTGACGAGCCGGAGCGTAACGGGGCGGCCGAGGAGGCGGCTCAACGCCTCCTGGAGAAAGTCGTGGGAACTCGGTTTGGAGAGCGATTCCATCTGGAAGGCGCACTCCGGCGGAAAGGCGATGGTGCAGCGCGTTTCGCAGACTTCGACCAGAAGGCCGGTTTCGATCCAGGCGCGAAGCAGCGGCTTGCCGTCGCGAACTTCGCACAGGAGGTCGATCCAGAGGGAGCGAAGATCGGCGGGCGCGGTCCCGGTTTCGGCTTTCGTCGGAATTTGGGGAGGCGCCGCCAGATCGGGCGCGCTCTCCTCTTCCCGGGGAAGTTCCTGCGGGTGCCGCCAGGTCGCGGCGGCGGGGGCGGGAGGTTCGAGCGTCGGCGGTTCGGGAGAGGGGGCGGCGGTGTCGTCGTCGCGCCATGGCGGAGTCGCGGCTTCGGCGGTTGTTTCGAGAGCAGGGGGAGCCGTGGTTTCGGGAGCGGGAGGCGTTGGCGTCTGTTCGGGCTCGGGGGCCGGTTCCGGGGCAGCTTTGGGTGCCGGTTCCGGAGCGGGCGCTTTCACGGCGGCGGCCTTCGGTGCCGGTGCCGGGGCCGGGGTGCGTGGAGCGGCGGGAGGCGGCGGCGGGGTCGATCTCGCCGGAGCGCGCGGGGCCCGCTTCTTGCGCAGGGGCGGCGGTTCGTCGCCGGTGCGGATCGCGGTCAGGGTGTCGAGCAGTTCGCTCACGGTCGCCTGCCCGAGGGTCTGGATCGCCTTGATGACGGCGATTTCAAAGTGGAGCTTTTTGTTGGGAGCCCATTTCATCCGCCCTTCGGCGGCGGCGAACTGTTCGATCAGGTCGAGCAGCCGGTCGAGCCCGATGCTTTCGGCCTGTTCCTGAAGGCGTTCCAGGTCGCCCCCGCCGACTTCGGCCTTGATCCCTTCCGGATCGGCCTTGGCGACAAGGAGGTTGCGCAGGTGGCCGATCAGGTCGCCCATCAGGCGGCTGAGATCGCGCCCGGCTTCGGCCTGTTCGTGGACGATCGCGAGCGCGCCGGAGGAGTTTTCGTCGAGCAGGTGGTCGCAAAGGGTCGAGACCGTCTCGGCGGCGGTAAAGCCGAAGACGGAAAGGACATCGTTCTCCTCAATGGTATCGCCGCAGAAGGCGACCAGTTGGTCGAGCATCGATTCGGCGTCGCGCAGCCCGCCGTCGGCTCCCTTGGCAACGGCGCGGGCGGCTTCCGGCTGGAGGGTGATTCCCTCTTCCCCCGCGATGTATTGCAGGTGCCCGGCGATCAGTTCGGAGGGAATCCGCCGGAGGTCAAACCGCTGGCAGCGTGAAAGGATGGTCGGCAGCACCTTCTGGACATCGGTCGTGGCGAAGATGAATTTCACATGCTCGGGCGGCTCCTCCAGCGTCTTGAGGAGCGCGTTGAACGCCGCCGTGGTGAGCATGTGTACCTCGTCGATGATGTAGAGCTTGAACTTGCCGCGTGTCGGCGCGAAGCGGACGTTTTCCCGCAGTTCGCGCACCTGTTCGACGCCGTTGTTGCTCGCGCCGTCGATTTCGAGCACGTCGAGCGAATTGCCCCCGGCGATCTCCCGGCAGACATCGCAGACGCCGCACGGGTTGACGGTCGGCCCTTCGACGCAGTTGAGCGCCTTGGCGAGAATGCGCGCCGTGGAGGTCTTGCCCGTGCCGCGCGGGCCGACGAAGAGGTACGCGTGAGCCAGGCGGTTGGTCGTGATCGCGTTTTTGAGCGTCTGCGTGATGTGCTCCTGTCCGATCACGGCATCAAACGTCTGCGGGCGATATTTTCTGGCAAAAACTTGGTAGCTGCTCACTGCGTGCGAAAAAGGTGAAGAAAAAGCGGTTGCGGGATGTGCTCCGGTCACTTTACCCCGGCAACCGCGGGAAGCGAAACCTCTTTCTTCGCGAATGGCGCGGAATCCCGGTACGGCGCATCCGGAGCGGCGTCGAAACCCGAAAAATGGTGAAGAGAGGAAATACCTGCCAGGATGACCGATTACGAAGAAATGGAACTCGGGATCGACGCGCTTCACACCGACCTTTCGGAGGAAGCGCTCAAGGAAGCCTTCAAGGGCTTGAACGGAATCCACGGCGTCCGCCTCGTTCGCGCGGGCGGCGCTCACATCATCTACAACCCGCTCGGGATCACCCCGGAGGAGATCCGCACCGTGGTGCGGCAGGCGGGGTTTGCCATCGATACGTCGCAGAAGACCGGGGAGTTGTGAGCGGCATTTGAAACGGCCCCCGCCGCGCGATGCTTTTTGCTTTTTTCTCAAAAAAGAGGTTGACGGATTATTCGAATGAATTTATTCGAATGATTGATGAGCGAACCCTCTCTACCCACTCCGTCGATCCGGCGGCGACCGCTTTACCGGCAGGTTGCCGACGATCTCCGGGCGATCCTTGAAACCCGTCAACCCGGCGATCTGCTCGGGACCGAAGCGGCCTTCACCCGGCGCTATGGCGTGTCGGTCTCTACGGTGCGGGCGGCGTTTGCCGAACTGGAGCGCGAGGGGCTCATTGAACGGCGACAGGGCGGGGGGACGTTTGTCTCTCCGAGGCCGGTTCAGCGCAGGCATGTTGCCGTCGTGATGGAACTCGACGTGGCCGGGCGGAGTCTTTCCCCGTTTTATCCCCGGTTTTTGCAGGAGTTGCGGCTGGCGCTGGGAAGGGTGGGCCTGCGCAGCCGTCCCTACCTTGGTTATATGCAGGGAGGGATGCTCCCGGGAGAAACCTCGACCTGCGACGACCTGATGGACGATCTTGCCCTGGACCGCATCGTCGGCATGGCCGCCGTCGGCGTGGCGCGGGAGTTCCTGGAGTCGGAGTTCTGGCGAAAGATGAACCTGCCCGCTGTCAGTTACGACCTCCTGCGTGCCAACGGGATCAACCGCAACACGGAACATTTCGTGCGGAGCGCCCTGGCCCACTTCAAGGAACGCGGACGCCGGAGAATCGCCGTGATCGGCTGGGAAAACCCGGTGGACGGGCGCAACCCGATGACGAAAGCGCTCGAAAAGCTGGCCCCGGAATATGGGGTGACGCTGATCCACCGATGGATCGATCTTTCCGCCGATGCCTCGGAACAAGGAATGGGGTGGGAGCGGTTCCGGGAAATCTGGAACGCTTCCACGGAGCGGCCCGACGGGTTGATGGTGATCGATGACATGCTCTTTGCCGATTGCCAGAAGGCGATCTGCGAACTGCGGATCGACGTGCCCGAGGCGCTCGACGTGGTGTTGAGAACCTCGGATGCCATGGCGTTTCATGCGCCGTTTCCCCTGCTGGTGTGGGAACTTCAGACCGCGTCGCTGGCCGCCCTTTATGCCACGGCATTGAAAGCCCTCCTCAACGGAGAGGAGCCCCCGGCAATCGACGAGCTTCCCTGTACCGTGAAGATCGTCAACGGCGCGGAGGCCGACGCCGACCCGTTCATCCCCCGGGAAATTGCCTCCCAGCCGTTTCTTTCCCTTCTCTAATCCTATGAATACCCCGACCTCCCCCCTTGCCGCGTTGATCCGGGCGGCCCTCGCCTGTCTGGTGCTTGCCGCCGCCTCGCCGGGTTCGGCAGCCGTCCTGAAGGACAACTTTGACGGTTACGAGACCGGCCTCCTGACCCGAAGCAGCCCGTGGCCTTCACCGATTCCCGGGACCACTCCGGCGCAATCGTGGTCGACCTCCTCCGCCAACTCCGGAACCCAGCGGATCACCGCCGCTTCGTCCCTCGGGCGGACGGGGGCGGTTTACCAGTCGACCACCGGCACCGGAGATACCAGCGCCTATAGCTACAGCGCGCTCAAGAATCCCTATACCGGCGCGGAGTGGACCCTTTCGCTCGATTTTTATGTGGCGGACATCGACGCGAGCACGAGCGCCTTTACCGTGGTGACCCTTCTCGATACCGACGGAGGCGGCAACTACAATACCCAGAACCGGCTTGCGGCGGTGTCGGTGCGCAATATCAGCGGAACCTACCGGGTTCTGGCTTCCTATAGCAATACCGACGGCGGTGCCTATACTTCCGGCTATTTCGACGGGAATGTCTCCGTCGGGCAATGGTATACCTTGACGATCACCGGCAGCAATGCGAACCGGTCGCTGGAGTTTGCCCTCAGCAACGGACAAACAATCACCGAAAAATTCTACGGGAAGGCTACCGATCAGATCGACGCCTTCATGATCGGCAACCTCGGATCGGTCAACGGAACCGTTTATCTCGACAACTTTGCCGTGGTTCCTGAACCGGGGATGGCTTCCCTGCTGTTGAGCGCCGGGGTGCTGCTTGGCGTTGGCGCGTGGTGGAGAAAAAAGCGTTTTCCGGTCCGCGGGCCGCTGGCGGCGGCATGCCTGGCGGTCGCCGGGCCGCTTTATGGCGGGAAGGTTGATTTCAAGGAAGCGCCGGGGCCGGCAGCGGAGGCGTCCCGGGCGAAATGGGCGGAAGCCACCCGCGGCGAGAACCTGGCCCTGGGCAGGAAGGTCAGCTTTTCCAAAAAGCCCGACTACCGCCTGACGGTGGATGACCACGACCCTCTTGACCTCACCTCCGGCCGGTTGTCGCAGCGTACCGACGACCGGGTCTGGTTTTCACGGGATGCCGTCGGCTGGACGAGCGCCGATACCGGGGTCAACCTGCTGGTCGACCTTGAGGCGGAGCAGCCGGTCGCCCGGGTGGCGATCCGGTTGCTGGGGGGTGCCGAGCAACCCGGGCTGGTCCTCCCTTCCGAAGTGCTGGTGGTCGGAAGCCTGGACGGGAAGAGGTTTTTCCCGCTTGCCCGACGAAGAAAGGTGAACTTAAGCGAAAAGGAACTGGCAGAGGAGGCGGCGTCCTCCTTTTTTTATCTTCCGGAGGAAGGGAGCGCGTTCATGGAGACCTTCGCGATCCCGGTTCATCGCAAAGTCCGCTATATCGGCATTCAGCTTCAAAGCGCTTCCAGCCATCTTTTTACCGACCAGCTCGCCATCATCAAGGACGAGAAACCGGGGCGATGCGCGGGGTTGGAAGGATTGCAGCCGGTCGCGTTCATCAATCAGGGGATTTCGATCCGTCCCCGGCAGGAGGAACTGGTCATTTCCACCAATATTCCGACGCCGAATTTCTTCATCATCACCGATTCGCGCCCTGAAGGAAGGGAAGCATCTCCCCGTTTTCTCTTCGAGCTACCCAAGGGGATCGACCTTCGGGTCGGCCCGGTGCTCCAGGCAGGTTCCTCGAAAACGGTGGCGCGCCGCGTTGAATCCGGCGAAAAGAGTGACCGGTGGGTGATCGAAGGGCTCTACCACGGCACGGGTAGCCATCGGCCTTTCGGCCCGTTCTACTTTCTGACGGAAAAAGGATACAGCGTTCCCGAAGGGACGAAGGCGGTTTTTTCCGTTGATGACCCCGGCTCCGAGCCAAACCGGGTGGAGGTCCCGGTGAGGACGATCGAGATTCCGGTCGTCGGGGCGGTCGATGATTTCGACATCAGCCTCGGCTGGTTTCGCCATGAACACCAGGAAGGCTACCCCGACTATTTTTCGTCGTTCCGGCAGATGGGGTTCAACATCATCCCGACCTTTCCCCGTTCGTTTCAAAGCGAGGAGCGATGGAACCACCTGCTGGAGTTTGTCGGAGCGGCGCGCAAGGAAGGGTTTCGCATTCTCTATAATGAAGGGCCGTTTCATGTCATGTGGAACCGCCACAAGGACGAGTCGGAGGTGCGCAACGTGGTCAACGGCAAACCGGGCCGGCATGCGTGCCCGAGCTATACCGGCAGGTATTACCGGGAGGAGATGGAGCGCGTCGCCCGGGCGGCAAAGGCGTTGGGGCCGGAGTTTGTTTTTTTCGACATTGAGTTCTGGTACTATCCCGCCCTCGAAGCGGCCAAATGCTCGCGATGCCGGGAGGCGTTTGCCGCTTCCGGCCTGGACGACTGGGACGCCTTCCTGCGCGCGCAGGGAACCCGGATGATGGCCGATCTGCACCGGGCGCTTGCCGGGTCGCAGGAAGGAAAGGCGGGACCGTTGACGGGGCTTTACAACTCCCACGTCGGCATGCCGGTCTTCCAGTTTGTCTATGACTTTGAAGCGCTCTACCCGGGGTCGATCCAGCTTGCCCAGCCCTCCCTCTATGTCCGGGGCAGCGCGGCCCGTATTCACGAAGTGGTCCGCCGCAATTATGACCAGTTGGGAAGCCGACAGATCATCCCATGGCTCACGGCGGGCACCTACGGCGAGTTCCCTTCCATCCAACTCGAACAGATGATTCTGGAAGCCTTTCTCAACGGAGCGAGAGGCATCACCTACTATACCTTTACCGATTTCGATCCGCTCGATTTCTACTACCATGCCCGGGCGCTCCACCTGCTGGTTCCCTACCAGAAGCTCCTGAAAAACGGCCGCCGGATCGCGGTGGCGGAGAAGAACCCGGCGCTTTGTTATTCAGCGTTCGGCAACGACGGGGAGGCCCTGGTCCTCCTTGGAAACTATGGAACCCTGCACGACCAGAAAACCGTTGTGGAGATCGATGGGAAACCGGTGACCGGTGCGCTCGATCTTCACTCCGGCAGGAGCGTGGAACTGCCGGAGGGGGAAATCTCGCTTCCGCCGGGCAGCCAGCGTCTTCTCCATGTTCGCCTTTAACCCGATGCCGCCGATGCTTATCCGCAAGCCAGCCCGCCGCGCCTTTTCCCTGCTGGAGATCCTTCTGGCCGTCGCCGTGGTTGCCGTGCTCATGCTCCTCGCGCTGCCGCTCACCCGGCAGGCGCTCGACCGGAGCCGTTCGGTGCAGTGCGTAGCCAACCTGCGGACGCTGCATGTCGCGATCGGCTCGTACGCGGCGGATCACCAGATGCGTTTCCCCGCCAACCCGAATGTCGATCCCGAGAAGAATCTGGGGACCCGCAAGTCGTGGTATCTCCCATTGCGGGAATACCTGCCCGCTCCGCAGGCGGACAAAAAATCGGCTTACTTCTGTCCCGCCAACGAGGCGGACCATCTCAGCGGCAGCCCAAGCTGGACCAATTACGGGATGAATGCCTACCTCTTTGAGGACATCGTCGACAAGTACGCGCCGCCGCTCCGTTTCAGCGATGTGGACGGTTCCAAGGTGTTGCTGGTCGATTCCTACCAGAAGGTGGAGAGCGGGTTTGGAACCTGGTACATCGTCAGCGGTCCCGGAGCCAACTGGAAATGGATCGAAGGGATTCATCACGGCCGGGTCAACACGCTCTTTACCGATGGCCGCGTGGAATCGCTGCTCGTCTCACCCCGGGTGATCGATCCGAAGACCAGGGATCTTGGCGAGTTCAAGGCAGGCTGGTTTACCCCTGTGCGGCGGTGAGCTTTCTTTTATGCTTAACGAAGACCTGATTGCCTACCTGCAACCGTCGCCTTCGCGTGGTGCGCCCCATGAATGGCACGACGCCTGCCAGCACGTCCGGTTGGTTCGCGCCACCCCGCATCGGCTTGAAATTCATCTTTCCCTCAAGCCGGGGCTCTACAAGGGGCGGATCGAGACCCGCCCCGGCGCGTTCGAGATGGAGAGCGCCATGGTGGAGATGACCCGCGTGCCGGATGGAAAGGCGGTGGCGCTCGGGCCGTGGGATCTGAACCATATCGACGAGGTGATGGCGCTGCCGATGGCGTTGGTCCGGGTCAACGGGCAGCTTCTCGGCGGGCTCTGGTTCAATGTTCCCTCGCCGGAACAGATCGAACAGGGAATGCTCACGGCCGACTTTGGTTTCGAAGCGCTCGGGCAGGAGACGGAACTGGTTTTTGAGCTGACGGAACGCGACCGCGCGCGGCTCTCGTGGAATGCGATGGCGTTTGTCGATCTCCGCCACGACGACCGGCGGCGGGTCCCGCTCCAGCCGCAGGCGACCGCCAGGCCGCGGATTCATCAGGACGGCGGGAAGGAGGGTAGGGAACAACTACGGAACGAGGCGGCGTTTCAGGAGACGGCGGAACGGGTGAAAGCTTTTCTCGACACATCCGGCGATTGCGATGCCGGTCCCGAGCTTCCCCTCAACGAAGATCACTGGGACGGATTTGACGCGGCCTGCCTGGTCGCTCATGTCAGCAGGGATGCAGCGATCGTTTCGGGCCTGAAGGCGATGCTGCTCGCCCTCTGCCGTCGGGAAAGCTGGAGCGGGCGGCCTGATCCGCTGATCATGGGCGGGGATAACGACCGGACCATCGGCCACAAGCTCTACATGGCCGGGATCGGTTGGGAATTCCTCCGGCCCTGGCTGGATGAGGGGGAGCGGGCGACGGTTCGCTCCAAAGTGGGCGAATACCTGCAAAAGCTTTATCGCTTTACCTTGTTGCAACGCGGCTACATGGGATGCCCCAACCCGGGGGCGCATTCGCTCGGGACCTGGTATGGCGTGGGGGTGGCGTGCATGGCGTTTTATGATGAACTGCCGGAAGCGCCCCGCATCCTCTCGTTCTTCCATGGCTTGTTTCTCGACAGCCTCACGCTCTTTCCCGAAAGCGGAAAGGCAAGATGGGTCGCTACCTACCCGCTCTGGCCGGTTCGCTATTTCGCCGCAGCCGCAACCTTCGGGGGGCCGATCCCGGAACTGGGGGAAAGCCCCTACCTGCGGCACCTCGGCGAGGCCTTGTCAGCCAGTTTCCTGGCTCCCAATTCGCAGGAGATGCAACGGGGGCCGCGAACCGTGGTGCACCGGCTCCTGACGGCGTTTCTTCACCGGTTTGTGCCCTCGCCCGAAACCGCTTCGCTCTATGCAGCGTTTGTGGAGGAGGAACGGCGGGCGACGGGGCGGGTGGAGTGGGGCCTGTTCGATCTTCTTTACGCCCCTGCTATTCTTCCGCCGCCTGCCCGGTTTCCTGTGGAGCCGTTTTACGCTGCGGGGATCGGCGAATTGATCACCCTCTTTGGCGGCGAGCGAAAGATGACGACGCTGATCAATGGCGGGGTTCAGGCTGGGGCCGGAATCGCCTTCCGCATCATGCCGCACAATCGCGAGGCGTGGCGGGCGATGGGCGACCTGACCATCCGCATCAACGAGACCCCGGTGGTGGTGGCGATCCAGGGTAGCTATGGCCTCTTCAGCGCCAACCGGAACGTCCTCTGTTTTGAAGAGGGGTGCGGAGTGGCCGAGGGGCGGCAGTTGCATGGAGAGATGGGGGCGCAATACAATGCGCATGTCCGCCGCTGCCGGGTCGGAAGCCGTTTTGTCTATATCGACATCAACTTTACCCGTTCGCTCGACCCGTCGTTGGGGGTTCTCCACGCACAGAGAACCGTTTTGCAGGACCGGCTTTCCGGAGCGGTGGTGGTCGAGGACTTCTTTGAAAGCCGCGTTCCGCTCCGTTTTTCCACCCACCTCCATTGCCCCGGCTCCATTGACCCTCTTTCGGACCGGCTCTGGCGGTTGACCGGCGGGCAGGCCAACCGGATCGCCGGAATCAAGCATGGCGATGCGGGCCTGAACGACGATGAAGGGGAAGCGTTGTTTGTCCGGCTGCTGGAGAGTTCCCACCCGCAGGAAGTGCGGATCTTTGAGCCGTCGTGGTTTCCCAGCTATATCTACGGGATCAACGGACGCGCCGGGCAGAGGCTTGAGGAAGCCCGTTACCCCCGCATTCAAAGATGGATGCTCGCCGCCCGGGAACCGGCTGCCAGCGGACGGTTTCTTTTTTCACTGGCACTGGACGGGGAAGCGGTCACCCTCCGGGACGGGGCGGTGCAACTGGCGGGCAACGCGCGTTACTACCCCGCAGGCGGAGCGGAGGTCCCTTTTGAGGGCGGATGTTGCCGGGCGGATGCGGTGGTGATCGACGAAGATCGCGGCGAGTGGCTCGGCTTCGGCGTGCAGTCGTTTAGCCTGGAGGGGATGGAACTGGAGTTTGCCGATCAGGTCGATCTCGCGATCCGTCGGTCGGAGGGAAGCTGTTCGGGAACGGTTTACGCGCCGTCGGCCGATCCGCTCCGGAGAGCGTGCGGCGTGGAGATCGGGCCTTTCCGCCGGAGCGTGGATCGCACCCGTTCCTTTACCGGCTGGGAGGCTTCCTTTACCGCGTGTAGACCTTGTTGCAGTAGGGCGGCTGGGTAGCGGCCTCTTCGAAACGGGCGATTTCCTCTGGCGTGAAGATTTCCACATGCCCGTCGGCAAAGGCGGCCTGGATAAAACGATAGCCTGCGCGGTGTTCGGGTTTGGGAATGTAGGCGCTCGCCGATCCTCCGGCGAACCGGATCATGCCGCCCCCCTTGTCGGCGGTGTTGGGGTTGTAGACATCGCGAAGGATCATCAGCTTTGAAAGATCGCCACGGGCTCCCACCTGGCTGAGTTGGGCGCAGTTTTTGGCCGAGGTGGTGGAGGGGGAGGTCGGCATCGCCCCTTCGCTGTTTGCGCCGTAGGCGGGGGAGGACCATGGAAGGCTTGAGTCAAGGGCAGGGTTGCGGAGCGCCGCGAGCCGTGCGGCCGGGGCGGTCCACCACTTTTCGCCCCATGGGCTGAAAAAGATCGTTCCGTCCGCCACGTAACCGGTCTGGGCGAGCTGGCGTGTGTAGAAGGTCTGGTAGCCGGAGCCGTCCGGGCCGCGAATGGAATTGTACGGCAGCCGGCTGTCGTGGTCGTTGGCATAACCGATCAGACCGGCGGCAATCTGGCGCAGGTTGCTGACATTGGTGACCGCCTTCGCCTGGTTGCCGACCTTCCGGCTTGCGGTCAGGGCAAGCAGCGCCAGCACCGCGGCCACGCTCAGGGCGACCAGCAGTTCGACGACTGTCAGGCCGTCGGCGGCATCATCCCGGGCGTTGACCGTCCACATCATGGCTGGGGGAGCCATACGGCATCTTTGAGATCGTGGCCACTGAAAAGTCGGGCAACGCTGCCGGAACGCCACAGCGACGGAGGGAGCAGCGCTTCGGTTCCTTCCACCGGTTGTTCATGAAGGGGGCGGCCTTCGCGGTCTTCGATGACCAGCCGGGCGTCGGCCAGCGTCCGCGATAGGGTGACGCGGAGCGCCTCCTTCTCCCGGGCGAGACCGAGGGTGCGGGTAAAACGGGCGATGGCGGCAACCCCTCCCGGGGCGATCCGGAGATGAAGCGCTCCCTCGACCGGAGCGATTTCCTGCCGATCAAGCAGGTTGAAATAACGGTAGCCATTCTCCGCTTCCACTTTGAACCCCGGACCGTCGATTTCCGTTTTCCGGGCGTTGTAGAAGAGGATCACCCTCTTGTCTTCCCCGGTGAACCGGTTGGCGTAAACCTCTTCGATCAGCGTCGGGACGAGCGGTTCCACCCGGTCGGAACTCAACGCGTCGCTGTTTTCCCGCAGCACCCGGTGCAACTCCGGCGGGTATTGTTTGCCGCGCACGCCGACGGCGTTCCAGAACGGGATGGAGGGGAACTTGTCATTGGGGCGGTTGGGATGCAGCAGGTCGAAGTACTTGAAATGAGGAAAAAAGAACCGGAGGAGGTTGACCGGCACGGGCCGCAACCCGGCGGGCGACCAGTTGTCCATCTCGTAGCCGAGCGAGCTGTCGAGCGTTGCCGCGAGAAAGTCCGCGCCGGGGTATTCGGCGGCGAGGAGGAGATCGGGCCTTCCCTCCCGCGCGGCGGCGGTGCGGATTCTTTCGACCAGCCTCCGCGAGGCGCGCATGGTGCTCAGGTCGTCGCCTTCCCTGGCGATCTCGTGCCGATGTTCGGGATTGAAGCAGGGGTAGCCGCCGGTGCCGAGGACATCAAGGCGGATGGCATCGACGCCGGTGTCGCGGGCGATCCGGGCGCGATTTTCCGCGACGATCTCCTGATATTCCGCGCTGTCGAGGCACATGCGCCATTTGCCGTACGAGATGAAGTGCTGCCCCCGGGGCGCGGAAGGAAGGTTGTCGGCAGGCCGCTCCGAGAGGTACGGGTTCATGACGTTGAACTTCCGCCCGTACTCCCGCCCCAGCCGGGTGTTGGCATCCGCCAGGAACGGGGTGGTGTAAAGCTGCACCGGCACTCCCGCCCGATTGGCCTTGGTGATCGCCTCGCGCAGCCCCTCCAGCCCGCCGGTGGAGGTGTTGTAATCGTAATCACCATCATTGACTTTGTAGACCCGTTTGCCGGAAAGCTCGTCCCGCTGGTTGAAGAAACTGCCGAAGCGGTTGTAAAGCCTTTCGCCGACTTCTTCCTTCGCGTGATCGAGCGAAGTGCCAAACGGCCCTTTCTCCGACCACTCCCACCAATAGCCAAACTCGGCGATGTCGATCTGATCCTCCCGGTACGCTCCATACCAGACGCCGTTCTGATAGAGCGACTTCTGGTCCTTGTAAGGGGGCGAAAGCATGGTGATCATCTGCTGGTTCCAGCTATTTTTAAGCTTGTCGCTCAACGGCCGCCATTCCCAGGTTTCTTTGGCCCAGTCGGCATACCGCTGCATCGGTTCCTTCCAGTCGCCCGGGTGAAGGGAAAGGGTTGCCTTCGGGTAGACAACCGCCTCCCCCGCGTCGCAGGAAGCGCGCGGGTATTCGATCGCCATCGAGCTTCCCTGCCCGGCCGCGAGCGAGTTTTTCCAGAGGTAATCCGGCGAGAGCATGCTGTTTTCCTCGCCGACGATCATCCTGGCAAACGCGGGATGGGTCTTCCCTTTCCGGAAGGCGATGCCCTTGGGGAGACCGTCCGGATCGAGGCACCGGAGCGCGACCCCGAACCCCTCCGAAGGGGAGTAGAGATCGACCATCTGCCACCACGCCGAACCGACGCTGTAGAGCGAGCGGAGATCGCTGTTGGTGGTGTGGATGATGCCGCCGTAATAGGGAAACAGGTAGTAATCGTGAGCCGCCTTTTCGGAGAGGAGGAGGCCGCCGATTTGCGGGAAAAGCGTTTTCCACCGCTTCGGTTGCGGGGATTGATTCTCAATCGTCAACCCGAGCGTCATGTCGAGTGGGGTGATCGAAAGCGAAAGGGTGCCTTTCAGGTCGCCGTTTTGCAGCGTCACCCGAATCGTCCGCCGCTCGGCGCTTCCCGGGAGTTCGGTGACGTTGCGAACCTGCCACGCCTCCGCGCCGACCCGTCGGCCGTCGATCTCCGTCACGAAAAGATGCGTGGCGGCACGTTCGTGCATGATGTTTTTTCCCGAAAACCGGCTTTCGAGCGAGGTGAGCCGCAGCCCGTCGGCGGTGGAAAAGGTGGCTTTCTGGTAGCCGTTCTGAAGGGTGAACCCGGCATCGCTCATGACGACCTCCGGCGGGGCCGGTTTCGCCGGGTGTTTTGGCGGGGAAATCGTCGGCGACAGGTTGAGCCCCCGGGAGAGGGTGAAAGCGGTATAGCGAACCGTGAGCGCCCCGATCGGCTGGTTCCCGGGGCTTTCGATGACGACCTGTTCGATGGCGGCGATCTGTTCCCTGGGAGGTTGGAAGGAGATGCCGTCAAACGCCCGGTACTCGTATTCCCCCGCCCGTACTTCGACGTAGGAGCCGCCCTTCTCCACCTTGGCCGGGATCTTGCGCCCGTCGCTCGCAATGAGCGTGACGGTGGCGCGCTCGAGGATCGGCTGCACCTCGACGGTGAACGGCTCCTTCGGGTCGAGCGCGGCCTGGTTCAGGGTGAAGAACAACGTTTCCCCGTCGCCTTCCTTTTTGAGGCGGGTGTGCTTGAAGAGCCGGGAACGATCGTTCAGTCGCCACGCGGCATCCCCGGTCCGTTTCCACACGGCCTCTTCGGACTGCGCCGGAAGCGTCGCGCTCAACAGGAGCGTTGCCAGCAGACCGAGCAGGGCGGTTTTCAGGGCCGTTTGCATCACGCTGTTTTGGTTTTCCGTTTCCGTGCGAGTTGAAAGGCGAGAAGGCCGCCTGCCATGAGGGAGAGCATCGCTGTTGCAGAAGGCTCGGGGACCGCGTGGACATCGATCTGGTAGCTGCTGTAGGCAAAGACGCGATCGGCCCCGTGGGAGCGGGCCCGGAGGCCAAAGGTGCCGCTCGCGTAGGTGGAATCGGTGGCGGAGATGGAGATAATCTGGTTCTCCCCGGTGGCATCGAAAAGGGTGGCCGTCAGTTGGTCGCCCGTGACTTCAAAGGTGAGCAGGTAGGAGGTGTTGGCGCTGATGGTCACGGTCGCGGTGTTGAGAACCTCGCCAAACCCGTTGCCGCTCGGGTCGGTGGCGATGACGAGGGTGTTGGTGTTCGAGGAACGATAGAGTCCCGCGAAATAGCCGACCGCATCGGCGGCATTGGTTTCCGACATCCGCGCCACGATCCCGCTGCTCTGGAAGTTGTGAAGGGTCGGCAGTTCCAGAACGGTCGTGACCACGGCGTCGGCGATCTCCCCGTTCTGCACGGGACCGGCGTTCCCGGCCCAGTACGCGACCCCCTTTCCGGCGCTGCTGGCGGTGCCGATGAAGTCGAAGCTGAGTTTCCCGCTCCCGTCGAGATTGAACCTCGCCCCGGTCGGCGCGACATCGGCCAGCCACCCCGCGGGCAGGCTTCCCCCGGTTCCGGAAAAGTCGGCCTCATAGTGATAAAGCACCTGGGCGGCGGCCGGTTGGTTGAGGCCGGCGTAAAGGAGCGCCGCTGCGGCAAGAGCCTTGAGAACGGGCCACCTGCTCCGCCGCCGATGGCGTGACACGGCCTTGGGCCCGGGGAGGGATCGCAGGAAGGGGGAGAGGGGCGTCATCATATGGAAGGAAGGTGGTGACGCAGGGAGGGAAAGTCAAAAGCGACGTGCTGGTAGAATCACCGGACCAGATGGGGTGCTTTGCGTGAAAAATCGCCGCTTGCCCTCGGGGTGGAACTCTTTTAGCGTGGCTGGCTCCACCTTATGCCCAAGGTTTTCATTAAAACATACGGTTGCCAGATGAACGAGCGCGACTCCGAACAGGTGGCGCAGATGCTCGTCTCGCGCGGGTATGTCATGACGCCCGACGAAATGGAAGCCGATGTCGTGCTCCTGAACACATGCAGCGTGCGCGACATGGCCGAGCAGAAGGCGATCGGGAAAATGGGCAACCTGATCCACCGCAAGCGGGAGCAGAAGGCGGTGCTCGGGTTCCTCGGCTGTATGGCGCAGAGCCGCGGCGCGGAACTGACGAAAATGATGAATGTCGACCTCGTGGTCGGCACGCAGAAATTTCACAAGGTGGCCGACTACGTTGACGAACTGCTGGAACGCAAACGGAGCGAGCAGACGCAGGTCTTCATGGACGACCTGCGGTTTTCCATCGTCGATGTCGAGGAGGAGGCCGGTTCGCAGGAGACGATCCGCGATCACGCCCTGAAGCCGCAGCAGGTCACTGCGTTTGTCTCGATCATGCAGGGGTGCAACATGCGTTGCGCCTTCTGCATTGTCCCGTACACGCGGGGCGGGGAACGCAGCCGGGCGATTCCGGAGATTGTCGAGGAGGTTGAGCGGCTGGTGGGGAGCGGGATCAAGGAAGTGACGCTGCTCGGGCAGATCGTCAATCTTTACGGACGCCATGAATTTCCGAAAGTCAACGGCAAGAGCCCGTTTGTGCAGTTGCTCGAAGCGGTCCACGAAGTGCGCGGGCTGGAGCGGCTCCGGTTCACCTCGCCGCACCCGATCGGCTACCGAGACGACCTGATCGACGCCTTCGGCTACCTGCCGAAACTGGTCGAGCATATCCACCTGCCGTTGCAGTCGGGTTCGGACCGCATCCTCAAGGCGATGCGGCGGACCTACAACTCGCGGCGGTTTCTGGAACTGGTCGACAAGATCCGCGCGGTGCAGCCAAAGATGGCGCTCACGACCGACGTGATCGTCGGCTTCCCCGGTGAGACGGAGGAAGAGTTTCAGGAGACCCGGGCGCTGATGGAGCGGGTGGCGTTTGATAACGCGTTCATCTTCCGTTACTCCAAACGCAAGGACACCCCGGCAGCCACCCTTCCCGGGCAGGTGGACGAAGTGACCAAGGAGCGGCGCAACCAGGAACTGCTCGCTTCGGTCAACGCGATCGCCCAGCGCAAGCTGGAGGAACTGGTCGGGACGCGGGTGGAAATTTTGTGCGAAGGCCCGAGCCGGACCAACGCCGACCGGCTGACCGGGCGGACGCGCGGCAACAAGATCGTCGTTTTCGAAGGGGCTCCGCGTCACGTCGGGCAACTCTTCGAGGTCGAGATCACCCGCACGCACGGATTTACGATGTACGGCGACCCGGCGTTTCTTTAAAGCAGAGGGGGTCAGCCAACAAATCTTGACAATTTGTCAAGATTTGTTGGCTGACCCCCTGGAAAAGAACTTGAGGCGGCGGCGACTTTGCCGTTTTCTCCCTTTCACGTTATGATTTATTCCCTCAGCTTGCGGGACGCCGGGTTGATCCTCGGCATCGTTCTGGTCATCGGGCACCTTCTGGCGCTTCTCCACGCTGGTGGGGCGCGGCGCTTGTTGCAGCGCTTTCCACGGTTCAAACCGGTCGGGGTGGCCCTGTTGACGGTCGATCTCGTCTGGGCGTGGCGGCTGGTTTCGACGATGGACCTGGGAGAGTTCACCCCGTGGCGCATGACGATCCTGACCGCCCTGGTCGTGCTCTATTTTCTGACGATCTTTTTCGTCGACGAGTTTCTCCCGGTCCGCGCGCTCGGGCTTTTCTGCCTTCTCGCGGCGGAACCGCTGCTGGAAGCCGCCTTCCTGCGTCCGGAAATGAGCCGCCTTCTGGTCACCGTGCTCGCCTACGCATGGCTGACGCTCGGCCTTTTCTGGGTCGGGATGCCGTACCTGTTGCGCGACCAGATTGCGTGGGTCTCCAAAAGCGACGCCCGGTGGCGGCTTGCCGCGCTCGGCGGGGTGGCCTATGGCGTGGCGCTGCTGGTCTGCGCGCTGACGCTTTACGGGGCGTAACCGTCCCTCCGCACCTACTTTGATCCGGAAACCACGTCGTTGAGCTTGAAGAGCGGCAGGAACATCGCGATGACGATGCCGCCGACGACGAGCCCCAGGAAGACGATCAGGAACGGTTCCAGAAGGGAGGTCAGCGCGTTGAGAAGCGCCTCGATTTCTTCGTCCCAGAAGTCGGCCATCTTTTCGAGCATGGCGTCGATCTTCCCGGTTGCCTCCCCGGCGGCGACCATCCGGAGCATCATCGGCGGGAAAATCGGCTGCCGGGTCAACGCCTGCGCCAGCCCGTCCCCCTTTTCCACATCGACGGAGACCTTCTTGATCGACTGGCTGACGACGACATTCCCGGCGGTCTCGCCGACGATCGACATCACTTCCAGGATCGGCACGCCCGAGCGGATCAACTGGGCGAAGGTGCGGGCAAAGCGGCTCATGCAGACCTTGTGGGTGAGCGGCCCGAAGACCGGGAGCTTGAGCAGCGTGCGGTCCCACCACTCTTCGCCCCTTTCGGTCTGAAGGAAATGGCGGATACCAAAGAAAGCGCTCCCCCCGACAAAGAGGAAGATGAACCAGTAGGCGCGGACCGTGTCGCTGATGGTGATGAGCAACTGGGTGGGAGCCGGGAGGTCGGAGCCGAAGTCGGCAAAAATCCCCGCAAACACCGGCACCACCTTGACCACCAGAAAGAGCGTGATCGCAAAGGCGATGCTGATGACGATCGCCGGGTAGGTCATGGCGCTCTTGATCTTTTTGCGCAGGCGCGCGCTCGATTCCAGGAACCCGGCCAGCCGGTCGAGAATCTCCGCGAGCATCCCGCCCGTTTCCCCTGCCCGGACCATGGAGATATAGAGGCGCGAAAAAATTCTCGGGTGTTTGGCGATCGCTTCGTTGAAAGTATCCCCCTGCTGAACCCGCGCGGTGATCTCGCCGATGATCGCCTTGAGCGCCGCCTGCTTGCGCGGGTCGGACTGTTCGTAAAGGGCGGTCAGGGCGGAGACCAGCGGCAACCCGGCGTCGACCATCGTGGCCAACTGACGGGTGAAAAGGACCAGGTCGGTCTCGCTGACGCGGGTATGCTTCCGTTTGGCGGCGGCGGTGCTTTTCTGCTGGATGGAGGTGACCATCAGGCCCCGGCTCATCAGGGAATTGATGGCGTTTTCTTCATTGAGGGCGTCGGTCACGCCGCTCTGAATCTTGCCCTGGGTGTCGCGGGCCTGATAAGCAAAGGAGTACATACTTTCTTACTTTTGAGAAAAGGAGGGGGAAGGTTGCGCGTCTCTGGAAGACAGCGAGGATAGACAGGTTTCCCGCGCTTCACCAGAGAGAAGTAGACTGCATGAAACATGCCATTCCGCTCAGGCGGATGCGCCCGGGTGGCGGTTCCGGCGGTCGCGCCGGTGCGCCCGGGAGCGGTCGAAGTAGTCGTCGAGCGATTCAATTTCGAACTCCTTCAAAAGATCGCCGACACACTGCTCTTCGCTTTCGCAGGAGACAAGAACGGCCCCGACCTGTGCCGGGTCGGCGATCTGCACCGCCGGGCCGTACTTCTCTTTAAGCGCGCGCAGTTTTTCCCAGTGGAAATCGAGGTGGACCAGGGCGCAGTCGAGATTGACGCGGGCGGTGACGTGGGAAAAATAATTGGTGCTGGAGGCGAGCAGCGCGCCGCTCGGCGCATAAATCTCGCTCCTTAGCGGCTCCTGTCCCATGCACCCGACGAAGTGGGCCCGGCATTGGTAAGCCCAGTACGGTTGCAGGAAACCGCCGTGGTACATGGAGGGAAAAATGAGAAGATCGGGGCGCAGCGCCCGGTACGCATCGATCAGTTCCACAAAGTTCAAATCAAAACAGATGAGCGGCGCGAGCGTCCCGAAATCGCAACTCACCAGCGCCGGGCTTTCGCCGCAGACGATGCCGGTGCCGCGTTCGGTCACCACCGTGTAGTTCTTGTTGTACTGGCCGATGACCCCGCCGTTGCGGTCGATCACCCGGGCTCCATTGTACCAGAGGCCCTGGCTTTCTTCTGCCGGAAAAACCGAGGGGTAGACGATATGGCAGCGGTGCGCGGCGGCGAGCTGGCGCAGGAAGGTTTCCATTGCTTCGCCGAGGATCGGCCGGAGCCGCATCACCTCCTCCCGGGCCAGCGTGCCGTCGTGCCGGTAGCGGGCGCTGCACTCGGGCAGGACGATGAGATCGGGCCGGTCGGGGAGGACCGCCTCGATCTTGCGCCGCCAGTGGGCGATCATCCGTTCGACCAGTTTTTCGTCTCCGACGGGTCCGGGGTAAAGCGCCGGGGAGCCGCCGACCGAGCTGATGGTGATGTTGCGGGCCATTTTTTTTAAGGATCGGGCGTGTTCCCCTGAATCAAAGACCCGGTTGCGCCTTCGGATCAAGAAGAAGTTGGACTTCGCCGCTCCGCATCGCTTCCAGGGCGGAGAAAACCACCCGGGTCGCCTGGAGGCCGTCATGCAGCGTCAGGCCCGGTTTCCGGCATTCCTCAAGGGCGGAGATGAACTCCACATTTTCCAGAAAATAGCCTTCCTCTTCCTCGCAGGTTTCGGTCCAGACCTGTTCGCCGTCCGAAAAGGTGGCCCGCTTGAGGCGATCGGAGAGCTGGACGGAGCGGCCGTCGGCATGGAGGCCGAAAAAGAGCTTGCTCGTATGGTGCCCCAGCCCCGCATCCCCCTGGACCCACGCCGCCCGGCAGCCGTTGGCGAACTCGAGGGTGGCGAGGCACTGGTCCGGGCACGGGTGGCCGGGGTGGGTGAGGCTGCCGCCGCTGGCCCAAAGGCGCGTCGGCTCGCTTCCCGCAAAATAGCGGAGCAGGTCGGTGGTGTGGCACCCCTGGCTGAAGACGTTGCCGCCTCCCTCCACCGGGTCCTGCGCCCAGAAGTCGTCGGCCCACCGGTTGTCCATCATCTGCGCGACGATCACCTGCGGCTTGGGCAGAAACGCCTTCGCCTTCTGTACGAGCGGGTAAAAGCGCATCTTGAACGCCGGCATGACCAGAAGCGGGCTGTCCGCCGCAGCCCGGGCGATTGCCTCGGCCTGCGCGAGATCCATGGCGATCGGTTTTTCCAGCAGGACATGCTTGCCCGCTTCGATGGCGGCGAGGCAGAGCGGGGCGTGCGAATCGTGCCGGGTGACGATGTAGATGGCGTTGAGCGCCGGGTCGGCCAGGAGCCGGTCGGCGTCGTCGGTGGCATACGAGCCGCCGAACTCGTCCAAAAGCGCGTGGGCCGCTTCGGGTCGCCGGTCGGCATAGGCGGTGACGGTCGCGCCGGGGATGCGGGCGATCATGCGACAATGGGTGCGGCCGAGCCAGCCGCATCCGATCAGGCCGATTTGAATCATGGTTGTGGAATTTTGAGAAGGGTGAAGGTTTGACCGTGGGTGATGGCGATGCACCCGTCCAACCCGGCGACCAGTTGCCCAAGGGCTTCCTTTGCGGGGCGGAGGGAGGTTCGGGAGAGGGGCTGCCCATTGGCGTCGAGCGTGACGAGCGTCCCGTTTTCCAGCGCGACGACGATCGTTTTTCCCACGATGCAAAGCTGAAGGGGCGGTGCATCGAGCCGTCGCGACCATTGGATCTCGCACCGGGCGTCGAGGGCGATCAGCAGCCGGTTGGAAAGCGCGGTGACGATCGTCATTTTGCCGTTGCCGTGGAGATCGGCGATGTCGGTATCGCGGATCAGCGCCGGGACGACCTTCCAGCCGGCGCGGTACGGCGAAGGGCCGGGGCCGAAGTGGAGGGTGTGGAGCGGTTTTGACTTTTCATCCCAGACGGAAATCCGGTTCCACGAGCCGGTAATATCGCTGACCACCTCCTTTTTCCCGTCGCCATCGAGATCGACATGGAAGAGATGGGCGTTGCGTTGCACGGTCCAGCCGGTGATGTAGCGGTGACCTCTGGGGACGGAGGAAAACCGCTGCCGCCCCGGTTCCAGCGTCCGGCTGTTGATGGCGTGGGGGGTGGCGCGTTCGCTCAGCCGACGCGCGACGATCAAATCGGTGCTGCCGTCGCTGGCGGGGATGAGCTGGAAAATTGCCGGGGTCCCCCAGAACTCCGGAAGCCGCTTGAGCAGCTTTCCGTGGCGGTCGACCACCTCCAGCGTGCAGGCGCTGCCGATGAAGAGCTGGGTTTCCCCGTCGATGAAGCGCCCGCTGCCGAGCCCCTGGATGCCGCCGTGGCCGTTGGCGGTGGGAAACCAGTAATTCTTTCCGGTCTGGTAGACGGCATCGTCCATTTTGGAGACGAACGTCCATTGGAGTTTTCCATCCGGCGTATAGGCGAGGGTGCGCTGGTCGGTGGTTCCGATGACGACCAGCCCGGCATCGGCCCACCAGTGATGGGTGAAGATCGGCGCGGGAGCTTCAAAGGTATGCAGGAGGTTGCCTTCGCGGTCGAGTTTGAGGAGCCGCTGACCCGCGTTGACATAGTAGACCGCTTCGCCGGGGCCGGGGACCGGGACGATCGCTCCCAGGGCGTGATCAAAACGTGGTGCGGCGGCGACGTTGAGCGAAGGAAGCTCTCCGGGCAGATCGGAGGGGAGCGGTTTCCGGAGGAGGCGGGGCGAGGGATCGTCCGGAAGGGGCTCCATGGCCCGGGCGAGCGGCGCAAGCCGGGAGGCTGAAGGGAAGGTGTTTTCGAGCAGGTGTTCGCCCGGCGCAAGTTCGATCGTCGCTGCACCGTCGTGGAGCGCAAGCGCCTTGCCGGAGCGGAGCGGCTGCGTCGCTTCCTCCGGGTAAAGGGTGAGGGTTACCGGTTGGGTCGTCTTGATGGCGAGCCGACCGGTCGCGTACGACCAGTCGAGATCGACCGGGGCGGAGACCTTCAGGTGCGGCGCTTTTTCAAGGCCAAGGGCGAAGAAATGGTCGTCTTCACAAAGCGCCAGCCCGGCTTCCACCCCGGCATGGCTGCCGGTGAAGGCAAGGAGCGGCTTTGGAAGCTGGAAAAGCGCCGCATTGGGAGCGGTTTTCCTCCCCTTCGGCGGGGCCTTTCCCGTCGCCGCGTCGGCGGGGAGCAGGAGGGTGAAAAACCGGCGCTCGTCCCCGGCCTTGACGGCGGAGAGCCATTCGAGCCGGGTCGCCGTCTCCTCACCCGAAAAGTGAAAGACATCGGCGGGGACGATGAACCCTTCCTTTGAGGCGAGCGCGTCGGGCGATGCTTTCCAGCTATTTTCGCCGAGATTCTGCCAGTAAAACTCCGCGACGAACTGGCCGCTTTCCCGGCGGAACGAGAGCCGGTCGGCGGCAAGGGCGAAGCGGCCCTTGCGCAGCACCCAGTGGCGCTGCCAGCCGTTCCACGCCATCTGCGAGACGTCGCCCTCCGCAAAGACGGTTTCGCCGAGCACCCCGTGGCGGAGCAGGGCGGCATCAAGCGAAGGCGACGGCTCGACGCTTCCGTCCAGGCTGGTGCGGACCTGATTGAGATACCCTTTGAGGAGTTGCCGGCCGTTGATCCGCAGGTCGAGCGCGGCAAAGGTGTGGCTCGGGTTGCGGGAGGTGCCGTTCATCCCGTCGAGCAGGAGAAAATCGCCCGTGGCGTCCGGCGCGGAACGGTACGAGAGGTTGCTGAACGCCTGTTCCACCGGGAAGGGGATCTCTCTTTCACGATGTTGGCCCGGTGAGAGGTGATGCACGCTCCAGCGGCCGACCAGCGAGTCGGGCGGGGCGGGGGAGCGGTCTGGCGTGGGCCAGAATGATTGGTCGAGGCGGAAGAGGCCGGTGTCAAGCGGGAGCCGTTCCCGGTAGTAGAGCCACCGGTCGTCCCCCGTCAGGTAAGCGGCTTTCTGGAGGTAGTCGAGCGCGGTCCAGCGGAAGTTCTTGTCATCCGGAGCGCCGTTCCAGAGGAGTTCCTGGGTTTCGAGCAGGTGCGAGAGGTGCCCGTTGGAGCGCGTCCGGGCCGCCTGTCCGCTTAAAACGAGGTAATCAAGAATCGGCGCCAGCACGGTGCCGTACCAGTAAAGGTTGTCGCTTTCACCGTGAATCCACGGCTCCCTGGTTTTGAGCGGGGCAAAGGTGTACTCCCCGGCGGCCCGGTAAGCGTGTCGCCACGGCTCGCGGTCGTCGTCCTTTTTGAAATAACGGGCGAGGGTGTAGAGGGAGAGGGCGGAATAGAGCCCGTGGCGGCTCGGCAGGGCGATGGAAGGCTCGGCCTTGGAGTAGATCCCCTCCGGCAGGCGGTGTTCGAACTGGCGGGCGAGGGCATTGATGATCTCAAGTTTTTCCACATCGGAGAAGACCGGGCTCTCCTCGATCAGATCCCAGTAGAGCACCATCCGCGTTGCGGCGTAATGGTAGGGACCGGCGAGCGGGTCGTCCTTGTTTTCGATCCGTTCGCCGTCGACTTTTTCGAAAAAGGCCTTGGCCTGGTCGTCCGGGAAGGCGAGGCGGACGACTTCGCGCGCGTACCGCTCCTCTCCGGTAAAGTAATAGGCCGCCATGGCGAGGCTGATGCTGTTCCAGCCAAAGAAGCGGTCGCCATAGCCGGGGGATTCCTGCCAGGTGAGCGCTTCGTGCGCCTCCTTGGGCAGCGCGGGGTTCCCGCCGGGCTTCACCTTCAGGAGCCAGCCGACGGAGGCCTCTTCTCCAGCCTTGATCTCCCGGAGAAAATCGGCGGCAGCGGCTTCCACCCCGGCGTCGTCGCTCCCGCCGAGGATTACCGCGTTCTTCGCATTGCCGAGCGGGTTGTGGACGCTCCGCACCTCGAACCCGCCCGCTCCGGGGTATTTGAGGTCGGTCATGGCGTAAAACCGGTCGTAAAGTTCACTCAACAGTCGGTTGGTCGAGCGGTTTCCGAGGAGGATGACGTGTTGCGTGAAGGGAAAGGCAACCTTTTCGCTGGAAAGGATCGGGAGCGAGACGCCGGTCTGCTTTTTGACGGCTTGCTGAATCCGTTTTGCCGCGCCGTCGTACCGCGCGCCGTCGCTGATGATGGCGGCCGCGGGCTTGCCTTCGGCGGTCAGCGGGGTCTTGAGGTAAAGCGCCTTGAGCGTTTCATACTGCGGCGCTTTGGGTTGCGGCGTTTTCGCCTGAAGCGGGGCAAGGGGGGCGAGGAGCGCTGCGGCGAGGCCGACGACTGCGGCGGTGCAGCCTGCAAGGAAGGATGAAGTCATTTTGAAAAAAAATCAGGGCGGGGGAGTCGGGGCCGTCTACCACCATTTCCAGGGTGCGCCGGTCTCCATTTTGTAAGGCAATGCGGGGTGAAGACTCTCGACGTGTCCGTCGGCAAAGAGGTGGTTGGCCGAGCGGTTTTTGTGCGAAATCCGGTGGTTGGAGACGGTTTCGCCGTCGAAAACCGGGGAACGGTCGGGGCGGAAGTATTCGTTGTTGGCGTAGATTTCGCCGACGATGACGTACTTCGACGGCTCCGCCGGTGCCTGGACGCGGCGGTCCCACGGTTGGTTGAAAATATAATAGTTCATGCCGTAATGCTGCCGGTCGACCGGTTCCCCCTTGGCCTCAGGGCATTTCCAGACCGGGTTTTTCCAGAAGGAGCCGGTGGGCGGTCCCAGCGAATGCTTTTGCAACCGCGATCGCCAACTGGTGTTGTTGGTGTTGTTGCCGGTCGTGTCGTAGGGGGGCGGGTAGCGGTTCTGGTGGTCGAGGGCGTAGAGGTGGAGGGCGACGCCGATCTGCCGCAGGTTTTGCGTGCAGCGGGTCGTGGCCGTGGTTTCCCTGACTTTCTGGAAGACCGGCAGAAGAAGGGCCAGCAGGAGCGCCAGGCCGAGGACGGCGAGGAGGAGTTCGAGCAGCGTGGCCGCCCGTTGTCTGGAAGGGGCCGGCATGGGTATTACGGCGCGAGCCGGTCGCTGCTTTTGGCAAAGGAGCGCCTGCCGCGCGTGTAGAGGTAGCCGCCCAGCCCGAGCAGGAGCAGCGAGGCGGTGTACGGCTCGGGGATGACGGAGAACTCCACGTTGGCCCAGTGGGCTTCGGAGCGCGACGGCCAGTTGGTCGAGCGGCCCCAGAGGATGTAGTTGTTGGAGGCGGTGGTCGTCGAGGTTCCCGTGTAGCCGCTGCTCACGAGCGTGTCGTTGGCATAAAGAGAGATGCCCGAACCGGGTTCGTAGCGCAGTTCCACCTCGATGAATCCCGCTGCCGGGGCCGTCCAGACGGCGATGTCGTTGCCCGCCAGCCCGACGATGGTCCTGCCCTGCGCATTGAGGCCGAAGGTGATCCCGTAAATCCGCCGGTTGTTGCCTGAAAGAGGCGTGCCGTCAGCGTCGTAACTGCTGAGGTAGTAGACGGTGTTGGAAAACGTCGGGTTCACCCCGCCGATGGTGACTTCCATGGTTGCCTTGAGCGACCATCCTTCCTGGAAACGGTCGGTGGCCTGAACGGCCCGGTAGTAGATGCTATGGGTCGTACCGCCCGGCGGCGGTGTCACCACCGGGGCTTCGTAGGAAATCTGCCAGACCGGCAAGCCTTCGATGGTAACGGCATGCGCCTGCACGTTGTCGACATTTCCGGGGTAGAAGGTCCAACCCTGTCCGGTCGGGTCGGTGCCGCCCGAATAAGAGAAAAGGACCTCGGCCTTCAGGGGGATGGAACTGATCAATAGCGGCGCGAACAGGAGGCCGCACCGAAAAAAACAGGAGTGGGGAGAAGGAGTTTTCATGGTGGGTTCCTACCGTATCGGCAGCAGGAAAACGGTTCAATGGACTCCCCCCGCATAATATGGTACTTTCATGCTCTTTCCGGGCCTAAGTTGGAAACTCCCTTCTGGAAGGCGGGGCGCGGGGTATGGTACTCTCGCTTCATGGATGATGCGGCCTGCCTGCAAAAACTCGAAGCCGGATGGGAGATGCGGATCAACTGGAACCGGCAGGGGTTCATGCGTCACGCCGAAGACCATCGGGTCGACCGGAAAACCTTTGATCGTCTCTTCAAGGCGTTCGACCTCTGGTACGTGGCGGAGGGAAACGCCTTTCTGGAGCGCTCCGACGGGGCGGTTTTCTGCCTGGAACGCGGCACCCTGGTGTTCCACCGCAAGGGGATGGCCCGCAGGCTCTGGCAGCCGCCCGGTGCGGCGCGGCTCACGCTGGCGTGGTTTCACTTCGATCTCGTGGAAACCGGGACCGGCCGGAAAATTCCGGAAGAGGAGGTGGCGTGGCTCCCATGGGTCAGCCAGAGCGAGTCGATCGAACTGATGGAAGCCATCTGCATGAAGATCCTGCGCATCGGGTTGATGGACCGCAAGAGCGTCCTGCGGCTCCAGCAGGAAAGGCTCGCCCGCCAGCTCCTCAAGGCGATGCTTTTTTCCATGAGCTGTCTCGGCACGGAGCCGGGCGCGTCCGGCGGGATGCCGGTGCGCAACGTCAAACGCTACCGGGAGGTGATCGGGATGGCCGAGTTTGTCCGCCACCATCCCGGGCGTTTTCCGAGCGCCCGGGAGATGGCCGCATCGCTCGGCATTTCAACGGCTCATTTTTCGCGTCTTTTCAAGGAAGTGACCGGGCAGGCCCCGAGCCATTTCCTGATCGAAGCGCGGATCATCAAGGCCAAACAGTTCCTGAGCGGGTCGGACCTGACGGTGACCCAGATCGCCGAAGAGATCGGCTATGCCGACGCCAGTTTCTTCTGCCGGCAGTTCAAAAAAGTCACCGGTTGCACGCCGGTCACCTTCCGCGTCCAAAGGTGAAGCGCCCTTTCCGGGGGCGAAAGCGGGCAAAGGTGGAAAAAACCGCTTGCCAATGAAACGAAGTCGTTGATACTGCTCCTCTTCCAAAGAGAAACGAGAACGAAATTTTTATGGCAACGACAGATATCCAGAGCTTTGCGCAGCACGAAAAGGACACCGGTAGTTCCGACGTGCAGATTGCCCTGCTCACGCAGCGTATTGTACAGCTCACCGAACATTTGAAGCTTCACACCAAGGATCACGCCTCCCGGCGCGGCCTTCTCATGATGGTCGCCAAGCGCCGCAGCCTCCTTGACTACCTCAAGCGGACCAAACACGAACGTTACCAGAACCTCCTGGAACGCCTCAACCTCCGCCGCTGACGTTTTTCCCGTTCTCTTGAAAGCAAAACTCCCAGGTCAGAAGTTTGTTCCGGCCTGGGGTTTTCGCTTTGTGCGTCCGCAGAAAACGTGGCCGACATCCTTTTGAAAGGCATGGTGCCTTTCAAGAACCTGCTTCCGGGTTTCCCCGGAGGCCTCTGAACCCCCGGCCGTTGTGGTTTCTCAAGGAGGTTATTTCAACAACCTTCACCAACCCGACGGCCGATTTGACGAAAAGAAAACCTGATTCAAAAAGCGTGGCGCACCTGAAATAACGGTGCCGGAGGCTTTGAGAAATGGCGAAGTATGAATGAAGAAAGCAGCAGGAGCGCCCCGGTTTCCCCTCGGGATACCGCCGCTCCCCGTCGGCTTTTTTCCTTCATAACTCATCATTTCTCGACTCCGGTGATCGTTCGATGGTGCTCCGCTCTCTAGCATTTATGCACTCCATCATCTCCATTGACGGCGTCGGCGAAGCGCCGATTGTCATCGAAACCGGCAAACTCGCCAAATTGGCCGACGGAGCCGTCACCGTCCGCTGCGGCGAAACGATCATCCTCGTCAGCGCGGTCTCCGCCACCACCCTCAAGGAAGGGCAGGACTGGTTCCCGCTCACGGTCGACTACCGTGAAAAGGCCGCTTCCGTCGGGAAATTCCCCGGCGGTTACTTCAAGCGCGAAGGCCGCCCGAGCGAAAAGGAAGTCCTGACCGCGCGGATGACCGACCGCCCGTTGCGCCCGCTCTTTCCCAAGGGCTACCTCTACGACACGCAGATCATCAGCGTTCTTTTGAGCGCCGACGGCGAAAACGACCCCGACATTCTCTCGATCAACGGCGCTTCGGCAGCGTTGATGGTCTCCGACATTCCCTTCAACGGACCGGTCGGTGCCGTCCGCGTGGGCCGGGTCAACGGTGAGTTTGTCATCAACCCGACCCACTCCCAGCGGGTCGACAGCGATCTCGACCTCGTCTATGTCGGGAGCGAACATGAAGTGATCATGATCGAAGGGGCCGCGAAGGAACTTCCCGAAGAGGAGTTCGTCAAGGCGCTGGAATTTGCCCATCCTTTTGTCCGGAAGATCGTCCAGGGCCAGAAGGAACTCGCCGCACAGGTCAACAAGCCCAAGCGCGAACTCCCGCTGCTGGTCGTCAAGGACGAGTTGCTCGAAATCGCCTACCAGGTCGCGGGCGACCGGATCGAATCGGCCATCTACGCTCCCCGCAAGGTGGAACGGGCCAAGGCGGTCGAAGCGCTTCGCACCGAAGTGAAGGCGGCGATCCTCGAAAAATTCCCCGAAGCCACCGGCTTTGAAGTCAACCAGGCGTTTGACTACCTGCAACAGAAGGCGTTCCGCGTCAGCACGCTCGACCGCAAGGTCCGGCCCGATGGTCGCGGTTTCAACGATCTGCGCCCGATTTCCACCGAAGTCGGCCTGCTGCCGCGTTCGCACGGTTCGGGGCTCTTCAGCCGCGGCGAAACGCAGGCGCTCGCGCTGGCGACCCTCGCTCCCGCCGACGAATCGCAGATGCTCGACGCCTACACCGGCGGCGACACCGAAAAGCGCTTCATCCTGCATTACAACTTCCCGCCGTTCTCGGTCGGGGAAACCGGGCGTACCGGTGGCGCGAGCCGCCGCGAAATCGGCCACGGTGCGCTGGCGGAACGTTCGATCCTGCCGGTGATCCCGCCGGAGTCCGACTTCCCGTACGCGATCCGCATCAGCAGCGAGATCATGGAGTCCAACGGCTCCAGCTCGATGGCCACCGTCTGCGCCGGAATTCTTTCCCTGATGGATGCCGGGGTGCCGATCCGCAAGCCGGTCGCCGGGATTTCGGTCGGCCTCGTGACCGAGTACAGCGGCGAAACGCTCTCGCGTTACTCCACGCTGCTCGACATCATCGGCTCCGAAGATCACTTTGGCGACATGGACTTCAAGCTTTGCGGGACCGACGTCGGCGTCACCGGGTTCCAGCTTGACCTCAAGCTCCCCGGCATCAGCCACAAGATCCTGGCCGAAGCGATTTTCCAGGCGAAGGAAGCCCGGGCGAAGATCCTTGATCTGATGGCCGGTGCAATCGCCGCGCCGCGTTCGGAACTGAGCGTCTACGCGCCGCGTATCGAAACGATCAAGATCCCGGTCGACAAGATCGGCCTGCTGATCGGGCCGGGCGGCAAGACGATCAAGGGGATCGTCGCCGAAACCGGCGCCGAGATCAACATCCAGGACGACGGCTCGGTCAACATCTACTCAAGCAACGGCGAAAGCCTCAAGCGCGCGAAGGAAATCATCGCCGGGATGACCAAGGAGATCGAGGTCGGCGAAACCTACAACGGCACGGTCGTCTCCACCAAGGAGTTCGGTGCCTTCGTCGAAGTCCTGCCCGGCAAGGAAGGGCTGGTCCACATTTCCGAACTGGCCGACTTCCGCGTCAACAAGACCGAGGACGTGGTCCGCGTCGGCGACGCCATCTGGGTCAAGTGCATCGGCATTGACGAAAAAGGGCGCGTGAAACTGAGCCGCAAGGCCGCCATGAAGGAACGCAACGAAGCGGCCGCCGCCGACTCGGGCGCTGCTCCGGCCGCCGGTGGCGAAGGGTAAGCGAAGAAACGCTTTTTAGTTAAAATTCAAATGGCGGCATCGGGATCTCCGGTGCCGCCATTTTTTTATCGGTGTGCCCCTCAAGAGGGAGCGCAGAGGCTACACCGTGCCCCTTGGCGGCACTGGAGGGTCGACCTCCGCGTCGACCTGGTGCTTGATCCTTTGCGCCCACGCGCAAGAAATAGCGCTCTTGACCTCTCTTTCAAATTTGGAGACCATGGAGCGGTTTGGCAAAGAGCATGAGCCAGAAACTTTCCCCGGAACAAAAGGCTCTTTATCGGAGAGTCGACGAAGTGCTCACCCATGGTGGGACCCTGAATATGAACCAATACATCCTCCTTATTCACGGCAATGCCAAAAGCGCCTCCTCACAGGAAGAGTGGAACTCCTTTTTTACAATGGGCCGGGAAAGCGGGCTTTTTGTTGGAGGAAGTGGCATTGAAGATGCCAGAATCATGATAGGCGATCCAACGGCCAAGCCATCCGAACATATTGTCGGCTACATGCGATTCGATGCGGATGACAAGCAGAAGGTATTGGACTTGCTTCAAAAACACCCCATTGTGGTTCACGGGGGGTCGGTGGAGTTGTGCGAGATGGCCAGGGAATAAGGATGCCTGACAAGGCGTTGAAGTTAGAGGCTGTGAAAAAAGCCCTTCAACGGCCATGGAGCACCTCTTTTTGCCTCTAACTGCATTCCTCCTTCCTTCTGTATTCCTTGAATACAGGCGGTCGTCAGAATTTCGTTATAGGCTAAAAATAGGGGCTCCGAGGCCA
>DATMFV010000104.1:0-5975 GCA_035555975.1 Chthoniobacteraceae bacterium
TTCGACGAAAACGGCGGCTGGAGGGTCACTGTCATTCCCGAGCCGGACAGCGTCGCCCTCGTTTGCGCCGGTTTCGCGCTGCTGGCGCTCCGGGTGTTCCGCCGGAAACAGCCAACTCCCGTTTCCTGATGAGATTATCCATTTCCGCGATGCTTCTCGGCATGGCGTTTTCCCTTCCCGTTTCGGCCGCCAATCCCCCTTCCCTGAAAAAGGCAAGCGTCACGGTCACGGCGGAGATGCGGGCTCACGCTATTGAAAATACCAACCGCTACGACTGGGCGCGCCGCCGCCGGGACGAACTCCAGAACCGGCTGAAACCGTATCTGGAAGCGGACGACGCCTGGCTGCGCGCGCAGCTTCCCAGCCAGGGAATGCCCCGTACATGGAACCTGGAGGCGACCGATCACGCCCCGCCGGAAGCGGAGGAGACCCATTTCAAAACCTCGTCGCATCCGAGTCGCGGCTTCGGCAGGAAAAGCCGCTACCATATCGATCCTTTCCGGCACCCCTGGAAAGTGCAGAGCCGGGGGAGCGGGCGGTGGTATCCCGACAACGATTTCGCGGCTTACTACGCTTCGGGACTGGACGAAAAAGGCCGCTTCCAGCTCGACCGCGCCGACCGCTCGCTTTTGAAAATGCCGGAAGGCGCTCTGGTCGACGACGGCCTGGGAGCGTTGTCCGAGGGCAGGCGCTACTTCTTTGCCGCGCACTATGCCCTGCGCATCTGGATGGAGTGGACCGACCTCACCCGCGACCTCGCCGAGCTTTACACCCTCACGGGCGACCCCGTTCCCGCCCGCAAGGCGGCGCTCATCCTCGACCGGATGGCCGATCTCTACCCGGAGATGGATTTCATGCCATGGCACCGGCACGGCATGGAGGCTGCCACCGGCGGAAGCGGCCAGGGGCGGGTGCAGGGGCGGATCTGGGAAACCTTTCTGGCGCAACGCCTCAGCCTCGCCTACGACGAGATTTTCGACGCCCTGATCGCCGATCCCGCCATTCCGGCCTTCTTCGAAGGGGCCGCAGGGAAACAGACCGGGCGCGAGATTGCCGCCCATATCGAGGAAAACCTGCTCCGCGAGTTTGTGCGAGGCATCCGCGACGGTCGCCTCCATGGCAACCCGGGGATGCGGCAGTACGCCATGGCGGCGGCTGCGGTGGCGCTCGACGCGGGCGAAGAAACGCGCTCCCTGCTTGACTGGATCTATGACCCGCAGGGCGGCAACCTCCCCGGTATTCTGACCGACGGGCTCTCCCGCGACGGTTACGGGCTGGAGGGAGGGCTTGGCTATGCCACGCTTCCGACCCGCTCCTTTTTCGGCGTGGCCCAGCTTCTGGCGAACTACCCCGGCAGCGGGCGGCACTCGCCGTTCAAGGATTTTCCGAAACTGGCCAACGCCCTTGCCGCGGGGGAGCGCGTCCGCATCGCCGGGGGCTCCATCCTCCACTGGGGCGACGGGGGGAAATCGATGCGGGTCGCGGAAAACGGCTACCCGATGCCGATGGAGATGGCGCAACTCGGCTTCCGACTCGATGGTCGGCCCGAGAACCTCCGGGAACTCTACCTCGCCGCAGGACGCAAACCGGAAAGCATTCCGGGCGACATCTATGCCCGCGAACCCGAGGCGGAGCGGCAGCGGATGATCAAGGCCCTCGGCAAATTTGCCGACGACGGCCTCCCTCCGCAGCCGAGCTTCAACTCCGGCGGGATCGGCTTTGCCGTCCTGAACGCCCGTACGCGGGAGCCTTACACCGTGGCGCTCAACTACGGGCCGATGGGGTGGGGGCATGAGCATGCCGACCGCCTCGGCCTCCACCTCGTGAGCCACGGGGCTTACATGGCGACCGATCTCGGCTATCCGACGATGACCGGGCCTTTTCCCCAGCGGCTCGGCTGGAGCAGCCATACCGTGAGCCACAACACCGTGATGGTGGACGACGTGGCGATGGAAAAAACTTCCTCCTTTTCCGGCAAGACCGAACTCTTTGCCGAAGCGGGGCCGGTGCATGTCATGGACATCGAAGCGGCGGGCGAAAAAGTGCTGCGCGGCGCGGGCCATTCCAGGAACTCCTCCGAGGCGCAGCCGATCTACCCGGGCGTGGAGACCTATCGGCGCTGCGTCGTGACGATCGACGTGGATGAGACGCGCGCCTACACGGTCGATCTCTTCTGGGTGCGCGGCGGCTCCATCCACCGGCTGATCCAGAACGGCGGCGGTACCACCGTGATGACCAGCGATGCCGTCGACTGGCATCCACAGGCCAAAGGCACCGCCGCCGGGGAAGAGGTTGCCTACGGGGAATTCTACGACGGCCCCGCCAACTGGGATTACAACGGAAGCGGGCTGATGTTCCTCAAAAACGTGGAGCGCGCCCGCCCGCAAGCGCCGTTCTCGGTCGACTGGCAGATCGCCGCGCCCTACAACAACGGGCGTCCGCTCCACTTCCGCGTTCACAATCTCGGCCATGTGGACGAGGCGCTTCTGGCCGATGGCGAATCGCCCAGCCGCGGCCCCACGCTCCGCTACCTGCACCGGGTCGTGCGCGGCCACGATCTCCGGACGCAGTTCGTCACCGTCCTCGAGCCGTACGAAGGGAAGCCGTTCATCCGCTCCTGCCGCCTGCTGGGCACGGGGGAATTTGCCGCAGCGCTGGAAATCACCCTGACCGACGGGCGCAGGGATACCGTGCTGGTGACCGAGCGCGGCGGCCGCTTCGCAGTCCGCGACGGGCTCTCGCTCGAAGGGCGGCTCGGCTGGCAGCGGACCGGGGCGGATGGCGAAGTCACCGCCAGCGTCCTCATCAACGCCTCCCGGCTCGAAGCCGACGGTCGCACCACCACGCAAAAAGCGGCCTCCTTTCAGGGCAAAATTGCCGCCATTGAAGACGGCAACCCCGAAGACATCGTGGTGGTCGCCGACACGGGCGATCTCCCCGAAGCCGTTGTCGGGCGTTATCTCATCGTCAACAACCGGCAAAGGGCCGACGCCAGTTACCGGATCGAAGCCGTGCGCGACGGCAACCGGCTCCACCTCGGCCGGGCGGCGCTGGATGAAATCCACCGCGATCCCGACGACTTTTCCAAAGGGTGCCACCAAAACATCGCCGTCGGCGACGCCTTCATGATTCCCAACACCCGCGTTGACCGGCCGTAGACTTGGGTATGGCAAACCAGCTCGCCTATCGTCGCTGAAAAAATTTTTCGACGATGATCCGGGGACTGCCGATCACCAGATCGTCACCTTCAACATCACACTCCTTGAGGAAACCACGGAGAGCCCCCCCTTCCTGGGCGTTCAGAAGGTGAGCGTCCGAAGTGAGCAGTAGATTGCAGCCGATCAACGCCGCTTCGGCGATGATTTCAGAATCATGGACTTCGGCTTCGTCAATGATGCCTTTCAGACGCATTTTCAAGCCGATGGCTTCAACAACCCCACGACCGACGGGGATCAAATTAAGCGGCTCGTATCCCCACGATAGAAGATTTTCAAGTGCCAAAATCGCTACCCGCTGCTTTTCGCCTGATTGGCCGGCTTGCCAGGCCAGCTCTTCGATGACGGTCGGTGTAACCACAAACCGGGCGGCTTTGACTCTTAAGCGGATCGTCCCAAGTGCGTCTAAAACATCCGCATCATCAAGGGCTTGATCAAGGAGGACATTGGTGTCAACGGCGAACAGCACAGGTTCTGTCCTCCCGCTGCCGGTAAATCAGTTGCATCGCTCGCGACATCAAGGCATCCCGTTCATGATCGGCAAGCCCGTTGGTTTTAGCACGAGTCTCTTCGGCCATGGTGGTACCCTTACTCTTTTTGACCTTTTTGGATGAAGACATACGAGGACGCTTTAACGCGGCTTTTCTACCTTTCATATAAGAAAATGTCACTCTGATAATGAAAACTGCAACGTTTACTTGACCGAGGACGTCCGGACGATTCGGTTCCGGTGACTTCCCCGGATGTGCCGCCGACCAGCGCCCCGAGTGACATCTTTTTCAGAAAACCCCCGGAGCCGACGGCCCATCCACCCACGAGCCGTTGACCATCAGGGTTGATGGGAGCTTCGGAATGCCCCGGCGGTTCTGGTAGATCTGCTGGACCAGGAAATCGGCGGCGGCTTCCCCGGTGGCGAACGGGTTCTGGTCGAGCCCGGCGTATTGCGGGTTCTCCTGGCGATGGCTCAACGTCACAAAATGCAGGTCTTCCGGAATGCGCCACCCGGCCTTTTCAAGAAGCGTGCGGGCTTCTTCCGGAGCGATCAGGACCTCGGCGCGATGTTTTTGCAGCCAGGAAATGAAGATTTCGGGGCGACGGGGAATACGGTAGAGCGCGGGAATGCGCACCAGACGCGGAACGCTGCGCTGAATGGCGTCGAACCCGGCTGCAAAGGCATGATTGACCCGACGGCTGCGGGCGGGAGTGGTCACCGAAGCGATCCGGGTATAACCGAGGGCCATCAGCTTTTCAAAGACATGCTGGATCGACTGGAGGTGATTGATCGTGGCACGGTGGAGCGCAGGCCGCGCCAGGGAGTAACCCATCGCAATGCACGAAAACTGCTCCCACCGGAGATCGAGCCTGGTATTGAGGGAGGGCACCGGGCCGAGCACGATGCCGCAGACCCCGGCGTAGGCCATCGCCCGTGAAAGACGCTCGCCCGACATGCCGTACTGGGTCAGTTCGTAAAGCTGGAAGTCAAACCCGAGTTCCTCGCAACGCGAGCGCGACCCCTCAAAGTAACCGCGGTGGATCGGGTTGGCCATCCAGTTGCTCCGCTTCGCATAGGCGGTGACGTAGCCGATCACGGGCGGCGCCTTGACCTTGTGCCGCGAACGGATTTCCGCCGTCAGCGCCGAGACGAGCGGGTGAGGCCGATACCTCATCCGCTCGGCGATTTCGCGCACGCGCCGGGTCGTTTCAGTGGAAATGCGGGGGTGGCCGCGCAGGGCGTAGGAGACGGTCATCGGGGAGACGCCCGCCTGCGCCGCAACCTCGCGGATGGTCGGTTTTTTTGGAGGCATGGAAAAGGGAACGGGAGGGAAAAAGGCGTGTTGTACGTGTACAGCAAATTCCTTGTAGCAAAGTTGTACCGGTGAGTCCAGCTTCAGCGACGAGTTTCCACTCTCCCATCTTTTAACGCCCCTCCAAACCATGAACTTCCCGTACCGCTGTCTTGCACCCGCCTTGCGCCATCTTCTGGCAGGCGGCCTTCTTGCCGTGGCCGCCGCCGGTCTTCAGGCACAGGTTGTCTATACCACCGATAATGAACCCGGCGACTGGAACGATCCGGGTTTCTGGAGCCGGACCCCCGCGGTGGAAGACCCTGAACATCCCGAGGCGCTTTACCCGCACCTCGACGGCGACCAGGCGGTCATCACGGGCAGCAGCGGAAACCGGAACATCTCCATGGGTGAAGATATCGTACTGGAAAGATTGAGTGTTGAGGGCGGGCGCAGTTTCGTTCCGGACGGGGTCTCCCAGGTCAACATCACGCTCCGGGCCGATCTCAATCGCACGGAGTCGGTCCCCATGTTTCAGGTGGGCTCTTCCGGGATCTCCACCAAGGCTTCCCTCACCTTGCCCTCAGGCGTTCACATCCACCTGATCGGCGGTGTGATGAATTTTGGAGGCGGGCCGCGCGGAGGGAATGTAGAGGTGACCCTTCAGGCCGGTTCGAGCCTGAGCGCAGGCACTCTCCTGAACCGGACGGAGTGGCTCATGGGACGCCAAAGCTCCACCAACCGCTCTGACATCCGCGTGAGCACCCTGAATAGCGAAGCCGGTTCGGCATTTACCGGTTACTTCTCTTCGGTGAAGATCGGCGCGGTGGAAGGGGCCAACGCTCTTTCGTCGATCACCGGACAAGCCGACCTGAGGCTGGCCACCGTTCACGCCTTCGACGTTTCCGGAGATGTCTCCATCGGCAAGGGGGCCGCGCTCGGCGGCAACTACGGCGAACTGCGCCTGCCCAGGGTC
>DATMFV010000105.1:0-50378 GCA_035555975.1 Chthoniobacteraceae bacterium
CAAAGAGGGGACCTGGATGCGATGATCATCTTCCCCTTCACGCCGTGCCAGCCGCTCATCGACGCCTGCGAACGCCACCGCGTGCCGTATGTCACCTTTCACCCGGTCAGCCCCGGTGCGGTTTCCAACTATGTGACGCCCGACTTTTTCGGGGCGGGCGTGCGGATCGCGCAAGCCGTGGCGGCGGGGAATCGTCGCCGGGTGGCTCTCGTGACCTATGGGGAGATCCTGGCGAGTTCCACCGCGTGGGCGCTGGCCAGCGGCATTGCCTCCGGGCTGCTCGACCTGGGGCGTCCGGTCCACTTGGAACGCACCTCCTTCCGGGGTCTGCGCGAAGTGGACCAGTACTTCGGGGCGTGGCTCGATGAACGCAAGGGCGCCATTCCGGACGCCATTCTCTGTCACCGGCACGACTACTGGAGAGGCGTCAAGAGGGCGCTGGAGGAACGCGGCCTGAATGTACCCGGCGATGTCTCGCTGATCACCACGCTTCAGCAGGAGACCATGTTTGATTCCTCCGGCGCGACCCGCCTGATCCTCCCCTTCTCCGAAACTGCGGAGACGGCCCTTCAGACCCTCCGGACCATGCTGGAGCAGGACACGCCGACGCTTCCCCCGACCCGGCTCGACATCCGCTTTACCGGAGGGGCGACCACCCTTCCCGAGGAAAACGCCCTTCTCGGACTCTCCTGAACAGACACCGTTTCGCTGCTTTCAAGGGTTATTTTTTCCCCTTAAAACAAACAAAAACATAACAATACACAAATTACCAAAAATTTTGTTTTGACTTTTCGCTCTTGTATTGTTTTTATGACGTCATCCTAACGGTACATCTTCAGAACCACGGTGTTCTTTCCGTTGAACGGGGACACCTCGATTTCACCACCCCCAAACCGAAGTGACATCCGGCATGACCATCCTTTCCTCCTCCATCAAGACGACGATTCTCTGCACGCTGTTGACGGCCGCCGCGCCGCCCGGCCTGATGGCCGTTGATTACGATGTCGATACCGGCACCGATGGCAACAAGCTCTGGAGCGCGCCCTCGACGTGGAAAGTCAACGGCGTCGAACCCGTTACCATACCCAATGGTGAGAACGATAACGTGACGGTCGGGTTCCATGCCACCGGGAATATCGGGCTCCAGCTTGACCTCGCGGAAGTCGAGCTTGCCAAATTCCTGGTGACCGGGACCTCCACGACCACCCGCTCAATCCTCGGCTATAACGTGGCGCAAGCGCCGATGCTCGACCAGAAGCTGACGATCGGCACGCTGGAACACAAGGGAACAGGCAACCTCTCGTTCCGGAACTCCGTTGCCAATGCCCGGCTTTCGGTGGAGGTGGAGACCCTCATCATCAACAGCGGCGCCGCGGTCGAGATCGGCAATACCAACGCCAGCGCAAGCCTCAGCCTCGAAGCGTTTGAAGTCACCAGGAGCAGCACGATTGCAGGCACGCTTCGTTTCAACAACATCAAGGAGCGGGCCGCAGGTGAGAACATCCTTTACCTGAAGGATCTCGACCTCTCGGGGGACATCGCCCTCGGCGGTCGAGGCAATACCGGCGGGGTTCTCAATGTCACCTCCCTGAAAGGAACCACGAGCGGAAACATTCACGTCTACCGCAGTGAAACCCATGGCGGAACCAGTGGAACGCTGGAAATCAACTCTGAAGAAACGGGCGGCACCACTTACAGCGGCGTCATCCGCGAATACTTCAGCGACAGCGTCGAAACAGGGGTTCCCGAGGGAACCACGGTGGTCCTTGATGTCAGGAAGCTCGGGATCGGCACCCAGATTTTCAACCGTGCGGCGGGGCAGCTCTACACGGGGGGCACCGCCATTGAGGGTGGCGTCCTTGCCGTGGACAATACCACCGGCAGCGGCCTTGGCACCGGCAGGGTGATGGTTTCCGGCACCGGAACGCTGGCCGGAAAAGGGCGGCTGGAACTGAAGGCGCAACCGATCGAAATCAAATCCGGCGGAACGCTCGCTCCGGGCGCACATCTGGAAACCGGCGTGGCGACCCTCACCATCAGCGGCGCGCAAACGCCGACAGGCCCCCTCCTTTCGCTGGAGGAAGGCTCTACGCTTTTCTTCCGGCTGGAAGGCGGCAACAGCGACCGGATCGCTTTTACCGGCTGGCACGAAGGCGGCCTCCAACTGGCGGCGCAGGGAATCACCATCGACGCCAGCGGTGTGAATGAAGGGCGCTTCAACCTCCTGAGCTTTGACGCGATCGGCAGCGATGAACTCATGGCGCTCGCCGCCGGGTTCAATGCACAGATCCTCGGGAGCGGGTTTGACGGCTGGCAAGGCACCTTTGGCTATGACACCTTGGGAGGGGAAAATGTCCTCTGGCTCGAAGTCAGCGTCATTCCGGAGCCGGGCAGCGCCGTGTTGACCCTGCTCGGCCTCGGGGCGATTGGCTGGGCCGCCCGTCTCCGAAAGCAAAAGAAAGCGTAACGATGCGTCGTCCCCTCACGACAACTGCTTTTACCGTCACGGAGACCATCGTCGCCGTGGCGATGATCGCTGTTGTGGCGGTGCTGGCGCTGGCGGGGTTGCGCAGTGTCCGCGGGCATTACGGCAAGGCGCTCGACCTGCACCGCATGAAACAGATCGGCACCACCTGGCTTCTCTACTCGCAGGAGCATCAGCAGCTACCGGCCCGGGTTTCGCCTGCTGCCTTCAAAGTGCTCGCGCAATATCTCGGCTACATCAAATCCACCAACGACTGGAGCAACGACGGAGAGAGCCCCAAAAACTCGATCTTCCGCAATGGAGCCAATGAGGAGGCGATCCGCAAACTTTTCGTGAGCGCGTGGGACGACCGCCCCAAGCCCGATCCGCTCAACTCCTTTTCCCACAATGAATACCTGGGCCGCCAGGGAAACCAGGAGCTTTCAGCAGACAGCCCGGAGTGGGCACATCGCTGGAGCGAAATCCGCCGCCCGGAAATCAAAATCTTTGTCATCCCGGCATGGTTTCTCCCAAGAACCTACGCCAACCAACGCTTCAGCGGCGCAACAACCAGCAACCCCTTTCGCAACGTCAACCATCCCGCACAGAAAGGCCACTTTCCCGCGCTCTTTGCCGATGGACATGTCGCAAAAGTCGACCCTGCACCTGATCACCTGACCCTTAGCCAGATCAACAAACGCTGGTTGCTCCCGAAAACCGAACTATGAAAAAACTCCTGCTCCTCATGATGGTGGCCATCCTGACGGCCTGCCGCCCGCAAACACCCGCCCAGCGCCCTTATCAGGCCACACCGACCGGGGAAGGAGCACTTCTTTACGTCTCCCCAAATGGCAGTGATCGCGGCACGGGCAGCGAACAGGAACCGCTGGCCACCCTTGAGGAAGCGCTCAAGCGGGCGACGCCGGGGAGCGTCGTCCGGCTTCTTCCCGGCCTCTGGCATACCCGGGTGGAAATTCACCAACAGGCCAGCCGGGAGACCCCGCTGACCATCGAAGGAGCGCGCGGACCCGATGGAAGCTGGCTTTCGATCCTCGACGGCTCCACCGCCGTCACCCCTTCGGACTGGAAGGCGAGGCCCGATCTCGGCCCCCATGTCTATAGCCTGCCGGTGCGGGAGGTCGGCGCGATGCTGGTCGATGGAAAAAGCGTTGCCCATCTTCACAAGGAGGCCGGTTCCCAGAAAGGCGAGACGGAACGCCCCTACCGCGCCGCCGAAGTGCTCCAGTGGCCAGAGGGGCATACCATTCGCTGGCGCGATTTCGACATTCCGTTCTGGAATACGATCGGCGGAGTCTATACCGAAGCGGTGACCCCACAGGAAACCGTCCTGCGCCTTGCGGGTGGCAGAAATCCCGCCGAACATGACGTAGCGCTCGGCTCCAGCGGCCCCGTGGTCAGGATGACCGGCAGTTTTCTGACGCTGAAGGATGTGGCGATCCAGGGAGGCGAGTACGGGGTCGAGATCACGGGCGAAAACGCGGTCGGCAACACTGTGGAAGGGTGCTTCATCCGCCACGGCCGGCGCAGGGTGCTGGTGGGCGAAGGAGCGCAGGAGACACGGGTAGCGGGCAACCGGATTGAAAACAGCTTTATCGGCCACCTCACCGGAGCCTGGGGGGAAAGCAATCTGGAAGGGGGTCATCGCCTCGCTGAGGCTGAGCATGCCGAGGCCGGGAAGAAGGGTTTTGTCTATTACTATTTCAAATACTGGGCGAGCGGAACCAGCATTTCCGATGATGTTTCGATCCAGACCGCGAAAGGCAGTCGCGATACCGTGGTGATCAACAACCGGCTCAAGGGAGGGCTGGTCGGGATCGGCATCTATGACGGAAGCAGCCGGGTGAAGGTGATCGGCAATGAGATCCGGCATTTTTCCAGTGTCGGCACCGTGGTCCGCAACGGGGTCGACACCATCCTTTACGATGGAAACTTCTTTTACGACTGCAACCTTAACCTGCGGCTTCACCAGATGAACATGGCCGAAGCGCCGCGGGAAATCTGCTACGTGCGCAACGTCAGCATGCAGCCTGAAGGGATGGGCACCCATATCTTTCACCACTTCCTGGCTCCTGAACACAGCGGCTATGCCCGTGACTACCCGGTCCACAAGATCCTCTTTGCCCATAATACCTTCCTGGGCGGCGCAAAGGTGATGAGCGTACCGACCGAGGCCGCAGAGGGCAAAGGTTTTCCGGGCTATACTTTTGTGAACAACCGCTTCATCGGCTGCGAGGCGGTCTTCTGGGCCAGGGAATCGTTCATCAACCGGTCGGGAATGCTCGGCGGGTTTGACTATAACCAGATCGCCGGGGGCGTGGTCAACCGCCACGGCAGACCGGTCTGGCAGGGGGAACATTGCCTTGAAAGCCCGACGATCCCCGAAGGCTGGGCATGGAATGAAACCGACGTGACCCAGCCTCGCGATGATGCCGGTCGCCATGCGGGCATCGATCTCTCCCGGCCTTACCAGATCGGCGATCATCGCTACCCTGCGGTCCCGACCTTTGAGCCGGGCTACTTCACCGGCCCGAAACCCGATCTTGGCGCTCCTTCGCTTAACGATTCCTCTTCCTATGCCCACCTCCACCCTGCTCGCTGACAACACCCCCGCCGCCTGCCATCCGCTCTTTCAAGAAGCATGGCAGGAAGCGCTCGCCCTCCTCGCCCCCACCCCCGCCGAACTGGAGCGCGGGCTGGAGCTTCACCGCAACCTCACCATCTGCGACGCGTACGGGTTTCTCCCAGGAACCTGGACCCCGGAAGCGGAGGAGACCCATCGAAAGGGGGCCGACGGGCGCAGTCACATCGACTGGACGCGGCGTATGAACCACCTGCGCACCATCGGGGCAACCGCCAGCGGGACCCACCGCGAGCAGTTTCGCGCCGCGTTGAAACAGGCGGGCATCCATGGCATCGTCCAGCCGGTCAACGACTACGGCGAAGCGATCGCCTGCGCCGTCCAGCGGATCGCCGCGTTTCGCCATCTTTGCCTGAACTTCCCTGATACGCTTTCCCAGACCATCGACCCGGCGGGGATCGAACGCGCCCGCGCCAACGACTCCACGGCGATGATCTTCAGCCTCACCGGAATGCCGATCTTTGGTGCGCACGACATGACCGACCCGGCGCAACTGCTCGAATGGGTGCTCATCTGGCACAGCATGGGGGTCCGCTTCATGCACCTGGGCTACAACCGCCGCAATCTCTTTGCCGACGGTTGTACGGAACTGGCCGACGGCGGCCTGAGCGATCTCGGCCGCGACCTGATCGCGATGATGAACGAAGTCGGCATCATTGTCGACGTTCCCCACAGCAGCCGCCTTTCGTTGCTGGAGGCGTGCAAAATCTCTGAAACGCCGGTCATCGCCTCCCATACCGGGTGCAAGGCCGTCTGGAACGGGACGCGCTGCAAGAGCGACGGAGAGATCAAGGCGATCGCGGAAACCGGCGGCTATGTCGGCATCTATGGCATTCCGCAACACCTCGGCGACCGGGCCGACCTGCGGCTGATGCTCCGGCACCTGGAACATGCCATCCGCCTCGTCGGAGCCGAACATGTCGTCATCGGCACCGATGCCGGGTACAACGCCCCGGCCCCCGCGGGCTTGCAGCCGCAGCCGGGGGCGTGGCGTAAACGGAAGGCCGGGGGATGGAACGAACGGACCCGCTTCGGGGAAGTCGAGGGCAACCCGCTCAAGGGAAGCCTTGCGTGGACCAACAAACCGCTCCTGACCGTCGGCCTGATCCAGATGGGTCTCAGCGACGACGAGATCGCACAGATTCACTTCGGCAACCTCAAACGGGTGCTCGATGCCGTCTCTCCCCCTTCCCTTTTGCCGCCGGATACGATAGTGTCGTTTTCCTGATCCGTGACCGACCCCGATTCAACGCACCGCTTTCCAGCCGCGTACGACCTCCACCTGCACACCCATTGGAGTTTTGACGCCACCCTTGAGCCCGGGGCTCACTTCCGCCGTGCAACGGAACTGGGATTGCGGTGCATCGCGATCACCGAACACCATCACCTCGACTCCGCCCCGGAAGTCGCCCGGCTCGCAGCGCTGTATCCGCAGCTCCGCGTGCTCCACGCAGCCGAGTTCTCCGTAACGACTTCGCTCGGGGGGATCGACCTCCTCTGTTACGGCCTGCCGCCCGGGCCCGGTGGTCCGCTGGCGGGCGTGGTCGAAAGATACCGCCGCTGGCAGCGGGAGATCGGCGAAGCGATGTCCCGGGGGATGCAGTCGTACGGGTTCGCTTACGACGAAGCCGGGCGGCTCGACGTGCTCCGGAGCTACCGCGCCCGGGAGGTCCTCAAACATCAGGGGCTCGGCTCCCAGATCCTGAGAAAAAGGGAAGTGGACCATTTTGTCGCCTGCGGCTGGTTTTCGACGCCGGAGGAAGCGTCGGAGCTTCAACTCCGCATTCTGAAGGAGTTCCCGCGCCCGCCGTTTCCTGCGGTGGAAGAGGTGGTCCCTGCCGTCAAGGCGGCGGGCGGCCTGGTCGTCATCGCCCACCCGGCGCGTTACTTTCAGGGCGACAACCTCCGGCGCATGGAGACCCTGCGCGAAGAGTGTGCGCTTGACGGTCTGGAATGCGCCCACCACGCCGTCCACCCCGAACTGACCCGCTTCTATCGCAACTACTGCCGCCGCCACGGCCTTCTCTCCACCGCCGGTTCCGACAGCCACCACGCCGAACACCTCGCCCCGCCGACCGGCCCATGGCACGAAGTCCCGGAACGCAAGTTTGCCTGTCACCTAGGTGAAGAGGCGTGGCTGGACGAACTGCTGGAGCGGTTGTCCTAGCCTGGTGAACATTTCATGCAAATTAACCACCAAGTGGCTAATTTTCAACCACCAAGCGGCTGTTTTTTGAAATCTTCTGCTCCCTTGTCCCAAAATCAGATCTTTTCAGCCGCCATACTTTTACGGTAGGCTTGTCGGCCTCTATGACTGCCATCCGTATTGCCGCCGTTTTCGGTTTATTGGCTGTGGCCCTGGGAGCGCTGGGAGCCCACGGGCTTGAAAAGACGCTTGTACAGAATGGACGCGTCGACGAATGGAAGACCGCTTCCCTCTACCATGTGGTTCACGCGGTGGTGATGCTGGTGGTGGCTCTCCAGCTTGCCAATACGGGAGGGGTCGCCATGTCGCCCCCGTTCTGGCTGTTTGGCCTTGGCATCGTCTTTTTCAGCGGGAGCCTCTACTATCTTTGCCTGACCAATGCCAAGTGGGTCTGGCCGATCACCCCGCTGGGAGGGTTATGTTTTCTCGCGGGGTGGCTCTATATCATCATTCGCGGCGGGGTGCGTTAACTTCACGCTTCCAGCACACGGGTCACCGGCACGTCGTGCGCCTCCAGCGGGAGGTGCGGGACGATCTGTTCGCGAAAACAGATGCCTGCCGTCACGGCCCGCAGTTCCGCCCCGGCGAGGTAGCGGTCGTAATAACCTTTGCCCCACCCCATCCGGTGCCCCTCGCGGGTGAAGGCGACGCCGGGGACGAAAAGAAGGTCGATCTCCCCGGGTGAGACCAGCGCCTCTTCGCCCGGCGGCGGCTCCAGCAGGTTCCAGCGCGATGCCAGGAGGGCCGAAGGCCGGGCGACCGAATAAAACCGGATCACCTCCCCCTCCATGCGGGGGTAACAAAACCGCTTCCCCTCCCCTCCGGCCCATGGCTCCCAGAGCGGGGCGAGATCGGGCTCGGTCAGCAGGGCGGCAAAGAGACCGACCGTCGCCGCCGCGCTCCATTCGGGAGAAGCGACGACGCGGCGGCAGAGCGCCAGCGAGCGTTCCCGGCGTTCCGCCGGAGGGAGCGCCCGGAGCGTCTGGAGCATCGTCCACCGAAGCTGCGCTTTATTTAAAGACATGGACCTTTTCCCCCACGAATACCCCCGAACCTCCCCCTTTTGCAAAAGAGATTGCACCGCAGGCCCATTTTCACCATGATGCCTCATGACAACCGCCGCGAGTGCCTCTGTCGACGCGCTTTTCTATCAACCCGCCGACGCCTTTTTCTCCGAACAGTCCAGCATCGGGCTGACTTTTGATGATGTCAGCCTCGCCACGCTCTACTCCGAACTGCTCCCGCGCGACGCGAACCTCGAAACCACCCTCGCCGATTCGCTCGCTTTAAGCATCCCGATCATCTCCGCCGACATGGATACGGTGACCGAATCGCGCATGGCGATCGCGATGGCCCTGAGCGGCGGTCTCGGCCTGATCCACTACAACATGCCGGAACGCCAGCAGCTTTCCGAGGTGAGCCGGGTCAAGAATCATGTCCATGGATTGATCCAGGAGCCGATCAAGGTCTCGCCGGAACAGTCGATCGGCGACGTGCTGGCATTGATCGAGGAGAAGAACTTCTCCTTCAGCACCTTTCCGGTGGTCGATGAAAAAGGAAAACTGCTCGGGCTTCTCCCCGGCCATGTCCTCAAACACCGTTACGCGTCAAAGAAAGTCCACGACGCCATGACCCCACGCAGCGGGATTCAGACAATCCGGCAAAGCGAGCTGGGCAACGATCCGATCGCTACGGCCGACCGCTTTTTCAACGAACACATGGGGATTCACAAGCTCCTGGTCGTTGACGAAGACGACCTGCTCCGCGGGCTTTTCACCTTGAGCGACGTGGAGCGGATCACGCAGGAACACCGCGCGCAGCTCAAGCCCGCGCGCGACGCCCATTTCCGCCTCGTCTGCGGTGCCGCGGTTTCGGCCACGCGCAATTCCACGGGCGAACTCGACAAGGAACGGATCGGCGCGCACGTGGCGGCGCTGGTGGAACGGCGCGTGGATGTCGTCGCCATCTCCACCGCCCATGGCCACAGCCGGGGAGTCGGCGAAACCGTCCGCTTCCTGCGCGAAGCCTTTCCGGAGCTTCCGATCATCGCCGGAAACGTCACCAGCGGCGCAGGGGTGGAATACCTCGCGGAGTGCGGGGCCAACGCGATCAAGGTCGGCCAGGGGCCGGGGTCGATCTGCACGACCCGCGTGGTGGCGGGGGTCGGCATCCCGCAGTTGACGGCGCTTTACGTCGCCTCGAAAGCGGCGGCCAAAAAAGGGGTCCGCGTCATTGCCGACGGCGGGATCACCAAATCGGGCGACATCGTCAAGGCGCTCACGCTCGGCCATGCGGTCATCTGCGGCGGGCTGCTCGCCGGTTGCCCGGAAGCGCCGGGGCAGATCATGGAGATCAACGGCAAGCTCTACAAACAATACCGGGGGATGGGGAGCCACGCGGCGATGGTCGCAGGGTCCGCCGCGCGCTACGGCCACTCCAGCAAGGATGCCACGCGCAAGGTCGCTTCCGAAGGGATCGAAGCCGTCAAGGAAGTCTCCGCCCCGATCGACTCCGTGCTGACCCAGCTCGTCGGCGGGATTCAGTCGGGAATGGGTTACCTCGGCGCGGGCAACCTCGCGGCATTGCGGGAAAAGGCGCGGTACGTCCGCGTCTCCCCGGCGGGCCAGCGCGAATCCGGCACGCACGATGTCATCGAAATCAAGGCCACGGGCAGCCATCCTGAGGTGTGAGCATGGAACTCCCCGGCATGACAGCCACCGGCGGCCCCCGCGTGCATACCGTCACGGAAGTGACCCGCGCCGTGCGGGAGGTGATCGAGGGGGTGATTGGCGAAATCTGGGTCGAGGGCGAGATCTGCAACCACCGCAAACAGGCGTCTGGCCACCAATACTTCACGCTCAAGGACGACCGGTGCCAGCTCCCGTGCGTCCTCTTTTACCGGCCCGGCCTGCGCCATGCCGCGCCGCCATTGAGCAACGGGATGCAGGTGCATGTCCGGGGCAACATGACCGTCTACGAAGCGCGCGGGCAGTACCAGATGAACGTCGGCCTGGTGATGGCCGCCGGGGCCGGGCTGCTTGCCGCGAAGTTTGAGGCGCTCAAGCGAAAACTCGAGGGGGAAGGGCTCTTTGACCCGGCCCGCAAACGCCCCCTGCCCCGGTTTCCGAAAACGATCGGGATCGTCACCTCGCCCAGCGGGGCGGCCATCCGCGACCTGCTCAACATCCTGGAACGCCGCGCCCCGTGGATTCGCGTGCTGATCGCCCCGGTCCGCGTGCAGGGGAGCGGCGCGGCGGCGGAGATCGCCGCCGCCATCCGGGCGTTTGAAAACGAACCGGCGCTGCGCGAGGTCGAGGTGATCATCATCGGACGCGGCGGCGGCAGCGCGGAAGACCTCTGGGAGTTCAACGAAGAGGAACTCGCCCGGGCGATCGCCGCCTCCCCCATTCCCGTGGTCTCCGCCGTTGGGCATGAGGTCGATTTTTCCATCTCCGACTTTGTGGCCGACCTCCGCGCGCCGACCCCCAGCGCCGCCGCCGAACTGGTCGCGCCCGATACTTCGGAACTGCTGCGCCGCTTGGAACACTGCCGCGCCCGGCTCGCCCGGTGCGCTCACGAAGCCGTTGCCCGCCGCCGCGACCGCCTCGCCCGGCTGGCCGGAAGCCACCTCTTTCGCAACCCGCAGGCGCGGCTCGACGGCGTACGCCAGCAGCTTGACTTCGCCGCCGAACGGCTGGAACGGAGCGTCGGCGACCGGCTGCTGGAGAAGCGCCACCATCTCTCCGCGCTTCACGCCACCCTGCGCGAACACCGCCCCGACCAGTGGCTCGCCCTCCACCGCCAGAAGACCGCCTCCCATGCCGAACGGCTCGCCCGCGTCGCCGCCGAACGCCTCAAGGCCCACCGGCAACGGCTCGACCACCTCGGCAACCTGCTGCGCGTCCTCGGGCCGGAAGCGACGCTCGCCCGGGGTTACAGCATCACCCGCACCGCCGAAGGCGTCCTCGTCCGCTCCGTTCAACAGGTCCCGCAGGGAAGCCGGGTGACCACCCAGCTCCACGACGGTACGCTCCTTTCCGAAGTCACCGAAACAAAAAGCATCCGCTCCCCCGGAAGACGAAGGAAGAAGACGTGACGAACGCCCCGGGATAGGCCACACTATGCGAGACCGCTTCTCCTGAAAAAAACCGCAACTCTCCTCTCAAGCCCCATGTCCGTACCCGCCGCCTCCCCAAGCTCCACGCGCAAGCGCGTGCTGCTGGTCGAACCGGTCTTCTTTATTCATACGGGCATCCATATCAAGGCGGCGATCGGCTCTGCCGGTTATGAAAATGCCGAGTTTACCCTGTTGATCGGGGTTTATTCACCCGAAACCCGTGCGTCGGCGCTTGCCTTCGAAGCGCTCTATCCGAACCTGACCGTCCGCCTCGTCGAGGAAAAACCGGAAGATCGCGGCCCGATGACGCTTCACTGGCGGGCGAACGTCAACACGCTTCGCCGCGTGGAGGAGCTGCTGCGCGAGACGCAGGTTGACCTGCTCGTCTACCTGCACGCCGACTTCGTTTTCCTCCTCTTCGCCCTGCCGTGGAGCCGACGGCGGCTTCCCGGCCATTTCCGGACCAGGGTCAGCGGCATCGCCTTCCGGAATAACGGATGGTGCCGGGTCGCGCCCACTCTCCGCAAGCGGCTGCGGGGCGCGCTGGAGCGGGCGATCTTTCGCCGCGCGATCGCCTCCCGCTTTTTCCGCAGGATCACCTTCCTTGATCCCCTCTCCGGCGCTGCGGCAGCGAAACGCTTCGGGCCGGTCTGCGCCCCGGCGATCGAACCGATCGACATCGAACCGGTCGCCCCGGCCACCGCGCGCCAGGCCCTTGGCATTGCGGAGGGAGCCTACGTCGGGCTGATCTTCGGGGGGTTGAGCCGACGCAAGGGGGTTGCGGAAATCCTTTCGATTTTTGAAACAGCCGACCTCGACACCGCCCGCATCACCCTCGTGATCGCCGGTCCGGTCCACGCCGACATCCGGGAGGAGCTTATGGCGTTGATCGAGCGGGTCAAAAAGCGCTACACCGTCTGTTTCCACGACGGCTTTGTCCCCGACGAAGCGATGCCGCTCTACCTTTCCAGCGCGGATTGCGCTCTCTGCACCTACCGCAATTTCGACGGCTCCAGCGGCGTCCTCCTGCAAACGGCCAGCCTTGGCATTCCGGCCATGGTTTGCGAAGGGGGCGTCATGGCCGATGCCGTCCGGCGGTTCGGTTTCGGCGAGGTCGTCCGGTTGCAGGACCCCGCCGGTTACATCGCGGCGTTCCGCCGGTTGATGAACCTGACACCGCCGGAGCAGCGGGAGATCGCCGCGCGCGCCCGCGCCTACGCCGCCACGATGGACGCCTCCCGCTATCTTTCGCAGTTTGAAACCCCCTTCACCCAACCCGCTTCCGGTAAAGCGAACCCGGATGCCTTCCCCTCCCTGACCTGTTAAACTTTTAGAAAAAAATCCCATCATGAGCAGCAAAAATGAACTCATCCTCGTCGCTGGTGGCGGCGGTTTTATCGGCGGCCACCTGATTGCCAAACTCCGTGAACAAGGCCATACCCGCATCCGTTCGGTCGACAAAAAGCCGTTCGACCAATGGCACCAGCGCTTTGACGACGTTGAGAACCTGATCCTCGACCTTCAGGAAAAGGAAGCCTGTCAGCAGGCATGCCGCGACACCGCGCTCGTCTACAACCTGGCGGCCGACATGGGCGGCATGGGGTTCATCGAACTCAACAAGGCGCTCTGCATGCTGAGTGTCCTGATCAATACCCACCTGTTGATGGCGGCCCGCGAAAGCGGCACCCGGCGCTTCTTCTTCAGTTCCTCGGCCTGCGCCTATAACGGGGAAAAGCAGCGCGACCCGAACGTCACTGCGCTCAAGGAAGAGGACGCCTACCCCGCCATGCCTGAAGATGGCTACGGCTGGGAGAAACTTTTCAGCGAGCGGATGTGCCGCCATTTCCGGGAGGATTTCGGGCTGGAAACCCGCGTCGCGCGCTATCACAACGTCTACGGCCCGCACGGCACCTTCGACGGCGGCCGGGAGAAAGCGCCCGCCGCGATCTGCCGCAAGATCATCCAGGCCAAACTGAGCGGCCAACACGAGATCGAAATCTGGGGCGACGGCCACCAGACCCGCAGTTTCCAGTATATCGATGACTGCGTAAAAGGGACGCAGATGCTGATGGAGTCCGACTTTGCCGACCCGATCAACCTCGGGAGCAGCGAACTGGTCAGCATCAACCAACTCGTCGACATCGTCGAAGAGATCGCCGGCATCCGGTGCGAACGCCGTTACAACCTGAGCGCCCCGAAAGGGGTCAACGGGCGCAACAGCGACAATACGCTGATCAAGGAAGTCCTGGGCTGGGAGCCCGACATCCGCCTGCGCGACGGTTTGCAGAAGACCTATGACTGGATTCTGGAACAGGTCGTGAGCAACACCCCTTCGCGGGATTAAAACGGCGTCCAACGCTGCGGCGGACGCCGAAGTCCGCCCTCCAGATGGCGGGCAAAATGTTGTGGCCTGAAAGGTTGCGATCCTTTTCATTCCCGGCGTTTTGTCTATCATACGCGCCCCATTCATGAGCAGATCCACCGCGTCAGCAGCCCTTTCCAGCCTTGCCGGGCGACTCTCCGGCGAACTTCACGACGACTCCGTCATGCGGTCGCTCTACGCCACGGACGCCTCGGAGTACCAGGAATTTCCCCTCGCTGTCGCCCTGCCGGAATGTGACGACGATCTCCGTGAACTGCTCCTTTTCGCCAACGAGCACGGCGTCGGCCTGATCCCGCGCACCGCCGGGACCTCGCTGGCCGGTCAGGTCGTCGGTGCGGGCATTGTCGTCGATCTCGGCCGCAGGATGAAGCAGATTGCCGCGTTTGATCCCGACACCCGCCGGGTTCGGGTCCAGCCCGGCATCATCCGCAACGAACTCAACCTCTTCCTCAAACCGCACGGCCTTTTCTTCGCGCCGGAGACCTCCACGGCCAGCCGCGCCATGATCGGCGGCATGGTCGGTAACAACTCGTGCGGCGCGAACTCCATCGTCTACGGTTCCACGCGCGACCACCTCATCTCCGCCCGGGGGTTCCTCGCCGATGGATCGCAGGCCACCTTCGGCCCGCTGACCAAAGAAGAGTTTCACGCCAGGTGCGATGGCCCTGATTCGCTGGAAACGCGCATCTACCGTTTTGTCCGCGACCTGCTCGGCGACGCGAAAAACCGCCGGCTCATCGTCGACCATTTTCCGAAATCGACCGTCACGCGGCGCAATACCGGCTACGCGCTCGATTGCCTGATGCAGAACCGCGTCTTCGACCCCGCGTCGGAGCGCCCCTTCAACCTCTGTCAGTTGATCGCGGGGTCCGAGGGAACGCTCTTTCTCGGCGCGGAGTTTGAGCTCAACTGCGAACCGCTTCCGCCCGACGGCGGGTTGATGTGTGCTCATTTCGAGAGCATCGACGACTCGCTCAAAGCGACGCTCATCGCCATGCGGCACCGGCCGTTCGGCTGCGAATTGATCGACCGCCACATCCTCGAATGCACCAAGGAAAACATCGAGCATGCCAAAAACCGGTTTTTCGTGCAGGGCGACCCGGCGGCGGTGCTGGTGGTCGAAATCCGCCACCACGATCCCGAAGTCATCAAAGCCGAAATGCGCCTGCTGGAGGAAGAACTGCGCGCCGCCGGTCTCGGGTATGCCTTCCCCGTGCTCTGGGGGGAGGATGGGCAGAAAGTGTGGGAGTTGCGCCGCGCCGGACAGGGGTTGATCAACAATGTTCGCGGCAGCGCCAAGCCGCGCGAGGTCGTGGAGGACACCGCCGTCGCCGTCGAGGACCTGCCCGACTATATTGCGGAGTTCGACGACCTGATGCGCAACAAGTACGGCGTTAAAAGCATCTACTACGCGCACGCCGGTGCGGGCGAACTCCACACCCGCCCGCTCTTTGATCTCAAAACCGTCGAGGGGTTAAAGAAGTTCCGGGGGATTGCCACCGACGTGGCCGCGCTGGTGAAGAAATACCGGGGCTCGCTCTCCGGCGAACATGGCGACGGGCGGCTGCGCGGCGAGTTCATCGAATACATGGTCGGCCCCGAGTGCTTTGCCATGATGCGCGGGGTCAAGGAGACGTTCGACCCGAAGAACCTCTTCAACCCGGGAAAGATCATCGACACCCCGCCGATGGACACCACCCTGCGGCATACCCCGGGAACACCGGAGCGGCATTACGAAACGCTTTTTGACTTCTCCGGCTCCGACGGCATTGTCGGCGCGACCGAGCGGTGTACCGGTGTGGGCGAATGCCGCAAGCTCCAGCTTTCCGGCGGCACCATGTGCCCGAGCTACATGGCCACCCGCAACGAAAAGGACTCGACCCGCGGACGCGCCAACATGCTCCGCCACGTCCTGACCAACCCGGCTGAAGTCAAAAACCCGTGGGACAGCGAAGAGGTCAAGGAAGTCATGGATCTCTGCCTCTCCTGCAAGGGGTGCAAGGCCGAGTGCCCTTCCAGCGTCGATGTCGCGCGGCTTAAAGCCGAGTGGCAGCAGCATTATTACGATGTACACGGCGTCCCGCTCCGGTCGCGGCTGATCGCAAACTTCAACCTGATGATGCGCTTCGCCTCGCTGGCCCCGTCCATGTACAACTTCATGGCGACCAACCCGGTCACCTCGGCGGTGATCAAGAAACTCTCCGGGTTCGCCCCGGGTCGCAGCCTGCCGGAGTTGCACCCCACCACCCTTGCAAAATGGCACGCCTCGCACGCCAACCCGCCCGGCACGCCCTTTCCCAATGGCCGTGTCTACCTTTTCTGCGACGAGTTTACCAACTACAACGACACCCCCATCGGCATCAAGGCGGTCGAACTGCTCAACCGGCTCGGGTACGAAGTCGTCATTCCGCGCCATTGCGAAAGCGGCCGCGCTCATTTCTCCAAGGGTCTGGTCCGTGAAGCGCGTGATTACGCGACCTACAATGTCGAACGGCTCGCCCCGGTCATCAGCGAACGGACGCCGCTGATCGGGCTGGAACCGTCCGCCATCCTCTCCTTCCGCGACGAATACCCCGATCTCGTCGCCGCCGACCTCAAAGGCAAGGCCCGCGCCCTTGCCGGGCACAGCCTGCTGATCGAGGAATTCATCGCCCGGGAGATCGACGCGGGCAGGATCACCTCCGACGCTTTCGGGTCAGTCGAGCGTACCATCCGCCTGCACGGCCATTGCCACCAGAAATCGCTCTCCTCGACCGCACCGACCGTCCGGATGCTCCGGTTACCGCGCGGCCACAAGGTCGAGGTGATCGCCTCGGGCTGTTGCGGCATGGCGGGGTCGTTCGGCTACGAGGCGGAACACTTCGAGGTCTCCCAGCAGATCGGCGAACTGGTGCTTTTTCCCACCATCCGCGCCACACCGGAGGAGGTCCTCATCGCCGCCCCCGGCACCAGTTGCCGCCACCAGATCAAGGACGGCACGCACCGCTATGCCTACCATCCGGTGGAAATCCTGCATGCGAGCCTGGCTGGATCTACGTGACACGAAGACGATTTAAGATCGCCTTCCCGACCGCAATCAAGTAAGATGGCCACCATGCCGAAGTTCGTTCGCATCGGCCTCGTGGTGGTTGCGGTCATGATGGCAGTGATTCTTGTTACGCTGCTTTTACTTCCGCCCCTTCCCAGCCGGTTTGCTTACCTGCTGTCGAAAAGCGACATGCCTGTCAAGGCGCTCTCGAACCTGAGAGCGCTTTATGCAGGGATCACGATGTATGCGTCGGATCATGACGGCACTTACCCGCCCGACCTTGAGGCGCTTTTTCAGGAAGGCGGGCCGATGCAAAAGCCGCCGGGTGGAGAGGAGTTTCTCCACTCTCCCCACCTCCACTATTTTGCGCCGCCTCCCGGGGTCAACCAGAAGACCGCTCCTTTAAACCCGGAGACCGTTCTTCTGAGATATGACCACAAGGGTTACCAAGCCATCGTCACGGCAGATGGTTCTGGAAAAGTGGAACGAAAGCCCGCAAAAAGCCCGTAAACCTACTTCTTCTGCACGGTGCTCTGGATATAAAGCTCGCGCAGAAGTTTCATCTCGACCGAAACGGGCGATTGCGTCATCAGGTCGACGCCCCGGTTGTTTTTCGGGAAGGCGATCACTTCGCGGATCGACTCGGCACCGGCGATCAGCATCACCAGACGGTCGAGACCGAGGGCGATCCCGCCGTGGGGCGGCGCGCCGAAGCTGAAAGCTTTAAGCAGATGGCCGAACTTCTCCTGTTGTTCTTCGGCGTTGACGCCGAGGGTTTCAAAGAGTTTCGCCTGGAGATCGCGTTCGTGAATCCGGATCGAACCGCCGCCGAGTTCCACGCCGTTCAACACCACGTCGTACGCTGCGGCGCGGATGTTGGCATGGTCGCCCGCTTCCAGAAGCGGCAGGTCTTCGGCTTTCGGACGGGTGAACGGATGGTGAACGGCAACCCAGCGCTGCTCTTCGGGGCTGAACGCCAGCAGCGGGAAATCGACCACCCAAAGGAAGTTCAATTCCGTGTTGCCTTCGAGCAGTTGCAACAATTCCGCGACGCGAAGGCGGACGCGGCCGAGAATCGTGACGACCGATTCCCAATCCCCCGCGCCGAAGAAGAGGACGTCGCCCTCTTCAAAGCCCATGCGCGCGGCAAGGGCGGCTTTTTCCTCCTCGCTGAAAAACTTCACAATCGGCGAATCCCATTCGCCATCCTTGAAGCGGATATAGGCGAGGCCCTTTGCGCCAAACTCGACCTTTACCCACTCCTCCCACTTTTTAAGCTGCTCCTTGGAAAATGCCGAAGCCGCCCCCTTGGCGTTGATCGCCTTGATGACGCCGCCGCCGTCGAGCACGGAACGGAAAACCTTGAACTGGCTTTGCGTAAAGAGGTCGCTCAACTCGACCAGTTCCACGCCGAAGCGCAGGTCGGGCTTGTCGGACCCGAAACGGTTCATCGCTTCCTGATACGGGAGACGGGGAAACGGCGTCGGGAGGTCGATCCCGTGCGATTCCTTGAAAATACGGGCGAGCAGTCCTTCAACCAGCGTCTGGATCTCGACATCGGTCGTAAACGACGCTTCGATGTCGATCTGCGTAAATTCCGGCTGGCGATCGGCGCGCAGGTCTTCGTCGCGGAAGCAGCGGGCGATCTGGAAATATTTTTCAAGCCCGGCGACCTGAAGAAGCTGCTTGTACTGCTGCGGCGCCTGCGGCAGGGCGTAGAAAGTGCCGGGGTTGAGCCGGGAGGGGACGAGGAAGTCGCGCGCACCTTCCGGTGTCGGGTTGGAGAGGACCGGCGTTTCGATTTCCAGAAAGCCGTTTTCGTCGAGAAAATCGCGCGTCGCCTTGGTGACGCGATGGCGCAGGCGCAGGTTGCGGCTCATCTCGGCGCGGCGCAGGTCGAGGTAACGGTAGGTGAGGCGGAGGTCTTCGTTGGCGACCTTGGAGTCGAGCGGAAACGGGGGGACTTCCGACTTGTTGAGGACCGTCAGCCCGGTGGCGACGACTTCAATCGCGCCGGTGGCGAGCTTCGCGTTTTCCGTCCCGGCCAGCCGTTCGGCGACCACGCCGGTGACGGTGATCACATCCTCCCCGCGCAGGTCGTGCGAAAGTTCCGCGACCTGCGGCTCTTCTTCGGGGCGGAACACCACCTGGGTGATCCCTTCCCGGTCGCGCAGGTCGATGAAAATGACGCCGCCGTGGTCCCGGCGCGAATGAACCCACCCGGAAAGGGTGACGGTCTGCCCGATCTGTTCTTTGCGAAGGGCGTTACAGAGATGAGTGCGATACATAAGGAAAGTAAAATTTACGGTTGGGAAAGAAAATGAGGCAGCCGAGCGGGCAGTTCCTCCAGGGTAAGCTGGAACGCCTCGCGGGTGGCGAGATTTTTCAACTGGAGCGAAGGCCATTCGTCTCCGATGACAAGCGCGAACCGGGCCCCGAGGTGTTCGGCGGCGGCAAACTGCTTGCCCACCTTGGTCGGTGAAAGGGCGAGATCGACCCTCAGGCCCTGCCCCCGCAGTTGACCGACCAGCGAAAGGGCATCGTGGCGGCGGGTTTCGCTTGCGACGACGACATAGAGGTCGGCGGCCCGCTGGCGGCGGGTCCATGCCGCAAGCCGTTCCGCCGCCTTCGGGACTTCCTGGATCAGCTCAAAGAGGACCACGTCGCCCATGCCAAAGCCGATCGCAGGGAGCGACACCTTGCCGTCGCTCATGTCGTGGAGCAGGTGGTCGTACCGCCCGCCCCCGGCCACGGCGCGAAGCGATTTGCGGCGGTCAAAGACCTCGTAGACCAGCCCGGTGTAGTAGGCGAGACCGCGGACGATGGTCGGGTCGAGCTGGTAAAAGCCTTTCAGGCCCCGTGCGTCGAGGTCGGCGGCGAGCGCGTTGAAGCGGTCAAAATGCTGGCCCGGGTTGGCGATGAAGGCGTTGAGCGCTTCGAGCGAAATCCCGAACGGGACAAGCTTCGCCGCCGTCGCCTCAGGCGTTTCGCGCTCCAGCTTGTCGATGATCTGCAAAAACTCCGGTGCGCGGGCCGCGTCGATCCCGTGGGCGGAGAGAAAGGCGAGCCAGGCGTCGCGGTCGCTGACGCGGACGACAAAATCATCGTGCCCGAGGCCGAATTCGCGCAGGATGTCGATGGTCAGGGCAACCAGTTCGGCGTCGGCGGCGGGAGAGCTTTCGCCGATGATGTCGCAGTTGAGCTGGTAAAATTCGCGCAAGCGGCCCCTTTGTTGTTTCTCGTAACGGAAAAACTGCGGCGCGCAGAACCACTTGATCGGTTTCTTGAATTCGCGCTCGCGGGCGATGATCATCCGCGCGAGGGTCGGGGTCATCTCCGGGCGCAGCGTGACGTGGCGCTCCCCCTTGTCGGTGAAGTCAAAGAGCTGGCCGACGAGTTCACCGCCGCTCTTTTTTTTGTAAAGCTCCACGGTTTCGAGCATCGGCCCGTCGTATTCCATGAAGCCGTAGCGTCGGGCCACCTCCCGCCAGGTGGCGAGGATGTAGTTGCGACGCGCACATTCTTCAGGGAAAAAGTCGCGGAAACCGGGCAAAAGTTGCATAGGAAATGCCGAAACTATCCGGCACGGTCAGGTTTTCAAGTTTCGAGTGTCGGCAATGGCATTGAAAATGGATCGCCAGGGGGTCAGCCAACAAATCTTGACTACCTCCCCACCTTGGAAAAATGCGTTGCCGGAAGCCCCCCGGCGCGATTAAAGATAGGATCAGCTCTCACGTTCGTGAAGCGCTTCCTTTTTACTTTCCATTTTCTCATGTCCACGCTCACAGAAGACCTCGTTCGCGCCACGCTCTCCAAAGTCCGCTACCCCGGGTTCAGCCGGGATATTGTCTCCTTCGGCCTCGTCAAGGGGATCACGATCCAGGGCGGCGAAGTGACGGTGCAGATGCAACTGGCGACCAATGACCCGAAGGTGCCGCAGGCGATCAAGACCGAAAGCGAGGCGGCGCTTCAGGCGCTCGAAGGGGTGACGGGGGTTCAGGTGCGGATCGACATCCAGGCGCCGCCGCAGGCGCCCGCAGCCGGGGGGCCGGGGAGCGCGGCGACGGCGTTGCCGGGGATCAAGCATGTCATTGCGGTCGCCAGCGGCAAGGGGGGCGTCGGCAAATCGACGGTCGCGACCAATCTTGCCATCGCCCTGAAGCAGGTCGGCGCGCGGGTCGGTTTGTGCGACTGCGACATGTACGGGCCGAGCGTGGCGCTCATGTTTGGCAGCCGCGAACGGCCGATGGCGACGGAGGACAACCGGATCATCCCGATCGAAGCGGCGGGGCTCAAGCTGATGTCGATGGGGTTTCTCCTCGACGACGACGCCCCTGCCGTGCTGCGCGGGCCGATGGTGACCCGCTACACGCAGCAGTTCCTGCGGCAGGTCGAGTGGGGTGAACTCGACGTGCTGGTGCTCGACCTCCCGCCGGGCACGGGCGACATCCAGCTCACCATCGTGCAGACGGTGGCGCTCGCCGGGGCGGTGATCGTGACGACCCCGCAGGAGGTCGCCCTGATCGACGCACGCAAGGCGGTTTCGATGTTTGCCAAGGTGAATGTCCCGATCTTCGGGCTGGTGGAAAACATGAGCTACTTCATCTCCCCGGAAACCGGCACCCGCTTCGACATTTTCGGAACCGGGGGCGGTGAACGGGAAGCCAAACGCCTCGGCGTCCCGCTGCTGGGCACCTTGCCGATCGACATTGCCACCCGTGAAGGGGGCGATCGAGGCATTCCCGTGACCGAAGCCGACCGCGAGAGCCCGGTTTCGAAGGCGTTTGTTGCCATTGCAGGCGAATTGTGGGAGATTCTCGGCGGAGAGACGAAAAAGGCATCTTTTTAACGCTTTAAGCCGTAACGTCTTTAGAAGTGAGTCCTCAACCGGTCTCTTTCCCATGAAAACCACCCTTCCGATTCCGCAGGATTCCGGCACGGAGCCGCCGGAAGTCTTCAAGAAGTCGGCGCTCTATCAGGAATTCCTCGCCGAACGCGAGGAGATCCTCTGCCACAAGTGGCTCGAAAGCGAAAAAGCCGGTTACGATATCGGCTTTGAGCGCGCGCTGCTCGACTGGATCGTCCGCCACCGCTCGGCCTGGCGCGAAAAACGGCAGGGGACGCTGCGGACCGCCGTAGGCGAAGAGTCGTAGGCCGTCCCGAGTGGTGGGGATGAAAAGCGGTGCAGGCAAAAGGATAAGCCGGAGGCTTTACAGCGGGGCAGCCGGGGGTTGAGCGCAGCGACACCCCCGGTTTACGAAGTTTACCATGAATCAGACCCCAACGGGGTCGCAGCCGTCTTGCGAAGGTTTCTGCGACCGCCTTCGGGGTCGATTTTCCTCCCGTCCATCTTTTCCGGGGGTGGCGCGCTTTGCGCTTACCCCCGGTTGCCCCGCTTGCACCCCTTCGGGGTGCGCTTTACGAGAAGAAGGTCTTGAAGAAGATCGGGATGACCAGGATGGCGACGATGTTCACGACCTTGATCATCGGGTTGATCGCCGGGCCGGAGGTATCCTTGTAAGGATCGCCGACGGTGTCGCCGGTGACGGAAGCAGCGTGGGCGGAAGAACCCTTGCCGCCGTGGCTCCCCTCTTCGATATACTTCTTGGCGTTGTCCCAGGCACCGCCGCTGGAGGTCATGGAAATCGCGAGGAAGAGCCCGGTCACGATCGTCCCGACGAGCACGCCGCCGAGTGCCAGCGGCCCGAGTGCGGGGATCGCCGCTACCAAAACCACCACAATGACCGGCAGAAGCGCCGGGATGATCATTTCGCGAAGCGCGGCCTTGGTCACGATGTCGACGCAGACGCCGTAATCCGGCGTGTCGGTCCCTTCGAGGATGCCCGGTTTGGCGGAAAGCTGGCGACGCACCTCACGGACCACCGCACCCGCCGCCTTGCCGACGGCATCCATGCTGAAAGCCGCAAAAAGGTAGGGCAGACAGCCGCCGATAAAGAGCCCGATGATGATCTTCGGGTCCTGAAGCGAAAACCGGAGCGTGTCGCCCAGCAAGGCTTCGTTCACGTTGAGCCTGGCGAAGAAACTGCGGAGTTCCTCGACATACGAGCCAAAGAGGACCAGCGCGGCCAGACCGGCGGAGGCGATGGCGTACCCCTTGGTGACCGCCTTCATGGTGTTGCCGACGGCGTCAAGTTCGTCGGTGATCTGGCGGACTTCCTTGGGAAGATTGCTCATGACGGCGATCCCGCCCGCGTTGTCGGTGATCGGGCCAAACGCGTCGAGCGAAATGATGATCCCGGCCATGGAAAGCATGCTCATGACCGCGATGGCGATGCCGTAAAGGCCGCCGAAGTGGAAGCTGAAGAGGATCGAAAGACCGATCGCGATCACCGGCAGGACGGTGGCGTGCTGGCCGATCGCCAACCCGGCGATGATGTTGGTCGCATGACCGGTTTCGGACGCCTTCGCGATCTTGCGCACCGGCGCGTAGTCGGTCGAAGTGTAGTAGTTGGTGATCAGGACGATCGCCCCGGTCATCAGGAGGCCGATGATCGCGGTATAAAAGATATGGGTGGCGGTGTAGGTGTGAGCGCCGACCACCAGCGGTTCAGGAAAGAGGTGGTGGGTGGCGGGCCAGAAGAGGATGGCCGAGATCAGGGCGCTCAGGGCAACGGCACCGATCAAGGCATTGCCCGGGCCCGCCTTGGTGACGCGGACAAAGAGGATGCCGATGATGGCCGTCAGGATTGAGATCCCGCCGAGGATAAAGGGGTAGATGATCGCATTGGGAACATTGCCGAGCGTGAAGAAACCGATGAGAACCGCGCCGATCAGGCTGACGGCGTAGGTTTCGAAGACGTCGGCAGCCATCCCGGCGCAGTCGCCGACGTTGTCGCCGACGTTGTCCGCGATGGTGGCCGGGTTGCGGGGATCGTCTTCGTCGAGATTACTTTCGATCTTGCCGACAAGGTCCGCCCCAACGTCGGCGGCCTTGGTGTAGATCCCCCCGCCCAGACGGGCGAAGACGCTGATCAGGCTGGAACCGAGCGCCAGACCGACCAGACTGGTCACGGCGGCTTCCGCCCCGGCAGCGCTCAGGGCGACGAGATAGAACCCGCCGACCGAAAGAAGCGCGAGGGCGACGACCAGCAGGCCGGTGACCGCGCCCCCGTTGAAGGCGACGAGCAGCGCCGGATGGCGGCCCTTGGTGGCGGCTTGGGCGGTGCGGGTGTTGGCCAGAACGGCGATCCGCATCCCGATATAGCCGGAGGCGAGCGAACAGATGGCTCCAACGACAAAGCCGACCGCGGTCGGCGTATCCTTGAAGATCATCAAAAGGATAAAAATGACAACGGCGATCAGGCCAATGCTTTGAACCTGTCGCCGTAAGTAAGCTTTTGCTCCCTCTTCGATCGCTCCTGCGATTTGTCGCATTCGATCGTTTCCCGCAGAGGACGATAAGATCGTAAAGATCAGATAAATCGCGAAGACGAGTCCCACTACGGCGCAGGCCATCGATAGCAAGACTCCCGAATCAGTAATGATTGAAGCAAGCGGCATGAAGGATGGGGAGGTTTAACGGGCGAAGTGTAGAAGTTTTCCGGCACCTGGCAATGTTTCGTTGAAAAATTTTTCACTTTTCATTGATTTTTGCCTTTCACCCGTCCCCACGAGGCTCCGCCGCCGTAATTTTACCCCCTTTTGCGACGGGGCCGCCCGATCTCCCTGATTCGCCAGGGGTCCTATGACTTCCCGGCCACCAGGCGGCTCAGGATCGCCTTCTGCACATGCAGCCGGTTCTCGGCCTGCGAGAAGATGGTCTCCGCGTGGGCTTCGAGCACATCGGCGGTGATCTCCTTGCCCCGGTAGGCGGGCAGGCAGTGCATGACCAGCGCGCCGGGGGCGGCGAGATCGACCAGCGCCTGGTTGATCTGGTAACCGCCAAACTGCGCCAGCCGGTACTCGGCCTCCCGCTCCATCCCCATGCTGACCCAGACATCGGTGTAGAGCACATCGGCCCCGCGCGCGGCTTCGCGGATGTCGTCGGTAACGGTGATGTTGGGGCTGTTGACCCGGGCGAGCAGGTCCGCCGGGGGCTGGAACGCCTTTGGCGCGGCGATGCGGAGCTTGAAGTTGAGGTGAGCCGCCGCCCAGATCCACGAAACCGGGACGTTGCACGCGCCATCGCCGACAAAGGTGACGGTTTTCCCTTCGTACCCGCCAAGCCGCTCCTGCAGGGTGAAGAGGTCGGCAAGGATCTGGCACGGGTGCTCGACATCGGTCAGCGCATTGATCGTCGGGATCTTCCCATAACGGGCGAAATCCTCGACATCGCTCTGGGCGTAGGTCCGGATGACCGCCCCCTGAAGCATCCGCCCGAGGACGCGGGCGGTGTCGCAGATCGGCTCGCCGCGCCCGAGCTGGATGTCGTTGGCGCTCAGGAAAAGGACATGCCCGCCGAGTTCGCGGATGCCGACTTCGAAGCTGACCCGGGTGCGGGTCGACGATTTGCTGAAAATCAACCCCCAACACTGTTTTCGCAACGGTTGCGGCGTACCTTCCTGGCCGCGTGTCGCCTTGAGCGTCTTGGAAAGGGCGAGGATGGCGTCAACTTCGCTGGTGGGCAGCGATTCGATGGAGAGCAGGTGCTTCATGGTGCTTTCTTCTTGCGTTTGGGATGGTGGGGGATGGGGGTAAAACGCCGGGCAATTCCTTTTGACCGGCCTCTATTCAAGTGCTTTGGCAAGCAGGTCGACCGCCTGGTCGATCTCCTCGCGGGTGACATTCAGGGGCGGCAGCCAGCGGACGGCGTGGGTGCCGCTCGGGATCGCGAGCAGCCCCACTTCGTGCAACCGGGCGATGAGCCCCGCCGCCGGAGGTTGCGCCGCGTCGTTTTCGCCGGGGGCGAGGACGATCGCGATCATCAGACCGATGCCGCGGACTTCCGCAACCTTCGGCGAACCGAGCCGCGCGATCGCCTCGCGGGCGTAGGTCCCGAGTTCGGCGGCGCGGGCGAGGAGTCCTTCCTCCTCGATGATCGAGAGAACTTCGTTGGCCACGGCGCAGGCGAGCGGCGTGCCGCCAAAGGTGGAGCCGTGGGAGCCGGGCCCGAGCAGGTTGGCGAGCGAGACGGTTTCGCCGCTCTTGAGGGCGATCTCGCGATCGCGCACCCAGAATGCCCCGATCGGCACGCCTCCGGCCATTCCCTTCGCCCAACTGACGGCGTCGGGGATCACTTCATCGCCGACGATCGATTTCCAGCCGCACCAGTCGCCCGTCCGGCCGAGGCCGCACTGGATTTCGTCGAACATCAGCAGCAATCCGTGGTCGTCACAGATGGAGCGGAGCGTTTTCAGGAACGCGGGGGTCGCGGCGAGCACGCCGATTTCGCCCTGGATCGGCTCCAGCAGGATGGCGGCGGTCTGCGGGGTGATCGCGGCGAGTACCGCCGGGGCGTCGTTGAACGGCACATGGCGGAAGCCGGGCATGATCGGGTCAAACCCCTTGCGGACTTTCTCCTGCCCCGTGGCGGCGATGCCGCCGAGCGTGCGGCCATGGAAGGAGCCCTGGAACGTGATGATCTCGTACCGCTGCGGCGCGTACTCGATCGGTTCGCCGGTCGAGTGGCGCGGTTCGGGCGGGCGCCCTTCGTTGCCGTACTTGCGCGCGAGCTTGTAGAGACCGTCGTTGGCTTCCGCTCCCGAATTGCCGAAAAAGACCTTCCCCGGTATGCCGACCTTGGAGACGAGGCTCCTGGCCAGTTCCCCCTGCGGCCGGGTGTAGTAGAGGTTGGAGGTATGGATCAGCCGGGAAGCCTGCTCCTGCAACGCCCGGATGACCCGGGGATGGGCATGGCCGACGGAGGAGACGGCGATCCCCGCCCCGAAATCAAGGTACGAGTCGCCCTGATCATCCCAGACGCGGCAACCGTCGCCGCGCTCCAGCACCAGCGGAAAGCGGCCGTAGGTCGGGATGACATACTCCTGGAAAAGGGCTTCGGTGGACGATGGGATGATGTTTTCTGACATGGCGTTTTTCTAAAAAAATCAGGCGACGATTTCGGTACCGACCCCGGAATTGGTAAAAATCTCCAGCAGCAGGGAGTGCGGAATGCGGCCGTCGATGAAGTGAACCTTCCCGACGCCGTTCCGGATGGCGGAGATGGCCGATTCGACCTTGGGCAGCATCCCGCCGGCGATGATTCCTTCGTCGATCAACTGGTGAACCCCCTTGACGGGAAGCGTCGGGATCAGCGAATCGGGCTCCTTCGGGTCGCGCATGATGCCGAGAACGTCGCTCAGATAGATCATCTTCGCAGCCCCGAGCGCGGCGGCGACCGCCCCGGCGGCGATGTCGGCGTTGATGTTGAGGATCGTGCCCGCTTCGTCGCGTCCGAGCGGCGAGATGACCGGCACGGTCTCCTCGGCGATGAACTTTCCGAGCGCTTCGGTGTTGACCCGGGTGACTTCGCCGACGAAGCCGAGATCGACCTCCTCTCCCTTTTCGTCGCGCCGGGGGGCGAGCTTGCGGGCGGTGAAAATCTCCTTGCCGGGAAAGCTCGCCGCGCGGCCGCCGAACGAGTTGATCTTTTCGACGATGTGGGCGTTGATCGAACTGTCGAGCACCTCTTCGACGATCCGGATCGCCTCCGCGCAGGTGACGCGCAGCCCGCCGACGAAGCGGGTTTTGAGCCCCGCCTCGCGCATCCGGCTGGAGATCGCCTTGCCGCCGCCGTGAATCACCACGGGGTTGATCCCGACCGCCTCGAGAAACACGATGTCGCGCAGGAGCCGCTCCACGGTATGTTCGTCCTCCATGGCGCTGCCGCCGTATTTGATGACGAAAAGCTGCCCCCGATATTTTTGAATGAACGGGAGCGCTTCAATGAGGGTTTCGCTGCGGGCCAGGTAGGAATCAAGTGCCATGGTGGTGAGAAAAAAGGAAAACGGGGCGGGCGATCCGGTCGCCGGATCAAAAAAACAAGGGCGGACGTAAAAAAAAGACTACTCGGACATGTTCAGCTCCACATACCGGGTGGAGAGGTCCGTCGTGTAAACGGTGTAGTCGGCATCACCCATATGGAGATCAATGGTGATGGTAAATCGCCTCGCGGAGACGATCTTCTTGAGTTTCTCGGCCGGGGTCGGCGCGCCGGTTCCATTCTGCACGGCGATCAGGCCGTCATAATAAATGTCGATCATCTCCTCGCGGATGCGGGCTCCCGAATAGCCGATCGCCGCCATGACGCGCCCCCAGTTCGGGTCGCCGCCAAACCAGGAACATTTTGCGAGCGTCGAGTTGGCGACCGATTCGGCCGCCTGGCGGGATTCCTCGCGGGTCTTGGCCCCCCGCACCTGGATGGTGACAAAGCGGGTCACCCCCTCGCCATCCTCGACGATCATCCGTGCCAGGTTGAAGAGGACATGGTTGAGCGCATCCTGGAACCGTTCGAACGCCCGGGTGTTGTCCTTGAGCGGCGCATTGCCCGCCGCCCCGTTGGCGAGGACGAGCACGGTGTCGTTGGTGCTCATGTCGCCGTCGACCGTGATCCGGTTGAACGCCCCGTCGACCCCGTCGACCAGCGCCTGCCGGAGCAGTTTCTTGTCGATCACGGCATCGGTGGTGACAAACGAGAGCATGGTCGCCATGTTCGGGTCGATCATCCCCGCCCCCTTGGCAATCCCGCCGATGCGGACTTTCACGCCGTCGAGGTCGAGTTCCACCGCGCACTCCTTGGAAAAGCTGTCGCTGGTCATGATCGCCTCGGCAGCCCGGCGGCTCGCCTCCCGGTCGTCGCAAAGGGTGGCAGCGCCGCCCGCAATCGCCGTTTCCATCGCCTCGATCGGCAGGGGAACGCCGATGCGGCCGGTTGAGCAGACCAGCACGCTCCGCTCCTTCACCTCGAGCGCCCGCGCGGTCGCTTTTGCCATCCGCTTGGCGTGTTCGATGCCGATCGGGCCGGTGCAGGCGTTGGCGTTGCCGCTGTTGGCGACGATCGTCCGCGTTTCCTCGTTGCGCAGGTACGCCTGCGAAACGCGCACCGGGGCCGATTTGACCCGGTTGGTCGTAAAGACCCCCGCGCCAACGGCAGGGAGGGTCGAGTGAACAAACGCGATGTCGGGTCGCGAAAGATTCGTCTTCTTGATGCCGGCAAATACGCTTCCGGCCACAAAATGGCGCGGCGCGGTGACTCCGCCATCCAGTTCAATAAAAGAGTCTCCAGACATGATTTACAAAGGTTAAGGGGGTGACCGGAAGGGAAGGGGTGAAGTCCGGTCGGGCTTGCCAACAAACTAAAACCAACAACTACAACAAAGCCTCGTCGAGCAGCGCGAGCGTTTCCGGCCAGCCGCACATCAGGTTGAGGCTTTGGACCGCCTGCCCCGATGCGCCTTTGACCACGTTGTCCTCCGCGGAAAGGAGGATGACCCGCCCGGTGCGCGGATCGTGTCGCCAGCCGATGTCGATAAAGTTGGTCTGCGCGACGTTCTTGATGTCGACCGAGCCGGTCGCGCCAAGCAGGCGGACAAACGGCTCCGCGCCATACGCCTCTTCCAGCGCCGCGCCGACCGCCTCGGGAGCCGCCCCGTCGGCGAGGTCGGCGTAGAGGGTGGACAGGATGCCGCGGCTCAGGGGAATCAGGTGCGGGGTGAAGCTGATCACCACCGGCTCCCCGGCGGCGAGCGAAAGCTCCTGTTCGATCTCCGAAAGGTGGCGGTGTTTGGGCAGGCCGTAGGCGCGCGCGCTTTCGTTGCACTCGCAGTAAAGGAGGTCGAGATCGGCCTTGCGCCCCGCTCCGCTCACACCGCTCAGGCTCGAAGCGATGATCGAGGCAGGGTCGATCAGCTTTTGCCGCAGGAGCGGAAGGAGCGGGAGAATGATGCTCGTCGGGTAACACCCGGCGGAGGCGACGAGATTGGAAGCCGCGATCTCCTTGCGATAAACCTCCGGAATCCCGTAGACGCTCTCTGCAAGAAGCTCCGGCGCGGGGTGGGCTCCCTTGTAAAACTCTTCATAGACCGCCGCATCGCGCAGGCGGAAATCGGCGCTCAGGTCGATCAGCCGAATCCCGGCCTTGAGCAACGGCGCGGCAAACTCGTGGGCGAGCCCGTGGGGCAACGCCAGAAACGCGAGTTCCACCCCCGCCGCGACCACCGCCTCCACCGTGGCAGGCGCAAACTTCCGGTCCGCAAACCGGTGACGCGCAAACCTCGGGTAAACCTCCGCGATCGTTCGCCCTTCGTACTGGCGCGAGGTGACGCAGGCCAGATCGACGTAAGGGTGACGCATCAGCAGACGGATCAACTCCTGACCGGAGTAACCCGAAGCACCAACGATCGCTACTTTGACGGGATTCATGAAGGGGCGAGCATAAGACTTCCCGGCCCGGTTTGGAAATGGGAAAATGCAGGAGAAGACGATCATTTCACCCGCGCCGGTCCCATCGCCGCGACCCTGCGACACGTAACCGATTGAGCCCGGCGCATTTGGAGAAAGGCGGACCTCTTTCCTTTTCAGCGCTCGAAGTGCCAGAGGTGGGCCGTGGCGAGGCTTCGGTAGGGTGAAAACGGGGCCATGAGTTGCAGCGTCGCCTTCGCGTCGGGGCGTTCGGGGGTTTTGAAAAGTTTCCAGAGGCCGCTGGTGACGCCGGTATCCCCCAACGGCAGGCAGTCGGCGAAACCGAGGGAGCGCATCATCAGGTAATGGACCGACCATGGTCCGAGGCCGCGGATCGCCTTCAGGGTCCGCTCGACCCGGGTGGCCGACATCCGGCGCAATCCTTCCAGATCGAGTTCCCCGGAGGCAACGAGCCGGGAGATGGAAACGACGTAATCGGCCTTCTGGCGGGAGAACTGGTGGGGCAGCAGGTCGGCGATCTCCAGTTTGGCCACCGCCTCCGGGGTCGGGAAGGCGTAGCGCCCGCCGCCCAGCGGGACGCCCGTCAGTTCCACCAGCCGCCGCCTCAAGACACACGCAAACGGCAGGTTGATCTGCTGGCCGATGATCGTCCAGAGAAGGCCGTCGTAGAGCGTCTGGGTCTGGTGAATGCGGAGTTCGGGCGAGACGGAGGTCAGGCGTTCGAGCCCGAGTTCCCGCGCCCGGGCGGTGAAAGCCCCCGTCGGCTGACCAAGCCCGAGCATCCCGACGACCCTTGCGTGGAGTTCTCGCAGGTCGCCCGGCGAAGGGGCGGCGCTCACGTTGACCTGCGTCGGGGAAAGCGCGAGCGCGACCCGCGTCGGCTCGCCCGCGAGCATCAATCCCATCGTAAATCGGTTGTCCTCCAACTGGTCGGTCAGGCTGGTCGGGTCGCGACCGATCGCGTGGCGAAACATTTCCATCGGGTAGGCCGGTGGGAGCCTGAGCGTGAAGCCCTCCGCCGTTTTCAACCCGGCGTACCCCTCAGGCGAAAGGCCGAGGCGTCGCAGAAAGGCGCTTCTCAATTCCCGGACGGAAGCAAAACCTGACGCCTTCGCGACGGCGGCGAGGCTCCCCTCCCCCGCGCCGAGGCGGCGCTGCGCCTCTTCCAGGCGGGCGTGAAAAAGAAGTTCTTCAGGCAGCGCGTGGTAATGCTCGCGGCAGAGACGCGCGAAGCGCTCCTCCTTCATCCGGAAACGGCCCGCCATCGCGGCAGCATCGGCGAAATCAGCAGGACACCGGCGAACGGTTTCGACCAACGTTTCCAGGCGCTCGAGTTGCCTTTCGGCAGCGGCGCGCTGGAGCGGGGAAAGCTGGGGACGGGTTTTCACCATTGCGGGCCTTCCACCTCTGCGCCGACCGGGGCGTTGGAGTGTGCATGCAGGCGCCCTGCCGTATCAATCCGCTGTCAACGCTTCGCGGTCGTTGAGCGCACCTGATTTTTCGAGGAAGTAATCGTAGCCGCCCGGGTAGGGGTAGACCTTGCCGTTGGTGACGTGGAGGATCTTGGTCCCGAGCTTGCGGATGAAGTGGACATCGTGAGAAATGAAAACGAGCGTCCCTTCGTAATGCTCCAGCGCGAGGATGAGCGATTCGACGGTATGGATATCAAGGTGGGTCGTCGGCTCGTCCATCAGGAGGAGGTTGGGCGGATCGACCAGAAACTTGATCAGGTTCAGGCGGCTTTTTTCGCCACCGCTCAGGACGGCGGTCTTCTTGTAAATCTCCTCCTTTCGGAAAAGGAAGGAGCCCAGGATGCCGCGCGCCTCCTCTTCGCGCACCGTCGGCCCGGCGCTCATCACCTCTTCGAGCACGGTCGCTTCGGGGTCGAGCGAATCGGACCGGTGCTGGCTGAAGTAGCCGATCTTGGCGTTGTGCCCCTCCTTGCGTTCGCCCTGCTGGAATGCGACTTCACCCGCGAGCAGCTTGAGGAGCGTCGATTTCCCCGCGCCGTTCGGGCCGACGAGCACGGTCCGCTCCCCGCGTTCGATGGTGACATCGAGCCCTTCGTAAACCTTGTGGTGGCCGTACGACATATGGACGCCGCTCAAGGTAATGGCGCGCTGGCCGCCACGGGGGGGCTGCGGGATCTGGAACCGGAACGGTTTGCGCGGCGGAAGCGGTTTTTCGATCCGTTCCATCCGCTCGATCTGCTTGAGCTTGCTCATCGCCTGCGATGCCTTGGAAGCGACCGAGCGGAACCGCTCCGCAAACTCCTGCAACGAGGCGATCTCCTTCTGCTGGTTCTTGTAGGCGGCGATCTGCCGCTGGTAGTTCTCCTCCCGCGCGACGAGGAAGTCGGAGTAGTTCCCCTTGTAGCTGATCAGCTTCTGGTTGTTGATTTCGTAGACCGACTCGACCACCTCGTCCATGAACTGGCGGTCGTGGGAAATCATCAGGACCGCGCCGGAATAGGTCTTGAGGTAATCCTGCAACCAGAGGAGCGAGAGGAGGTCGAGGTGGTTGGTCGGTTCGTCCAGGAGGAGGAGGTCGGGAGCCATCACCAGCAGGCGCGAAAGGTGGGCGCGCATCACCCAGCCGCCGCTCAACTCGTTGGCGGGACGCTCGAAATCGGCCTCGCGGTAGCCGAGCCCGCGCAGAATGCGCTTCGCCTTCGCTTCGACCTGCGGATTGGTCAGCGCGTCGTGCTTGGCGGAGGCTTCCATGTACTCCGCCCCGCCGACTTCCCCGGCGGCTTCGATCTCCGCCAGGCGCTTTTCAAGCTGCTCGATCTCCCCGGCGCGGCCGGTGGCGATGTCGAGCACGGTTTCGTTGCCGACCGCCTCGGCCTCCTGCGGGAGGTAGCCGATCATGGTCCATTCGTCGCGGTCGACGCTTCCTTCATCAGGGTCATCCTGTTTGAGGATGATCGAAAAGAGCGTCGACTTGCCCGCTCCGTTGGGGCCGACCAGGGCGACCCGTTCGCCGTAGTTGACCTGCATCGAAGCGTTTTCAAAGAGCGTACGGCCTCCGTGGCTTTTTTTAAGATCGCGAATCGTAAGCATGAGATAAAAAGAAAAATCAAAAAGTTGCGCTGGCACCCCTCTTGCGTCGCCCCGGCGCGGGGAGACGGGAAGTCACGGCGGGTGAAGCCCATCAAGGAATCGCTGCGGTTCCTTAAAAAGGGTCAACAATGAAACCCATTTTGGCCAAAAGCGCCAGTGTTACAAACGTAAACTTTGGTCCGCGCCCGGCGGATGCGCGGCAGAGAGATGATTTTGATGGGAAAAAAGGAACGGGGCGGGTTAAAAGAAAGGCGTACAGGGGGCCGTCATGGAGCGATTTTCTGAAATCGCATGTTGCCGAAACGCTTTTGACAACAGATGATCGTGCGCCCAGAGACCGCCTCTCCTCATGCCTCTCCTTATGCAAGTGCGCCTACTTAAAGTCACCACTCTTTTGACCACGACGCTCCTCGCCGCAGGGTGCGCCGTCGGTCCCAATTACCTTCGCCCCGATATTGATGCTCCCGCAAGTTACCGCGACCAGAAGGAGACGCCCACGCCGGAATCGCTGGCTGATCTGCCGTGGTGGAAGGTGTTCAGGGACCCGGCCCTCCAGTCGCTCATCCGCGAAGGGCTGGAGAACAACTACGACCTGCGGATCGCGATCACGCGCATCGAACAGGCGCGGGCGGAACAGGTCCAGGTCCGCTCCGCATTCTTCCCGCAGCTCGGTTACAACGCCGCCGCGCAAAGGGGCAAATCTCCCGGCCAGCGCATCCCGGCTTCTTCCACGCCGTCGAGCACGCTTGATGTCAACGGCACTTCGATCACGATCCCGGGCCGCAGCACGCCGGAAACCGACGTGACCGGGCGGACGACCAACACCTTCCAGGCGCAGGGGATGCTTTCGTGGGAACTCGACGTCTGGGGACGTATCCGCCGCTCCAACGAAGCGGCGCTGGCGCGCCTGCTCCGGAGCGAAGATTTCCGCCGGGGCGTGGTCCAGTCGCTCGTCGCCGAGATCGCCACCGGCTACTTTGACCTCCTCGAACTCGACGCCGAACTCCAGATCGCCAAGGATGCGCGCGATTCGTTTGGCCAGAGCCTCGACCTCTTCACCAAACAGCAGACCGGGGGGATCGCCTCCGATCTCGAAGTCGCCCGCGCCTCGGCCGCGCAGGCGAGCGCCGCCGCCGCCATTCCCGAGGTGGAGCGGATGATCCGCATCACCGAAAACCGGATCAGCAACCTGCTCGGGCGCAACCCGGGACCGGTCAAGCGGGGCAAGGGGCTGCTCGCCCAGAAGATGCCGCCGCGCATTCCTTCCGGGATTCCCTCGACGCTGCTGGAACGCCGCCCCGACCTTCGCCAGGCGGAACAGGATGTCATCGCCGCCAATGCCGAGATCGGCGTCGCGGTGGCCGATTTCCTGCCGACCGTCGACCTGACCGCAGCGGCGGGAGCCGTCAGCCCGGCGCTGGGCGAACTGGTCAACGGCAAGTGGGGCGTCTGGAACATCGGTTCGACCATCAGCGGGCCGATCTTTACCGGCGGCCTGCTCAAAGGGCGTTACGAAGCCGCCAAGGCCCGCCGCGAAGAAGCCGCACTGGCGTATCAGCGGACGGCCACCAATGCTTTCCGGGAGGTTTCCGATGCGTTGATCTCGCGCAAGAAGTACGACCAGACGAAGGTCGAACTCGAACGCCAGGTCTCCGCCCTGCGCCGCTCCGTCTCGCTCGCGAGCGACCGTTATACCATCGGGATCTCGACCTACTACGAAATCCTCGAAGCGCAGCAGCAGCTCTTCCCCGCCGAGCGCACGCTGATGCAGACCCGGCGCAATCAGCTCCTCTCCATCGTCGATCTCTACCGCGCCCTGGGGGGCGGCTGGTCGGAGGTGGTCGATGTTGACAAGGCGACGGTGAAAACGAAAAAATCAGAATAGACCATGAGCCAGAAACTACGTTGGGGCGTGCTCGGCACCGGCAGGATCGCGAAACAGTTCGCCACCGGCCTGCTTGAATCGGCCACGGGAAAACTCGCGGCGATCGGCAGCCGTTCCCGGGAAGGCGGCGAAGCATTTGCCGAAAAGTTTCCGGCGAAGGTTCACGCAAGCTACGAAGGGCTCCTTGCCGATCCCGAGGTCGATGCCATCTACCTCTCGACCCCCCACCCCTTTCACGAGGAGTGGGCGATCCGGACGCTCGACGCGGGCAAACACCTCCTTTGCGAAAAGCCGCTGACGATCAACGCCGCCGGTGCGCAACGGGTCATCGACGCAGCCCGGCGCAACGGACGTTTTTTGATGGAGGCGTTCATGTACCGCGTCCACCCGCAGACCGAACGGCTCCTTCAACTCCTCAAAAGCGAACCGATCGGTGAGATCCGTTTCATCCGCGCGATGTTCAGCTTCCAGATGGCGTACGACCCGGAAAGCCGCGCCTACCGCCACGACCTCGCGGGCGGCGGCATTCTCGATGTCGGGTGTTACGCCACCTCCATGTCGCGGCTGATCGCGGGGACCGTTTCCGGCCAGCCGTTTCTCGACCCCGTGGAAGTGCGCGGGGTGGCTCATATCGGCGAGGCGAGCCGGGTCGATGAACGGGCGCTCGGCGCGCTGAAATTTTCCAACGGCATCCTGGCCGAGGTCGCCGCAGGGGTTTCGCTCGGGCTGGAAAACAATGTCCGCATTGTCGGCACGGAAGGGAGCATCCTCGTTCCCGCGCCGTGGAAACCGGCCCCGGCAGGCGCTTTTTCAAAGATCCTGCTGTTCAAGGAAGGCATCCCCGAAGAGATCGTCGTCGATGCCGAAAAGAGCCTCTACACCTACGAAGCCGACCATGTGGCGGAGCAGATTGCCGCGGGCCGGGTGGAATCGCCCGCGCTTCCGTGGGCCGATACCCTCGGGAACATGCAGACGCTCGACGCCTGGCGCGAGTCGGTCGGGCTCCGTTACGATTTTGAGTCCCCCCGGACGTAAGATCACCCACCTCTTCCTTCTTAAAAAAACGCACACTTATGTCACTGACGAACATTACCGATATTCACGCCCGCCAGATCCTCGACTCCCGTGGGAACCCGACCGTGGAAGCCGAAGTTCACCTTGCCGGTGGAGCGATCGGCCGGGCCGCCGTCCCGAGCGGCGCGAGCACGGGCGAACATGAAGCGTGGGAACTGCGCGACGGCGACCAGGGCCGCTACCTCGGCAAGGGGGTCCTCAAGGCAGTCGAAGCCGTCAACCAGACGATCGCTCCCGCGCTCGAAGACCTCGATGCGACCGAACAGATCACCGTCGACAAGCTGATCCTGGAACTCGACGGGACGCCCAACAAGTCGAAGCTCGGCGCAAACGCCACGCTCGCCGTCTCGCTCGCGACGGCCCACGCGGCAGCCGCCCAGCTTGGCCTGTCGCTTTTCCGTTACCTCGGCGGGCCGAACGCCAAGGTGCTGCCGGTTCCGATGATGAACATCCTCAACGGCGGGGCCCACTCCGACGCGCCGATCGACTTCCAGGAATTCATGATCGTCCCGAAAAGCGCTTCCTCCTTCTCCGAAGCGCTCCGCCAGGGGACCGAGATTTTTCACGCGCTCAAAGGGGTGCTCAAGAAGCGCGGCCTTTCCACCGCCATCGGCGATGAGGGCGGCTTCGCCCCGAAGCTCGACTCCGCCGAGGATGCGCTGGAATCGATCGCCGAAGCGGTCAAAAAGGCGGGTTACGAGTTCGGCAAGGACATTTTCATCGCGCTCGACGCCGCCGCGAGCGAGTTTTACGACAAGGAGTCAAACCTCTACGTCTTCAAGAAGTCCGACGGGTCGAAGCGGACCGGCGACGAACTGGTCGCCTACTATCAGGAACTCGCCGCCCGTTACCCGATCGTCTCGATCGAAGACGGAGCCGCTGAAAACGACTGGGAGACCTGGAAGAAACTGACCGACGCCCTCGGGCAGAAGGTGCAACTGGTCGGCGACGATCTCTTCGTCACCAATGTCGACTTCCTGCGCAAGGGGATCGACCGGGGCGTCGCCAACTCGATCCTCGTCAAGGTCAACCAGATCGGCACGCTGACCGAAACCCTCGACGCCGTGGAACTCGCCCTGCGCAACCGTTACACCGCCGTCATCAGCCACCGTTCGGGCGAAACCGAGGATACCACCATCTCCGACATTGCCGTGGCGACCAACGCGGGCCAGATCAAGACCGGCTCCCTCTGCCGGACCGACCGCGTGGCCAAGTACAACCAGCTCCTCCGCATTGAGGAAGAGCTTGGCAGCAACGCCATCTACGGCGGAGCGTTTTTATAAAAAGTAAAACCCGATGAAACCACACCCTTCCTTCCTCCCGCGTGTCGTCGATACGCACCAGCATGTCTTCTGGCACGGTCGCGACGATGTCGGGCTGATCGCCGACATGGACGAGCACGGCATCGACTATGCCTGGCTTCTTTCGTGGGAAATCCATCCGCTGGAACACGCTCCGAGCTACGCGCCCGCCCTGAACCCGACGCGCGTCCGGCCCGACGGGACGCTTCAGGGGATTCCGCTCGAAGACCTGCTGCGTGCCAAGCGCCACTACCCTGAGCGCTTCGTCCTCGGCTTCTGCCCGCACCCGCTCACCGGCGACGCTCCGGCCCGGCTGCGGAGCGCCGCTTCGATGTACGGCGCGACGGTCTGCGGTGAATGGAAATTCCGCCTGCCCTTCGACGATCCCCGCTGTCTGGAGCTTTTCCGTACGGCGGGCGAACTCGGCATGCCGGTGGTCCTCCACCTCGACGTTCCGTACCTCCGCGATGCCGACGGCAAGCGGCAGTATTGCGACCGGTGGTATGGCGGCACGGTCGAAAACTTGGAGCGGGCGCTCACGGCCTGTCCGGAAACGATCTTCATCGGGCATGCGCCCGGCTTCTGGCGGGAGATTTCAGCCGACGCCGACCGGGAACCGTCCAGCTATCCCAAGGGCCCGGTGAGCGCTCCCGGCAAACTGCACCACCTCTTGGACCGGTACGAAAATCTCTATGCCGATCTCTCGGCCGGGTCGGGACGCTTCGCCATGAGCCGCGACCCTGAACACGCCAAGGTCTTCCTGAAGACCTACGCCTCGCGGCTTCTCTTCGCACGCGACTACTACGGCGGCGAACTCGACGCGTTCCTCAAGTCGATCGATCTCCCGGAGGAGGTGCAGGCGCAGATCTATTATCAGAATGCCGAACGGCTCGTGAAACCGCCGACGGGGTGTCGGGGGTAAGGCTCGTTGTGAAACGAACGCCCGACGCCGCGGTCGGCGCGGAGGCCAACCCTCCAGCAGGCCATCGGCGTTGACGGGTTACTGGGGCGGACCTCCGCGTCCGTCTCGGGGGTTCCTTACTTTTCCTCAAACGGCAGCTTGCCGGTTTGCAGGTTTCTGGCGATCGGCCCGAGGTAGGGGATTTCCCATTCCACTCCGGTGAGCGCCTTGTAAATCTGGAAAACCCAGATCACCAGAAACGCCAGGGTGAAGAGGGTGAAGGCAATCCCCAGGAGAGCGACGAGGAGCCAGCCGATCAGCGGAATCAGAGCAAGGACCACGTTTGCGATCGTCCATGCGATCCCGAGGACGATCCAGGCGAGCCCGAAGACGAGCGACTGCATGGCATAGAAGCGAACGAAAGCGTTCTGCCGTTCCAGCACCAGCATGACCACGCTCCCGATCACTGGAAATGCGGCGGCGATGGCGGCGCCGAGCGGCGGCGGAATCGCGCCGGAGGTATCGCCGCCGGTGGGAGAAGCAGGACCGGCGGGTGGCGTTGAAGCCGGGTCATGCGGGGTGGATTCCGAAGCGGGGGTTTCATCTCGATGTTCCGACATGGCGGGGGGAACCTACTCCATGCGGCGGAGAGGGTAAAGGCCGAATCCCTTTTGACCCTTTCCTCCCCCGGCTATTTGCGGCTGACGAGATCGCTGATCGCGCTCTCAAGCACCGCCATGTCGACCGGTTTGATGAGATGGAGGTCAAACCCCGCTTCCTGCGACTGGTTGACATCGTCGTCCATCCCGAAACCGGTCAAAGCAATGCCGCGCACCGGCTGAATTTTGAGCATCTGCCGGATGAGGTCAAGGCCGCTGCCGTCGGGCAGGCCGAGATCGCTGATCAGCAGATCAAACGGGCCACTGGTCGCCGCGAGTTTCAGGGCACTCCGTACGTCGTGGGCCGGTGTGACGCGATGGCCGCGGCGGGTCAGAAGACGCTGGAGCGCCCGGGAAGTGTCGAGGTGGTCTTCGACGAGAAGAATGTGCGTCGCCCGTTCACCGGCGGAGCCTTCGGCGGGAGTGCGCTCCGTGGAACAGATGGGGAGGATCAGTTCGGCAGCCTCGGGGATGGAACTGACCGGCAGCACCAGCCGGAACGTGGTCCCCTTCCCCTTGCCGGGGCTTTCCGCCGTCAGGACCCCGTGATGAAGCTCGACGATGGCATGGCTGATTGCCAGCCCGAGCCCGAGCCCGCCGAACTGGCGGGTCACCTGCCGCCCCCCCTGCTCGAAGGCGTCGAAAATACGGGTGAGCATCTCCTTTTCCACGCCGATGCCGGTGTCGATGACTTCGATCACCAGGGCCTCCTGATTCTTCCCGGGGAGCGCGGCGGCGTTGTAGCCGCGCACGGTGATGCGTCCCTCCACCGGGGTGAACTTCACGGCATTGCGCAGGAGATTCCAGAGCACCTGGCTCAAACGCGAGGCGTCGCCCCAGACGACGCGGTTTTCCGCCTCAAACTCGACATCGATCCGGGGAATGCGCCCCGACGATTCCGGCGGGCAGCAGATCTTGATCGCGTGTTCCAGAACGGGAAAAAGGTCGGTAGGCGCGGCGTTGAGTTCCAGCTTGTTGCGGGTGATCCGGGTGAGGTCGAGCAGGTCGTCGATCAGGCGGGCTTCCAGTTCGATGTTCCGCTTGATCATCGCGAAATCCTCCCGGATCGGCACCGGGATTTCCGGATTCCCGCAACGGTCGGTGACGACGGCGAGCACCGGGGTCAACGGGGTCCGCAGTTCATGGCTCAAAATGGCCAGAAACTGGTCCTTCGCCTTCCCGGCCTGCTGGAGTTTTGCCTGGGAGAGCTTCAACTCCTGCGTCGTTTTCTGCAACTCGTCGGCCAGAACGGCGCGCGCCTCGGCGGCTTCCTTGGCGGTCCGTTCCTGGATCGCCTCCATCTCCTTGGTTTTGAGTTCGTGGAGGATCTGCCGGTTCTCCTCTTCGAAAAACTTCCGGCGAAGGAGCGCCCGGATGCGCCCTTTGAGCACCGCGAGGTCGCTCGATTTTCCGACGAAATCGTCCGCCCCCGCCTCCAGCGCGCGGGAGAGGTCTTCCTTGCTTTCGTACCCCGAGAGAATGACGGTGACGAGCGAGCTTTGGTTCTTCTTGCGGAGTTCGTCGATCCGTCGGCAGAGTTCGATCCCGTCCATCCCCGGCATCACGACGTCGATGATGACCGCGTCGAAGCAGCCGCTCGCGAGCCGTTCCAGCCCGCCGGTGCCGTTGTAGGAACACTCGACTTCGTACCCTTCGCTTTCGAGTTCGGGCCGGAGGCGTTCGAGAAAGGTGACGCTGTCGTCGATCGCCAGGAGCCGCGCCGCCCGGAAATGGTTTTTCGGGGCGGTGAGGATGTCCGACTGCCTGCGCACTTTGTGAAGGAGGGTGCGAATCCGCAGCAGCAGCACGTCGGAGTCGGCCGACTTGGAAACAAAGTCGTCCGCGCCGCTGTCGAGGCCGCGCAGTTCGGCTTCGCTGGTCTCCTCCGCCGTCAGGATGATGATCGGGGTGTTGCGCCGGTCGATGTTCATCCTGATCCGCCGGCAGACTTCGTCGCCGCGCATGCCGGGGAGGTAGAAGTCGAGGAGGATCAGATCGTGCTTCTCCTCGCGCATTTTCCGGAAGGCGGCCTCCGCCGTGGCAGCCCATGAGACCTCCAGCCCTTCGCGCTCCAGAATATAGGTGATCTTGGTCGCCTGGCTGACGGAATCTTCGACCAGCAGGATATGAAAGGAGGTTTCGTACACGTTGTTTTGGGTCACACTCAAAGTTGGGAAAAAAGCCGGTTGAGCCGCTCGCCGATGCGGGGCAGCGGGAGAACCTCGCTGACCGCGCTCAGCTTGACGGCGGCAGCGGGCATTCCATAGACCACGGCGCTCGATTCGTGCTCCGCGATGGTATACGCTCCTTCGTCGTACATTTCCTTGAGGCCAAGCGCCCCGTCGTCCCCCATCCCGGTCAGCAGGACGCCGACCGCCGCAGGGCCGAAAGCATCGGCAAGGGAACGGAAGAGAACGGTTCCCGAGGGACGGTGGTTGCCGAGCGGCGCGCCGGAGGTGAGGTGAAGTTCCTCGCGCCCGGTGGCGACCAGATGACGGTCGGCGGGGGCGACATAAACGACCCCGTCCTCCATTGCCATGCCGTGCGCCGCTTCGCGAACCGGCAGGGAGACTTCATCATCCATCCAGCGCACAAACCCGGGCAGGAACCCTGCGGCAATATGCTGAACGACCAGCACCGGTGCCGGAAAACCGGGCTTGAGTTCGTTGAGCAGGCGGACCAACGCATTAGGGCCGCCGGTCGAAGCGACCAGCCCGAGCACCCGCGGCCGGGCGGAACTCCGGCGGGCCTTCGGTTCCGCCGCCGGTGCGGAACGGGAGAGCGGCATCGCCGCCGCCGTGCCGTACCGCTGCCGGATGACCCTCACCTGGCTCATGATTGCCAGTTTCGTACAAAGGTTTTCCGCCAGTGCTTCGTAGTCGGCATGGGAAAGCCCCGCCGGTTTCTGAACCACGGCCAGCGCGCCCGCCCGCAGGGCGTTCATTGAAATTTTGAGTTCATCGTCTTCCACGTCCGAAGAAACTACGACGATCGGCGTCGGCCGTTCCGACATGATCCGCTGGGTCGCCTCAAACCCGCTCATGCCGGGCAGCCGGATGTCGAGCGAGATCACGTCGGGCCGGACTTCGCGAAGCAGTTTCAGCGCCGCTTCCCCGCTCCCGACCGAGGCGACGATCTCCAGCCGGGCGTCGCGGCTGATGATGTGCTGTAGCAGTTCCCGCACCACGAGCGAGTCTTCGATGATCATGACCGCGAGCTTGCGCGCCGGGGCCACGGAAAGGGTGGCGGGCGGCGGGATGGCCAGCGGAAGGCCGTTTGGATGAAAAGGTTCACTCATCGGTCGAAACGATTTGCTGAACGGCATCCAGGAGATGTCGATGGTCGAACTTCTGTTTGACGATATAAGCGTCGGCTCCCAGTGACAAGCCCCGGGCCTGATCTTCTTCACTGCTCAGGGAGGTGACCAGGACAACCGGGATCTCCTTCAGGCGCGGGTGGCCCTTCATGGTTTCAAGCAATTGGAACCCGTCCATCCCGGGCATCTGGACATCGGTCACCACGGCGTCGAACGGTTGCACCTGCAACATGGCGAGCGCCTGTTTTCCGTCGACGGCGATCTGGACCTCGTACCCGTCGGTCTCGAGGATGCTCTTCTGGAGGGTGCGCGCGGTGAATGAGTCGTCGACCACCAGGACCGTCGGCTTGCGCCGGGTGATCGGGCCGGCCTGCGCTTCGACCGGCTCCTCCAGCCGCCGCCCCTTGAAGCGTTCCACGAGGGTCGAGGCGTTGAGCACCAGGGCGACGCTCCCATCCTCCAGAATCACGCCGCCGGAGAAAAACGGGGAAGCGGCGGCAGGCGGCGGGAGCGGGTGGATGAGGAGGTTCAGTTCCCGGAGCATGGCGTCGACCGCGAGCGCCAGCGCCCGGTCGCCCACCCGCAGGAGGACGACGTGGAGACGGCCATCCTCGGCAACGAGCCGCGCCCGGTCGTGCCCGAAGGCGGTCTCCAGCGTTGCCAGCAGCACCGGTTCGTCTTCAAACAGGAGGACGGAACGCCCTTCGGCGGTGCGGATTGCGGAAGTCGCAAGACGGTGAAGCCCGGCGATCGCCCCTGCCGGAATCGCAAAGCTGCTCCCGCCCGAGCGGATCAGCAACATCCGGTGGGTGGCGATGCTCAATGGGGTGGCGACCGTCAGCAGGCTCCCTCCCCCGGGGCGCGGCTCCATCTGCGCGGAACCTTGCAGCCGGTTGGCCGCCTCCTTGACGACGGATAACCCCATGCCCCGCCCGGAAACGTGGGTGATCTGGCCGGCGGTCGAAAAACCGGGGAGAAAAAGGAGGTCGAGCGTTTCGTCTTCGTCGAGCCGTTCGGCCTCCGCTCCGGAAAGAAGCTGGCGTTCGACCGCCTTCGCGCGGATCTCCCCGAGATCAAGCCCCCGGCCGTCGTCGCTGATCTGCATCGTCATCCGGCTGCCGAAGACCTCGACTTCGAGGTGGATCTGCCCCCGTTCCGGCTTCCCGGCGCTGCGGCGTTCTTCGGGGCTTTCGATCCCGTGGTTGACGGCGTTGCGCAACGCATGCATGACCGGGTCCTTCAAGGCCTGGAGGACGAGCCGGTCCGCCTCCCGGTCGAGCCCGGAGACGGTGAATTCGATCAGTTTTTCCTCCTGTTGGGCAAGGTCGCGCACCATCTTGGGAAACGCTTCAAAAATGGAACTGACCGGCACCATCCGTGCGCGGCGGACGTCGCTTTCGAGCTGTTCCCCGGTGGCCCGTAGCGCCTGCGCCCCGCGCTGCTGCAAGGCGCGGATGCGACGGATCTGCCGGGCCGCCTGCGCGAGGCCGCGGCGCAGTTCATCGAGCGTGGAGGTTTCGCTTTCCCGCCGCCCCGGCGCGGAGAGGGTGGAAAGGCCGGGGGTCAGTTCGTCGTCGCATGCCTGTTGCAGATTCCGGACCGAAAGACCGAGTTCCCGTAATTCCTTCTCCAGCGCGCTCTGCCGGACGGCCTCGGTCAAAAGGAGGCTGGAGGATTGCAGCAGGCGGTCGAGGTGCGCCGCGCTCACGCGCAAGGTATCGGGCACGGCCGCACCCTTCGGCGAAGCGGCTTCGGCGGCGGGCGGGTTTCCTTCCGGTGCGACCTGCCGGGGGACGGGGAGCGCAGCCTCCCCTGCGGCGGCACGGTCCGGCCCGGCGCTTTCTCCGGAAGGAGCGGGCCGGGGCGTGGGGGTCATCTCCAGTTCGTCGAAGAGTTCCAGCGGCTCGACCGGTTCGCGTTTCCGGGCGACGGCGATCATGTAATCCTCAATGGCGTTGAGGACGCGATCAATGGAAGCGCGCATCGCGCTGGTCGGCACCTCACGCCCGTGCACCAGTTCGGCGAAAAGATGCTCCAGGTAATGGGCGAGCTTTTCGACGGTCTCAAGGTCGCAGACCCTCGCCCCGCCCTTGATGCTGTGCGCCATCCGGAACGCCTCGTTCATCGACTCCGCCGGGATGGTCGGCCACGGGTTGAGATGGGCGCGAATCCCCTCCAGGTGTTCCCGGTGTTCCTGCTGAAAGGCATTGAGGACGCGTTCCTGAATATCCATGGGCTTGCGGCTCCCGGTTTCGGGAGGAAAGAGGTCAGATCTGGTAGCGTTCGACGGCGGTCCGGAGTTGGAGGCTCAGGTCGTTGAGGTTGGCGAGCGCTTTTTCGAGCTGGGAAGTCCCGATGGCGGTCTGCTCGGTTGCCTGGCGGATGTCGCGCATCCCCTGCGTCACCTGGTCAAACCCGATCTGCTGCTGGCTGGTCGCGCCGATGATCTGCTGGAAGGCGTTGATGCTTTCGACGGTGGTCTGCATCATCTGGTGGATCGTTTTTTCGGTGACTTCGGCCTGTTGCTTGCCGGTGTCCGAACGCTTGACCGCTTCCTCGGCGAGCATGACCGAGGCGTTGATCCCCCTCTGGATCTCTCCCAAAATGGAGGCGACCTGGACGGTGCTCTCCTTGGCCCTTTCGGCGAGGTTTTTCATTTCGTTGGCCACGACGGAGAAACGGCTCCCCTGCTCCCCGGCGGAGGCCGCCTCGATGCTGGCGTTGAGCGCGAGCAGGTTCGACTGCTCGGCGATGTCGTTGACGGTGCTGACGATCTCTCCGATCGCCTGGGTCTTTTCGCTCAGCGAGACGATCTTGGTCGCCACTTCCTCGACCTGCTGGCGGATGCCCTCCATCAGGCGGCTGGTGTTCTGCACCGCTGTGATGCCGGAATTGCTGACGCTGGAGGTCGCTTCGGCGGAGGCGGCCACCTGTTTGGCCTTGTCGGTGATCTCCGCGCCCGACTGGCTGATTTCCTGCATCGTCGTGGTGATCTCCTGCACGGTCGCCGCCTGTTCCTTGGTGCTGGAAGCCTGCTGCTGGGTGGAGGCGAGGATCTCTGCGGAGGCGGAGTTGATGTTGCCGGTCACCCCCCGGATCTGCCCGCTCAGTTCCTTGAGGTTTTCGAGCATGCCGTCAAAGGAAGTCGCCAGCTTGCCGATTTCGTCGCGGTGGTTGATCCCGAGTTTGCCGATCCTCAGGTTGCCCTGCGCGATGTTTTCAGCGGAATGGACCACCTGTTGCAGCGGCCGGGTGATCCCGCGCGTGATCGCCAGGCCGAAGCCGAGCCCGAAGAGGCCGACGAGCGTGCCGATGGCAAGCTGGGCGTAGATGAGGTGTTGCGCCTTTTCCCTTGAGTAGTCGGTGTAACCCTTGGCGATTTCAATGCCGAGCCGCCGGATTTCCCGCTCATCGGTCAGCATTTCCTCCAGAATGACGTTGTACTCGGGCGAGGTTTCGGGGGTCACCTGAAGTTTCTCCGAACGGACCACCGCCGCCTCGAGCAGCCGTTCCTGTTCCAGAAGGTGGTCGCGGATTGACCCGCGCGGGGCGGCGGGAATGGAGATGGTCTGCGGTTCGTCGAGCCGTTCGATGACGGAGCCGCCGTCGATGAGCGCCTTCTGGCTCTCCAGCCAGACCTTCCGGGTGTATTCCAGCCTCTCCCGGCGGCCGCGCCCCTGGGAAACCAGGATCGACTGCGAAAAATGTTGCTGCTGGAGTGCGCGCTGGCGGCCGACCAGTTCGATCAACACGGAGTCGTAGGCCCGGTTGGAGAGAGTGTCGACGGTGTAAAAAATGATGATGCCGATCGCGACGATGAAAAAGATCGGGATGATGAGGATCTTGGTGCCGACACGCATTCGGCCCCAGAGGCTGGGTGGTTCAACGTTGGTCATAAAGGTCGTTTTTCTAAAACTTCATCTTCCAGGCGGGCGAGGAGGGCCTGGAGGTCGATCACGAGCATCACGTCGTCGCCGATCCGGAGCACTCCCTCCTGCGCATGGGCAAGCGCCTCCGCCGTCACGCTTTCGATCCGCAGCACGGCCTCGAGGCCCAGGACGACGCGCAGGCGCGGATGGCGCAACACCGCGCCCAGGGCGGCCTTCTCCTTCGACGCTTCTGCAACGGCGTGGTGCAGGTACGCCCCGGGGTCGAGGACATTGTAAAACTCGCCGCGCACCGGGGTGACGCCGAGGAGGTACGCCGGTGCGCCGGGGACCGCCGTCAGGTGACGCAGCGGGAGGATCTCCGCCAGCCCGCCGAGGTCGAGCGCGATCTGTTCGCCTCCCGAGCGGGCCACCAGCAGTTGCAGCCGCTTTTCCGCCGGACCAGCCTGCTCCTTGCGCAGGGCGAGCCGGGCGGCCCGCTCCCGCAGGATGGTCCGAAAAGCCTCCGGAGCGGGGGAAAACACCTCTTTGAGTTTCGCTTCGCTCTGCCGCAGCCGTTCATGGACGGCGCTCCAGTTGATCGGTTCGGGTGGGTTCATGTTCGGGCCGGACGCGGGACGGGGCGCGCGGTCAGGTGCCGCAGGTGCAGGTCGATGAGGTTACGCAGGTCGCCCGCCGTCAGGCCATCCCCAAACGGCAGGGGGATCTCCTCCTGCTCCGCTTCCACGATGGCGCGGGCGTTGCGGAAGGAGCGCAGCGCGCGGCCCGGTTGCCGCAGCCTCTGGTGGACGCTTCCCAGGTGATAATGCGCCAGCGCCAGCCGCCGATCAAGGTAGATGGCACGCCGGAACGCGTTGCGCGCCACGCGGGAAAGCCCGGCCTGCTCCAGGATCAGGCCATGGAAAAAATGAACCGCCGCGTTCAACTGGTCTTCGCGCAGGAGATGCTGGCAACTCATCAGCGCGGGGGCGAGATCGCCTTGATCGGCCATCTGCCGGACACTTTCGAGCGTGACGGCCCCTTCCTTGAGCGAGGGCGGCGTTTTGGCTTTCGTCACCAGCGGGGCGGGCGCGGGAGAAGGGGGCGGTGCGATGCGGGCAAGCGCCTCGGGAATGCTGATCCACGACGGGGGAGCGCCCGGCGGCGGAAGCAGCGGCGGCAGGCGGCGGGGGGCCAGCAGGTCGACCACTTCCTCGCGGCTCCGGGTCGGTCCGCCCGCCGTTTTTCTCTGGTAGAGCGTCACGCCCGAGGCATGGACCGGGCGAAAGGCGCGAAAGGTTTCCGGGTGCGGTTCGGCGTGCCCCAGCGCCAGCCACCCCCCCGGGACGAGCGATTGATGAAACTGCTCGGCAAGCTCGCCCGCCGTCTTCCGGTCGAAGTAGATCATCACGTTGCGGCAGATCACCAGATCGATGGCAAACAGGTTGTTGCCCATGGAGGGGAAACGGTCGCGGACGAGGTTGTGGTGCTGAAACGTCACGCCCGCGACGAAACGGCGCTTAAGCGCCCATTTCCGCTCCTGCGGTTGGAAATATCGCAGCCGCATCTCCTCCGACATTCCCCGCAACGCCCACCGCTCATAGACCGCTTCGCGCGCCATCCGGAGAAAACGGCGGTTGATGTCGGTTCCGATGATCTCGATCTCCCAGCCGTGAAAACGGTGCGCGAGTTCGCCCTTGAGCAGGATCGAGAGCGAATACGGCTCCGCGCCGATGGAGCACCCGGCGCTCCAGATGCGGAGCTGGCGCTGGTTTCCCTTGAGCCGAGCAAGCTCGGGGAAAACGTGGTCGCGCAAGGCGTTGAACATCTCCACGTGACGGAAAAAGAACGTTTCGCCGATGGTCAGTTCCTCGACAAGATCGTCCAGGTGGGGGCTATTGGGAACCGAAAGCCTGGCGATATACGCCTTGGCCGACTCGAACGGTTTCCCCTTGAGCGCGCGCACGATCGCGGCCGCGAGGTCTTCGTCCCTCTCGCGGTAGTAGGAAAGGCCGGTCGTCCGGATGATGTAATGTTTGAGCGTCCGGAAAAAAGGATCATCGACCGGCGCTTGGGAAGGCATGCTGGCTTGCATCCGTAAAGGGTTATTCCAGCTCTAGCGCCGCGAGCCGCTCCTCTGCGCGGCCTCTTAACTGCTCAATGAAACGGCGCTCTTTTTCCAGCAGCAGGCGGGACGGCTCCAGAAGAACGATGGAAGGCTCCGGGGGACGCCGGGGGATGACCCACTGCGCGTAACTGTTGAGGACATGGCCGACCGGCAGGCGGATGATTTTTGCCAGATCGAAACGCTCCACCCCGGCTTCTTCACTGATGAACCAGCCAAGCGGGCCGTCGGGCGTTTTGATCATCAGGATGCGGTGGGAAAGCGAAGCCTGCGGGTCCCACGGAGGGCTGCCCGGTTCGAGCGTGAGCAACCGGTCGAGATGGATGACCGGAGCGACCTTGTCGTTGACCGGCAGAAAACCGGCAATCAGCCGGGGAGCCTCCGGCACGCGTTCAAGCGCCATGAGCGGCAACACCTCGGCCACGTGTCGGGCGCGCAGGGCGAGGCGCGCACCGGCAACTCTGAAGGTGAGACAGGGGTGGGTATGCGGCATCGGTTTGGGAACGTCGGGACGGCCTGAAACCATCACGGTACGCCATCCGGAAGCTCTTCGCCATCAATTCGTTACGAAAAAAATGAGCCGAAATCAGCCGCCGGAAGGAGACCTCCTTCACCCGTACGCCAGGGAAGGACGAACGGATGGGAAAAAATGCCAAAAAATTTCCGGCAATCTTCCACCCGCCGCAAAAGCGATCTCCTTTTGTGAAAGAGACGACCCCATTCCCCCGGCGTGGAGACGACCCGCAGGGCAACTGCGGAAAGCTCTGGCCGGCGGGCGAACTGGCGGATGAAACCTCCCCGATCGTCCTGCTGCTGGTCGATGTCATCAACGACTTCAGCTTTCCGCAGGCGCCGAAGATCCTCCGTTACGCCATCCCGGCCGCGAGGCGGATCGCCCTCCTGAAAAAACGCCTTCGCCGCGCAGGGATCCCGGCGATCTACGTCAACGACAACTTCGGGCGGTGGCGCTCCGACTTCCGGACGCAGGTGGAGCATTGCCTTGCCGACGAGTGCCCGGGAAGCGCGGTGGCGCGGCAGTTGATCCCGAACGAGGACGACTACTTCGTCCTAAAACCGAAGCACTCCGGCTTCTACGCTTCGTCGCTCGACGTTCTGCTGACCCGGCTGAAGGCCGAAAGGCTCATCATCACCGGGTTTGCCGCCGACATCTGCGTTCTTTTCACCGCGAACGACGCCTACATGCGCGACTACCGGGTGCTCGTGCCCCACGACGGCGTGGCGGCTGAAACCGTGGCGGCGAAACGGAACGCCTGTCGGCAGATGGAGCGCTTCCTGCGTGCGGATATCCGCAGTTCGACCGGTTTGCCCGCCAGGCTTGCCAGCGAGCCGGAGGGCGTGTTTACGAATTTTGAAGGCTAAAGGATGATCGCCATCATCCCAAGCAGCTTGACGACCATCAACCAGAGGACCACCACCTGCGTCTTGTTGAGAAAGCGGGAGCTTTCGTTCTCGCTCGGGACGGCTACGTCGGCACCGAAAACGCGATTGAAGCTTTTCAGAAGGAGAATCCCGCCGATCACGGCAATCGCGGTCAGGACCACAAAAAAGAGTTTGAAGGCGAGCATGACGAAATATGTCTACTATTAGTTCATCTGTTTTTTGAACGCAAGTGCCGTTTGTTGAAAAACCATGTTTTAAGCCTCCGCGCCGGGCGCGGCGTTGGACCTGGTTCACCCGTTTGTTCCTGGCGATCTCCCCCCCACGGCGGATGGGCGCAGGTCCGCCCGGTTTACCCGTCAACGTTGCTTAAGCCAACGATTTCGAACCCAAAAGGATTTTGCCTTCCCGCTTTCCTTCCTGCGCGCGGGCCACGGCCTGGAGGGCATCTTCCAGCGCGTATTGCCGCTCGACGGGAGTACGGATGATCCCCTTGCGCGCCATCTCGAAGAGTTCAACCATCATCTTCTCGCGTTCGGCGGCGGGGACCCGCTCATACCACTTAGAAATCCAGAACCCGCGGAAGGCGAGGTCCTTGAAGATCAGCCACCCCG
>DATMFV010000106.1:0-38471 GCA_035555975.1 Chthoniobacteraceae bacterium
CGCCGCTTCGCTGAGCGTCGCCGACACGGGGACTCTCGGGGGAAGCGGCACGGTGGCGCGGGCGACCACCATCGGGGCCGGAGGCATCCTTTCCCCCGGCGACGGCACGGCGGGCGTTTCCACTTCGATCCAGACCTACACCGGCGGCCTGACGCTGGAGGCCGGCGCCAGCTTTCATTTCGGGTTGACCGGCAACACCACCACGGGCCGGGGAACGATGTTCGACGGGATCGACATTACCGCAGGGTTGCTTTCGATCTCCTCAGGCGCTCAGTTCCATCTTCGGCTCGACCAGGGCGGGGTCGACTTCACCGATGCCTTCTGGGCGGATGACCGGCAATGGCTCGTTTTCGACAACGCCACCGCACCGCTCGTCGAAGGGGCGATCTTCCAGATCGGCTCGATCTCGCCCGACTCCCTCGGCAACGACTTCAGCCTCACCGGCGGGAGTTTTTCCTTCGCTCAGGTCGACAACGACATCTACCTCGTCTATTCCGCCATTCCGGAGCCCTCCGGCACCCTTCTCCTTCTCGGGACAGGGGCGGCGGTCACGTTTCTGGCGCGTCGGAGGTTTGCGGGTAAAGCTTGACGAACCGGCGGCGATCGGTTTCTCTCCGCAAAGGGAAAATCGCGGCTGGCGGCGTGAATCGACAAGCCGGGCGCAAAGGCCGGTGGCGATTCCCTTGTGACCGCCTTTTTTTCAAGCCTCTCTTTCCTTAAACCCCCTTAAATTTCAGAACAACCGGAATGATCGAACTCGAAATCTACGCCGCTGGTGTCCGCGATCTGGACAAAATCCTCGAACTTGACCACGCCCTGGGGGCGATTCCGGGGCTGCGCTACAAGGTCGACAGCAACCACGACATCGTTTATCTGGAAGCCGACCAGCCGACATTCACGCTTTCGGAGATCGAACAGGCGTTTGAACGGCTGGATCTCAAACCGCGCATGGTCGGCGCGGTACCCGAGGAATTAGAGGCCTCCAACGCCAAGAAAAAGACGCAACGGCTCAATTAGCCGCAAGGCTGTTCACTGGCGCGGGAGCGCCTGGAGGGCGCACCTCCGCGTGCGCCGCAGGGGGGTGATGTCACCGTGAGCCAATTTTAATCCCCTGTTTTTCTGGCATCCCGACCCGAAGTAAGGCGATAACCTTCCGGTGATGACTGCCGCCGCTCCCTCTTCGTTCGCCGCCCGGAAGACGCAACTTCACCGCCGCGCCGTGGCGCTTCTCGAAAAGTGGCTCCGGTATGCCGAAGGCGACTGGATCGCCCTGCCCGGCGAACCGGCCCTCGGTTTCTACGGCACCGGCTTCAACGGCTGGGGAGTGCAGACGCAACAGAAGTACCTTGCCGCTGCGGCGGCGGTGGCGCGGTTTTCGTGTGATGAGCCATTGCGCGCGCTGGCACGGGAACGCGCCCTGGCCGCCCTGCGGTGGAACCTCGCCGCGCACCGTTCCGGCTCCGGAAGCTGCTCGGACGGCAGCCGCTGGGGACATACCTGGATCAGCGTGCTCGGGATCGAGCGGATGATGTTCGGCGTCGAACTGCTCAAAACCGATTTCACCGATGCCGACCACGAGGCGCTGCGCCGGGTGCTTTGCAGCGAGGCGGAGTGGCTGCTCCACGACTACCACCGTGGCGCGCAGAAGGGGATTCATGGCGATGTCTGGGGCAGCAGCGGAAAGAACGACCCGGAGTCAAACCTCTGGAACGGCGCATTCCTCTGGCGCGTCGCCTCGCTCTACCCCGAGCACCCGGACGCTGCCGCCTGGCGCGAACGGGCACACCTTTTCATGCTCAACGGCGTGAGCGTGGCGGCGGATGCCGGGGAGGAACGGCTCGTGGAAGGGGTGCCGCTGCGCGAACGCCACCGGGGGGCGAATTTCTTTCCCCACTACGCGCTCGATCACCACGGCTACTTCAACGTCGGCTACATGATCATCTGCCTCAGCAACGCCGCGCTGCTCCATTTCGATCTCAAAAAAGCAGGGCAACCCGCGCCGGAGAGCCTGCACCACCACCAGGCCGACCTCTGGAAATTCGCGCGCGAACTCGTCTTCGAACACGGGCGGCTGGCCCGCATCGGCGGCGATACCCGGGTCCGCTACGCCTATTGCCAGGATTTTCTGCTTCCGGCGCTGCTTTACGCGGCCGATCGCCTTGGCGACGGAGCCGCCTGGCCCAAAGTCGAGGGCCTGATGGAGCTGTTTGAGGGGGAGGCGCGCTACTCCGGGGATGGCTCCTTCTTCGCACGACGGCTCGCCCCCCTGCGGCGGGCCAATCTCCATTACCATGCCCGGCTGGAGTCGGACCGCGCCTGCGTCCTCGCGATGCTGCTGGCGTACGGCGACCTGCTGGAAGCCCCGGCGGCCCCGGTTGAACCACCGCCGCCGTTCGACTGGGCCGAACCGGAATATGGAGCGGCCTTCGTTCGAAGCCCGCGTCGGCTCGCCTCCTTTGCGTGGCGCGCCCAGGGGCTGGCACAGGGGATGTGCCTGCCTCCCGGCGGGGATCATCTCGCGGAGTGGTCGTATAACCTCGCAGGAAAGGTGGAATTCGCCCATCACCCGATAGGGGCGGCCAAGCACCCGGAACCATCCCGCAAGCTTGACGGCTACGCGGTCGCCTCCTTTCCGGGCGGTTTTCTGACCCGCGGCCGCCTGGTGGAGGGGGCTGATCTCTTCCTGCTCGAAGGGTGGAAGGGGAGCGACGCGGCGCACCACGCGCTCGTTTTTGCCGCATTGCCCGATGAACGGACCGTCGTCGGCCTCCAGTTTTGCCGGACGACGCCGCAACGGTACACGCTCCTCAAAACCGTGAAGGGGTTGCACCTGAACCTCCCGAACGATCTCTACAACGGCTTCCAGCGGCGGCTGGAGACGGGAGCCGGACCGCTGACCCTGGAAGCCCCTGCGCCCCGGGAGGAACGGCTCGACCTCGGAAGCCGCTGGGCGTGCATTGAGGGAGAGCTCGGGGTGGTCGGCATCGCCGGTGCGGAGGAGTTGTCGATCCACCGTGAACCGTTGCGCCGGGGCGGCACGTTCGAGTCGCTCCATGTCGAGGAAGTCTGCTTCCCGGCCGAGGTCGAACCACGCCTGGTGGCTCCCGGGACGGTGGTGCTCGATGCCGCCTGGGCGGTCCTTTCAGGAGCCGACGCCACGGAGACGGCCGGAGTTGCCGCCGGGGCCGTCGCCGTGGAAACCGGGCCTTCCCTGCACGAAAGCGGCCTGCGCGGCGTGCGGGTGCCGGGTGCCGACGCCCGCCACTACACGGTACTGGTCAACTTCGGGGCGGAACCGGTGTTGCTGCCGCAGGCGCTTACAGAAGCCGCCGGAAACCTGCTGGCCGCCACCGGCGAAACCGACCCCGGAACCCTCGGCGTGGGCGAGACGCAGCTTTACTGCCGGGAGTAGCTGCGCCGCCGGGCGAACAGGGCGGCTCCTGCCAGAAGTGAAATAAGAAGGGCTTCCGCGGACGGTTCCGGGATGGTGGCGATCGTCAATGTCGCCACGCCGCCGTTATACGAAAGCGTCCCGCTGTAGTCGGGCAGTTCAAAAAGAATCTGCGAAAAGTCGCCGGAGCGGGAACCGAAGGTGAAGAGGTCAAAGGAAGCGCCGGGCTCCGGGGTGAACCCGTCGGTGAACGCGATCTCCAGCGTGCCGCCAAAGGTGAACGCCTCCCTGACGTTGATCACGTCAAACCCGGAGAGGCTGCCGATCTCCATGACCGCCACCGCCGTGCTTTCGAGGGTGAGATCGCCATCAAAGTTCAGTTGCCCGATCGATTCCCCCGGGGCGAGCCGACCCGCCACGGTGGCGTCCCCCAGCACGGTGCCGTTTCCTTCGACATTGCCCCCGGCTTCGATCTCCAGCCCGCCGGTGCCGAGAACGGAAGCCGACGCGCCGACATCGCTCAGGCGCAGCGTGCCGCCGGTGACGGTAGTGTCGCCCGTATGGGTGTTCGCTCCGGTCAGCACGGTCGTGCCGTGTTCGACCCGCAGGGCGATGTTGCCGGAGAGAAGGACGGCATCGCCGCCCTCGGTGCCGTCGCGGGTGAGGGCGTAATCGTCCTGCGAATGGTTGAAGACGAGCGTCCCTCCGCCGGTGCGGCCTTCCAGCCCGGTCGCATCGAGAATCCCCGCCGCTGCCGCCGCTGTTTCGCCGGAGGCGTTGCCGAGGTTGAGGGTGCCGTGGCTGGTCTCCTGCGTGCCGAGATAAATCAGATCGCTTTCCGAGGTGAAGGTCAGCCGGCCCCCTTCGTTTAAGGTGATTTCGGCTTGGCCCCCATCGCCCATTTCAAGGTATTCCGTCCGGAAAAGGGACGTGGCTCCGGAAACCAGGATGGAAGCCGATGCGGTGGCCGCGTAGCCCATATTGGTGCTGTAAGCATCGAAAAAACCGCCCCCGACCACCTCCAGCCTCCCTTCGCCGTCATTGGCGATATAGGTGGTGCCGTTTTCCACCGTTCCGCTGCCGGTCACCCGCGCGACCGCAACCCCGCCCGAACTGTTGTCAATGGTCAGGTAGTCGATCAGCGAACCGGCGGCGGTAAAGGTGGCGCTCCCCCCATGGATGGAGAAGTAGTTGTCCACGGGAATCGTTACGGGAGCGGAGAAGATCAACCCGCCATCGCCTTCCTTGTAGAGAAAAATTTCATCCCCCCCGGGTTGGACCGAGATGGCTCCGGCCTGGGTGGCCGTCCCGGAATCGACAATCAGCTCGTTGTTCGCATCGCTCAGGACGATTGCTTCGCTCCGGGTCTCCCCGTTCTGGTACTCGAAGGTTTCCGCGTGGGCGGAAAGGGCGCAACCAACCAGGAACAGCGAAAGCGCAAGGGCGGGTTGACGGATTCTCCTGTAGTTTCTGCAAATGGAAAAGAGCGGCGCAATCATCCCCCTTGAGTAAAAAAACCGGCTGTCATTCGCAACGGAATTCGGATCGGGCCTACCGGTCCCCGGTCCTTTTTCCGGAGAGCGCGGAACTCGGGCGCGGGCAGAAATGCCCGCTTTTCTTTTGCAAACCGCCTGCCTTTGCGGCTATCCTGCCCCGCAGTCACGGGATTTCCCGTGTTTCCCCCCTTTTTTTCGACATTTCCATGCCCATGAAAGCCAAGGCTGCTTCTTTCCGGAAACGCGACCCGGGTGTCTGGCCGGTGCTCAACCGCCTGGTGGTGGCGACGATCATCCTCGCTCTTTGCGTCGGGGCGGTCGTGGCGTTTCTCCCGATCCTGAACCAGCGCAAGGCGCAGGCCCGCCGGCTCAATGAGCTTCGCACGGAAGTCGCCCGGCAGGAGGCCTTGATTGCCAAAAACAGCCGCGCGGTCGAGTTGCTCAAAAGCGACCCCGAGTACATTGAGACGATCGCCCGCGACCGGCTCGACCTGATGAAACCGGGCGAAACGATCTTCCGGATCGAAGCCGACGGCGAGGTGTTGCAGGTCAACCCCGCAGCGGAAACTTCGGCAACCCCGGCGGCGGAGCCTGAAGCAAAGGCGGACGGGGCTTCCGGCGCGGAAGCGACTCCGGATGCGGAAGCGGCCCCTTGATCAACCCGCCGCCCGTTCGCTCAGCGAGCAGATGCCCCGGCGACCGGCGTTGGCGACAAACTCAAAGAACGCCGTGCCGGCTGCGCCCCAGGTCCGTTCCTTTGCGGCGGCGAGTGCCTGCGTGGTGTTGAGCCCGCTCCGGTAGAGGAGGAGGAACGCTTCCTTGACCTCCCTGCGTTCTTCCGCGCTCATGCCGCTGCGCCGCAGGCCGACGACGTTGATCCCGGCCACATGGTTGCATTCGCACCCGATCAGGAAGGGCGGGACCTGTTTGCTCATGGCGCTCAACCCCTGGATGATGGCGTTTCGGCCGATTTTGACAAACTGGTGAAAGACCGAACCGCCGCCGATGAAGACGTCGCTCTCCACTTCGACATGACCGCCGAGCAGGGAGTTGTTGGCGATGATGACGCGGTCGGCCAGGGTGACGTTGTGCCCCAGATGGCTGCCCGCCATCAGAAAGCAGCGGTTGCCGACGCGGGTGGCGCTTCCGGGCGCGGTGCCGCGATGGATCGTCGCATATTCGCGAATCCGGTTCTCATCGCCGAGGATGACCCGGCTTTCGGTGCATGGGTCAAACGCATGGTCCTGCGGATCAGCCCCGATGACCGCGCCGTAGCCGATCGTATTTCCGTGCCCCATGACGACATGACCGGTGATGACGGCATGGGCCTGGATGGCGCACCCGTCGCCGATGACGGCGGGACCTTCAACAACGGCGTACGGCCCGATGGTGACGCCGCTGCCGAGCGTCGCATCGGGGTGGACGATGGCGGTGGGGTGAATGTGGCTCATCTTAAAAAGTTTAGATTCGTAAACACGCCCTAAAGCAAGCCGTATTCACGGAAACTGAAGTACCCGGAGGGGTACTCCTGCGAGGGTGAACCGATGATGACGTGGTCAAAGAGTTCGATCATGAGGATCCGGGCGGCTTCGGCGAGGCGTCGCGTCAGTCGCCGGTCCTCTTTGCCCGGGGAGGGATCGCCCGAAGGGTGATTGTGCGCGACGACGACGGCAAAAGCACTGTAAAGAAGCACGGGGCGGAAAATTTCGCGAGGATGGGCGATCGACTCATTGATCGACCCGAGCGAGACCTCCTCCATGCGGATGAGCCGCCGCCGCGTGTCAAGGAGGAGCACCCGGAACGATTCGCGCTCCAGAAGTCGCATCTGTGGGCCAAGGTAGCGGTAGACCTGGCCCGCTTCATTGAATGGAAGCCGTTCGAAATTTTCGGCAGCCAGCCGGGAACCGAGGCCAAACGCCGCGGCGAGCTGGATCGCCTTGGCGGGGCCGATTCCCTTGATGCCCGAAAGCTCGGCAACCGGGGCGCGGGCCAGCGCGGCCAGCGAACCGTAGCGGCTCAAAAGCCGACGGGCCATCTCAATGGCGTTGACCCCGGGCAGGCCGGTCCGCAGGAGGATGGCGATCAACTCCGAGTCGCTCAACCCTTCCGGGCCGCACCGCGCCAGCTTCTCGCGCGGGCGGTCGCGACTCGGCAGCGCGGCGATGGAGGAGGGGGCCGGGAGCGGCGGGGCCGGGGGTGGAGCGTCGTCGAAATTCATGAGGCGTCCGCAGGCGGGTTCGGGTCGCTGGGCGGACCGAGCAGGCGCACCCGGTTGTCGCAGAACGGAAGCCGGATGGTCAGCGTCAGCCCGACCCCCTCGGTGCTCACGAGATCGATCTCGCCGCCATGAGCGCGGACAATCCGCCGCACGATCAGCAGCCCGAGCCCCGAGCCGTTCACCTTGGTGGTAAAATACGGGTTGAAGACGCCGCTCATGTCGTCGGGCGAAATGCCGCCGCCGGTGTCGGAAAAGGAGATGGTGACAAAGGTGTCGTCCTTGTCGGTGCGGATGCGCAACGTGCCGCCCCCCTTCATCGCCTGAAAGGCGTTTTTGATGACGTTGTAAAAGGCTTGTTTGAGCTGGTTGCGGTCGACCTCCAGGAGCGGCAGCTCGGAGTGCAGCTCCATTTCGACAAAAATCTCCCGGTCGGCGATCTCCGCCTCAAGAAAGGAGACCGATTCGCTGACGATCCGGTTGATGTTCTCGCGCCGCGTTTCGAGCGGGGTGGGACGGATGGCGCGCAGGAACTGGTTGATGATCGAGTCGAGCCGCGTGATCTCCTCCCGGGCGATTTCGATCGATTCCCGGAGTGGCTCGCCCACCTCTTTGGGGAGTTTGCGCAGCCGCCGTTCCATGAGCTGCATATGAATGTGGAGCGAGTTGAGCGGATTGCCGATCTCGTGCGCCACCCCGGCCGCCAGCAGCGTGAGCGCGGAGAGTCGCTCGGACTCCAGCGTCTGTTCGGCGCTCCGGCGGGTTTCGGTGATGTCGCGCAGGATGACGGCATGCCCGGCGAGGTCGGTATCGGAAAGGTTGCGCCGCTTCGCGTTGCGGCGTTCGGGATCGGCCACGAGCGGGACGACGTAGAAATTAAGCAGCCGGTTGTCGGGGTAGAAGACCTCCATGTCGCGGCTGATCACCTTTTCGCCCCCCTGGGTGACTTCCCTCCAGTCGAGCCCGCGCAGGCGGTCGGAGATGAGCCGCCCGAGGCAATCCTCCCGCGTCAGCCCGAAGAGGCGGCAGGCGGCTTCGTTGACGTAGTTGATCTTCCCCTGCGCATCGGTGACGATGACCCCCTCCTGAATCGCGTTGAAGATCATCTCGAGGAAACCTTTTTCCCTCGCGAGCCGCGTCAGGTAGTTCTGGACATCTTCGGGGCCGATCCGCCCGAGCCGTTCGATGAGTTTGTCAAAAAAACCGGAGTTCATTTGGGGTTTTCGTTGCGGGGATGACCATAGCGACCCGGCGGGCTCCCTGCCAGCGGATGATCAAAAAAAAGAGCCACGCCGCCTCCCCGGCGTCAAAAAACCGGAAAGGCGGGGTGGCCCGGATGGGGTGATGAGAAAATTTAATTGCGGGCGAGGTACGAGGCAACCCCCGCAAAATCGGCGGTGAGCGCTTCCTTGCCGACGTTCCAGTCAGCCGGGCAGACTTCGCCGTTCTTTTCGAAGAACTGGAGCGCATCGACGATCCGGAGCGCTTCGTCCACGCTGCGGCCGAGCGGGAGGTCGTTGACCAACTGGTGGCGCACGATCCCGTCGCGGTCGATCAGGAAAAGCCCGCGGTAGGCGATCAGTTCGCTCGTCGCGGTCAGGTTGCCTTCTTCATCGACATCGTATTCGCCGTTGAGGACGCCGTAGGCCGAGGAGATCGTCTTGTTGGTATCAGCCAGCAGCGGATACTCGACCCCCTGGATGCCCCCCTGCGACTTCGCAAGCTGCGACCATCCCCAGTGCGTTTCGGCGCTGTCGGTCGAGCAGCCGAGCACGGCAACGTTGCGCTTTTCAAATTCGCACAGCTTCGCCTGGAAGGCGTGAAGCTCCGTCGGGCAGACGAAGGTGAAATCCTTGGGGTAAAAGAAAAGAAGCACATACTTCTGCCCCTCGAACTGCTTGAGGGTAAAGCCATCGACGATGGTGCCTTTGATGACGGCGCTGGTGTTGAACCCCGGGGCTTTTTTTCCAACTAAAACGGACATAAACGTGTGAGTGTAAGGCTAAAAGAGTAAGGAAGCGTTGAACCGACCTGCCTTCGGCTTTTGAGACAGGCTGCCGACGGAACGCTCCGCTCCCTCTTTTTTCAGCCCGCACCAAGGCTTCGGGTGCAAGTCGTGGAATTTGCTCCGGGGAGAGGAGCCTTGTTTCTATCGCCAAAGCAGGCGGCTGGCAACCCTTTCTTTTTTCAGAGGGGGTCAGTCAACAAATCTTGACAAATTGTCAAGATTTGTTGACTGACCCCCTTGATGTTTTTTGAAAATGAAGTTTACACGCACCCTCTCCCTTCGTATGAGCACGAGGGCGATGAATCTACTAAAAGGTCTCAAGCGACTATTCGGCCGTGACGACAAATTCTACCTTCTGCTCGAGTCGAGCGCCGAACAGGCGCGCCTGAGCGCCTCCATCCTCGGCAAGGCGCTGCCCCACATGAGCGACGAGCAGGCGTTTCGCGAAGCCAAGGAGCAACTGACCCAGAGCCGGCGCAAACACAAACGGATCACCCAGGAGATCACGGCGGAACTCTGCAAGACGTTCATCACCCCGCTGGAGCGGGAGGATATCGAGGCGCTCTCCAACTCGCTTTCCCGGATTCCCAAGAACGTGGAAAAAATCGCCGAACGCCTTTTGATCTGCCCGCTCATCAGCCATGTCGAAGAGATCGAAAAGCAGTTCGCCATGCTCGAACAGGCGATCGGCATCGTCGCGAGCCTCGTCGGCACGCTCCGCTCCAATCCGCACGTCGAGGAGATTTCCGACCAATACGCGCTGCTTCAGTCGATCGAAGGTGACGCCGACAATTTCCTGATCGCCCTGTTGCGGGAGGCCTTCCAGGGAACGGCCGACGCCAAGGACGTGATTTTTCTCAAAGACATCTACGAACTGCTCGAAAAGGCGATCGACCGCTGCCGGGACGCCGGAAACGTGGTTTTTGAAGTGGTGCTCAAATACTCATGACGCTTTTCCTGCTCGTCCTTCTTCTGGCGCTGGCGTTTGAGTACATCAACGGCTTTCACGACTGCGCCAACGCCATCGCGACGGTGGTCTCCACCAAGGTCCTGACCCCGCGGCAGGCGATTGCGATGGCGGCGTTTTTCAACCTGCTGGGCGCATTTATCGGGACGGCGGTGGCGACGACGATCGGCCAGGGGATCGTGGACAAGACGGCGATCACCATGGCGACGGTCCTTTCCGCATTGATCGGCGCGATCATCTGGAACCTCCTGACGTGGTGGCTCGGGCTTCCCTCCAGCTCCAGCCATGCCCTGATCGGCGGGCTTTGCGGGGCGGCCCTCGCCTCGGCCAAGGGCGACTGGTCGGTCCTTCACTGGTCGTTTGTCGACCCGATCAAGCATACGGCCGAAGGGCTCTGGCCCAAGATTGTCATCCCGATGATCTCTTCGCCGATTCTCGGCTTTGTCATTGGCGGGATTCTGATGCTGATCCTGGTGGCTCTTTTCCGCAAGGTGCGCCCCTACCTGGTGCAGCATCTTTTTGGAAAACTCCAGCTCGCCAGCGCCGCCTGGATGGGGTTGAGCCACGGTTCCAACGACGCGCAGAAGACGATGGGGATCATCGCGCTGGCGCTCTTTACCGGAACGCAGTCGGGCGCGTTCGAAAACCTGCCCGAGGGGCTCGGGTTCCTTTACACGCCTGAGTTTGCCGTCGAACCGTGGGTGGTGGTGGTCTGCGCCTTGACGATGGCCGCCGGAACCGCTGCGGGCGGCTGGAAGATCATCCGCACCATGGGGCACAAGATGGTCCGCCTCCAGCCGGTGCACGGGTTTGCCGCCGAGACGACGGCGGGGATCATCATCCAGACGGCGACCCACCTCGGCATCCCCGTCTCGACCACGCACGTGATCACGACCTCCATCATGGGGGTTGGCGCGACCAAGCGTTTGAGCGCGGTGAAGTGGGGCGTGGTCCACCGGATCTTGTGGGCGTGGGTCCTGACCCTGCCGATCAGCGCGCTTCTCGGCTGGCTGGCGATGCGCGCGCTTCAGATGGGCGGGTTTTAGGTGGCTGAATTGGGTTAAGGCTCCGCGCCGGGCAACCTCCGGAACGAAGCCTCTCACTTAAATTCGTAAACACGCCCTAAGTCGCCACGGCCAAAGGAGTTGGCCACGATGAAAAAGTGATTTTCGACGATCATTTTGATCGCGCTCCGGCAGGTTTTATGCTTATCCTAAGCCTACGATAAGGCGGAGAGCAGGGGAATCGCCGACGAAGCGCCTGGTTGATCAGGAGCGGCTTCATTGATCGCACGGTTTTGAGGGTGGACCTCACAGTGTCAGGGGTCTTTTTGGAGGTGGAACCGTGTCGATATCGTGCCGGAAGGGTCTTTGTTTTTGCGAAAAAAGAGAGACCCTTTTTCGTTGCATCCCTTGCGCTTTGCCATCACCCATCCTCATGAGTTACGTAGATTTTTCCCTTGCCCGACCGCGCGACGGACGGTGTGAGCGCCGGTATGGCCCCCCTGTTTTGTTGCGACAGCCGATGGTTGCGGCAACGGCGGGAGGAAGTCGATGAGCGGCGCGGCCAATGAAGAGCGCGGGGGAGAGGAACTGCCGCTGCGACTGGTTCCCGTCGGCAGTGAAGAGTGTCTGGCCTACTGGCAGCTCTTTTTTGAGAGCTGTCCCGCGCCGATTTTGCTGCTCCGCCGCCCGGACCGGGTGATCGCCTCGGTCAATGACGCCGCCGTCCGGCTCTATGGCTACTCCCGGGAGGAGTGGCGTGGCCGCCGGTTTGACGATCTCGGTGATCAGCCCCGGTCGAAGCCGTTCAGGGAGGGCCGGATGATGGAAATCCGCCACCGGCGGCGCGACGGCAGCCTGGTCGAAGCCGAACTGATGCCGTGGTCGCTCGAAGTCAAGGACACGGGGTATTGGCTGGTTTATCTCACCGACGTGACGGAGAAAAAGGAGCTGGAAAACCGGCTGCTCCAGGTCCAGCGGCTTGAGTGCATCGGCGCGCTTTCGAGCGGCGTCGCCCACGATCTCAACAACATCCTCGCGCCGATCATGATGTCGGCGGCGATGTTGCACGAAGAGCTTTCGCCCGAAAGCCGGGGCGAGTTTCTCTCCACGATCGAACAGAGCGCACAGCGGGGGGTGAACCTCCTGCGTGCGGTTTTAAGTTTTTCGCGCGGCGTGCAGGGCGACCGTGCGCCGGTTGCTCCGGCGGTGGTAATCCGGGAAATCGCCGAGATGATCCGGCAGACGTTTCCGAAGATGATCACGATCGTCAGCGAAGTGGCGGACGATCTCTGGAAAATCCTGGTCGAGGCGACCAAGTTTCACCAGATCCTGCTCAACCTGGTGATCAATGCCCGCGACGCGATGGCTCATGGAGGAAAGTTGACGATCCGCGCGGAAAACCGCGTGCTCGACGGCCATGCCGCCGCCGCCTTTCCGGAGGGCAAGCCGGGGCGTTACGTGGTGATTTCGGTCGAAGACACCGGGGTCGGGATTCCCAAGGCGATGAAGCGCGACATTTTCACGCCGTTTTTCACCACCAAGGCGCCGGGGCAGGGGACCGGGCTCGGGCTGCCGACGGTGCTCGGCATCATCAAGGGATATGGCGGTTTTTTCGATTTGAAAAGCGAGGTTGGGGCGGGAACTACGTTTACCGTGTATATGCCTGCGGTTGGAGAGTCATCGGAAGAACGGAAGCCGACTGCCCAGGGAGGGGCGGAGGGAGGGATCATCCTCGTCGTGGACGATGAACCGGGTATCCGCCGGATGGTCACCGCCATCCTGACCCGCCACGGCTACAAGGTGGTGACCGCGTGCGACGGGATGGAGGCGATGGCGGCCTATATCGGCAACCCTTCCTCCTTCAAGCTGGTGTTGGCCGATCTCGTCATGCCTTCCATGGACGGTGTGGTGCTGGCCCGGGCCATCAAGCAGGTCGACGCCGCGACGGAGATTATCGCCACGTCGGGCTTCGAGTCCGAGGCGCGTCTTCAGGAACTGGCCGCCCTCGGGGTGACCCGTTTCCTGCGCAAGCCGTACCAGGCGTCGGAGCTTCTGGCGATGGTCGCGGAGGTGATCGGCGCTTCCCCTTCGCAGCCCGGGGACGCTACCGAGCCTGGGCGGAAGTAACCCGGCTGACCGGTTTCCCGGGCCCGTCGCCGATCTCCAGGTGGAGATCGCGCAGGCCCGAGGGGGTCGAAAAGAGATGGATCGCTCCGTCGCCGATCCGGAAATGGATCAGGCGATCGTCGCGGACCATCTGCCCCTTTCTGGAACCGACGAGGACGACCCGCAGGACGTAGAACCCCGGTTTTTCGGTGTCGATCGGCACCTCCCACTCCAGTTCCCGTTTGCCGCGGGCAAAGTAGACGCCGGGGGCTTCCCAGTTGGCCGGGTAGACATAGCCGCCCCGTTCATAAAAACCGGCGGGCGCTTCTTCCAGACCGGCGCGCTGGTTCATCCTGACGCTGGCATACTCGATCCTCGCCCCGCTTCCCGCACCGGCCAGAAGCCGGATTTTCAATCCCGGTTCCCCCTTGAGCAGGCGCACTTCCATGGCGGAGATGGCGACCCGTCCCGAAGGCAGGGTCCAACGGGGTTGCTTGAGCGCTTCCTCGACCGATTCCCCGATGAAGAGGGCCTTTTCGCCGCGATCGTGGAGCAGGAGTTCCAGCCGGTTTTTTCCGGTTTTAAGCGTGCCCGGGGCGACGGCATAAACGCGCCAGCCGAGTTCCCCGGGAAGCGGTTCCAGCGGGGTGCCGTTGAGCCTGACCTCCAGGTCTCCCGCAGAGGAGGAGAGGTTGAGGCGCAGGGTTGCCGGTTTGCCTTCCTCGTCGCCCACCTCCAGCGGGATCACCGCCGGTTTGCCGTCCTTGAGCAGGAGCGGTTCTTCGGGCGAGAGATGAAAGAGATGGTCGTAGGCTTCGCCTCCGGCGAGGAAGCGCTCCGCTCCCTTTCCGCGGATGGAGACAAAGTAGCGCCTCGGTTTCTCCATGACGGTCGCCGGAGAGCCGAGTTCGCGCCACCACGGTGCCTGGCCGTTGAAGGAGTTGAAGAGGTAGACGCCGTCCGCCCCCGCCTGCCAGACCTTTGCCGCCCGCGCGCGGTAGCTCTCCGCGCTGCCCCGCCGGGCAAACGGGTGCCAGGTGGAGGAGATGCGCGATTCGCTCAGGCAAGGGTAGACCGGCACGCCGTAGCGGTGCCCGAGTTGCACGCTGTACGACCACGGGTTGAGCCGGAAATAGCAGGTCGTCACGAGCAGGTCGACCCACCCCTCCTTCAGCCACCGCTCCAGATCGAGCCCGATGGCGCGGTTGAACTCCAGCGAGTCGGGCACGCGGACGGAGAGCAGGAGCGGTCGGCCCCGTTCCCTGCTGCGCGCCTTGAGGTGAGCGGCGATCCGCTCGACCAGGCCGCTCATGGCGGCGCGGTCGGCATCGGTCGCCGTGCCGCCAAAGGCGGGTCCGGGAAAAAAGACCGGGTGCCGGAAGAAATCGAGTTCGATTCCATCCACATCGTACCCGTCGGCCACCTCCTTGACGTAACCGAACATCCGCTCCCGGATTTCCGCCTTGGCATAGTTGACGGCGGTCAGTTGCCCATGTTGGGGAATCCCCCGTGCGCCGAGGAGGAGGTCGGGGCGTTCCTTTTTCAGTTCGGGGAGGAGAAGCGGGTTGCTCTTGTCGTGGGTGTCATTCATCCGCACGCCCCAGAAGATTTCGATCCCGTGGGTTTTGGCGAAGCGGATCATGATCGCGAGCGGATCGGTCCCCAGCCGCTGGAGGTGCGGCAGGAGGTTGTGCTGGTAACGCCCCTGTGTTTCCAGGAAACGTTCCCCGGCCCGGGTCCGGTGCGCGAAGCGGCCAAAGGTGCCCGCGGTGGTGTCGTAGACGATGGTGTCGACCTGCGAACCGAGGAGCGGCGTGGCGCGGAGGGAGAGAAAATCGGCCTCGTCGACGATTTTCCGAGGGGGGACCCGCGATTCACCGCCGTCGTTGTTCTGGATGATCCGCCGCTGCCGCCACCGGGCTTCGAGGCGGGCGGCCTCGTGGGCGTCGGGCGCCTCGGCGCGGGCGAGGGGCAGGGTGCAGCCGAGAAGGGAGGCGACGAGCGCCACGCGCAGCACGGTCCGCCGTGGAAGAGGAACGGTGGTCGTCACGTCAAGGTTTTCAAAAAGGGGTGGTACGATCCGGATCATCCGTGGCACCGCACGGCCGCCATGCGCCGCCGTCCCTGCCAGAGCACCCAGCACCCCGCCGCACCGAAAAGGAGCGCGAAGGTTTCCGGTTCGGGAATGGCCTCGGCGGAAATCGTCAGGCTGACCAGATCGCTCTGGGCGGCGCTGTTGGGCGTACGCACACGGAGCATGGAGAGGCTTTCCAGGTCAAGGTTTCGCCAGACCAGCCCTGTGGCTACGGTGCTTCCGTTGACGGCAAAGTCAAATGTCCCGGCGTTGACGCCATCCACATGGGCGGTGAAGGAGAAGGTGTTGAGTTCGTTGGCGCTGAAGCTGGCCCCGGCAATGGTGGTGAACGCGGTGCCGTCGTAGTAGGTGACATCGGAAGCCGCATTGACCCCGAAGCGGAGTTGCGGCCCGATTTCGGAATTTTCCGTCCCAGCCGAGAGTTGAATATCGAAGGCCGAAGTGGTGGAAATCGGGATGAAGGAAAACTCCACGGTAATCGACCCGGTGCTCACCGGCGCGGAGAAGTTGTACACCGAAAAGCTCGTGCCGGTGAACCGGATGCCGCGCCCATGGTCCGGCACGCCGACGGCGCGCGCGCTCGACGCAAAACTCCAGGTTCCCAGCCCGTCGGCTACCGTTCCCATCGCACTGCCGGAGGGGTAGAGCGTGCCGTTGGAAAAATCAGTGGAGAGGATGACGCCTCCCTGCGCACCGGTGCAGAGGGTGAAGAGGAAGGCAAGCGCGGAGAGGGCGGGGAGTCGCTTCATGGGGAGTAAGGATGTTAGCGGGTGAAGTTTTCCTTTGAGAGGGTGGTGGAGACGATGGAGCGCGTGGCGCTCAGGGCGGATTTGCGCATCTGCGCGCGGATCTGTTCCTGCACACCGTCGGCATCGCCGCGCCGCAGGCAGTCGATGATGAGCCGGTGGTCTTCGATCACCTTGCGCATATGTTCCTCGATCCATTCCTTGGTCGGGTTCGGGCGGACCTGCCGCGCGGGGTGGAGGTAGAAGACGTAGTGGCACTCTTCGATGAGGAGGTCAAAGTTCTCGATGAACCGGGCATTGCGGCTCGCCTTGACCATGGTTTCGTGAAAGAGCCGGTCGAGGCTGGCCCAGTGGACCGAGCCATACTGGCCGACCTCGGTTTCCATCTCCTCGCAGATCATCTCCATCTTCAGAAGCTCGGCTTCGGTCGCCTTGCGGCAGGCGATCCGGGCGCTGGCCACTTCCAGCGCTTCGCGCAGTTCGTAGAGTTGGGTGACCTCGTCGGGCGAGTAGCTCCGCATCCGGACGCTATGGTTCTTGTCGCCCCGCACGAGGACCCCGCGCGCGACAAACTTGGCGATCACTTCGCGCACGGGGATGCGGCTCAGGCCGAGGTTCCTGGCGAGATCGCGCTCCGTGATTTTTGACCCCGGCGGGAGCGATCCCGAAAACAGAATCTGCGCAACCTTCTTTTCAAGGGGGAGTTCGGCGACGGAATCGTGTGGAGTGACCATGCTCAGCGCAGTTTGCCAATTCGGTATACCAGTGTCAATACCATTTTTCAAAGAGTCGCTATTTGGCTTGATGAACAAGATAAAACCTGAATAAAATGTCGGTATACCACAATGAATCAAGTTGCTGCTGACGCCTTTCAATCGCTTCACCTCCCGGAATTGATCCCTGCTCTTGTGACCCCCTGTTCGGCTCCCGGCGTGCCGGATGCGGCTTCGCTGCGCCGGCTCTGCCGGCATCTCTACGGGGAGGGGGTCACGGGTCTTTTTGTCCTCGGTTCTTCGGGAGAGCTTCCGCTGCTTGGCGAGGGCGACCGGCTGCGGCTGATTGAGGCGGTCCGCGAGGCCTCCCCGGCAGAAGGGCGTCTTTATGCAGGGGTGAGCGGCACGGGAACGGCCCAGGCGGTCGGTTACGCCCGTGATGCCGCGCAGGCGGGTGCGGATGTCGCCGTCTTCATGGCACCGTTTTTCCTGAAGCTCGACCAGCGGCAACTCGTCGACTATGTGACCGCCATCGCCGACGAAAGCCCGATCCCCGTCGCCATCTACCATCACCTGCGGATGCCAAGCTGCTTTGAGGAGACGACGGTCGCCCGTCTCGCCCGGCACCCGCGGGTGGTCGCTTTCAAGGAAACCAGCGGCGACCCGGAGCGCCTGCGCAAGATCGCGCTGGCGACGCGCGGCGAAGCCTTCCGGCTTTTTCAGGGGAGCGAGAGCCTGGTGCTTGCGACCCTTCGCCATGGCGGCCACGGCTGCGTCACTGCGCTGGCAAACCTCTGCCCCGGCCTCCATGCCGACCTCCTGGCCGCCCATGGCTCCGGTGATACGGCGCGGGCCGATTTTCTCCAGGAGCGGTTGACGGAGCTTTGGAAGATCTTTCGCCTTCCCGATGTGGGTCGTTCCTTTGGTCATTTTTTGCAAACCTTGAAGCTTCCGCTGGTCGAAGCCGGGTTGCTCAGCTCGGCCGCCACGATGATCCCCGGTTTCTGCGCTGATGCGGAGTTTCAGCGGGAAGTGCTCGCCTTTTACCGTCAGTGGCTCCAGGGAGGCGGGGTATCACGCCCCGTTGGGCCGGGCTGAGGGATTTTGGGCCGTTGGCCCAAGGCCTCTGCAAACCGGGGGCGGAAATTCGGCAGGGACGAAAAAAGAAGAATGCCGAAGTTGTCTTTGTTGGGATGGAAATTTCCGCCACGAGCGCGTTGGTACGTTTTCAGATTTCAAAGGCCCAACGGGCCGGCCATTCCTCAGCCCGGCCCATCGGGCCGGGTAACCGGGTTACCCGATGATGCGGTCTGAAGGACCGCGATATCCCACGGTATCCATCCTAAAACTGCCCGGTCCAGAAGCCGTGGGTCTTGGAGGCGAGCGGCTCCGCAAGCTCCTCGCGCGTGGCCCAGGCGACATGCCCGTCGCAATAGCCGATCGCCGCCAGCTTGCCTTCCGAATAGCGGAAGTTGATGCCCCTGGGGGTCAGGTTTGAGGAAACGGGAACCGTCCCGCCATCGGTGCCCGTGGAGGCGAGCAAGACGGTGGCCGACGGTCGGTTGAGCCTCCAGAGCATCAGGTTGTAGATGGGCGTTTTACCGGCATAGTGTGAAATGGTATAGATACCGGTGTTGATCCCGAAGGAACGCACCACCTTGTCGCCTTGAGCCAGATCGTAAGCCACCCCCGGATCATAGAAGATCGACCCCTTGAGCAGCTCGATCCGGTCGTCCCAGCCCGGGAAGGCCGACGAGTAGGCGGCTGACCAGAACTTCGGAATCCAGGAGCTGTTGGCACCCACATAAACTTTCCCCCCTTGGTCCACCGAGAGTCGCTGAAACATCAACAGGCACTGGCGCAGATTGGAGGCGGTCGTGGCCACCGATGCGCGGCGGCGCGCCGTCCCGATCGCCGGAATGGCGATCGCCAGCAGTACCGCAACGATCACCATGACGATCAGCAACTCCTGCAAGGTAAATCCGTACGATCGCCGGGGCCGGGAACGGAGGCGTTCGGGGGGCGGGCAGCATTTCGGAGCGGGGAACATGGTGCTCTTCTATTTTATTGTATACCAGATGTCCAGTTTAAAATTATGCGGGTAAAGAAGGAAATGTCGGCTCTTTTGTCATTGACGTTCATCCCGATTTTATAAATGGTATACCACATGACAACACCCGTGACGGTTGACGCTTCCCTTCCCTCCCATCTCAAGATCCTCCTGGTCGGGGCGCACCCCGCCGACGCCTTTGACAATGCGGGGGGCACCCTGGTTCATCACATTGAACGGGGCGATCAGGTGACCTGCGCCGTGATGACCCACGGCGTCCGCTCCCATGCCAACGTGCTTCTCGACCAGCTCCTGACCGGCCAGAAAGAGCTTTCCGAGGAGGAGATGGAGGAGCAGATGCAACACTGGGCCCGGGAAAAGAACCGGGAGGTGCTCGCGGCGTGCGAGATCATGGGGATTTCCGATGTCCGTTTTCTGGTGACCGACGACGACATGATGCTGGTCGAGCCGAAGATCATCCGCCAGGTCGGCGACCTGGTGCTCGATGTCCGGCCCGATGTGGTCATCACCCATTATCCGTACGAAGGGGGCGGGATCGCCAACCCCCACGGCACTACGGGGCAGGTCACCCTCCACGCCCTCTACTACGCACGGGTGGCGCGGCAGGGCGACTCCCGCAAGGCGCACCAGGTCGGGCAGGTCTACTATATGGGCATCCCCGCCGCAGGCGTTTCGCTCAACCATATCGAAGCCCGCTTCCAGCCGACGGCGGATGTGCTCATCGACTGCACCGACGTGATCGAACGCAAGATCCGGGCGCTCGACCAGATCAAAAGCCAGCGCTACGACGGGGCGTACGCCCGCAAGCGGGTGGAAACCGTCGACGGGCACTTCGGGCGGGCCGCAGGGGTCGCCTATGCGGAGCCGTTCATGCGCCATTCCCCGGAGCTTTTTTACCACCTTCCCTATACCGAAAACCAGCGCACGCGAAGCAACGAAACCCAGGTCCAGCGGTTTGCCAAGCTGACCCAGCGCCTCAGCAACATCCCCTGATCTTTTTGCCCCCCATGAAACATCTGGCAGCCCTGTTGGGCGCTCTTCTTCTCTCCCTGTGTGCGGTCAGTTGCACCCCGCAGGGGGAGGCGGATCTCGTCGTCCTCATCACCAACGGCACGATCCGCAAGGCCGCCGAGGCTGCCGTGGCGGAGTTCCACAAGGAGCACCCCGACGTTTCCGTCCAGATCGTCACCACGCCGGGAAAGGACTACTACGTGAAGTCGCTCGCCATGCTGGCGGGCCGCGCGCGGGTCGATCTCCTTTGGCTCGGGCAGGGGTTCTCCTCGTTTTCGGAACGGGGGGCGCTGCTTGATCTCAACCCGCTGATGGCGGCGGACCCGGGCTTTTCGCTCAAGGAATACCTCCCCGCCGTGGTGAACTGGTACCGCACCGGCTCCCACCTCTACGGCATCCCCTACGGCATCGATGTGCAGGTCATCGCCTACAACGAGGAGCTTTTCGACGCCGCGAAGCGTCCCTACCCGACGGCGGATGCCACCATCGGCGAACTGATCGACGCCGCCCGGAAGCTGACCGACATTGATCCCCAAACGGGGCGGACCCGCGTCGCCGGGCTCGGCTTTGTCGATCTCGACAGCCGCTACCATGGCCTGCGGCTTCTCGACCTGGAGCGGGGCGTCTTTGCGCTCAACACTCCCGAGGCGCGTCGCTGGCTGGAAGAGAACATCGAATTAATCGACAGGGAACGCGTCCTCCAGCGCGGCTCGGACATGGAGTCGATGGACCGCCTGACCGCGTTTCTCAACCAGCAGGTCGCGATGACCAGCGTCACTTCGTGGGAACTTGCGGAACTACGCAACCGTGCGCCCTTTCGCTGGAACATCGCCCCGATCCCGTACGGCATCCATGGCAAGCGGCTCGGCTGGGCTTCCAGCGGGGCGTTCAGCATCTCCCGCGACTCGCGGCACCCGGAACTGGCGTGGCAACTCCTCAAACACCTGACCGGCCCCGCCTTTCAACGGCATCTTTTTGAGATCACCATCCCGAGCCGCCCCGCCCTTTACGGGGAATACCGCGCCGCTTCGCCCCGGCCGCCGGAGAACCTTGAGGCGCTTTTCGTCATGCTCGACCATATGGACCCGAACCCGGGGCTGGCGGTTTATCCCGAAGTCGTTTCCGAGTGGAACTACTGGAAGGAACGCGCGCTTTTGAAGAAAAGCACCATTCCCGAGGCGCTCTCCGAAGCCGAGCGACACATCAACCGCATCCTGGAACGCCACCGGAAAGTCTATCCCGGACCGAGCGACAACGCCCGCGAGGAGGTCCACCCATGAAAGTCCGCCCCTGGATCACCCTGAGCTTTCTTGCGCCGAATCTGGTCGGTTTTCTTCTCTTCACGCTGGGGCCGGTGTTTGCCTCGCTCTGTCTGGCGTTCTTTTCGTGGGACCTCTTCAGCCCGCCGAAGTTTGTGGGGCTCGACAATTTTCGCGAGATCGTCAGCTTCGCCATGACCCCGGCGGGCGGCATCGAACCGGTCAACCCCCGGTTCTGGCTTTACCTCGGCAACACCCTTTTCCTGCTTCTCGGGTTGCCGTTTTCGATCTTCGGCTCGCTGGCGCTGGCGTGCGTCCTGAACCGGAAGATTTTCGGCTGCCATTTTTTCCGACTCCTCTTTTTCATTCCCTCCATCGTCAGCGGCGTCGGCATTTATCTTCTCTGGAAATGGATTTTTCAGCCCGACTACGGCCTCCTCAACGCCGCGCTCCTCCAGATCGGCATCGACGGGCCGCGCTGGCTGGAATCGACCTTCTGGGCCAAACCGGCGCTGATGCTGATGGGGTTCTGGGGGTCGGTCGGCGGGATGAACGTCGTCCTGTTCCTCGCGGCGCTGCAAAACATCAACCCGGAGCTGTACGAAGCCGCCGAAATGGATGGCGCGCCGGGATGGCGAAAGTTCTGGCACATCACCTGGCCGATGGTCTCCCCGACGACCTTTTTTATCCTCATCATGGGAATCATCGGCGGTTTTCAGGGCGGGTTTGACGCCGCGTTTGTCATGACGCGCGGCGGCCCGGCGGGGTCGACGACAACGCTCAGTTACTACATCTACGAAACCGGGTTCCAGTTTTTCTACATGGGCCGGGCCTCCGCCGCGAGCTGGGTGCTCTTCCTCATGGTCATGGTCGGCACCTGGCTCAACTGGAAGTTCACCTCCAAGAAAGTTCACTATTAAATGCAACACCGTCCTCTCCGGGAAATCCGCGATCCCCGCGTGCGCCGTTTGACCGCGCTGCGGCGCACCCTTCTCTGGCTCGGCCTCCTGGCTTTCGCCATCACGATGGTCTATCCCTTTCTCTGGATGCTCGGAACGTCGGTGAAAACGACCGACCCCGCGCTGCTTCTGGCGGAAGGGAGCCGTTCGAGCATTTTCCCCACCGGCGGCAACCTGCTGGAGAACCTCTTCCCGAAGGTCTGGCATGTTGAAAACTATATTCAGGTTTTCCGCGAGATCCCGTACGCCCGCTATTTTTTGAACAGCCTCCTGGTGGCTTTGAGCGTCACGGCGGGGCAGCTCATCACCTCTTCCATGGCGGCGTATGCCTTCAGCCGGTTCGAGTTTCGCGGACGCGATTTCTGGTTCTTCTGTTACCTGATGACGCTGATGGTGCCGACCACCGTCACGCTCATCCCGACCTTCATCCTCCTGAGCCGCCTCGGGTTGATCGACACCTATTTCGCCCTGATCGCCCCGGGGATCTTCAGCGCCTACGGCACCTTCATGCTCCGGCAGTTCTTCCTCGGCATTCCGCGCGATCTCGAAGAGGCCGCCGCCATCGACGGGTGCGGCCCGTTCCGGATTTACTGGAGCGTCATCCTCCCGCTCTCCACCCCCGCGCTGGCGACGCTCGGGATCTTTACCTTCCTGGGCAACTGGCAGAACCTTCTCGGACCGCTGGTGAAGATCAACCGCGACGAACTCAAAACCCTTCCGCTCGGGATTCTTAATTTTGTCGATCTCAACCAGGCCAACTGGCCGCTCCTGATGGCGGCGAGTTTGATTTCGATCCTCCCGATCATCGTGCTCTTCCTCGTCGGCCAGCGGTTCTTTGTTTCAGGCATCCGGCTCGGCGGGGTGAAGGGATAAATTGCGAAGCTCGGCATCAAGCGCCAGATACGCCTCCCGCAGCGCCCGGTCGAGCCCTTCGGCGGCGGCGCGCGGCGGCAGGTGGGGCGCGACCCGGAGCGGCTCTCCAAAGGCGATCCCGATCCGGTTGCGGCGGAACGGGAGCCAGCGCCGGGGCTGGTAGAGAGTCTCGCACCCGACGATGACGCACGGGATCACCGGTACGTCGGCGAGGCGGGCGAGCATCGTCGCCCCCGGGCGGAGCGGCGCTCCCGCGAGCACGCTTTCGGCGCCGGTGCGGATGCCCCCTTCCGGGAAGATCCCGACAACCCGCCCGGCCCGCAGCCGCCGGAGCGCTTCCCGCACGGCGTGGCGGTCGATCCGCGAACGGTCCGTCGGGAAAGCGCCCCCGGCCCGGAGAAAAGCGGCGACCGGGCGGGGGGTGAAGAGTTCGCTCATCGCCATCCAGTCGACGCGACGCCGCGTTTTCATGGCGATCAGCACCGGGTCAAAATGGCTGATATGGTTCGGGGCGAGCAGCCACCCGCCCTCCAGCGCGGTCCGTTCCCGGTGGAGGACGCTCACGGAAGCGACAAGCGAGGAGATCCCGAGCGCCGTTCCGCGACAGAAGCCGTAGAAGAGTGCTTCCGGGTTGATTGTGAAGGTCGGGGCTGCCACGATGCGGCAATCTACCCTTAACCACGCCACTTTTTAAACCCCAAGTGAATGCACCGCTCCAAACCCGTCTGACGCCGCAGCTTCAGGTTTTTGTCTCGCTGCTCTGGGGGTGGTTTCTGCTCTGGAGCGCGCTGGCGCTCTGGATCATGCCGTGGTCGGTCGGGCATTATCAGGTTTCGCAGTGGATCGGCGACCCGGCGTCGCACCCGCTCGCGGCGGCGCTGGCGCTGGTGCTCGGTTATTTTGATTTTGTCTGGATGGTGCTCGGCGTGGCGGTCCTTTATGTCGAGATGATCACGCGCGAAGGGCTGGCGCAGGCGCGGCGCGGATCGCTGCTGGTCTTTGGCGCTTGTGCGGCGGTGGTGTTTCTTAATTCGGCGACCGGGTTTCCGCTCGGCGGCTTTCTTTATACGACCAAGCTCGGGCTGCGCGTGGCCGATCTTTTCCCGCCCGGGGTGCTCCTGCTCTGGTATCTGGTGATCGTTTCGAGTCATTACACCGCCGTGGCGGTGCTGGCGCGGCTGCGCCATGGCAAGCCGGTGCCTCCGTGGTGGCTCGCCGGGGCGACGGCGTTGCTGACGCTGCTGACCGACTGGAATCTCGAAAAAATCGCGCTCCATGTCCGCCTTTACTGGCGGTGGCCGCTGGAGCGGGTGCCCGCGCCGGAATGGCCGCCTTTGGGCAACTTCCTGACCTGGTTTCTGCTGGCGCTGGTGATCGCGCGCCTGCTCGGGCCGACCCGCCAGCCCCGGCCCGGCGCGGGGCCGCTCCGGTATGAACGGCCGCTGGTCATTTTTCTCCTTTTTAATCTCGTTCTGGCGGCAGTTCACCTCGTTCGGGGATAAATTTCCCCTTTTAAATTACTCTTTCAGGATTACTTTGGCCCAAACTCCTTCACGAATGTCGAAGCTGGAAATACCCCGCAAGGCGGTCTACCGCCTCTCGCTCTACTACCGCGCCCTTCAACGCTTGCACGCCAACGCGATTGAAACCGTCTCCTCCGATGCGCTCGCCAAGGCGGCGGGGGTCAAGCCGACCCAGCTTCGCAAGGATCTGACCCACGTCGGCCAGCTCGGGACGCGCGGCCTCGGCTACAACGTGGCGCTCCTGACCGCCAAGATGACCGAAGTGCTCGGCACGGCGCGCCTCCAGCCGGTGATCCTCGTTGGCGTCGGGCACCTCGGCGCGGCGCTGGTGCGCTATCGCGGGTTCCAGAAGGAGGGGTTTGAGGTGCTGGCCGGGTTTGACGAAGATGCGGAGCGCCAGCGGGCGGTCGATCTCGGCCTGAAGGTCTACCCGATGAGCGAACTTGCCCCATTCGTGCGCGAGCGGCAGGTGAAGATGGCGATCCTGACCGTCCCGGCCAAAGTGGCGCAGGAAGCCGCCAACGATCTCGTCGCGGTCGGCATCCAGGCGATTCTCAACTTCGCGCCGACGGTGTTGCAGGTCCCTGACGGCGTGGTGGTCAACAATGTCGACCTCGCCATCGAACTGGAAAACCTAAGCTACTTCATCCGTTGAAAAAGAAGGCGCAGAACGGCTGGAAAACGGTCGATGCACCGCTCTTCGACCTGCGCGGGACGATGGCTTCCGGCCAGTTGTTTCACTGGGAGCCGACGGAGGGCGGCGGGTTTCGAGGGTTGATCGACACGACGGAAGTGGAAGTCCGCCAGGAAGGGGAAAGGTTGCGCTTCCGGGGCGGTTCGGCGGAGTTGCTCTGCCATTATTTCGCGCTCGACCACCCGCTCGAAGCGATCTACGCCACCTTTCCCGACGACCCGGCGATGCGGGAGGCGGTCGCCTTTGGCCGGGGGTTGCGGATTGTCCGCCAACCGGCCTGGGAATGCCTGGCGACCTTCATCACTTCGGCGATGAAACAGGTCAGCCACATCACGGCGATGTCGCGGGCGTTGCGGGAGCGCTTTGGCGAACCGATCGGCCACGGCGGTTTTCGCTACCCCGACCCGGCGCGGCTCGCCAGTGCGGACGAGGCGGCGCTGCGGGAGTGCGGCCTCGGTTTTCGCGCGCCGAAGCTGCTGGAAACCGCGCGCTGGATTGCGGAGGGGAGGGTCGATCTCGAAGCGATCCGCGCCCTGCCGGACGGAGAGGCCGAACGCGAGCTTTGCCGCCTGCCGGGCGTCGGCCCGAAGATCGCCCATTGCGTCCTCCTCTTTGCGTACGAACGGGTGAAGGCATTCCCGGTCGATGTCTGGATCGCGCGAGTGTTATTGCACCATTACTTTGCCCGTAAACGCAAGAAACCGACCTTGAAGGAACTGCACGCCTTCGGCATCCACCATTTCGGGCCGTACGGCGGCTACGCGCAGCAATACCTTTTCCATCACGCGCGAAACCTGCCGCGTTCGACGTGGGCGAAAACGGGCTGATGCCGGTTTGGGGAGGTGTGTCTTCGCCTCGGGCCTCAACCCCCGCGGCGGGCGCGGAGGCCCGCCCAGGGCGCTCGCGCGCTTTAAGTGAACAGCTTTGCGGCTAACAGCCTCTGAGTAAACATCCGGCGTACAAACCCCCGCGCGTCGCAGCGATGGCGTCCGCCCTCTGCCAGCGGGGCGAGCCCCAGATGCCGCCGGGTCCGTTCCAGAATCAGGTCGAGCTGCCAGGCGTGGTCCTGCCGGGTATCGAGGCCGCGGTTGTTCGGCAGCGGCTTCTGCGCTTCCCCGGAAAGGGTGCGCCAGAGGGAACGCGAAGGGGGCAGGTGGGCGGCGGAGGGATCGACCGGCTCCAGCATCGCCACGATTTCCGCCAGTTCCGGGCAGGGCCCGAGTCGGGCGGCGAGCCGTTCGAGCGTCAGCGCCAGCGTTGTCAGGAGATTGAATGGGCGCCCTTTTTCCGAAGCGAGATCACGCAACACCGGCAGCGCCTTTTCCCCGCCGACCGGTCGCAGCAGCACGACCGCCTGCAACCAGAAGGGAAGGTCGATGCATTCGCCAAACGCCCCCGGCACGCGGCCTTCCTCCGGCGTCGGGCCGCATTCACGTTCGCGGATTGCCTCCAGCAGCCGGGCTTCGGCAACGCGCTCACCGGCAAGGGCGCTCACGGCGGCAGCGTAAAAGGAGACCCGCCGGTCGGGAGACCCGAGCCGTTGCATGACTTCATCGCGAGCGCTCTCCCACGCCTGCCGCAGATGCCAGAGATGGACCCCCGGTTTCCCTTCGTCCAGCGCGGCAAGCCATTCCTGTGCCGAGGAGGGGGCGGAGGGCAGGTCGTCGGGCGCAAGGGCCCCGCTGGCCCGGAGCGCCCTCTGCAAAGCGTCGAGGTCGACCTCCCGGGAGCCGAGCCGGGCCGCCACCGCCATCGTCGCAGCGATCCCCGCCGCTTCGCCCAGCCGCTGCATTTCGCGCTGCATCCGGAAACCGTACGATGCGTCGACCTCCATCCCCGAAGCGCGGCAGGCGATCCAGACATTCTCCAGCCCGCGCGGCAGCAGGATGCCGTACGGGATCTCGCAGGCCAGCGGGTTACGGAAACCGCGGCAGGTCCAGTAGTAAAAAGCGAGCGCGTCGCTCTCGAACTCAAAATCGACCGAATGGGTATCAGCCACGGTTTTGATGACGCCGATCTTCTCCTTAAACCGGGTGTGGGCCACCAGATCGGCAAGGGTTACGGCGGCGTCGGTCGTGATCAGGCGCGAATGCCGCAGGCCGAGCGTCGGGGCGAGCGCGACGATCGGCGTCTCCCCCTTCCAGTCCCATTGCGTATAAAGGGCCAACCCTTCGAGCCGCGCCCGCGAGAGGTCTTCGGGATCGGTCGGGTCGACCCATCCGGCGTCGAAGTTGAACGCCCGGGGAACGAGGCCGTTGCTCCCGCGCTCAAACGAAAAGGCCACCTGGCTGTAAGCGAGAAAGCGCCCGTCGCCGGGTCGGCCAAGGGTCGATTCCGCCCCTGCCAGCGCACAAAGGTCGCCATCGCCCGTCGCGTCGATGAAAGCCGGGGCTGCGAGCCGGATGATGCGCCCCTTTCCGGCGGCGAAGACTTCCGTGACCCGGCCCCTGCCGTCGTGTTCCACGCGGTAAACCACCGCCCCGCCGATGAACCGGACGCCGCTTTCCTCAAAAAGCTCCAGCAACGCGATTTTCTTGGCTTCGTGGTGCCAGCTCCGCAATGGTCGCGTTTTACCGGTCAGCAGGAGCGTCCGTTGTTGTGCCCGCAGGTCGACCTCGTCCTGCAAACCGCCGGGAACCCCGTGGAAATAACCGGTGATCCCGCCGCCGGTGCCGATCCCGCCGGGAAAAGCGGCGAGGTCGATCGCGATCGTTTCGGCTCCCGCCCGCCCGGCCGCAATCGCCGCGACCGCACCGGCCGTTCCCGTTCCGGCGACGGCGACCTGACATGTCACGGTCTCTTCCGGCACACGATGGAGCACGGGCGGATGGCTTTCATCCGGTACAAAGGAGCTTTTTGGCTCCGCCGGAAGATCGCCCGCCCCCGTAAACCCGAGTTCGTAGCGATCCGCGAGGGTCGCCACGCCTTCGCTACGCCACGCGGGAGAGAGGAGGGTCAGGTTTTCCGGCAGACCCGCGATCTCACCCGCCGCCTCCGCCGCGTAAACCGGAAACTCGCGCATCGAGCCGTGGCTGATGAAAAAATCGCTCTCTTCGCCGAGCCGGTTGCGCAATTCGCCCGCAATCGCCGTCATTTTGCGATGCCACGGCTCGCCCTCCGCGTTCCAGCGCAACCGCCGTTCCCCCGTCCGCACGGAAGGGAGGCATTCGACCCCCGGAAGCGCCGCCGCCGCTTCGTCCAATGGCTCAGGCTCCGACGCCTGCACCACCAGGCTGCCCCGGCGCTGTTGCGGCAGGCGCGGTCGGCCCGAAACCCCGCAAAGCGCGGCGAGGAGTCCTTCTTCGGTCGCGTCGACCCATTGCCTCGCCCGGAGGCATCTCCATCCGCTCTTGGTCGCCACGGTCAATCGGGTCAGCGCATCGCCGCGCTGTTCCGCCTCTACCGGCACCGCGTAAAGCAGCGTGGCGATCCGGGGCGTTTCTGAAAAAAGCCGCCGCGCGGCAAACGCCTCTGTCGCCGCCGGTTCAAAGTACGGCCCATTGTTTCCCGAAAGCGCCACGATGTCGCCGATCCATGCCTCCCAGGCGGGGCGGGGGAGGGGGGAAGCCGCATCGTTCTCCAGCGCCCGCGTGCTTTCCCACAACAGATCGCCGCCTGCTTCGAAAAGCAGCACGCGGCGGCCTTCGGCGGCCAGCCGACAGGCTGCGGCAAAGCCGATGAACCCGGCGCCGCAGATGGCGACATCAAAACATTCTTCAAAAATCGGGCGAAAGGTTTCAGAGGGCTGGGAAGCGTCCATGCCCATATCGTAACGCCGCTTGTTCTTTCAAATCTAGTGGTCGATACGGTCGGAAAGGTGTATAATCCTGCTGTTTTTACCATGATCAAGCACCATGCCTGAGGAAAAGAGAGTCGCCGAAGCCCTGGAGTCGATCCACCGGGCGACCGGGGGCGAACTCTGCATCAAGGTTCTCGATGCCCGCAGAAAGGTGGAGACCGTGCTCGGAAGGGTGGCGGTCCGCTATCAGTTGCACGCGTCGCGCTTCTGCATGGAGGTCAAGCAGACGCGCACTCTTCACTGCATCGAGTGCGACCTGCGGCGCGTCCCCGTGCTTTGCATGGAAAAGCGCCGCCCCTTCGAGCATACCTGCCACGCCGGAGCGGGAGAGGTGATCGTACCGGTGATCCTCGACGAACGCCTCGCTGCCATGGCCTATCTCGGGCAATATCGTTTTCATGAAAACGATAACCCTCAGCTTCCATGGCTTACTTCGTCGCAACGGCGGCAATTGCTCGGCCTTGCGGAACTGCTTCAGGCTTACCTGACGCGGTCCCTGGAGACTTTGCGTTTCTCGCGGGAAAGTTCGCCTGGTCTTCGGGGGGAGCGGATTCGCCTTTTTCTGGAAAAAAACCTCCGGCAAAACCCCGGCCTCGCCGAGCTGGGCCGGCACCTCGGCCTCTCCGAGACCCGCACCGCCCATGTCGTGCGCGAGGCGACGGGCGTTTCCTTCACCGCGTTGCGCGACACGATCCGGCTGGAGCGGGCGCGCAACCTCCTCCAATCGACCTGGTACAAGGTCGCCGGGGTCGCCGCCGAGTGCGGCTTTTCCTCCTCCCAATACTTCCACCGCTTTTTCAAGCAGCAGACCGGCCTCACCCCCGACGCCTACCGCCGCCGCTATCGGGCGGAGGTTTGAGGTGAAAGCGAAAGCAAAGTGCGAGCGAAGTCCGGCGCGGGAGCGCCTGGGGCGGACCCCCGTCGACCGCAGGGTTTGATGTAGCCGGGAGCAAACGGGTGAACCCAGGTCCCACGCCACGGTCGGCGCGGAGGCCAACCCTCCAGCAGGCCAGCGACGTTGGCGGGTCACTGGAGGGCAAACCTCCGCGTCCGCCGCCCGGCAAGGGAAAAAGTCGCCGCCCCGGACGCTTTCGGGATTGACCTCGCCCCCGGGAGCGGCGAAAGAGGTAAGACTTTCACTCTTTCCCGGCGGCTTTCTGTTTTACCAGGGCCGTGTGCCTGTTAAACACGAATGTTGTTGATCCGCTTTTTAGGTCGCTCCTTTCTAACGCTCTTCACCTACCTGGGGTCGGTCGTTTTTCTCGCCTTCGAGTCGTTCCATTCCCTGGTGACGATGCCGGTCCGGTGGCGGCTCGCCATCCGCCAGGTGCTGGAGGTCGGCTACCGTTCGCAGATGGTCGTCATCGTCACAGGCGCGTTCACCGGGGCTGTCTTTGGCGCGCAGACCTACTTCCAGTTCCACAAGCTCGGGATGGACACGGCCGTGGGAGCCGTGGTGGCGGTCTCCATGTTCCGTGAACTCGGCCCGGTCCTGACCGGGCTGATGGTCGCGGGCCGGGTCGGGGCCGCCATGTCGGCCGAAATCGGCACCATGAAGGTGACCGAGCAGCTTGACGCCCTTCGCGCGATGGGGGTCCACCCGGTCGACTACCTGGTCGTCCCGCGCTTGATCGCGATGATGATCTCGATGCCGCTGCTGGTGGCCGAGTGCGTCGGCATGGGGATCGTCGCCGGGAAGCTCGTGGCGGTCAATCTGCTCGGGGTCTTGCAGGTTTATTACATGGATTACATGCTGAAATTCACCGGTGCGCGCGACGTGAAGATGGCGCTCACCAAGGGGTTTGTCTTCGGCATGCTGATCGTCTTCATCGCCTGCCACCAGGGGCTCAAGGCCCGCGAAGGGGCGGTCGGCGTCGGGCAGGCAACCACCCAGTCGGTCGTGATCGGCTCGCTCGCCATCCTGATCGTCAACTTTTTCCTGACCATGGTCCTCAACATCTTTTACCCTGCCGGAGTGTGATGACCCAGCCCGACGCACAGCCTGAGATCAAGATCGCCGTCCGCGACCTGTACAAACAGATCGGCGAACAGAAGATCCTCTGCGGGGTCAACCTGGAGGTGATCAAGGGCGAGACCCTCGTGGTCCTGGGCCGTTCGGGCTGCGGCAAGAGCGTCCTGCTCAAGCACCTGATCGGGTTGATGACCCCGACTTCCGGGGAGGTCTCCATCGCCGGGCAGGAGATCGTCGGCCTCAACGAACGGGAACTGCTGGCCATCCGCAAACGAATCGGAATGATGTTCCAGAGCGGCGCGTTGTTTGACTCGATGACGGTCTGGGAAAACGTCGCCTTCCCGCTGCGGGAAGGGGGCGAGCGCGACACGGCGGTGATTGCCAAAAAAGTGGCCGAGGCGCTCGAAGTCGTCAACCTGACCGGGCATGAGGAGAAGAAACCGGAGAATATCAGCGGCGGCATGAAAAAACGGGTCGCCCTGGCGCGGGGGATCATCAACAGCCCCTCGTGCGTCCTTTACGACGAACCGACCGCGGGGCTTGACCCGGTGGTCTCCGACTCCATCGATCATTTGATTCGGCGCTTGCAAAAGCGGCTGGGAGTGACATCTATCGTCGTGACCCACGACATGAAAAGCGCCGCCTTCATCGCGGACAAGGTGGCCTACCTTTACCAGGGGGAGGTCTATTTCTATGGTACCTTCCCGGAACTGGTCGCTTCCGAGGACCCGCTGATCAGCGATTTCGTCCACGGCCGTTCCCATGAAGTCGTCTAAAAAATTTTCCTTATGAGCAGTGATCAAAAAGGCCTCGAACTCAAAGTCGGTTTTTTCGTTTTCATCGGCCTGGTGGCGATCGCCATCATGGCGGTGCAGTTTGGCCGCCTCGGGCAGGGGTTGTCCGACGTTTATGAACTGCACATCAGTTTCAGCAACGCCAGCGGGCTTTTGAAGAACTCGGATGTCCTCCTTTCCGGCGCCGCTGTCGGGCGCGTGGCGGAAAAGCCGAAGGTCGACCCCGCCCATATCGGGAGCGTCAACATCCGCCTCCTGATCCGGGAAAACATGAAGATTCCCAAGGGATCGACCTTTTCAATCGGCAGTTCGGGGTTGATGGGCGACCGGTTTGTGGAAATCACCCCGCCCGAAGGGTTCGATGCCGCAAAATTTGACCCGGCCGACCCGGCGCAGGTCTACCAGCCGGGCGACCGGATCACCGGCATCAAGCCGGGCGGGCTCGACGAACTCGCCAAGAAGGGGGAGATCGCGATGCAGAAACTCGCCGAAAACCTCGATGTCCTCAAGGCAACGATCGAGAAGGTCCAGACCGAGCTGCTCAGTGACACCAACCTCGCCAACCTCGGCGCGTCGTTCGCCAGCCTCAAGACCACGACCGACAACATTTCCACCGCCTCCGAAGGGATCGAATCGGTCATCGAAAAAGCGAAGACGGCGGTCGATACCGTGCAGGAAGTGATGGTCGCGGGCAAGGAGACGATGGCCTCGGCCAATGAGACGATGAACACCGCCAACCAGGCCGCGGGCGACATCCGCGAGGCGATCGCCGACGTTCGCGGCGCGGTCAAGACGACCGAAGAGGCGATCAAGGCCGCCGAACGGGTCTTCGTCTCCGCCCAGACCGGCAGCGGGACCATCCCCATGCTTCTTTCCAATCGCGAAGTGGCCAGCAACCTGAGCGCGTTGATCTCCAACATCCGCCGCCACGGCATCCTCTTCTACCGCGACAGCGCTCCCAAGCAAGAGCCGCTGCTGGTGCCGGTCCGCAGGGCAAAGGCGGTCTCTCCCCGGAACTGATCGCAGGGAAAGAGGGGCGTTTTCCGGCTTCTCATCGGAGGCGTTTTCGTCAATAATGGCAGGCTGTGGTCACTTCCCCGCGCACGGTCAATCTTTTCCGGGTTCTCTTCATCTGTTTCTCCTTTGTCATGGGGATGCGGGTCGGCGGGATTGTCGCCGGTTCGACCTGGATCGGCGGCGGACTGGGGCTCATTTTCGGCTTGAGCATCGTCCTGGCTGATCGCCTGCTGAAAGGGTTTTCGCTCCGGCTTTTTTCCGCGGCGACCCTCGGCCTGCTGCTCGGCCTCGCCGTCTCGCGGCTCCTGCTTGCTTCCGACCTGTTGCGCGATACCAGCGAAGATGTCCGCTGGGTCATCGGGCTGGGGCTTTATTCGTTTTTTGGCTATCTGGGCACCATGCTCGCCATCCGGAGCCATCGCGATGAATTTTCCCTTTTGATCCCGTACGTCCGGTTTGGCCGTGCGGCATTTGAGGACCACCCCGTGGTGGTCGACACGAGCGTGCTGATCGACGGGCGCCTGCTGGCGCTTTCGCAGACCGGGTTTGTCTCCACGGCGCTGGTGGTGCCGCGCTTCGTGCTCAATGAACTCCAGGCATTGTGCGATTCCAGCGATTTCCTTAAAAGAGCCCGTGGACGCCGGGGGCTCGACTTTTTGCAGGAAGCGCAGAAGCGCCCCGACCTCAACGTCACCATCCACGAAACCTCCGATCCCGACGAAGGGAGCGGCTCGGTGGACGACCAGCTCATCACCCTGGCGCGGATGCTCAACGTCCGCCTGCTGACCAACGACGCCAACCTGGGGCGGATCGCGCGGGTCGCCGGGGTTTCCACGCTCAACCTCAATGAACTGAGCCTGGCGCTTGCGCCGGTCATCGGCCCGGGGGAGGAACTGGAAGTGATGCTCGTCAAGCCGGGGCGCGACCCCCACCAGGCGGTCGGCTACCTGCCCGACGGGCGGATGATCGTCGTCAACCACGCCCGGGCGCAGGTCGGCAACCTGGTGCGCGTGGTCATCGCCGGAACGCTGCAAACCGGCACCGGGCAGATGTACTTTGCGGAGCTGAAATCGGCCCCGCCGGAAAAGGGCGCCTGATCAGGGTGCTCCGTCCCTTTCATCCCGCCCCGTGCGGATGGCGGTCTTTCCCCCACGTGAGAAGGGGATGAAGCTGCCGCGCGCGTGCGACCGTGCGGCTTCGAATCAAGGGGTGTTGGAGGGGATCTCTTACGCCGGTAAACTTTTCACGCTCTTTTTTCTCCCCGCTCCCCAAAAAGGAGAGGGTGCTCCGGGAATTTGCCTCCATCCAAAAACATGGCCTGTCGGAACCCTTCTTCATTTTTTTCTATGAGCGCACCGCTCCCCCACAACGAGCAAGGAAGACTTCGTGCCCTCCGTTCCTATCACCTCCTCGACTCGGAACCCGAACCTTCCTTTGACCAGATCACCGCCCTTGCCAGTTACCTGCTCGACACCCCGATGGCGATGATTTCGCTGCTGGATGCCGAGCGCCAATGGTTCAAGTCGCACGTCGGCTTTTCGGGCAAGGAGATGCCGCGAGATGAAGCGATCTGCTCCTACACGATCCTTTCTCCCGAGGCGCTGGTCATCCCCGACGTTCTCACCGACGACCGCTTTTCCCGCTACCCGCGGGTGGAGTCGTACCCGTGGATTCGTTTTTACGCGGGCATCCCGCTCCGTACTCCGGAAGGGTATGCGCTCGGGACCCTCTGCGTCCTCGACACCCAGCCGCGCAACGGCCTGAAGCGCGAGCAACTGGAGATCCTTTCCGTACTGGCGCAGGAGACGATGGCCTATGCCGACCTGCGCCGCGCCTCGCGCATCCTCTCCAAGGCGTTGATGAAACGCAAACAGAGCGATTTGCTCCAGGCGCTCTCCTGCCGTCTGGCGTCGTCGATCTCAACGGCGCCGGATGTCACCGGCGCGCTTCAGGCGACGCTCGACGGGTTGTGCAACCAGGTCGGGTGGGGGAGAGGTTCGGCCTGGATGAAAAGCGGAGATGAGGGGAGGTGCCTGCTGATCTGTCAGGGAAGGCGCACCGGACCTGCCGGACATTTCGGGCTGCTGCCGGTCGGGGAAAACGGCGGCAATGGAGGAAACGGCGGTAACGGCAGTCCCGGCGGCAACGGCCACTCGCACCGCGTGAGCGAAGCGTTGATCCGCCGCGCCTGGGACGACGGCCGGAGCGCGATGGAGTACGATCCCCGCCTTTCCCTGGGCGAAGCGGTCTTTCCGCTGGCGGGCGAGGAGGGCGACCGGGTGATTTTCGCCTTCCTAACCGACGAGCCCGAGGCGGAAGCCCGGCGGATGCTCGACGAAACCGCGAAAGTGATGGCGCACCTCGCTCCGGAACTGGCGCGCAAACACCTCGACGAACAGCTTCGCCGCCAGGAGGCCGAACTCGCCCGCGCCAACCAGATGAAGGATCATTTCCTGGCGATGCTCGCCCATGAAATGCGCAACCCGCTCGCGCCGATCCTCAACGCCGTGGAACTGCTCAAGACCGGCGATTCCGGCGACGCGCTGGAGCTGATCGAGCGGCAGGTTCACCATATGTCGCGCCTGATGGAAGACCTGCTCGACATCTCGCGGGTGAGCCGGGGGAAGATCACTCTCCACAAGAAAACGATCGACCTCGCCAGAACCGTCCAGGAGGCGACCCGTACGGCGCACGAACTTTTTTCCGGTCGGGGCCAACCCTTTGAAGTGATTCTCCCCGCCGTGCCGCTCTGGGTGGAAGCTGATCCCGTCCGGATCGAACAGGTCGTCGGCAACCTGCTTCACAACGCGGCCAAATATTCCGGCCGGGGCCAACCGGTGGCGCTGATGCTGGAGTGCGAAGGCACCGAGGCCCGCCTCTGCGTGAAGGACCACGGGGTCGGCATCCCGGCGGAGGCGCTCCAGCAGATCTTCGAGCCGTTTGTGCAGGTCGACGGTTCACGGCCGATGGCCAAGGGGGGGCTCGGCCTCGGGCTGGCGCTGGTGCGCCAACTGGTCGCGCTGCATGGCGGCCGGGTCCAGGCCCGGAGCGCCGGCCCGGGAAGGGGATCGGAGTTCTGTGTCTACCTGCCGCTGGCCGATCCTCCCGCCGTGCTGGAAGAGGAGCCCGATGTCGTGGTCGAAAAGATCGGCGGGACGATGCCATGCCGCGTTCTGGTGGTGGAAGATCATGACGACCTCGCCGCCACGCTTCACCGCCTGCTCACTCACTGGGGGCACGTGGTCGAAAGGGTCTCGCGCGGCTCGCTGGCGCTGCAACGGGCGCTGGCGATGCAGCCCGATGTCGTCCTGATCGACATCGGCCTGCCTGATGTGGACGGCTACACCGTGGCCCGCCAGTTCATGGCGTCGGAAACGTTGTCCCGGCGGGTCCGGCTGATCGCCATCACCGGCTACGGGCAGGAGGCCGACCGGCTCGCCGCGCTGGAGGCCGGGTTTGATGTCTACCTTCTCAAACCGGTCGACCCGATCCAGTTGCGGGAATGGGTCCGCCGCAAGAACGGGTGAGGGAGGCGGGGGAAATGGGCGCTACCGGCCCAGGCGCATCCCGAGCCGGGTGGGAGCCTGGTCGGAGGGGCGGAAGCGCCTGCCGAGGCGGTGGGGCGCGGGTGCGGGGCTGTCGCAAAGCCCGTCGAGCAGGCGAACCCAGTCGTGCCAGGCGCTTTCGTCGATCAACGGATTGCCGGGGTGAAGCCATTCCCTCGGCGTCGCGCGGCATCCCCGCGTGGGGCAGGCCAGCCGGAGCGTCCCCGCTTCGTCCCACATGACGGCGATCTCCTCTCCGCAGATGGTCCGCTCGCAGAGAACGCAGTGCCGGGCTTCATCCAGCGAGGCCCACATGGACCCTTCATCAAGCTTCTGTAAGAGCTTGAGCTTCGCCTTGCGGGTCAGGGATTTGGGGAGAGCATTCATGGCCATTTTCAAAGTCATCCTTTCCTTGTTGAACGGGCGCCATCGCTGGTCTATTACGCCTGCGCCTCGCCGGGCGGTCGCTCCTTTTTTCGCGCTCCGAGTTTACGTCATGGACCGCCCTTCGGGAATGGGGGAAACCATGAGAAGGGGAACAGGGTTCCCTTGGCTTGCGTTGGAGGAAGCCATGAGCGTACGGTACCGGAGCCCGGAAGGGGAGTGATCCGTCAAAAGCGGGCGTTTTTCCCCGGATTTTGAGCCAGGAAACGGATTTCATCCCAAACAGGATGGGGAGGAGCTTTTCCACTGGAAAAGCAGTCCGCCGGGCCATGCGATCGCGGAAAAGGAAAAGATCAAATCGAAAGAATTAACAGGACCGCAACCCCGTGAATTTTCGTATTCCGTTTGCCCGCCCGGACTCCTCTTCTCTCTTACGTTCCATGAAAAAGTCTGAAACCACGGTTAAAGTTCTCATCGTCGACGATCACCCGATCGTCCGCCAGGGATTGGCGCAGTTGCTCAATGGTGAGTCGGATTTTGTTGTCTGCGGCGAAGCTGAAAACGCGCGCAAGGCAATGGCTGCGATCGCTTCCCTTCAACCCGACCTCGCGATCGTTGACATCACGCTTCAGGGGACCAACGGGATTGAATTGATCAAAAACATCGTCGCCCAGTGGCCCGATCTCCCGATCCTCGTGCTTTCAATGCACGACGAATCGCTCTACGCCGAACGGGCCCTGAGGGCCGGGGCGAAGGGGTACGTCATGAAACAGGAGGCGACCGAAAAGCTGACCGGCGCACTCCGGCGCATCCTCAATGGGCAGATTTACGTATCGGAAAAGCTCGCCGACAAGATGATGCGCAAGGCGATCGACGGAAAGTCGATGGCTGACAGCTCGCCGGTGGCAATCCTTTCAGACCGTGAACTCGAAGTCCTGCAACTGATCGGGCAGGGGCACGGCACCCGCCAGATCGCCGAGGACCTGAGCCTGAGCGTCAAGACGATCGAAAGCCACCGGGCGCACATCAAGGAGAAGCTCAATTTCAAGACGGCGCCCGAGATGGTCCGCTTCGCCGTGCAGTGGGTCAACCAGGAGGCGCTGTAAAAACCGGTCCGGACCCAATGCTGTTCACTTAAAACCACCTTGGCGCGGGAGCGCCTGGAGGGCGCACCTCCGCGTGCGCCGTGGGGGCAAGAGGTGGCAGCGGGAACAAGGCCCTACCCAAGTCCAACGACGCGGAGGTCCTCCAGTGCCGCCAAGTGACCAGCATTGAGGCTAGACCGCGTGGTCGCCGTGCTCGCCGGTGCGGATGCGGATCGCCGTCTCCACCTGGCTGACGAAGACCTTGCCGTCGCCGATCTTGCCCGTCTGGGCCGCGCAGATGATCGATTTGCAGGCGGCTTCCAGCAGGGAGTCGACCACGACCACCTCGATTTTGATTTTCGGCAGAAAATCGACCGTATATTCGCTTCCCCGGTAAATCTCCGGGTGGCCTTTCTGACGGCCGAAGCCTTTGACTTCGCTGACCGTCATCCCTTCGATCCCAAGTTCGGCGAGGGCGTCTTTGACGCTTTCGAGTTTGAATGGCTTGATGATGGCTTCGATTTTCTTCATGGCGGAGAAAAGAACGACTCTCCCCCGGGTAAGGGGGGAGGTCAAGCCCCGATCATGCGGGGCGGGTCAATGCGAATTGCCTCAAATGAAATGACACCGGGGAAGGGTCATTGTGAAGGGAGGAATTGCAACGTTGCCTCATAACAGATGACACCGGGAGAAATGTCATCGGAGATGAGTCAAACGAGCAGAAGAGAGGTCCTTTTACGGATG
>DATMFV010000107.1:0-7435 GCA_035555975.1 Chthoniobacteraceae bacterium
CTTTTCAACCTGCGCCCGCCTTGCATCTCCGGCCTTTGGAGCCACCTCGTCACGAGCTTCATGAATCATGCAGGTTAACCTGCGTTTCGGGCGGGTGTGAAAGCGGCGTCCCAAAATCACCCCACGCCGAAAAGCGCTAGACGGACTTCCCGCAGGCAACGGCGGCTGATGGAGATCCTTTCCCTGATCCCGTCGATCCGCAACAGGTGCCCCCCTCCCGCGTCTTCCTCCAGACCGGTCACCTTCTGGGAATGGACGATCGCGTTGCGGTGGACGCGGAGGAAAGGCGGCATCGGAAGCGTCTGTTCCCACTTGGAGAGCGAACGGAGGACGATCTCGCTCTGCCCGTCGGCCAGGGTCAGCCGGGTGTAGTTCCCGAACGCCTGGATCAGGCTGATCTCGTTGAGCGAAGTCCCCCGGCGGCCCCGCTCGAAGGGGATCAGCACCGAATGGTTGGCGGCGACCGGGGGGCGCGGCGGGGCGTCGGTCCGTTTCCAGTCGATCCGCAGCAGACGCCGGACGGTTTCCGCAAAACGGGCGGAAAAGAGCGGCTTGAGCAGAAAATCGACCGCATCCAGCTCAAACGCCTTCACGGCGGAGGCGGGGCGGCGGGTCAGGAAAATCAGCTTCACGGTGACCGGGATCAGCGGGCATTCGTCGAGGATCGAATGCCCCGCGATTTCGCTCTCCAGAAAGAGCACGTTGGCCTTTTCCCGGTCGAGCAGTTCCAGCGCCTGCTTGAAGGTGGCCGCTTCGCCGAGCAGGCGGACCGACGGATACCGGTGGAGCAAAAAACGGAAGTGCTGGCGGTCATCCGCGTTGTCATCGAGCAGGATGGCCCGAAAGGGTGTCGCCAAAGGGGATGCCGCCAACGCCTGACCGGGGGTGGTCATGGTCGTCTCTCTCCGCGTTGAAATTTACCGGGTCGCATACAGGAAGGTGTGGCACCCATTCTTTCATCCGGGAAAGTCCCCACAACGAAATTATGACCAACCGTCCCGAATCGCTGATAAACTGCACCGTCAAGGCGCGCCCCGAAAGAAAAAAAGGGGCATCCACGGCATTTTAAGGAGTTTTGACCCGCGCACGCCGAAAGATCGGGCGTTTCATGGAAGAGCTGGGGAGCCTGTCCGAAACGCCGCCTGACGGCAATGCCGACTGGACCAACGGCATCCGGAAACGGGACGAACGGACGGCGGCGGGGGCATTCCGATGGGAAAAAAAGAGAAAATCAACGCCGGAAGGCCGTTTATCCTGCTTCAAAACACCGTTGGTCATACGAAGGTTTCCACTTCCGCGCCGGGTGCGGATACTCTCCAATACGTCCGCGCATTTCCATAAATTGCCCCGGTGGTTTTCCGTAGGGAAAAGCCGGGGCGCGACATCCCAAAAGACCGTATGAACTCCAAGATGCTCCACCTGATGGCCGGGTCCCTTCTGCTGACCGGCACCCTGTTTCCACTCCCGCAGGCGACTGCGGCCGAGCAACGGTACGAAATGCCGCCCAACACCCCGTTTGACGCCCACCCGGAGACGGAGGGGTCGACCGTCCGCACCTTCATGGTCTACGGCAAGGACAAGGCGGGGCATGAAGTGCCGAAAAAGACGGTGCGGATCACCAACAACAGCAAAAAGACGATCTACCCGATCATGCGCGACCCGAACTCCGCCACCGCCACCAAGGGAGGCAGCGAAGGGTTGTACGATCCGTATGACGACGTGAACAAAGAGTACCGCGGCTACGTCGGTTATCAGGAAGGGGGGAAATATTACTTCGGCCTGAAGCCCGGCGAGAGCATCCTCGTGCGCGTCCCGCTCGTTTTCTGGAACGGAGCCCGCATCGGCCTCGGTACGGACGGCCAGTTCCTGGTGGTCAAGACCAAGGAGGACGGCAAGGATATGGACCAGAACCCGCTCCGCTACCGCAACGCGGCCAAACGCGCCATCACCCCGGCGGAGATCGACACCGACCCGAAGACAGCGGCCGACACGATCAAGAACGGGGTCATCATGTGGTACCGGGCGGACGTGGCGGAGGCTCCCAATGACGATACGGAAGACCAGCTCGCGGAGTGGACGATCCGCGATCACACCTACCTCAAAAACATCAACAACACCATTCCCGACAGCGAATTGGTGACCCTGATCAACTACGACGTTTCCAACGTCGACAACCTCTACCTGCCGGTTTCCATGCAGGTCCTCGACGCCTGGGTCGTGCCGCAGCAGACGATCGGGAACAACCGTTCGAAGTGGATTCCCGGCGAAATGCCCGAGCCGAACGGCTGGACCGGCTCCATCGACACGATTGATACGCTCCAGAAGGAGATCCGCAAATTCACCGCCGCGCCCAACGACTACCTGGGCGAATACTTCGGCTCTGAAAAACACGGCTGGCCGTACTACAACATGCCGAACGTGGAGGACGACCCCGACGTGCCGATCAAGATCCCTTCAGGGGCCAACATCTTCGCCCAGAGTCCGCTCAAAAACGTCCAGTCGAGCTACAAGGACGGGGTCAACTTTGAACTCGACCGCTACATGCTCTCCAGCGGCGGTACGGAGGCGATCTCGGTGCCGATCGGCGCAGCCGGGGGCGAAAAGGCGGGAGCGACCCGGTTCCTGCTCAGTTCCACGGAAAATGCGAAGAAGATCGCCTTCGTCAAGCCCGGCCTGGTGGTCTCGACCGACGGCGGCGGCGTCTTCAAGGAAGGGACGACCGTGATGAAAGTCAACGGGCGGGAGGTGACCCTCAGCCAGCCATTGATCGGCCCGACCCTCGGCGCGGTTCCCAAGTTCTCCCGCGCGAATAGCGACTACGCTTCGGAAGCGATGATCCGCCTCTGGTTTTCCTGGGCCGAATATTACCGGAAAAACTGGAAAGCCAACAACACGCAGGCCCCGACGGCGGAAACCCAGATCAAGGGGACCATAGAACAAGGGAGCGCGACACTGGAGTTCTCCGAGACCCACCCGGAACTGGTCGAAGGGATGTCGGTCAAGGGGAAGGGACTCGACAACGCCATGACTGAAGATGGCGTGCATACCGGCGACGCCGTGATCCTCGAAATCGCCGGTGACAAGAAGTCGGTCATCCTGAGCCAGGTCGCCCGGGAAGGGGCCAGGGAGGAAAAATACCTCTTCGCCCCGCCCAAGGAACTCCGCTGGACGCCCAAGGCCGGGCAGCCCGGTTACCCGCTCTTCACCGACAAGCTCAATTTCCCGGCGAACGAGCGGGAGGAAGCGCGCGATCCGTACCTCTTTGCCCAGAAGGTTTACCTGATCATGGCCGCCATGAACCAGATCGGCGAACCGAACAACAACAGCGTCTGCAAGTTCATGCAGGACGTTGTGGGAGCCAACATGGGGTACATCTTCGACGCGCCGGGGAAAGCCTCCGACGACGGCAAGATGGTGACTTCCATGATCCGCGATATGATCAAGTCGGTCCTGCGCGGCGTCACCGACTTTACGGTCCACCCCGATACCGTCGATGCCAACAACCGGCACCTCGTCTGGTATCCCGACCCGGCGAAACCGGCGGGCGGCATGCGCTTCAACGTCTTCAACCTCGATCCGTTCGTCTGGTTCGTCCACGTGAAGCTCGGCTTCTCGGGTTACGGCTTCTCCGTGGATGACGACACCGCCGACATCGGGGCCGGGGGCGCGAACCGTCTGCAAATCTCGGTCGCCGGGCCAAAGGGGCTCCAGCGGCTCGACGAATGGAGCATCCAGGCTCCGTTCGGTCCGCTCAAGGACATCTCATGCTGGTACTCCGGGCCGGATGAAAAGGTCTGGGCTCCCGGGACGATCGCCGAAATCACCGCGACGCCGGAAAAGAACGTCAAGATCTCCACGGTCGGGGCGTGCAACATGAGGGATGGCGATCTCGTCACCATCGATCAGGTGCAGGGCACGCTCAAGGTGAACGACACCTTCAAGGTCCGCCATGCGAAGAAGGAATCGTTTGAGATCGTCGACCTCAAGACCGATCAGCCGATCCCGTTTGATGGCACCTACACGGCGAAAACCGGTCGCTTCGGCTCGCCCAAGCAGCCGTATATTGAAACCGGCTCCGACCTGACCACGGTGTTTCACCGGGTGGCCGACGACGATGCCCTGCGGACCTTCCAGGGGACCAACATCGCGGTCAACGGCGTCACGGCCAACGGCGACAAGGTGAAATTCCGTGTCCAGCGCAAGGGCGACACCCTCAAGGGGCATCTGATCCTGAACACGCCGCTCACCAATGCGGACGGGACCAACCTCCCCGCAGGCACCTACAAGTTCGACTTCTTCGGGAGCACTTCCAAGGAAACCAAGTAACCCGCCCCGGGGCGACCGGGATTCTCCCACATCACCAAGGGGGAAATACCGTTCGTCACGTCGGGGGCTACCGCTGGTCACGGAGATTTGTCCGGGTACGGAAAAACCGGTCAAAGTGCGTGGCACCCATGCCGCTGCTTCGAGACATTCTGGTTCAAGCCTCAACCGCCGCAGGAGCGGAGGCCGCGGCCGTGACCGGGATTGTCGATGACGCGCTCGCCCGGCAACGTTCGCCCGTGCAGGCGGTGCTCGAGGCGGAGATGGTGGAGGAGCGCCCTTTTCTCCAGAAGATCGCCGATCTCTGCGACCTCCCGTGGTGGCCCGCCCAGCCGACGCTCGCGGGTGGCGAACTCCAGAAGCGGCTCCCCCTGCGGGTGGCGTTGCAGCACCAGTTGCTCGTCGCCGGGGAACGGGGGGAGGCGTTGCAGGTGCTGACCTTCGACCCGTTTGACCTGCTCGCCAAGCAACGGCTGGCGCAGGCGCTCGGGCAGCCGGTCGAGTGGGCGATGCACACCCGCCGCGACATCCTCCAGGCGCTCCGCAAAGGGTACGGCATCGGGGCCGATACGTTCGAGGAACTGCTCGAAAAACGGGAGGACGAGGAGATCCTCGACCACCTCAAGGACGAAGTGCAGGCGCTCGACGATCAGGACGACTCGGAGGCTTCGGTCGTCAAGTTCGTCAACCAGATCATGCGCGAAGCCTTGATGGAACGGGCGACCGACATCCACTTCGAGCCGGTCAACGACGCCTTGAGGATTCGTTACCGGATCGACGGGATGCTGCACGAAGTTCCCGTCCCGGCCTTGATCGCGCGATTGCAGGATTCGGTGGTCGCGCGGCTCAAGATCATGTCGCACCTCGACATCGCCGAACGGCGGCTGCCGCAGGATGGGCGGATTGCGCTGGAATTCGAGGGGCAGCCGATCGATGTCCGCGTCGCCACGATCCCGACCGTTACGGGGGAAAACGTCAGCCTCCGTCTGCTCGGGCAGCAGAAGTTCACCTTCGAGCGGCTCGGCATCAGCGGAGCCCACCGCAAGCAGGTCGACCAGTTGCTCGCCAAGCCGAACGGGATCGTCCTGATCACCGGGCCGACCGGGAGCGGGAAATCGACCTCGCTCTATACCTTTCTCACCGCGCTCAATGCGGAGTCGCGCCGGATCGTGACGATCGAAGACCCGGTGGAAAACAAGCTTCCCGGGGTGTTGCAGATCGCCGTCCGCCCGGAGATCGACCTCACCTTTGCGCGCGGGTTGCGCGCCATTCTGCGCGGCGACCCGAATGTGGTGATGATCGGGGAAATGCGCGATCTGGAGACGGCGGAGATCGCGATCCGCGCCGCGTTGACCGGGCACCTCGTCTTCAGCACGCTCCACACCAACGACGCCATCGGCGGGATCACCCGGCTCATCGACATGGGGATCGAGCCGTTCCTGGTCTCGACCTCGGTGCGCGCCTTCATCGCCCAGCGCCTCGTCCGCCGGCTTTGCGACGAGTGCAAGACCGACGCCGCCTACCCGCCGGAGTACCTCGAACAGCTCGGCTTCGCCCTCCCGCCCGGGCAGACCATCTACAAAGCCGCCGGGTGCGACGCCTGCCGCCAGACCGGGTACCAGGGGCGGACGGCGATCTTCGAAATCTGCATGGTCTCCCCGCGTTTGCAGGACATGATCGCCAAAAACCATGCCCACAACGATCTCCAGGCGGTCGCCGTGGAGGAAGGGATGGAGTACCTGCGCGAAAATGGCTGGAGCCGCGTGCTCGAGGGGGTCACGACGCTGGAGGAAGTGCTCCGCGTCACGGCTGAGGAGGGATCGCACTGATGCCTGCGTATTCGTATGAAGCGGTGGAGCGGGGCGGGGGGCGAAAGCAGGGGGAGATCGAAGCCCGTTCCCGCGCCGAGGCGTGCGACAAGCTGGAACGCGCCCGCCTGCAACCGCTTTGGCTGCGGCTCAAAAGCGCCAAAGAGACCGCCCCCGCCGCCGAAAAAATGCCCGAAGCCGCATCCGCCCTGCCAAAGGGCGGTTTTCGCCTGAGCGCGAAGGAGGTGATGCTCTTTACCGAGGAGTTGAGCGACCTGCTCGAAGCGGGGCTCCAGTTGGAACAGGCGTTGCGCATCATGGAAAACCGGCAGGACGCCTCCATGCTCAAGGCGGTTTCCACCTACCTGCGCAATGAGGTGCGCGAAGGGGTCGACCTTTCCGCCGCCATGCGCAAGGCTTCCCCCAGCTTTGGCGAGCTGTTCTGCAACCTCGTCGCCGCCGGGGAACAGAGCGGGGCGCTCCATGCCATCCTCAAACGGACGCTCGACTACCAGAGACTGGTTGCCGAACTCAAAAGCAAGGTGGTCGCCGCGCTGGTCTACCCTTCGTTTATCGCGATGGCCGGGTTGATCCTGATCGTCCTCTTTGTCAGCTATCTGGTCCCGCAGCTTGGCAGCCTGCTCGGCACCACGGGCAAGAAAATGCCGCTGGCGACGGTGGTGCTGATCAACTCGAGCCAGTTCATGGCGGCCTACTGGTGGCTGCTCGGGTTGATCGCGATCGCCGTGGCGGTCGGCTTCCGCACGTTCATCCACACCCCGTCGGGCCGCGCCTGGTGGGACCGCGCGCAGTTGCAGGTGCCGCTGGTCGGCGCGGTGCTCCGGGCGAAATTTCTCGCACAACTCGCCCAGACGCTCGCCACCCTCACCGGCAACGGCATCGCGCTTTACGCCGCCCTGAAACTGACCAACGCGGCGACGCCCAACGTCTACCTGCAAACGATCCTCTCCCGCGTGACCGACGATGTCGGCGAAGGGACCTCCCTCTCCCGCGCGGTCGCCCGGACCAGGGCGTTCCCTTCCGTCTTTATCGACATGATCGTCGTCGGCGAACAGACCGGCGACCTGCCGATGGCGCTTGAAAAAGCGGGCGCGCGCTACGACAAGGAACTTAACGCCGCGATTGCCACGCTCACCAGCATGATCCAGCCGGCTGTCATTGTCGTTGTCGCCGGGATCGTCGGCGTCGTAGCCTATTCCATGATGGGCGGCATCTTTCAGGCGGTCTCCGGTCTGCGCAGCCCTTAAACAAACCACCTCCCTTCCCTTATGAAACCATCCCAT
>DATMFV010000108.1:0-63415 GCA_035555975.1 Chthoniobacteraceae bacterium
GTGAAAAAATGATTTTAATGGCCTCGGAGCCCCTATTTTTAGCCTATAACGAAATTCTGCCGACCGCCTGTATTCAGGGAATACAGAAGGGAGAAGGAATGCAGTTAGAGGCAAAAAGAGGTGCTCCATGGCCTTTGAAGGGCTTTTTTCACAGCCTCTAAGGCGAAAGGCGTCATTTCGGGGGCGGTTTTTTCCTGGCGAAAAAACCGCTTTCCAAGGCTTGCCAGCGGTGTACGGTCCAGAGAGTGGCGGCCGGTACGACTCCGACCGCCCGTCCGGGCGAATTTATTCCCAGAGAAGAACCATCATCATGCAACCCCTCTTTACGTTCAACGTTGTCCCCACCCTTCCCGCCGAACTCGAGCCGTTGCGCGAAATGGCGTGCAACCTCTGGTGGACCTGGGAACCGGCCGCGCGCAAGCTCTTCCGGGATGTCGATGTCGATCTCTGGCACCAGACCAATCACAACCCGCTCCGCGTCCTCCAGCTCTGCCGGCAGGCGCGGCTCCATGAACTCGCCCTCGACAAGGTTTTCCTCGGGGAAGTGGAAACGGTCTATGGCCAGTTCCAGGCGTATCTCTCCCGGAAGGACACGTATGGAAGCGGTCGCGACAATGCGCTGATCGCCTATTTTTCGGCGGAGTTCGGGTTCCACGAATCGTTCCCGAACTATTCGGGAGGTCTCGGGATTCTCTCGGGCGACCATTGCAAGGCGGCGAGCGATCTCGGGCTGAACTTCATCGGCGTCACCCTCCTTTACCGCCACGGTTACTTCAAACAGGAGATCAACCGCGACGGCTGGCAGGAAAGCATCCGGCTCAACCAGAACTTTCACCACCTGCCGATCCGCGAAGTCCGCGACGAACAGGGCGAAACGCTGCTGGTCTGTGTCGACATTCTCGGCCGGCGCGTCTGCGCCAAGGTGTGGCAGATGAAGGTCGGGCGGATCACCCTTTACCTGCTCGATACCGACATCTCCGCCAACAGTTCCGAAGACCGCGCGATCACCGCCCAGCTTTACGGCGGCGATCTGGAAATGCGGATCAAACAGGAGATCCTTCTGGGGATCGGCGGCGTTCAGGCGCTCAACCTGATCGGCCTGCAACCGGCGGTCTACCACATGAACGAGGGGCACTCCGCGTTCCTTTCGCTGGAGCTGATCCGCCGGGAGGTGGAGGAGCACGGCCTCGACTACCACGCGGCATTGCAACTGGTCGCCGCAGCCAACATCTTCACCACGCACACCCCCGTCCCCGCCGGGAACGACGCTTTCCCGCGCGACCTGATGCAGCGCTACTTCCGCGATTTCCCCGGAAAGCTCGGCATCGGCTTTGACGAATTTTTCGCGCTCGGCCAGTCGACCGTTGCCAGCGAGCCGACCTTTTCGATGACGATCCTCGCCCTGCGCACCAGCCGCCATTCCAACGGCGTGAGCCGGTTGCACGGAGAGGTGAGCCGGGGGCTTTGGAAGGATGTCTGGGCGGGCATCCCCGAAAATGAAGTCCCGATCACCAGCATCACCAACGGCATCCATACCAAGACGTGGCTCTCGCCGGAGTTTTCCGCGCTTTACGACCGCTACCTGCCGAACTGGCAGGAATCGCTGACCGATGTCGAGTTCTGGCGCGGGGTGATCGACATCCCCGACGACGTGCTCTGGGAGACCCACCACGGGTTGAAGGAACGCCTCGTGGAATTCGTCCGCGAACGGGTCCGGCTCCAGCGGGTCCGCAACGGCGAATCGCCGGAAAAAATCCGGCAAGTGGGCGAGATCCTCAATCCCGAGATCCTGACGATCGGTTTTGCCCGCCGGTTTGCCACCTACAAGCGCGGCACCCTTCTTTTCTCCGATCTCGACCGGCTTAAAAGGATGCTCAACCATCCCGAACGCCCGGTGCAGTTCATCTTCGCCGGAAAGGCGCACCCGCAGGACGAAGGAGGCAAGCGGCTCATCCAGGAGGTCTACCGCTGGTCGCGCGCCGAAGGGCTGGAGAACCGGATTGTCTTTATTGAGGATTACGACGCCTACATCGGCCGACGGCTTACCCAGGGGGTCGATCTCTGGCTCAACAACCCGCTGCGGCCTCTCGAAGCGAGCGGCACGAGCGGGATGAAACTGCCGCCCAACGGGGGCTTGAACCTGAGCGTCCTCGACGGCTGGTGGTGCGAAGGGTACAACGGCAAAAACGGCTGGGCGGTCGGGGCGGAGATCGTCGACGGAAGCGTCGAGTTCCAAAACGAGGTCGATACCGCGAGCCTCTTTCACGTTCTGGAAAACCAGATCATCCCCCTCTACTACGCCAAGCCGGACGGGCGGCTGCCGCTCGCGTGGTTGCAGTTGATGCGGGAGTCGATCCGGAGCGTCACCCCGGTTTTCAATACCCAGCGGATGGTGAGCGAGTACAACGAACTCCTCTACGAACCGGCGGCTGCGGCCCATACGCGGCTCGGAGCCGACAGCGCGGCGAAGGCACGCGAACTTGCCCGGTGGAAGGAAGAGATCCGGCGGCTCTGGCCGCAGGTGCGGGTCCCCGCCGCGGAGGTCCGCATCGCGAACGAGGAGAAGGTCAATGTCGTCGTCGGCGATGAGTTGACGGTCGAGGCGCTCGTCTTTCTGGGCGAGGTCAAGCCCGGGTCGGTCCGCGTGCAGGCGTATGCCGGGGAGTGCCACGACAACCTGATCACCGACCCGGTGACGGTCGACCTTGCCGAAGCCGGTGGCGCGACCCGTTCCGATGGCTGTTACCTCTACCGGGGGAGCATCCCGGCGAGCGAGAGCGGCGCGTACGGGCTCAACGTCCGCGTGATCCCGCACAACCCGCTCCTGACCCAAGGCCACGAATTGCAGTTGATCACCTGGGCGCAGTAACGACGCTCACGCGCCGGAAGGCCGCCGCAGCGTCGGGAGAAGGACGGTCAGCAGGCCGATCAACGGCAGGAACGCGCAGATCTGGAAGACGAAGTTGATGCTCGTCAGGTCAGCCACCTTGCCGAGAACCGCCGAGCCGAGGCCCCCCATCCCGAAGGCAAAGCCGAAAAAGAGCCCGGCGACCATCCCGACGCGCCCCGGCATCAGCTCCTGCGCGTAGACGACGATCGCGGAAAAGGCGGAGGAGAGGATGATCCCGATTGGGATGCTCAACACCCCGGTCCAGAAGAGGTTGGCGTGCGGAAGGGCGAGCGAGAATGGCGCGGTGCCGAGGATGGAGCACCAGATCACGAACTTGCGCCCGTAGCGGTCGCCGACCGGGCCGCCGATGACCGTCCCCGCCGCCACCGCCACCAGAAAGACGAAAAGGTGCATCTGCGCGTTCTGCACCGAGACGTTGAATTTCCCGATCAGGTAAAAGGTGTAGTAGCTCATGAAGCTGGCGATGTAGAAATACTTCGAGAAAATCAGCGCCAGCAGCACCGCGATCGCCCGGACAACCTGTCGGCGCGGCAGGGTCATCACCGGCGGCGCGGCTTTTTTCTTCGGCGAAAGCCGTTCCCGGCGCAGGTTGTTGTGCTGCCAGCGCCCGAGCGCCAGGACGATCCCCATCGCCACCAGCGAAAGGAGGCAAAGCCAGAGGATCTGCCGCTGCGCGAGGATGAAGACCGCCAGCAGCGGCCCGAGCGAAGAACCGCCGTTTCCGCCAAGCTGGAAAAACGACTGCGCAAACCCGCGCCGCCGCCCCGCCGCAAGGTACGCCATCCGCGACGCTTCGGGGTGAAAAATGGCCGAACCGACCCCGGTCAGCCCGACGGCAAAGAGGAGGAGGTGAAACGAAGTGGCAAACGCGATCAACGCCAGCCCCGACACCGTGAAGGCCACCCCGACCGCCAGCGAGTACGGCATCGGCCGGCGATCGGCCCAAAGCCCGACGATCGGCTGGCAGATCGACGCGGTGAGTTGCGCCGTCAGCGTGATCAGCCCGATCCGCGTAAAATTCAACCCGAGCGACTCCTTGAGCAGCGGGTAAAGCGCCCCGATGACCGATTGCACCGCGTCGTTGAGCAGATGGCAGACGCTCAGGGCGAGGATGATCGAAAACATCGTCCGCTCCGGCGTGGTGGCGTGAGGTTCCGGCGAGGCGGCCCGCTGGTCCGCCATGGATTCGGTCGACATGAGAAAAAAGCCCAATAGAGCCCAACAACCGATCCAATGCAATCTTGCGTTTACATCTTGCGTCTACCGATCTCCCGGGATAGCAACGATTTTATCTTGCCATGATGTTCGGTTCACCGAGAATGCGCTCCGCACATGTCAAAATTGCGCCTCTTAAATTACTGGTTCAAAAAAGCATTCGCGTGCTTTTTTATCTTAAGTTTTCCGGATGCTTTACGCTATTTTTGCCATGTTCTGTTCGGCTCCCAAGGCATTCTCAAAGTCACGATTCCGGGGCTGACGCACCCCATCGCGCTAAGGGCGCCCTCCTCCGATCTCTTTGTGCTCAGCCAGGTTTTTGATGACAAACAATATCAGTTTGCGACGACGCGGGACCCGGAGATCATCGTGGATGCGGGTGCGAACATCGGATTGACGTCCATTTACCTCAGCAATCGTTTCCCGTCAGCCAAGATTTACGCCATTGAACCGGCGGAGGACAATATTCGGATCGCAAAAGAAAACGTCGCCCCCTACCCCAATATCATTCTCCTTCAAAAGGCACTGTGGAAAACGAGCGGGCCGTTGAACCTGTGCAATCCCGCCGGGGAAAACTGGACCTATTGCGTCGATCATGACTCCACATCATCTAAGCAAAACGGATCGGAGACCGTCTGCGGCATCACCCTCGACGAATTGATGGAAACTTATCATCTCGAGAGAATCGATGTCCTGAAAATGGACATTGAATCCGCCGAGAAGGAAGTTTTTGAAGATCCCGTCCGGTGGATTGGAAAGGTGGATGCCATCGTTATCGAACTTCATGAACGGGCGCTGCCGGGATGCAATCGCGTCTTTTACAACCAGACCAATGACTTTGAGAGGGAATGGCAGGAAGGTGAACTGACCTACGTCGTCCGCAAGGGGAGCTGCCTCCAGTAAACCCGACGGCCAACCCGAAAACGGACACCGGCGGTTCCGGCTCCGGAAACGATTGGCGCTTCCCGTTTTTCTCCTTTCCGCCCCTGCCTTTTCCCGGCTGTGAAAAAGCTTGCCCCGGGGCGGTTTCCCTCTAGATTTCAAGAGATATGGCTTCTCAGACTCCGGTTGCCTACGATTCCAAGATCGAGGGTAACGTGATCTTCACCAAAACCGACGCCGCCATCAACTGGATGAGAAAAAACTCTCTCTGGCCGATGCCGATGGGTCTGGCGTGCTGTGCCATCGAGCTGATGGCGACCGCCTCCTCCCGTTTTGACATTTCGCGGTTCGGGGCCGAAGTCATGCGCTTTTCTCCCCGGCAGAGCGATCTGATGATCGTCGCCGGAACCGTCACCTACAAGATGGCGCTCGCCGTCAAGCGGATCTACGACCAGATGCCCGAGCCGAAGTGGGTCATCGCCATGGGCGCGTGCGCCTCCTCGGGCGGGATGTACCGCAGCTATGCAGTGCTCCAAGGGGTCGACCGGATCATCCCCGTCGATGTCTACGTTTCGGGGTGCCCTCCGCGTCCCGAGGCGCTGCTGGAGGGGCTGATGCGGCTCCAGCGCAAGATCGACACCGAATCGTCGCTCGCCGCCCAGAAACGCCATCTCATTGATACGCTCTCATGACTCTCACCGAAGCCGTCGCAGCCCTGGAAGCTGAATTCACCGTCCTTAGCAAAACGGAATTCCGTGGAGAAACCACGCTCGTGGTCGGGCGGGAGAAGATCGTCGAAGTCGCCCAGGCCGCCAAGCGTCTCGGGTTTGACACCCTGGTCGATCTCTCCAGCGTCGACAATTTCGGCGAGGAACCGCGCTTTGAAGTCGTCTACGAGCTTTACTCGCTGACCGACAACCACCACCTGCGGATCAAGATCGCTGTTTCGGAAGACGACCTGGAGGTCCCGACCGTCATCAACGTCTGGCGCAGCGCCGACTGGCACGAGCGCGAGGTTTACGACATGATGGGAATCCGCTTCAGCGGTCACCCCGACCTGCGCCGCATCCTGATGTGGGAGGGGTATCCCTATTTCCCGCTGCGGAAAGATTTCCCGCTCGCCGGTCGCCCGACCGACATGCCCGATGTCGCCTTTACCGACAAGGCGCCGCTTGCGGGAGGGCCCTTTGTCACCGTCCCAAGCACGGCAGGCGTCAAGGAACGCGAACCGCGCGCCCGGCCGATCAAGTAACCCCGGGGAGGGGGCGGCAAGCCCCCGGAAGCGCCCTTCCCCCCATCAAACGAGGAAACGCCCGCATGGCATTCGTCTGCACCCAGAGGCGGCGGTTCAACACGCCACCGCTTCGGAGCGCGTTTGCGGGGTCCCGCAAAGGGTGACGGCGTCCCGCGCTTCGGCGGATTCGATGAGGCTTTGGCAAAGGCGCAGCACCTCCAGATTGCGTCGGCCGCCATGGACCGGCTCGGTGCCGCCGTCGATGTAATCGCGCCATCCTTCGACCGTCTCGCGAAATCCGGAGGCGGAAAACGCGGATGGTTGAGCGACCGGGAGCGCTTCGTCTCCTCCCGCCGGGTGAAACCAGATCTCCCGCCGGTGGTCGAGCCGCAGCGTTCCCCGTTCCCCGATCAAGGCGATATGGAGCGAACTGACCGGAGCGTCGAAGGTCAGCAGGTATTGCACGCGGCACGATGCCCCGAAATCAAGCCAGGCCCGCAGGTTGGGGGGGTGGTTGTACGGCGTCCAGCTTGCGGCAAATGCCTCGCTTCGAACCCGGTCCGGCAAGCGCCCCAGAATGGAAAGGAGGAGGTCCATGTGATGGCACGCCATGTCCCAGACCATCGAGTATGGAAAGGTCAACCGTCGCACGCGCGGGCGGTGGATATGGTGGATGTAATCGACCATCTCGATCCGGCCGGGGTAGCAGGGATGGCCGGAATCGTTGGCGACGGCGGCAAAGCTTCGGCAATGCCGCGCGAAACGGTAGTTCTGCGCCACGCAGAAGCAGACCCCCGCCTCCTCCGCCAGCCGGACCAGTTCCTGCGCCTCCTCCCAACAGTTGGTCATCGCCTTTTCCACCAGCACATGCAGCCGGTGCCGGAAGGCGATGCGGCAGTAGTGCGCGTGGGTCGCTGTCGGCGTGCAGATAAAAACGGCGTCGCATGGAAGGGCGGCAAACGCCTCCTGTGCGTCGGAAAAACAGTGCGACGGCGGCAGTCGCGCCAGCTCGGCGGCCTCGCGGAGGATCGTTTCCGACTCATCCACCAGCGCCACGACCGACCACCCGGGGGTCGTTTTGAAATAGTCGATCGCCATGCGCCCCCGGTTTCCGACGCCGATCACGGCGATCCTCAAACCCCCTCCCCGCGCTTCAGTTGTTGTCTCGTGTTGCATAAAATCACTCCTTTTCCGATGCCGCCACAGGCCGCGCCCCGATGGGCCGCCCCCCTTCCCCGGCATGGTTGAGCCGGTTGCCTTCCGGCAGGGCAAACCACTCCAGCGTGGGGAGCAGTTCCGCGTTGGTAATCGCACTCTGCAAGGCGTTGCGCTCCTTGTGGTCGAAATAATCAATGAGCAGGGGACCGGCGAACTGCATCTCGTCCTGCGTCGGTTCGAGGCTGTGGAGGTCGAGCCCGAGTTCCCGCCGCACTCTCTCCACGCGGGCCGGGTTTTCCTCGCTGCTTTCGAGGCCGAAACCGATATAGCCTTTGGCGTTTTTCGGGCCAAAGTAGTAGGCGTTATAATCGGAGGCAACCGGGCGGTAGATGGTCACCATCGGAGTGATCGGTCCCCCGACTTTCTGGGGGTTCTGTCCAAAGAAGAGATTGTTCTTCAGGAAGACCGGACCTTCGAGGACGGATGACCTGATCCACGTGACATACCAGGTATTGCCGTCCAGGTACGCCCCTTCGTCCACCACGCCGACGATGGCGGACGGAAAGCCGAAGACGGCATTGTTGGTGAACGTCAACCGGCCGACGTTACGCGCGGTGACCGCCTTTGTATAAAAGCCGTAACCGATCAGGACCGAGTTTCGCACCTCGATCGCACCGCAACGGGCGAGAAAAATCTGTGCGTCGATCAACCCCGCGCGGGAGCCGTAAGTCAACCCGGTAAAGCGGCGAATGACCGGCCCGTCGATGATCATCCGGTCCTTCCACGACAAGGCAACGGCGCTCGGTCGCGTGTAGGAGGAGCCGTCGATGATCGCCTTTCCGCGATGAAGAGCCCGCAGCGTGATCGGCGCGCCCGGCACCCCCGTGGCAACCGGGGTGAACGCTTCCTGATAGATGCCGTCGTGCATCAACACGGTATCGCCAGCCAGCACGCGGTCGCCCGCTTCGGTCAGGGTGGTCGGGTCGTCGGGCGTCGCTCCGCCTGCCCCGGGTTTTCCTTGCGGGGAGACATGGATCGTGCGTGCCGACGGCTTCCACTCCTTCCTTGAAGGGGTGGTAAACGTTGCCAGCTTGGTCTCCGCGCCTGCCCATCCCTCGGGCGCGGTCTTCTGGTAGCTATAACCATTCCTGAAATCATCGCTACCCGGCTTTTCCGGGATGACGATCTTGTAATAGTAGGTCGTCCCCGGCTTCAGACCGCGCAGGGAGACCTGGTGCCGGACATCGCCAAAGGAATGCACCGTCTCGAGCTGGTCGGGCTCCGTGCCAAAGCGGAGTTCGCTGGAAACGGGCAGCGGCGCGGACCATTGCTGCGGCGAGCGGATGCCGAAGAAGGAGGTGTTTGGCGTCCACCACGAAAAGGAGGCGCTGGTCGGCGTCGCCTCCCGCAGGGTGACTTCCGCAATCACCGGCGGTCGCGCTGGCACGGAAACCGTCGCCCCGCCGATGTGGTCGCCAAGTTCGCCCGCGCCGACACACGGCGACGACGACGCCAGGGCCCACGGTTTTCCTTTGGCAAAACCGGGGTCGCCCTCAAGGCTGTAACGGTCGTGTCCGCTCACAGCGGCCCACTCCTTCAACGTGGCCCCCCGGCCTTCCTTGAGCCGTCCGACAGGCTGCCTGCCCGAAGCGGCATAAAAATTGTATTCGCCAAACCACTCCCGCCCGGGCAATTCCGAAGCGTTGATCAACGGCCCCTTGCGGGCGCTCAGGATCGAGCTGGTGATCGACACGCGGCGGCTTGCGCCGTCAATCCGGACCCCCTCCGCCGTGTCCCGAAGAATGGACTGCCGCAGCCAGATCCCTTCGCTACCCTTGATGGAAAGTGCCGCCGCAGGGGATTGCACGATCCGGCAACGCTCCAGGGTAATTTCCCGGGAGTCGTGGATCCCTACTCCTCCCTCAACGGCGACGGCTTCCACCTTCAGCCAGCAAGCGCCGGAGAGGTTCAAGCCCAGGCTACCCTTTTTGGAGGGACGGAGCGTGGCCGGTTGTTGCGGGTCGCGGCTCCGCAGAAAGATCGGCTGCTGCTCGGTACCTTGGAGCGAAAGCGATGGCGGCGCTTCGTAGGAACCGGGCAGAAGATAAATGGTCACCCCCGGCCCCGCCTCGCGCAAGGCCCGCTGCACGGTGCGAAAGGCACGGGCGACGCTCCCTCCCTCCGCCTCATCGCTTCCCTTTGGGCTGACGAAAAAAACATCGCCTGCGTACGGCAGCGCCCCCAGGTCGCCGCCCCCTGCGCCGCCGCCCCGCGCGGGGCTGTCAGCCTGGAGGCGGTAGTCGAGATGCTGCGGCGCGCAAAAGTGCTCCTCCGCCTCGTCACTAAAAAGCAGCGTCCGCTTTCCGGGCTCAAGCTGCCTGTCGGCCTGCCAGAAGCTGGTGCGTTGAAAGGTATTTTCATCCTCCACCATCGGGTCCGCCCCTTCACCGCTGTGCCAGTTGACGAAAGAACCGCCGACCACGACGTTGCGCCTGGCCAGTCTCATTCCTCCCGAAGCCTTGAAATAGAGCCCGATCCGCGAATTTTTGACCAGGTTGCCGATCGCGGTGCAATCGGTTGCGCGGCCATAGAAACGGATTCCGTGCGTCTGGCCATCGAGCACGATGTTGTTGAGCACCCGGGTCCGCCGACTGCGCGACGAACAGTAAATCTGTGCGAGTTCATTGTAGCCGGGGTCGATATTGGCGACCATCCGGTTGCCTTCGATCAGGCAATCCTCTCCTCTCTGAACCGTCACCGCGCCGCCGTTGGCAAGAAAGAAACCATGGCGCACCGTCTGGTGATGTCCCTCCACACGGATGCCAAACCCGTGCCCGGTGCCCTCGTGGCTGACCGGCGAGAACCCGTTGACGGCCAGCCCGTCGAGAATGACGTGAGCCCCTTTGAGGATGATCCCGTTGCCGGAACGGACGGTAGCCATCATGACGTGCGCATCGGGAGATTGACCGTCGCTGGTATGGACATGGAGCATCCCGGTTGCTTCATCCACCAGGAACGAGCCTCGAAAACGGTCCATGTCGACCAGCGAAGGGGCCTGAAGCAGCATCGCGCCGGTGTCGCGCTCCACCAGCCGGTAGACGGGGGTGCGGATCTTGCGCCGGTAGACAAACCGGCTCCCTTTCACCCGTTCAAACCGCTCCACCCGTTCCCAGCCGCTCAAGACGGAGAAGCCGCGCCGGGCTGCCCGGATCACGATGGGGCGTTCCGCCGTCGCTTCCTTGTCGATGACCAGTTGTTGGCGATATTCACCGGGCAGCAGGGTCAAGGTATCGCCCGGCTCCAACAGATCGACCGCCTTCTGCACGGTTCGCCAGGCGGTCGCGGGCGAATCCCCGGCCAGCGTATCGTCGCCATCCGGCGCGACAAACCGCTCCGCCCCGGAAAGCGCGCTGCCGGGGAGGAGAAAGATCAGGAGAGCCAGAGAGAAAAACCGGCAGGGGAACAAACGGGCAAGGGATGGCATCATTGGGGAATCTATTCAAGGGTGGGGTCGAGGTGACGATTTCCGGTGCCAAGCAGGTCGTGAACCTGCAAGGCGCGGACGCCGCCATCGAGAAAGAGCGCGTTGACGATCTTGCCGTGTCGCGGAAAGTCGAGGCGGTTGACCTCTGCGGGCGTCGGCCCGGCGGCTGAAGAGCCTTTCTTGAAAGGCCAGGCCCCGGCGTCGACCGTTCCGGAGAGGCGACCGGAGCCGACCTTGAGAAAGTCGACCATATAGATCAGTTCGGAGAGCGGCTTCTCCGCCCGCCGCGGGTAACGGTAGCGCGGGTCGTAGTCGTTGTTGGCGGTGCCGTTCCAGTTGATCGTCATCGCCTTGTTGCCGCCAAACATCATCACCATCCCGTACGAATCGCGGGCAAGGTTTACCGGGCGCTCCCGGTCCGCAGGGCACCACCATGCGCCCGCCTGGGAATACTGCTTTGGCTGGACTGCCGAGACGGTCAGGTAATCCTTCAGTTGCAAGTAGATCTCGGGAACCGGAGTCTTAACCCCGGTCTTCGGGTTGGCATAATGTTGCAGCCGCGTGGGAGGGTACTCTCCGTTGTGGTCGGCCATATAGGCAGCCACGGCTGTCCCGATCTGCTTCAGGTTGCCTGTACACTTTATTTTCAATGCCGCGGAACGCGAAGCATCCAGCACCGGAAAGAGAAGCATCGCCACGACGGCAATCACGCCGGTAACGACCAGAGCCTCAATCAGGGAGAATCCGGCCCTGAAACGCCGGAAAGTGTGGCAGGACCTCATCCTTTGAAGCTTTCGTTGCCTTCCCCCCGCTGACGCCGGTTGCCGCGACCTGCCAGCCAGAGCAGCAGGCCGCCGCCCGCCAGCGAGGAGAGCAGGGCGGGCTCGGGAATGGCTTGCGCGGTGACAAAGATGGTTCCCGCATGGTCGCTGAAAGTGGTGTTCAACACTCCCGTAAAAGAGCTGCCGGTGCTGATCTCAAGCCGAGCCACCAGGGCGGCGAGTTCGAGTTCGGTAATCTGATCGAAGGTAAACAGCGTATAGTCTCCCGCCGGTTCATTCAAACCGCCGAGCGTTTCGAGATCCAATTCCACCCCGCCCGATGCGAGGGACAAGCCGTCGGACTGGTAGTTGGTGAACGCAATCCGGTCGCTCTCCCCTGCCGTTCCCAGCCTGAAAATGAAACGGGAGCCGGAAGCCATTTCCAGAATCGGGGCGGAGCTTCCCGTCGTCCCGGCCAGCGTCAAGACGCCCCCCTGCGAACTGGCGGCCAGCCCCGGGGCCACGGTCCCGCCGGTCGCGACCGAAACGGTTTCTCCGCCGGCAAGGGCAATCCTGCCGGTTCCGCCGAGCACGCCGCTCCCGTTGACTTCGACGCCGCCCGTGCCAAGCCCGCTGCCGCTGGTGTTGGTCACGGCAAGCGTCCCGCCGGAGACGAGCGTTCCTCCCGAATAGGTGTTGCCCTGCGCCCGCGAAAGAACCTGTGTGCCGGGGCCCGCCATTTCAAGCTTCACCTTGCTGGCGGTCCCGGCCCCGCCGTCGGTAAGGCTCCCGGAAAAGGTTTCCACCGCAGCCACCTCCATTCCGGTGATGCGGAGCGTTGGCCGGACGGTGGCGTTATTGTTGGAGGTGATCACTTCACCCCCGCCCGTTATCCCCCGCACGTTGACCACCACGGCGGAACCGTTGGTCGCGGTACTGTTGGCGAGATCAAGCTGGGTCTGGTTGACCAGGCGGCCCAGATTGATCGTCCCGGTGGGAGCCTGCATGGCCAGACGCATGCCGGAAAGGGTGGTCGTCCCGGTGACGGTAAAATGGTCCACAGGGCCAGCTCCGTTCCTCCCCAGAAAGAAACTCGTGCTCGACCCGGTCACCTCGACGTTGCCCACCGTCACCGACAATATCCCCCCACTGCCATTGGCTAAAAAGAGGGAGCCGCTTTCCACGCGGAGAGTGCCAAGGTCAAGGTCGCCGTCGGAGCGCATCAGAAAGGAACCTTTGGTGGACATGGAAACAAACTCCCGGCTTCCCTCCAGATTAAGGGTCAGGCTTCCGGAACCCGGTCCGGTCAGGGATACGGAATCGAGGTTCCCGGGCGGCGGCTCCGCCGGTGTCCACTCCAGGTCAGACCAGTTCGTATTCCCGGAGAAACTGGCGCTGTACGACTCGGCCTTGAGGGAAGCAACCATCGTACAGGCGGACAAGATCGCGATGAGAGCAGTGAGTTTTGGCATGGATGGATCAGGAAGGGGGTGTGAGGTTGACTTGGGGGATGGCAGGGAAACCTTGGTGAACCGAAGATGGACGGCAGAATAAAATCACCTCCTTCAGAAATCAAGAGAAAATGATCAAAGTAAACGTTTAATATACGTTAATCACCTTGTTTCATTTAATTTTAAGTTTGCATTAACGTAGATTTAACGTAACTATCTCCGCTTATCCATGAGCGCTTATCCCACCCTGAAAACCATTGCGAAAGCGTGCGATGTCTCGCATGTGACGGTCTCCCGGGCCTTGCGCGGCGAACCCGGCGTCCGCCCGGAGACGGCGCAGCGGATCCGCGAGTACGCAGAGGAGGTCGGCTACAAGGCCAACCCGGTTGCCCGTTCCCTGGTGGCGGGAAATAGCGGCCCGCTGACGGAGGGGCAGCCCCGGGCGATCCTCATCCCGTACAACAAGGAGTGGGACCACCCCGATCAGCAGGGGGTCTTCTGGGCATCGGTGGCCGGTGCGACCGAAGCGGCGATCTCGTCGGTGCACAACATCCAGCTTTTCGGGTTCAACTCCCGCGATGACGAGTTCCGCAGGATCAGGGCCGTCGTGGAAGAAGGGCGCGTCGCCGGGTTTCTGGAGTTTGGCCTGAGCGAAGAGACCATGGCCTACCTCGACGCCAAACAGGTGCCGGTCGTCTCCTTTGTCACCAATCTGGAACAGTTTGGCTCCCACCGGAAAGCGCGCGTTTATGCCGACCATGTTCAAGGTTACGTGGAGGCGTGGCGTTACCTGCTTGGGTACGGGCACCGGCGGATCGGCTTCGTCGGCCTGAAGGACCGGAGCGGCGGAACGGTCTCCCATATCCGGGAGATCCTTGCTGCGGCGCAGTTCCTGACGCCCGTCCCGGCGCTGGAGCCGCCGGTTTACATCGACGACAAAGCCTCCAGCGAAGCGATCTGGGAGACCCTGGTGCAGGCTTATGGAAAAAAAGGAAGCGGCCGCTGGCCCACCGCCGTTTTCTGCACCAACGACCGGATGGCGCACCGGTTCATGATCGCCCTGCTGGAGCACAAGATGACGATCCCACATGATCTCTCCATCTTCGGCTATGGCGACTTTCCCTCAGCCCGCCTCAGCTATCCCGCCATGACCACCATCGGCAAACCGCGCAAGGAGATCGCCGCGACGATGTTCCGGATTCTGGAGAACATCATCGCCGGGGTGCCGGGAAGCCGTTCCACGGTGCAGGTGCTTCCGATGCGGCTGGTCGAACGCGAAAGCGTACACCATCTCCTCGCAGGTCGCCGGTGACCAAAGCGTGACACCGCTCCGGCCGCCGGTTTAACATCGCAGCCACGATGAACACCAGCCAACCGAACTTGATTCTGATCATGGCCGACCAGATGCGGGGCGACTGCCTCGGCATCGAAGGGAGCCACCCCGTGGAGACGCCCTACCTCGACTTTCTCGCCGCTGGTGGAACCCGGTTCCGCCATGCCTACACCGCCGTTCCCTCGTGCCTGCCTGCACGGGCTTCCCTCATTACAGGGATGGACCAATGGCACGCCGGGCTGCTCGGGATGGGGTCCGGTCAGGGGACCATCCCGAACGATTTTCCCAATACATTGCCCCGGGTGCTCCGCGATGCCGGTTACCAGACGCAGTTGATCGGCAAGGGGCACTTCTCTCCCGCGCGGGCGATGATGGGGTTTGAGGGGATTGAACTCGACGAATCGGGTCGCCATGAACGTCAGGACTACGGCGGCAAGGTGGACGACTACCGCGCCTGGTTCCGACGCCACGCCCCGGAAGGGGTGACGCCCGTTGATCACGGCGTTCCCGCCAACTCGTGGATGGCCCGCCCGTGGCATACCGCGGAACACCTCCACCCGAGCGCCTGGACGGCCAGCCGGGCGATTGAATTTCTCGACCGCCGCGACACCACCCGTCCGTTTTACCTCAACCTCTCCTTTGCCCGCCCGCACTCGCCCTACGTTCCGCCCGAGCATTATTTCCGGCTCTATGAAGGACGGACGCAACCGGCGGCCATTGGCGATTGGGTTGACGAGACGAAAATCGCCGACGAAGGCCACGATCCCAACGCTTGGCGCACCCGGCTCAACCCGCGCCAGGTCGACCGGGGCCGCGCCGGTTATTATGGAGAGATCAGCTTCCTTGATACGCAGATCGGCCGCGTGCTCACGCACCTGAGCCGGATTCACCCCGACACGCTGGCCAATACGTGGATTCTCTTCGTCGCCGACCATGGCGACATGATCGGCGACCACCATCTCTGGCGCAAAACGTATGCTTACGAAGGGAGCGCCCGGATTCCGATGATCGTCAAGGCTCCCTCCGGCCTGAAGCTCGCGCAGCGGCGCGTGGCGACGGAGGTGAGCGAGTTGCGCGACATCATGCCGACGCTCCTCGAAGCAGCGGGCCTGCCGATCCCGGCCACCGTTACGGGCCGCAGTCTGCTCGGACCGATCGAAGCGGAACAGAACGACTGGCGCGACTACCTGCACGGCGAACATTGCACCTGTTACAGCCCGGAACAGGAGATGCAGTACGTCACCGACGGTCGCCGCAAGTTCATCTGGCTGCCGCGCGTCGGCACCCAACAGTTCTTCGACCTCGAAGCCGACCCGCAGGAACTGCGCAACCTGATCAACGATCCCGCCCGGGCGGAGGAGATCACCCTCTGGCGCAACCGCCTGATCGGCGAACTCCGCGCCCGCGAAGCCGGCTGGTGTGAGGATGGCACCCTCTCGTGCCGACCGGGACCGCTCCATTCGCCTTACCGGAGCGTCCGCTACCAGGGCTAAAACGACGGGGGTCAACGGCCCCCTTTTCGTGTTGACATGATTCCGGCCTTCAGGTAACACCTGTTCTCAAGACGCGCACACGTGTTCTCAATCCGTTGCTTATGGCCGCCATCACCCAATTCCAAATCGCCCGGGAAGCCGGGGTTTCCCGTTCCACTGTTGCCAAGGTGCTCGTCAACACGCCCGGCGCACGAATTTCCGACGAAGTGAGGGAACGGGTCCTTGCCGCCGCGGAACGACTCGGCTACCGCCCCAACCGCTACGCGCAGGTGATGCGGAAGGGTAAAACGGGCCTGATCGGGATCATCAATTTCGGCAGCACCTCCCTGCTCGTGCAGCGGAAAGTAGTGGCGGCGGCCCACGCCGTGGTCCGCGAAGGGTGGCACCCGCTGGTCTACGACGCCCTCTGGTTTGCCGATCCGGGCGAAGCGGCGTGTCGTCATATGATCGACTCCCGGGTGGAAGGCGTCATCCTGATCAACCCTTCCTCGCTTTTCGAACAAAAGTACCTGGACCTCCTCCTCGAAGCCAACATTCCCGTCGTGGCCAATGGCGGCGAGCATCTTTGCGGCATCGCCTCCGTGGTTTCAGATCGTTCCTGGGGGTACCAGACCCTTGCCCGGCATCTTTTATCGCTCGGAGCGCGCCGCCTCACTTTCCTGACCTCCCGGACCAGTTCCCCCTCCATCGAAGGTTTCTACCGCGCACTTCTTGAAGATCCCTCCGGAGAAGCAAGGGGAGAGGTCGTCACGGTGCCGATCAACTCCCTCGTCAACCGGGAAGAGCCGAGTGAACTGGCTCCCTACCTCCCCGGCAAGATGGGAATGCAGCAGATCGTGGCGAAAAACCGGGTACCCGACGCGCTCCTCTGCGCGAACGACGAATGGGCCTTCGGCGCTTTATCGACCTGTCTGGAGGCGGATATCCGCATCCCGCACGAAATGGCGGTCACCGGTTTTGAAGACGAGCCGATCAGTTCCGTCGGGATGATGCCGCTGACCACGATTGCCCACCCGGTGCGGGAGGTCAGCGACAGGCTGGTGGCGATCCTCCTCGATCAACTGCGCGGAAAAGACTCGCCGAAACCGGAGAGGATCGCGGTTCGCGGCCGCCTCATTGTCCGGCGTTCCTGTGGCGCGTACCTCAAGTTTCCGGAGAAATTCCCCCACCCGCAACCGACGGCGATCCCCTCCAATCCACCCTCAACCCTCTCCCATCCATGAAAACACCCCTCTCCTCCCCCACGTTGTGCTCCCTTCCTGTCCTTGCTGCGGGTGCACTACTCGCCTCCGCCACCCTGCTTTGCGCCCAGACCTGGTATTGGCAGGGTCCCGACGGCACAGGCAACAACGGCGACTGGGATGCCTCGGCCAACTGGAGTAACAACACCCTCCCTGACGGAGATCAAGCGCTTCGCTTTGATTATAATGCCAGTGGCCCCTATTCATCACAAAGCGCCACCATTACCGTTGGTGAAGAGGTCGAGGCCAAGGCTGGAGGACTGGCGGTCCGCCTCGGAAAAAAGGTGACCTTTATCCTGGAAGACGAGGCTTCCCTTACGTCGAGCGGCAATCTCAACGTCGGTTCAGGTGCCAACAGCGGGGCAACCGGGGCGACGTTTCAAGGGCCTGAAACCGGCTCGGCCACCGTCAAGGTTCACCGGATCTATATGACGACCGATACGGGCGGTCGGAAAACGGTGGAATTCACTGGCAAGGGCCTCTCTGTGGAGCAGACCGGAAGCTATACCGACCTGAACACCGGCGCTTCGCTGATCCTTTCCGGCGGGGCCAAACTAACGGCCCTCAATACGCCAACAGCAAAAGAGGCCGGCAACTTCCACCTCAGGGCCGTTTCCTCCAACGGACTCAACAACCGGCTCATCCTTGAAAATGGCACCCTTTCCGCCAACCTGATCTACGCCTACGGCGGGGCTGCCCTTGTACAACTTTCCAGGGACGCCGTCCTTAAATCTTCCGGAACTGACGCGCTGGCCCTCCGCATCAACAACGCCGGGACGACCAATGGCGCGCGCTTTGAAGCGGAAGGCTCCGGGCTGGATGCCACGGTCGATACCCGTGTCTATAACAACGGCGTTCTGGCGATCGGCTTGAGCGATCCCGAAACCGGCGAGCGCATGCAGGCGAGCAGCCTCACGCTCCAATCCAACATCCAGCTTGATGGCGGCAGCATCCTGGAGGTCAGCCTCTTCGGTTCGGGAGATGCCGGGGTCGACCAGATTCATTTCAGCACCGCCGCCACTACCAAGCTCGATATCAAAACCGGGGCCCTGCTCGATCTCCGGCTCAATGGCTATACGCCGACGCTCGGGGAATCGTGGACGCTCTTCACCGGCGACACCTCGAAAATCGCCGGAAGTTTCAACCTGGACCTGATTGACCCGGCGGTGTGGGATCTCTCCAGCTTCAACGAAACCGGAGGGTGGGTGATCGTCTCACAGATTCCTGAACCATCCGGCGCAGCGTTTCTGCTCTTGGGCGGAACCGGGATGATCGCGCTCCTGCGCCGTCTTCGCCACCACCGGGCTTGAAATACTGACGCACGCCACCCCATGTCTCCCCCCCTTTGCAAAACCCGGAAACGGGGATTCTCGCTCACCGAACTGCTGGCGGCTCTGGCCGTGGCGGCGGTGTTGCTGGGCATCCTTCTGCCGCTTGCAGGGCGGCAGCGACAGGCGGCGCAGGCGGGCCGCTGCGCAGGCAATCTGCGCCAGCTCGGCGTGGCGCTGACGCTCTATGCCACGGAAAACAATGGCTACCTCCTGCCCTGCTATATCGAAGCAGGGACGCTGGGCGAAACCGTCGGGGCGCGTCTCTGGTACCAGGCCCTGCATTATGCCAACCCAGCCACCTACAAGGGCGAAGGCATCCTGCCCAATGCCAATCCCAACCACGACCCCAGGCTGTTGACCGTTTACAACTGCCCGTCCAATCCCGACCGGATCGGCCATTGGGGCACTCCCTCGTATGCCTACAGCGGGGCGCTCGGCATGTACCGGCCCGCCGACAGTGAACAAAAGCCGATTCGCATCCGGCTCACGAACCTTGACGAACCTTCCAGGGTTGTCGCCATGGTTGATGCCGGATTGCGAACCCTCAACCCCGCGCCGCCCAATGTCGTTTGCTACCGGACGGAGCCAACCGGCACCTTCGAATGGCGACGCTCCGTTCATTTTGACCTCCACCCTGGCAGGAAAGCGAACTTCCTGCTGGTCGACGGGCACGTCGAGGCGATCCCGCTCGCCGAAGTGGAGCGGCGTTTCGCTGACAAAACCCTTCTCTGGAGCCGCAATAATCTCAGTGGAACCGCCGGTCGCTGGTAATGCCTCCTCCCCGCTTCCCCTCTCCTACTTTCCATCGCCCCTTATGACCCGCCGTTTCTCCTCCCTGCTCTCTTCGCTGCTCCTTGGCACGTTCGTCATCACCGTGCCGGGATGCAAACCGGCAGCGCTCCCTTCCACGCCTGCGCCGGAGAAAGCCGCCGCCCCGGTTCCCGTCGAACCGAAACACGAAGAATACGCCATGCCGGTTCTTCACGTCTCGCCCGCCGCAAACCCGGGAGGAGATGGAAGCGCCGAAGCTCCCTTTGCCACCCTCAAGGAAGCGCTTGGCCACCTTTCACCCCGCGGCGGAGGGACGATTCTCCTGCTCGAAGGGGTCTACAAGGGAGAGGTCATTCTCAATGCGCCCCCGGGCCTTACCGGAGAACCGGAGAGGCTGACCGTCGCCGCCGCGCCGGGCCGGAAGGTGGTTTTCGAAGGGGGCGAACCGATCACCGAATGGAAAGCATGGAACGGTGAAAAGGGGCTCTATATCGTTGAAGCGACCGACATCACCACCACCTTTCCCAGTGAAGTCGGCTACCTCGACGTCTGGGAAGACGGGCCGCGCCTGCGCTATCGCAGACAGATGGATGCGGACGGGGTTCGAGCCTACCCGGCGAGCGTCTGCCTGCTTGATGCGACCCATCTTCTCATCCATACCAGCGATGGCCGCACGCCCGGCGAACTCGGGCTCTGGCGCAACCGGGGAGCGAAGGGGTTGACGGTGGACAGGGAGCAGGTGAGCCTTCGCGGCCTGCATCTGCAAAACTACCTTGGCGGGCGCCAGGCGCGGGCGATCACGACCGGCAGGGGACTGAAAGGGATTCGCATTGAGGATTGCACCATCACCAACGCCACGCACGGTTTCAGCGTCAATTCGGATGCGACGGTCATCGAACGGTGTGAAATCCGCGAAGTCGGCAACGGCATCGTCAGTTATGGACGCGACCTCCACGTGCGCGATTGCCTGATTGAAGGCGCCGTCGGGCGTTTCGCCATCAGCGACCTCAACCAGCATGTGCGCGACGGCATCCGCTACTACTTTCCGGCTGTCGGCGGGAGCGTGGCCCGTTGCGTCACCGCCGGTTTCTGGGCCGGGCTCTACATCAAGGCGGACACCACCAGCAAGGCGGCGCGGCCGATGACGATCGAAGGCAACGTTTTTACCGATGGCATTCGCGCCGGGAGCACCGGGCCGCAGAAACTCAATAGCTACCGTCGGAACGTGATCGGCCCGAACGATGAACGGATCGACCCGATGAAAGACCCGCTGCTGGCGACGGCGACGTTTGAGGAAAACTACTTCTATCACGGCGGCGGCACGGCCGTGGGGAGCAACCTTGCCGGGAGCGATCCTTTCGTCGCGTTGGCCGAAGGAGACTTGAGGTTCTCCGGGGACACCCCCCTCCCTCCCGCGCTTCGCAACGCCTCCGCGCGCCCCGCCAGCGTCCGGTGGAACCACAGCGTCTCGGCTTATCTTGCCTTTGACCACGCTGCGGCGGCCGGCGACCGGGAGCAGCCGCTGGCGTTCGCCCGGGCGCTGCTGGTCACCGCCTCAGCAAAGGGAGCCCTGGTGGTGACCGCCCTTTCCCGACCGGCCAAGGCGCTTCTTTATTACCGCCCCGTTGGCGAGACCCATTGGTCGACGCTGGAAGCCATCCCGCATCGCCGTCCCTTTGCCGGAGCGGTCGGGGCAATGGCTCCCATCGACCGGGTGCCGCCCGATCCCCGCCAGCATTGGGTATTCTTCCTCGGGGAGGACCTTCTTGCTGCGCAAACCGATTACGAAGGCTACCTCAAAGCCATACCGGAAAAAGGCGAAGCGATCGAAGGCGAACCGTTCCATTGGCGGACCAGCGGGGGGCCGCGCGAGTACCGGGTCCGCGCGGGCAGTCCGGCGGAGGCTGCCGACGGGTCACCGGAACACCCGTTTGCCCGTTTGCAGGATGCCCTCGACCGCGTGCTTCCGGGCGACACCGTACGGCTGGAGAAGGGCGTTCATACCACCCCGGCGTTTCTCTCACATTCCGGCACGGCGCAAGCCCCGATCACCCTCCAGGGGGAAGGAATGGAGGCCACCCTTCTCGACGGTGGGAAGGAGCCGCCGGTGATGCTGACCCTCACCGGTGCCAGTCATGTCATCATCCGCGATCTGCAACTCCGCTGGTTTGGGAATACCGGGCTTCAGGCGACCGGTTCCAGCCACGGCACGGTGGAACGGTGCCGGTTTCTCAACGCTCCGCTGGTCGGCAGCGCCACCCCCAATGGCACGGGCATTCACCTGGTCCAATCCCCCGGCTGGAGCATTTCCCATTCGGTGTTTACGACACTGGAACGGGGGGTCTACGCCTATTTTTCCCCGGCGTTGAAGCTCCGCAACAATACCGCCTTTCGCAATATGTACGTGGCGGCCATCCTCCATGAATCGGCACGCGATTCGGAGATCACCGGCAACTCGTTTACCTTTACCGGCAACGACTCGCTGCGCATTTCCGAGACGGATCGGAAAGCGTTTGATTCAATGGTTTGCGACTTCAACAACTATGGTTCGCTCTTGCGCGAAAACCACCCGTACGGAGACAAAACCGTGCGACCGGAGAACGACTTCAAGCCTGCGGAGCGCTATGGCCGCGTTGCTCAAAGCAAGGCGATCGTCAATGTGCGGATCGGCGAGGAAAGCCAACGCTTCCTTCAGATGCAACCGTGGCTGGGCTTCTCCGGGAAGGATGCCCACTCCATTTTCGCCGATCCGGAGTATGTCGATCCTCTGGCCGGAGACTTCCGACTACAAGCCGAAAGCCCCAATCTCCTGCCCGGCAAAGAAAAGCAACCCTTCATCGGGGCGCTTCCCGGCGTGGAACGGCAGGCTGCCAGTCAATAGGCCATCGCTTTCCGGCTGCCGCAGCCTCCGGCCGTTCATCCTCAAAACCGGACGGTTCGTCAGCGATCCCAAGGCTGTTTTTCAAAAGCTTTTGACCTGTTTTCCGGGAACCTCTTAACATCCACCGCATGCGTCGCTTCGTTCGTCCGGTCGCGTTGGTGGGCTCCCTGCTTTTGGCAGGCTCTGCGATCTCGCAGGCGGAGGTCATCCTCCGGATCGATATCTCCGATCCCTCAGCCGTGGTCTTTACCGCCACCGGGGCTTTTGCGCAGAATGACGACGAAGACACCGACCTCACCGCCGGCGTCACCCTGATCGATTTCTTCTCCAGTGAACCGGACAACGTCCAAGCCTACTTTGATCCGGCGGATCTTTGGTCTCCGGAAGGGCGGTTTGCCTATGAGGGAGTCCTTAACACTTCGTTTTCCGCTCTCCTGGGCCCCTACACCGATCTGAACCTCTTCGGCTCCGGGTATAGCACGCAAGGCTTCTCCACGTCGCAAGCCGCCTTGACCGGGAGCGCCGTGCTTGACCTAAGCGAATGGATCGCACACATCCGGCTCGGGAGCGGCGATCTCTATGCCGGAGATTTTTCCAACAGCGGCCCGATCATCGGCCAGTACGAAGTGATTCCGGAGCCGACCGCGTTATCGCTGATCGGGGCCGGAGCCGGTGCAGCCTTCCTCCTGGCGGCCCGCCGATGGCGAATCGGACGGTTCCGGAGGGCTTCTTAAATCCCGATCGTTTCGCCGATTTCCATGACACGTCCGCGACCCTTCGCTGCGGCGACGAAGCGCTCGGGATCGACCTTGATCAGGTCAAACGTATTGTAGTGCATCGGGATGGCGAGCTTGGCGTTGAGAAAATCGACCGCGCGCCCGGCATCTTCCGGCCCCATGGTGAAATTGTCGCCGATCGGCAGCAGCGCCACGTCAATCGAATCGAGTTCGCCGATCAGCTTCATGTCGAGGAAAAGCGCCGTATCCCCCGCGTGGTAGATGGTTTTGCCGTCCGTTGTCACCAGAATCCCGGCGGGATTGCCGAGGTAGGTGAAGCCTTCCTCCGTTTCGTTGCTGGAACTGTGGTGGGCGATGGTGAGCTTGACCCGCCCGAAAGGAAACTGCCATGCGCCGCCGTGCTGCATCGGATGAGCCTTGGCGCCCTGCTTGCCGCATACGGAGGCCGTTTCAAAATTGCTGATGATCGTCGCGCCGGTCCGTTTGGCAATGGCCACGGCATCGCCGAGATGATCTTCATGCCCGTGCGTGACGAGGATGAAATCGCACTCCACCTCCTCGGGCCTGGTCGTTGCGAGGGGATTTCCCGAGAGAAACGGGTCAAAAAGAAGACGGTGCCTGGAGGTTTCCAGCAAAAAACAGGAGTGGCCGAGGTGGGTCAGTTTCATCGTTGATAAAAAACGGTTTCGGAACAGAAACAACGCTCCTTTTTCCGACAAACACCGGAAAAAGGCAACCCTGAAGGGAACCGGCGGGGAATCGGATGTCCCTCCCAGGCAAGACCGCCCTCCCCTTACGACGCGATTTTTCTTGAGCCCCCGGAGTGAAATGACCGCGACGCGCAGGTGGAGCGAGCGATCGGGGTCCGAGCCCATCAGCCGTATGACAATCAAGACCGCAACATCCCTTCTCAAGCAGACGGCAGAGGAATGGGTACGGGACAGGGCTCCCATGCTGGGCGCCTCCCTTGCCTATTACACCGTCTTTTCGCTGGCTCCGCTGCTGATCATTTCAATCTCCATCGCGGGCCTTGTATGGGGCGACGAGGCGGCGCGCGGGAAGATTTTCGAACAGCTTCACCATCTGATCGGGGAGCAGGGCGGAAAAGCAACCCAGGAGATGGTGCAAAGCGCCGGCTCCAAACCGGCAACCGGCATCATCGCTTCGATCACGGGGTTGGTCACCTTGCTTCTGGGCGCTTCCGGCGTTTTCGGCCAGCTTCAAAGCAGTCTCAACATCATGTGGGAAGTCGAACCCAAGTCGGGGCAAGGACTCCTCGGATTCATCAGGAAACGGTTTCTCTCGTTCGGCTTTATCCTTGTCGTAGGCTTTCTATTACTTGTATCCCTGATTCTGAGCGCGGCGATCACTTTTCTCGCAGAGTCGGTCGGCGGCGTGATTTCAGGCGTGGAAATCATTGCGCACATCCTGAACTTTGCCTTCTCCTTCGGCGTCGTGACCGCCTTGTTCGCGCTGATGTTCAAGTTTTTGCCCGACGCGGTGATTGCCTGGAGAGACGTCTGGCTTGGCGCGGTCATCACGGCGGCCTTGTTTACCATTGGAAAATTCGCCCTCGGCTTTTATCTGGGAACCACCAGCGTAGCCTCCGCCTACGGCGCGGCAGGATCGTTGATCGTCCTGCTCCTTTGGGTCTACTACTCCTCGCAGATCTTCTTCTTCGGCGCGGAATTCACCCAGGTCTGGGCAAACCGCTTCGGTTCGCGCGTCGTCCCAGCCGACGACGCAAAATCGACTGGAAAAGAACCCGAGTAAAGACACATCCCAGTGCCTGAGCGCCCGAGGCCCCTTTTCTGCCCCTGAAGGCTATCGGTTCCTACGGGGATTCCACCATTTTTGCTACAAATGGTGGAGATAAGGGGAGAATCCCTAAACCGACGTAAGTGCCTGATAATCAACAGGAACGGAAAGTCCGCGTTTCATGTTTTGTAGCAGTATTTTGTAGCAAAATCATTGGCGGGGTGCCAGCGACTTCTTCAACTGACGATCATTTTTCGAAAGAGAAGGCGTTTCAGGAAATTGAAAAACCGGGAGTCTCTCTGGAGATTCTACATGCAATTTCTTGCACTTACCGGACCAGCTCCCGCATTTGACCAACCGCCAGATCGGCAGCGTCACTACTTCTACATCAAAGCGCACAAAGAACGGGTTTTGAAGATCGCCTCGTAGATCTCAGAGGTTTTGTACTCACTCCCCTACAAGGCCTTCAAACTTACAAACTTCTCGAGGTCAAAGGGGCTTTGGTGCACCGCTTACGATCAATACATCGCCGTCCGGTTCGAGCTTCAGCGACGCTCGGTGCTACTGTAGGAGCCACTCCCGCATTGCCGTGCGCGGCCCACCGCGAGCATTCATCCCGTCGAAGACCACCAGCGCTTCGTTGGAGAGGAGGACGTCTGAGACCACTTCCATATAGATTCGGAGTTGCCGACAGGCGATCAGATCGCCGTGGACTCGTCGGAAATCATAAGCTCACGGTGTTCCACTTCGTCCTCTCTTTCGGCCGGTTGGACGCCAAGATGCTTCAATAGCTCCTGGAGCGTAACTTTGTAAGGATGCCTCATCTTCTTTAGTAACTCCTGCGAACGTCCGACAATTTCTCGATCATTGAGTGTCCTTGTATACCAAGCAGCCACCAGCACCGCGTGTTTCTCAGAGTGATCTGATAGTTCGGAGTACTTCTTGATAACGACTGAAATGTTGGAGGATTCTACTGTAGAAAAGCGGAGCTGATCCTCTCGAGGTTGCACTTCTTGCGCGGCAAGCGTCGAAGGCAGTCCACCCCGAACAGACTTTGAGGGGCTATGTTGCCAAAGGTTAAACATCCGACCAAGCACATCCGGTTCAGCAGGGGGGACCCAGACCCTCATTTTCCCAAGAGTGTAAAGTAGCCATCCCGCAACGTAATTCTCTCTGCAATCATTGGAAAAAAGCAATGGAACGCATGCATCTGCAATGGCGTTAGTGACCGCACGTCCAAGAACATTCGCTCCTCGCTTGTGCTGGAGAAGCTCTACGCACGCAAGTGCGCCTTTACACCGGATAAGGCGGTCCTCATTTCGCAGCATTTCGGTGAAGAGTAGAGCAAGCTGAGGATGGTTGGGATGATCATCCCCCTCCGATGACTGCCACCACACGACTTGCTTAAGGGAGGTCGCTGACGCGTTGGGTTCCTCTCCTGAGATGAATGATCTCTCTGCCTCATAGCGCAATTCGTTACCATAGCGCCCACGCGCCAGCATTGGCACGAAAGATTGGCGTCCGCTTTGAAGTCCAACCTTTACGAGAACCCGCAGCGCTGATCGAATCGTTTCCGGACGAGCCGCCGCTTCATCCGCTAAGCAATGACCGAGGGCGATGAATGATGGTTTCTCCCTGTCCTCCCATCGCTTGTCACTGTCAAAAGCACCAAACCTCTCGGTCAAACGATTAATTAATGCTTCGGTCGCCTTTCCACCAAGGGATGCCGAAAGTGGGATAACTTCTCGCCATTTCTCTTCGTCGAAATGCGGCTCAAGCACGTTTACGAGAGTGTCGGATTCGGTTCGTCCCGGATGCCACCCTTCCACCATAGCTCTTGCCGTTAGAAACTCTTGGAACGTGAGATGCCGAAATTCGAAGAATTCCACCAGTCGACCATCCTCCACATCGTGCCCGGTCATCATAAGTAGACTACTGCGGTCTTCAACGCGGTGAATAAACTCTTCCACTGTCCCTTTCACGTAGCCGAGCTCGGTCGGCAATGAGTCACGAGCTTCTTGGACCAGAATCGCAAGCTTAGGACGACTAATCCTCTCCACTCTGGCAATCATCATTGCTGAGGCGACATAACATAGTTGCGGCAGCGCTTCTTCTTCGGGAATTGGTTCGTGGCCTTCTGTATTCCAAGTGATCAACAACACTTCTACTGCTTTGCCGTATAGGACTGCGCGGCGAGTCGGCAGCGATCCAACCCAACGCTTAACCAGTAGAAGTGTGGTAAGGAGCAGCGGGTTGATCGCGAGACGTTGAATCCGGTCGTTGTTAGATATCGTGCGTGCGAGGCGTTCCGCATCGTTCCGTACCTTCTCTGCGCCACCGACAACTTCTGCATGCCATGCAACACTAAGTCGTCGAATATCTTCTGCATCGAAGGGAGAAAGCGTGGCATATGTGCAGACCGACGCCAAATGTGCCGCGACATGACGGAAGCCCGCTTCTCGAGATGTCACGATGATCGCAGTGCCCGGATAAGCCTGGAGCGCCGTTCGCATAGTGCATACAAACGCTGCGCGGTCTCCAGCATCAGATATCTCATCCAAACCGTCCACCAAAAGCAGGACTCGACCTTCGATGAGCGCGCGATCTGCAAGAGCGCGGAATGTATGAGCGTGCTGCCGGACTGGCTCACGGTGGGCCAATGCCTCAAGCAATTCCACGAAAGATGCCCTCGCCAACCCGCGTAGTTCACGGCATCTAAAGAAAAGCGGTAGCCAGCTATTCTCCGGCAGATCGTCTGGGACTAGGCTGCGCCTTTGTGCGTCTGCATACGCCACGGCAATACGTTTGATTAGTGTCGATTTGCCTCCCCCAGGTGCAGCGAGAATTGCTAAACGCGAGTGGTCGACCAAGGCCGCCCCCACGGCTTGACGTAGTTTCTCTTTACTCGGTATATCAATATGAAGTGGAACGAAAAGGTTCTCCAATTTGAGTCGGCGAGAACCAACTTCGCTATCGGCGGGAAGCCCATCAAGCTGAATGAACCCGCATTCTTCTGAAATGTAGCGGCTGTATGCTGACATGGCCGCCTTCTCAAGTCCTGGAGTAACTACTACCTCCGCAGGGGATGGGTTAAGGCAACTCAATTGATGAAGTGATCCGCCAATTGCTTGATCGGAACCGATGATCTTTAGGGCAAGCGCTGACCCCAGTGGCGTCCCGTCTGCATGGATCAGAACGAAACTTGTGCGAACCTTACCGAGTGAGTAATAAATGGTCCAAATCCAGCCTCGCTCATGGGCTACCAGCTCAGGCGTTCCGTCAAGCGTCAAGTGAAGATGCCCTGCGGAGCAGCGGCCAGCAAGTTCAGTAGCGCGTTCGCTCGGGACAATGATCCGCCCTTTGATCAGCTCGCCGACAACTTGCTCGCCGGTTAAGGTGATTATCTTCGTGCGGCGGCGCAGTTTCTCCTGCTCAATGGCAGTCTCTTTGAAGCCAGCAAGTGAGATAAAATACCCGCTGATTTGAACTTTTTCATCATGCTCGGCATCCAATGCTCCCACGAATTTGTTTAGTTCGCCCCCTCCAATGGTCTCTTCCGTTGCCTTACATTCGCCCACAGCTCGGCGTGGCTCTAAGCGATGGTTTGCAGACAAATCTATTTCGCGCCCGGATTTGTGAATGTTCATCCGTGGTTGTTCGTAGCCAAGTGCTACGAATAGGTCCGCCATCAACCGGCCAAAGAGATCGCCGCGTCGATTGGCGTCAGGTTCCAGAATTCGGATTGTGCTCATAATTAGTTATTTTCAGCTAGGAAAGGCCGGGGACGCGATCATGCATTCGACGAGGTCGGCCTCCGCGAGTTCCCGGTGAATGTCGCCCTTCCGCCGACGCAAATTGCGTCAGAAAATACTCATAGACGCGATCGAAGATGTCCTTGTCGCGGTTCTCGGCGTCGTTGAGGCCGAGGGTGTTGATGAGGTCGATCAATTCACTAAGGCGGTGTTTGTCGAGCGCGTGGTGGGCGTGGTTCTTGGTCAGGACGCCCTTGAGCCGTGGGTTGTTCCGTTCGATGGCGACCATCGTGTCGTCCACGATCTTGCCGATGGTGGGCTGTTTGGCGTTTGTCTGAAGGTGAGACCAGCGGGCATCCGGTGGCATCCAGAAGATATGTTCGGGGCGGTATTCGACCGGGCCTTCAGGATTGGCTCCGGTGTATTGGTCCAAGTGATCGGCGGGGGCGCCGCTCCCAGCACGCGAGGTGCGTGTACTTCCCTTGATTAATTTCGCGTGGTGCTCCTCGAAGCCGTCGGAGATGTATTTGAGGAAGATGATGCCGAGGACGACGTGCTTGTATTGCCTCGCTTCGTTCGCCCTGCGGGCAGCCTGCGGCTTGTCGGCGGTAAGCCAGAGCTTGGCCTCGAAGTCGAGAGCGGCGGTGTCGAGTTTGGCTTTAGTCTTGGCGGGAGTGGCGTTCTTCCGAGCTGGCATAAGCGTCGGAAGATAAGCGACCGGGCAGGCGGAAACAATACAGTTTTGATCGTAGGCAAAAAGTGGCGGGGTGATTGCCTCCTGTGGCTTAAAATCGCTTCAGTCCCCAATCCTTGGTGTAGACCCGGCTATCGTCTCCTACGGTGTTTCCCCCTATTTTGCTACAAATGGTGGAGATAAGGGGATTCCCAACTCCTCTCAACTAACCCCTGAATATCAACGACTTACGAAAGGTCTTCGTTTGGACGTGTTACAGGCGTGTGTCACAGTATTTGCAAAGAATTGGTTGAAAGATCAAGAAAAAACCGATCAGGCCCTCGAATGTAGGAGCATCACTGTTACTTTTTTTCTAAAAACCTGTCAAAAATCGTACATGTTTTTGAAACAAATGCATAATCCTGAGACTCTAAAACATGGACGATAATATTATAAAAATCTTAATTCCATTAGGATCGGCTGCCGTGGGATTTTTCTGGTTTTTGGCTTACAAACACCCAATAACATTTAAGGCCGTATCCGCTCCATTTTTCTTCGTATTTACTATGGCGTCTCTGTTTTCAATGATTGTGCTTGGCTCCACAAGTTATTTTTCAGAAGAGGTTGACGCATTGGTATACAATGATGAACTTACAAAACTTGTTGATCGAGATAAGAGAGACGAAGTAATTCGGTTGGTCACATCTAAAATCAATAAACCTAAATCTACGGCGATTTATGTAGGAGGAATTGCATTTACGGGATTAGCATTCCTGCTGTTTTTCGCGTGGGTGAGTGCTTCAATTCAAAAAGAAAAAGACCAAGTTGATAAGAGTGAAGACGCTGCAAAAAATGCAGAGACCAAAGTGTAGCGCATCTAAAATCGAGCGTCGAAATGTATCATCCAATGACCTGTTGGTTTTTTTTGAAGCCATATCAGGTTTTTACGTCAAGCTCATCTTAAACGCAATCCGGCATTGAGCCAAATGCGTTAAATTCCAAAACATATAGGCTCGTTCACGCATTTAATTCTCTGTCGAAACTGATATTGATTAGATAATGTGAAGAAGCGTGAAGGCGATTTAGAGTTAAGCAGTCAAAAACCTTGGTGATCTTAATTGTATTTTTTACAGGAAAAATGATAACTTTTTTACGAAGCTGAATCCCTTATCGGTATTGGCGTGAACTACAGTAAAGCGTTGAAACCGGGTGCAAAAGATGGTGCTCGCCCTTTATGGTCGGGGAGACGGCGACGTATGTCCAAGTCGTGGCCTCGCGCCATGACCAAAGGTCGTCGTGGCTGTCTTTGGCGGTCTCTTAACTCCCCGGCCACCTTGAGAAATCAGGGTGGTCGTTTTCGTTATCAGACGCCAATGGATTTATGAATACCGTTCCTCCTTTTCCCGACTCCCCGCGGGCGAGCGCGTGGTTTTACGCTGACTCCGAAAATACACCCCAAGGCCCATTCGCCTTTGCCGATCTCCAACGCCTTGCGGCAGAAGGGGTGATAGCGCCAGAAACTCAGGTCATCGCGCAAGGGGGGCAGGAGTGGATGCCATTTACGCGAATCATCCCGCCTCCGTTGCCCGCACCGTCATTGCCGGTAACATCTTCGTTGTCGCAAGGAACCACCCCCACTCAAGGGTATCTGGTAAAGGGGAGCCAGAGTGCGATACTCTCGAAAATCGAGTGTTATTCACGCCTCCGGTGGGTCGTCATTCTCGCCCTCTTTCTGCTCTGCCCGCTTGGCCTCATTTTGCTTTGGCGAAGTGGCGCGTTTGAAAACCGGACAAAGAAAATTGTTACGGCGATTGCTGGCCCGCTTTTCCTCATAGTGCTATTTTCTCAGAACCCCCGAACCACGGCGCTCTACTTTGCTTTGAGCATCGTTCTTTTCGTTGTTTGGTTCGGGCAACGATTCGCTTCCGCAAGAAAGGTCACGACGGCTTTCTGTAGTTTCGTGGGTTTGGTTTTTCTGCCGTTCCTTTCGTCTGACTTTGTCCCTCCTGATAGCACGCCATCGCGAGAGGTTGTAACTCCTTCTCGGTCTGTTTCCTCTCACACTCCGGCTCCGGCAGTCGTAAAGCATATTCCGGTCCCGATTGAGGATGAGGAGCTTCTGAAAGCAATAAACGCCGGATTCTCCCGAGAATGGGTCAGCCTCTTTCACGGATAACCTCGGAGTTACCCGGGTTCCGCCAGCCTTCAATGACCATGGTACCATATGGACCTACAGTAACACCTCTGGGTCGTATAAATTTGGCATCGTACATGTGGTGATCAATCGACCGGGCACGTGCCCTGCTCCGGCGATCTACCACACCAACTACGTCCAAAATGAAGATGGGACGTTACGGACCTGGACCGATATGGATGGTCCGCTTATTTGTGAGTTGTGAGGCGCCGAAAGGGGCATGCAACGGCGTTGCACGCCGGTCGCAACTCAAGCCAAAAACAGCAAAATTCCTAAACCATTGAGATTTTTTCTCATTTCGCGTGAGACGGTACACCAGTCACTTGAGTAAAACTGGTGGAGATAAGGGGATTCGAACCCCTGACCTGTTCATTGCGAACGAACCGCTCTACCAACTGAGCTATATCCCCTAAATTGTTGGAGTCCAAGGGTTTAAGGCGATTTCTTGGAGGGACGAAAAGTTCGCTGTTCCTCCCTGTTTTGCCCCCCTTGGATGAGCTTGAAGAAACAGGTTTTAGCCGGAAAAGTCAAGAGAAAGGCTGCGAAATTTCCGGGATGTTTCTGTTGTACGCCAGGGCGGGAAGGTGAGGTCGGGGTGGCGCGCCCGGCTGCGTACCGAGCTACTGCGTACCGAGTATTGGCGTTTCCACGGCCCTGATTACGGCGATCGCTTCCTTGAAGTAGGCGAGGCATTGGGGGATGCCCTCCAGCTCCGGAATGATCCGACCTGCTTCGTACTCCAGCGAACAAAATCCGTTGTACCCGTCCTGATGAAGCTCGGAAAGAAACTGGCGCAAGGGCACTTCTCCCCGTCCGGGCAGGCACGGCTCGACGCGTCTTTTCGGGTCGAGCACCGGTTTGCCGAAGTCCTTGACATGAACGTGGACGACCATCTCTTTCAGACGGCGGTAGGCTGCAAGGGGATCTTCGGGTTCGTCCATGTTGTTGGCAATAAAGTTGGCGGGGTCAAAGGTGGCCTTGAGGAAGGGCGAGTCGAACCGACGGATCAGACCGGCAAGTTCATAAGAATGACCCGGCAGGCGGCCGTGATTCTCGAGCCCCAGAACGACGCCGCGCGCTTCTGCGTGAGGCAGGCAGCGCTCCAGCCCGGCGCAGATCATCCCAAAGGCCTCGGCAGTGTTGAGCCCGGCCTCTCCTCCGTTCTCGCGGTGGTAGCCTCCAAAGATCCGGAGAACGGGCGCGCCGCACAGGGCGGCCTCATCAATCGCGTTGAGAACAATGGCCACTTCGCGTTCAAACTCCCGGGAGTCGGTGCGGGCAAAGTTGTTTTCACACGCATAGCCGCAAATGGTGATCCCCGCCTCCGCCGCCCACTGGAGACAATGGCGGACATCCCCCGCATCCTTCCAGAACCAAGGAAAGGAGCGGGTGTCAAAGATCTCGACCCCTTCAAAGGAAAGATCGGCGCAATAACGGATAAACCCATGGGTATTCATCTCGTGCGACTTGATGGTGCGGGCTAGGCTGATGGGAGAGCAGGCGAGTTGCATGGTTTTTTTGAACTGATTTCGGTTTTTAACAAAAGGTAACTTCCCGCCCGAGCGCGGCGGATTCATAGATGGCGTCGAGAACTTTCTGTACCGCCACGGACTCTTCAACCTGTACGATCGGGGTCGATCTTCCCAACACGCAGTCGATGAAATGAGCCATGCGTTCGGTCGCCCGCACGGGTGGAATGATCTCCGGTTCAATGACATGGTAGCCATCGTCTCCGGCCTGATAAAATTCGAAAGGCGTCAGGCTGGCGCCGCCCTCGGTGCCATAGATTTGCAGGTTGTAGGTTTCGACGGAGCGATGATGACAGGCCCATGCAATCTCGAGAAGAATCGTCAATCCGCTGTGGCACCGGATCAAAATGGCGCTGAAATCTTCCACGTCAAAGAGGCGGTCGGGATTGCGGGGCGATTTTCCCCAGGCAAAGTCGCCCAGCCCCCGCGGGCCAAAACCGGCGTGCGTGGCCGCGCTGACGGTGGCCACCTCCGATGGGCCGCCGATCCATAGGGCGAGGTCGAGAATGTGCGAGCCCAAGTCGAAGACGCAGCCGCCGCCGGAGCGTTCCTTGCGGGTGAACCAGCTCCCGATGCGTGGAATCCCGGCGCGCCGCAACCAGGTCGCCCTCAGGTGATAAATCTTTCCGAACCGGCCCCCGTCGGCTTCACTTCTAAGCATCTGCGCCTTGGGCGACATCCGCAGATTCTGCCCCACCATGACCAGCCGCTCCCTGCGGGCGGCCAGCGCCGCGATCTCCATGGCCTGCGCCGTGTTGATAGCAAATGGCTTTTCGACGAGGACGTGCTTCCCTGCTTCCAACGCCGCCCTGGCGGCTACGGCATGCAGATCATTGGGCAGCGCGATGCTGACGACATCGACCTCCTGCCGCGCCAGCAGCTCATGATAGTCCCGATGGGCGGATTCAATCCCGTAAAGGCTCCGCGCTTCATCGATCCGCTCCTGCGAGGTATCGCATACCGCAACCACAGATGCCTGCCGGTGGTTCAGGAATCCCTTGATGTGCTCGAGCCCGATGGCTCCCGCGCCAATGACGCCGACGCGGATCTTTCCTTCAGAATTCATACAGCATCGGCCTCCTCTTCCACGGAAACAACAGCGCTCTCTCCGACCGCATCAGGCAAAAGGGGCGGCTGAAACGACGCATCCGGACCGATTGAGGAGAGAGATGGAATCTGTGAATAGATTCTCTGGTCGAAATGGATTCCGGTAGGCGCAATGAGCAGATGCCGTGGCTTTTCCCCTTCCATCCGCCGTATGATTTCCTCCAGCAGGGACTTCGCCATCACCGATTCATTGGAAGTCTCAATGCGGACCACGGGATAGGGCACCCTGGTTTCGTGCTTTTGAGGCGACGAAGTGATCAACAGAAGATCCTTGAGCGGTGCGATCTCCATTGAGACCGCCGCATCGACCACATCGGAGAGGATGAAGTCGCTGACGATCACGCAATCCGGCTTCTCGCTGCGCGCGCCCCACAGGTCGCGGAACAGTTCCCAACCGGCCCCGGGAAGGCAGATACTATAGTCGCTGCGAATCCACTCCTTATAAGTAACCACCCCATATTGGGACGAGAGGGCGTCCGCCACATCCTCCAGTTTCTCGCAATGCCGGTAGAGTCGCATGTCAGTACGGCTGCCGATAATAAAGGCAACCTTGCGCTTTCCGTTGAGAAGGGCCGTTTCCAGCGCCAGTTGAAGAAACTTCTCCTGATCCCAGCGAACCGAGCTTGAAAAACCGTAGGTCGACCCGACAACCGGGACCCCGTGGCGGTCGCCCATCTCGACCCAATACTCGAACGGCAGAGAACCGATGGCGACCAACCCGTCGATGGAGCGCTGTTTCAAGGCGAGAACCAAGGCATCGGGAACCCCCTTTTTCGTCGGCTCGCTAGCGTAGTCCCGGTTTCCGAAAAAGGAGACCAGTTCAAGTCCTTTCCCTGCGGCATGGAGATGGAAATTTGTGAAGACGCTATTGATGATCGGCGGGGCGTCTGCTGCAAGGATGTTGTGATCGATATAAACCCCGACCCTGCGGACGACCTTGCTGCGCAAAATATAGACCCCGCTGCCCTGCCTGCGCTTGACCTGCCCCTTCTGCTCAAGCAGGTCCATTGCCTTGCGAACGGTGGTGACGGAAACGCGGTAAAGACGAGCCAGCTCCGGTTCGGTCGGCAATGGTGAACCTTCCTCGCCGGGGGAGATAAGATCCGCCTGAATGGCGGAGGCGACCTGCCGGTAAAGAGGGGTGTTGATTACGCGACGATAATTCATAGGGATGAATTTAATACGTTCGGGAATTTGGAGGCAAGGAAAAATTAATCAAAATAAAACCATCGGTGAAATTTCCTTCAATAAAGCATATTTTTTGAAAATCTCCGGAGCGAACCTTTACGTCTCTTCCGGCGATCGACGCGTTTTATTTTCGTCAGTTCTTCAAAAATAATTCATAGCAATGAAAATTAAATTCCTCCGGGTTTCAAACCCGTAAAAACCGGTTTCCGGGGATTGAAAGAAAGGCTTTGACACCCGGGGCGGAACGGTTCCAAGCTTGAACCGGCGGTCGCAGGAAGACGCAGGCGGCCCGGAGAGGAGACGACTTTCAAATCATGAAACGCATTGGACTCATCGGCGGTTTAAGCCCGGAATCGACAGTTCACTATTACCAGATCATCTGCCGCGAATTTAATCGCGAGGAGGGCGGCCTCCATTTTCCCGAGATGACGCTCGAAAGCCTGAACCTGCAACAGCTCGTCACCCTTTTCGAAAAGAACGACTGGGACGGCGTCGCCGCCATTCTGCTCGCCGCGCTCGAACGCCTCAAGGCCGCCGGGGCCGATTTCGCCGCCATCCTGGCCAACACGCCGCACAATGCGTACGACCGTCTCCGCGACCGCCTGCCGCTGGAGGTCCTGACCATCATGGACGCCACGGCGGACGCGCTCCAGCAGGACGGGCGGCGCAAGGTCGCCCTGCTCGGCACCAAGGCGACCATGGAATTTGGTTTCTTCCAACGGCATTTTTCCGCCAAGGGGATCGAAACCCGGGTGCCCGAAGCGGCGGAACGCCAGGAACTCGACCGGATCGTCTGGGAAGAGCTTTCCCATGGGCGGATCGAACCCGCCTCCCGCCAGGCCGCCCGCGAGATGATGCGGAAGCTTCAGGGGCAGGAGGTCGAAGCGGTCATCCTCGGCTGCACGGAACTCTCCCTCCTGATTGCAGAGGAAGACACGCCGCTGCCATTGTACGACACCACGCGCATTCACGCCGAGGCGATCCTCAAGTTCGCCCGGCAAGGTTGACCTCCGGCAGCGCCCCGACAGGGCGGCGGTTTTCACCTTTCCCCTGACCCAGCGAATCTGCCCATGACAGCCCCCCTCTTCCAAGCACCGTAACCCCTTTGTTTTCAATGCTTTGAGAAAGAATCCGGAAACGGCGGCTTTCGACCGACCGGGGGTTTTTCCATTGGATTCAGGAAAGGCGGGTGCTATCCGTTTCCCGACTGCATGAAGCTCGTTGACCTGACCCTCCCGATCCCGGAACTCCAGAATACCCGGCCCACCGTGCGCACCGATCTGGTTCCGCTGGTCTGCGCTGACGCCCCGTGCCAGGCCCGCGTCCATCACTTCCGGCACGACTCAATGGTCGGCACCTACCTCGACTTTCCGGGGCACCTTGTCGAAACCGACGATGGCGCGACCGCCGCCAATGATCCGCCGGAAAGGTTCTACCGGGTGCGGGCCGCCGTGGTGCGCCTCCATCGGCAAAGCGGCTCCGGCGGCATCTCGGCGCAGGAGTTGCAGGCAGCCGCCCCGCCTCTGGAAGGGTGCGGCGCGTTGATCATCAATGCGCTCGGGACAATCCGGTTCGACGCCATCCTCTACCGCAGCGTTTTTCTCAATCGGGACGCCGTGGAATGGATCATTTCCACCCCGATCCACCTTCTCGTTTCCGATGTCTATGAAAGCAAAGCCTTGAGCGAAGGCGTTTTCCCCCTGCTCTTTTCCCGGAGGATCTGCACCGTCTGCCAGCCGGTGAACCTCCATTGCCTTGAGCAACCCTACACCCGGCTGACGGTCCTGACCCCCCGTTTTCCGAAAGCAACCCAACTCCCGTGCCGCGCCGTCGCCGAAGTGGCTTCGTAAATCAATTCCTGAAAGCATGATCGATCAACACCAACTGCGCGAAGGCTTCTCCCGGCTGGGCATCCGCCCCGGCGACCTGCTTCTGGTTCACAGCGCCCTGAGTTCCCTCGGCACCGTGCGCGGCGGAGCGGATGCCGTGATCGACGCCCTGCTGGAAGCCGTGGGCCCGGGCGGCACGCTGATGATGCCCGCGCTTTCCTCCGATGTTTTTGATCCCGCCCGCTCCCCTTCCAAGGTGGGGCTGTTGACCGAGACCTTTCGCGGGCGCGAAGGGGTCTTGCGGAGTTTTCACCCGTCGCACTCCGTCACCGCCCTTGGCGCGCGGGCGGCCGAAATGGTGGCAGGGCACCTCGAATGCCCGACGGCATGCGGTGAAGGCACCCCTTACGCCAAGCTGATGGAAGCGGGCGGAAAGATCCTCCTGCTCGGCGTGGACCAGGACCGCAATACCAGCCTGCACGGGCTCGAAGCCATGGCGCGCCTTCCTTTTCTCAAGACCGTCACGCGGGATTATATCGACCCGTGCGACGGCACTGTCAGGAGCCTCGAAATCACGCTCTACCCCGGGCCGCACCGCAACTTCATCGGGCTCGACCGGCGTTTGCGCGAAGCCGGGGCGATGGCGGTTGCCAAGGTCGGCCGGGCCGTCTGCCGCCTGATCGACGCCCGCGAAATGCGCGACCTCCTCCTGCCCGAGCTTCGCCGCGACCCGACCGTGATCCTTTGCGACAACCCGCACTGCCGCGACTGCATTGCGCAGCGGGCATGCGTCAAACGGCAGCGCCTCGAAAGCGAGGATTTCCTCCTGAGCGTTGTCAGCAACGCCGCCGGGCACCGTCTTGAAGAGATTCTGGCGACGATCGAAGCCGAGGGAGTCCGCCATCTGGAACTGCGGGAAATCAACGGACGCGAAGTGATCGATTTTTCCGATACCGAACTGGCAACCCTCCGCTCCACCCTGGAAACCAAGGGGATCGGCATCACGGCGGTCTCCTCCCGCCGTGCCATGGTCGATGCCGGGCGGCTGGTGGAAACGGCCGTGCAGCTTGGCGCTCCGGCGGTGGTGCTGCCTTTTGGCCCTTCCGCCCGGGCTGCCGCCGAACGGGCCGCTTCCGCGAAGCTCCGCCTCCATCTGGAAAACCGGAACGAAAGCGCTTCGGACTGCCAGGAACACCTCCAAGCCATCCGGGAAAGCGGGGCGCTCCTCGCCTTCAACCCCGCCCGCTTCGCCGCCACCGGCGAAAAGCCGTTCCTGAAAGTCTATTCAAAGACGCCCCTCAGGCGATGGGTGGGGCAGCTTCGTTTTGCCGATGGCACCTTTGACGGGCGGCCAACCCTCCCCGGCTACGGCAACGGAGAAGTGCTGGAACTCCTTTCGATCCTTCGTTGCGCCTCCTTTGATGGGCCGATCGTGCTCGACGCCACGCCGGAGTTTCCCTTTCAGCAGATGATGAAAGCGTTCTGGGACGCTCTGGAGCGCATTTAGTAAGACGGCGTCAAGTAACCTGAGCCCCCAGTTGGCACCAGACGAAGGCTTTTTCGGGAAAATCCTAGCGACTTAACGCAGTCACATCAGCGCCGCCATCAATCGGGCCGAAGCAACCCGCTTTCCCGCAGCGTTGCATAGCTTAAAAGCGCCGCCTCCCGCTCGCGGACTTCCACCAGCAGGCACAACGGCCGGGCGCAAACATCCCCCAGCGCTGAAAGGAACCCGTGGTAGTTGATCAAGGGGCCGTAGCCTTCGCTGATGGGCTGGTGGTTCACCGTCCCCTCCCCGTCCGGTCGCCGGGTGACCTGATGGACATGCAGAAGCTGCAAATACGGCGCGACCTGTACCAGCCAGTCTGCCAGGCCGTAATACTTGCCCATCTGCACATCGGCAAAAGCGTGGCCCGCGTCAAAGATGATCCCTACCCTCTCCGCCTCCCGGGAAGAAAACCCTTCCTCCCGCAGGCCCGCCCGCACCGCCTCCACAAACCGGAGAAGATGCCACGGCCGGGAGGCGAGCCGTTCTTCTCCCGCCGGTTTGACCGCCTTGTTATAGACATTTTCAAAGCTGATCTGAGCCCCCATGCGGATCGCCCGGGCGGCAAGGGCCACATAGGTCGCGATACACCCCCGCGCCCATTCGCTTTCCTGAAGCGTCCCATCGTGACGGAAAAGGGTGCAGGCCCGGACATTCGGCAGATGGATGGTCAGGTCATCAAGCCCCATCGCTTCCGCAAACTGAAGGGAAGCCTCCTGGTCGGCGAGGTCCGGACCTTCTTCGGGATGGGGAAAATTAGGCAGGTGCAGTGAAAGAAAGCCGCCGGGCAGCTTCTCCCGGAACGTGCCAGCCAGCTCCCGTTCCGTCTCCGTCGGGAGACCGGCGGAATGATGGTAGTGAAACTGGATGGCCGGGATCTTCCGCTCCAGAGCGAGACGCAGCAGTTGCTCCCCCGTACCACGAAAGGCGAGCCCGGCCCGGTGGATCGGCTGGCGCTGCGGGTTGAGGACTTCGGAGGGAATCCCCTCGCGCCGCACCTGCGCCGTCGCCCCGTCCCACTCCACTGCCAGCCATTCCGGAAGAGAACCGCGGACCTTCACCGGGTCGAGCCCGGCGCAGAGGGTGACGCGAAGGCTACCCGAGGTGGCATCGTGCGCCTGATGGCGATGCCCGCAGATCCAGTGAATCCGGCAGGAGGAAGCCTCCAGACGCTTCAAGCGTTCCTCGCCCGCGATGAACGGCGGAAAATGAGCAAAGACCAGCGCGCTTCCCTCCTCCGGCAGCCGCTCCAGCAAGGCGTCGACCGACTCCCGCGCCTGCGCCCCGTTCGCCGTCGGCAGCAGCCAGACCCCCCCCTCCAGTTCCACGCAGGAAGCCACCGGCGTCACTCCCGCAGGGTAGCAAAACCGATCCCCCTCGTTGTTCCCGGGCAGGTAATACAGCGGGAAATCGCGAACGGCAAAGGCTTCCAGAAACGCGTCAGCCTGGGCGGTCTCCGGCCGGTGCGTCAGGTCGCCGCCGAGCAGAATCACGTCCGGCCCCGCCTCCCGCACCTTCCTTCCGCACCCTTGCGCCACCCTTTGCTGGATCGGGGCCAGAGGGGCGGTCGAGTGGGCATCACTCAGAAACACAAAACGTCGCATACTTCCTTTTCCTTTCAATCTTTAAAAAAAACGTCAGCAACACGGCGGAATGTCATACGGGCGGTTGCCGTTGCGGATCGACTCCGTGCCGTAATAGCCTGCGGCGACCGCCATGCGGGCGTCGAGCGGCGTTGCCCCGGTCACGGCCTTTCCGCGCACGACATCGAGAAATTCCCGGACGATCTGCGGGTCCGCGCCGCCGTGGCCCCCCTGCAGGGAGGGTAGCGAAAAAACTTCATGCCCCTGGTCATGATACCCGGTCCGCCGGTTCCAGAGATGAACCGTGGCGACGTAATCCTCCGTGGAGTAGTGACCGTAATTCTCGATCCGCCCCTCGGTGCCGATGATCGTATAGTTGCGGCAATCGTCGGGCGTATAGTGGGACTGAAGGTAGCTGGCCTGAACCCCGTTGGCGAGTTGCAGGAGGATCATGCTGCTATCCTCCACATCAATTACCGGGCTGTACTGCCCCGTCTTCGCGGGCGGCCAGTTGGCACGGTTCATCTTGACCGCAGGGCGGGGTTCTCCGGGCGCGCGCCTCGGCAGCTTGTCGTAGACACTAAGCCGCCCCATGCCGGTGACGCGCGCCGTGTGCGCCCCGCCAAACCAGTGGATCATGTCGATATCGTGCGCCCCCTTCTGCAACAGGAGACCGTGGCCAAACCGGCGCTCGGAATGCCAGTCCTTGAAATAGGCATCCCCACCATAGGAGATGAAATGCCGGCACCAGATGCTCTGCACCTCGCCGATCGCGCCGCCGTCGATCAACTCCTTCATTTTCCGCATGACCGGAAAAAACCGCATATTGTGGCCGGGATAGAGAATCACCCCTTTGCGCTTTGCGGCCGCAAGGATGCGGTCGCACCCCTCCACGGTGATCGCCATCGGCTTTTCAAGGTAGACATGCTTGCCCGCTTCGATCGCCGCCAGCGCATGCTCTTCATGCAGGTAGTCGGGCGTGCAGATCAAAACAGCGTCGATCGGCAACCGGAGCAGTTCGCGGTAATCCGTGGTCAGGGAAAACCCGGGCCCGAACGTCTCCCGCATCCAGGCGAGGCGCTCCACATCAAGCGTCGAGCCCGCCACCAGTTGAACCCCTTCTTCAGGGGCATGCGCATCCCGGGCGATCCGACCCCGCCCGTCTGCTCCGATAACACCTAGTTTGATCATTGCGTCGGCAAAGGTAGTGAACCTCCCGGGCAAAGCTCAACCGCAAACAGCCGCAGAACAACGCAAACGGATTTCTTCCAGAAAAGGCGTAACTGACTATCCCTGAGACAGTTACGCCATCGAAAAGCGTTCCCTGAATATGGGCAGTTTTCACCTTTTCCCGGGTGCCGATCCGGGCGATCTTACGAACAGGAGCCCGCCGCCATCTCCCCGCACCGCCTCAGAAAAGCGCGCCGCTCCTCCAGCCCGAACCGCGCCAAAATCTCCGGAATCCCGAGTCCTTCCTGCCGCGATTCCAGGTAATACATGCAGTTGGGCTGATCGAAGAGAACTTCGATTGCATCGCCGTAATACTCCTGTGCCTCCAGAACGCGGTCCCGATTGGCGGCAGACGCGTTGGCGAGTTGAACGCGGGCGAAGTTGATGCGGGCCATGACCACCGGCGTTCCGAACCCAAAGCGCAGCGTCTCATTACGGTAGCCGCCCCCGGCCACATCGGCCCCGGTGATGTCGATAATCCGGCTCCAGGCCGGGTAGGCAATGGCGATCGGGACCGAATAACGCCAGGCATGGTAGTTGAGCTGCGTCCCTCCCGGCCAGAGGCTGGGAACAAGAAAAAGCTCCGCCCCGAGAGCCGCCTGCTGTTCAAACACCTCCGGGTAGTTGGTGTCAAAACAGATCGCCCCGCCGACTTTGAGCCCCTCCCACTCGATCACACCCGGTTTTCCGGGCACCATGCCGCGCAGCAGTTCCCCTTCGACCGGAAAGAGCTTCTGGTACGAACCGGCCACGCTCCCGTCCGCGCGAACGAGAAAGAAGAGATTGGCCAACCCGCCCTCCACCGGGATGCGGATCGGCACCGTGACGGCGATCCCGCTCTCCCTTGCCGCATCGAGCAGGATTGCGCACTGGTTTTGCCAGTCATCGAGCGCGGCCTCCGCATAGGAGAGCGCCAGCGGGTTGCCCGGGCCGTCGCCACGCCAATGGTTGAGCGCTTCGGGCAGGACCGCGAGGTCGGCCCCCTGCCGGGCGGCAAAGCGAACCCAGCGGGCCGCTTCCTCCAGTTTGGCTTTGAGATCGGGATAATCGCGATTGGAGAGCGCGATGGCGGCAATGGTTTTGATGTTCATGACGGTGTCGTCACCACTTCACGCATCTGTTGATCCGGAATCAGACGCCGGCCAAAGTCTGGGTTCATGGCTTTCATGAGTGGGGGTTGATCGGTTGTCGTGAGGTGGGAAGGAAGCCATCACGCCACGGCAACGCGCGGCATCCAAAGCGGTTCATCGCCCATCATGGCGAAGGCCAGCCGCCGGGTCATCTCCTCCCGGAGCGGCGCGGCCTCCGGGCGATCCCAGAGGTTATGAATCTCTCCGGGGTCTTCCTGAAGATCATAAAGCTCTCCATAGGGGCGGTTGTAATGAAGGGTGATCTTGTAGCGTTCCTCCACCAGCGTCTTGAGGTGGATCGCCGTCGGCTGGTGCCGGAATTCAACCATCACCTGCTCCCTGCCTTGGGCTTGGCTACCCGTCCAGACCGGGAGCTGGTTGATCCCCTGCATCGTTCGCGGCACCGGAACGCCGGCTGCGGAAAGAAACGTCGGCGCGAGATCGACCAGCGTCTGCAACGCGCCCGATTCCGCCCCGGCGGGGATCTGCCCCGGCCAGCGGGCGAGAAACGGCACGCGGATACCGTCCTCATAATGAAAGGGACCTTTCCTGGTCAGCCCATGGTGACCGTAATAATGGCCATGGTCGGAAGTATAGACAACCAGCGTGTTTTCGGCCTGCCCGAGTTCCTCCAGCCGATCGAGCAACTGGCCGACGGAGTGGTCGAGCATCGAGATCATCCCATAATAGAGCGCGATGTTGCGCCGCAGTTCCTCTTCGGAACAAAGGTGCGAACTCAACCCATGGTTCTGCCATGGCGTTTCCAGAAAGTCGGAAAAATCCGGGTTCGCCAGTTGCGTGCGCCGGATGTATTCCGGGCTGTCGTCGTGTTCCCCTTCCTGCGCGGTCGGGACCGTCACTTTTGCGGGGTCGTACATCGAAGCCCACGGCTCCGGAACGAGATAGGGGGGATGGGGATCGAGATAACTCGCCCAAAGGAAAAAAGGCCGATTTTCCGCTCCGCATTTCTCCATCCAGGCGCCGGAACGTTCCGTGATCCACGTATTCATGTGAAAACGCTCCGGCAAAGTCCAGGCACCGTGCTGTGGGGGATTTTTCTTCCCGCCGCCCGTAAAATCAAACGGCCCCGAGGTATTGCGGAAATGGTCGGGCCACTCGCAGAAACCGTTCGCCTCCATCCAGAGCGCGTAATGCTGGCCGACATGAGCTTCGTCGCCATGGTTGCGCGCCATCTCCACGTGGTCAAACCCATAGAAACGCTCCGAAAAGCCGCGCCAGAACTCCAGATCGCGCAGCACCGGGTACGACTCCACCGAAGGCCAGCGTTCATCGGTGCGGATCTGCTGAAAATGAGCCTTGCCGATCAACGCGGTGGCATATCCTGCGTCGGAAAGAAGCTGGCTGACCGTCTGCGCTGTCTCAGGCAGCTTGGTACCGAGCGACCAGGCACCGTGTCGGCTGGGGTACTGCCCGGTCAGGATCGATGCCCGCGTCGGCGTGCAGGTCGGGTTGGGGCAATAGGCGCGGCGAAAATCGCTACCCTGTGCCGCGAGGCGATCAAGATTTGGCGTGGCGATTTCGTTCCAGTGCCGCCCAAGGGTATTCCAATGCTGCTGGTCGCTGGTGATAAGGAGGATGTTCGGCGAATCGGACATGGCGTGAGGCATCAGGAGGTTCGCTCCCGGGTAGTCCATACGAAGAAAAATTCGTGGTGTTTGGTGAACTTTTCCTTATTCAGCCCGAGTTCATCCATAAAATCAAATCAAGTTTCAAAAATTCTTTCTGTTTTCATTGATTTATAAAGCATATCCCACATAAATTAAAATAAATGAACCCATCCTCTTTATCCGAAGTTCAGGAAACCATCCTGAACCTCCTCCAAAGCGGCCGCTGGAAGCCGGGAGAGAAGCTTCCGAGCACGCACGATTTTGCCGAACAGATCGGCCTCCGCAGCCAGGAGGTGCAGTATGCCCTCTCGGCCCTTGCTGCACGCGGCTACCTGGAGCGGAAACAGGGGGTGGGCACCATCCTGCGCAAACGGCGGCGATCTTCCAACGCCATGATGTTCGTCGGCACCAACCTTCACCGCGAAAAGGCCTATTCCGGCCGCCTGTTGGTCGACACGATCCGCACCGAGCTTCAACAACGAGGTTACGGCCTGACCACCCTCGATAACCTCTTCACCGCCCACAACCAGGAGTGGCAGCACTATTCCGCAACGATGGAGGGCATCCGGCGACAGATCGAAACCGTCGATCCGGTCGGCTACTTTGAAGTCAACTGCTTCCTGACCAGTTTCCCGGAACTCTACGCCCCCCTGCGGCGCCGGCCCGCGGTTCGCCAGGCCCTTGCCGAACACGAAAGCGATATCTCGACCGACAACCGGCACCTCGTCAACACCGCCCTGGAACATTTCGCCGCCAACGGTCGGCGCAAGATCGCGATCCTCCGACCGCGGTCGGAAGTCAACCCTTTCTTTAACTACGATCGCTTCCTCTGGTCGCGGCTTCAGGAACTCGGGTTCCTGCATTGCCAGATCCGGGAGATTCATTCCGGCAGGGAAGGCGTTGAAAACATGGCCTATCAACTCACCTCGGCACTGGTCGGGGAATGGAAGAACCTGCGAAAAAACTATGTCCCCAACTGCCTGCTCGTCACCGACGATATCGCGATGCTCGGCGTCGCGGCGGCGTTGCTGAAGTCGCACCTCGACGTGCCGCGCGATCTCGAGATCATCTGCAAGGCCAATGAAGACATCCCGCACCATTTCGGCCTGCCGGTCCACCGATACGAGATTTCACAAAAGACCATCGCCACGCAAATGGTCGATCTTTTTGAAGCGCGCGTCGGCAAATACCCCGGCCCGCCGACGCCGATCGCCATCCCCGGCTGCCTGCGGCTTTACGAAAACCCAAAGGGATAAGGCAAGCCCGCACCGGCGCGGAAGCCGACCCTACTGGTTCACTTCGTCGTCGTAAACCTTTCGCCTGTGCAAGGGGCGGGCCTCGGCGCTTTCAACGGCGGGCGTCAGTTCCGCTCCGGGTTCCCCCGCTTCCCGCATTTTGGCGTGGAGCAGGGCGCGCAGGCGTATCCGGACCGGCTCATGCTCATCGGAGAGAATCAGATTATCGAGTTCATACGGATCGGCCTCCAGATCGTACAGAAACCGTTCCTGATACGAGGCAGCCTGATCGTCTTCCTTCTGTTCGTCGCTCCAGACGCCGTATTTCCACCGTCGGGTGCGGACCGATCGGCCCACGCCCCGTTCGGTAATCTGAATATAGACGGAGTCAGCCGGCGCACGCTCGCCACGCAACGCAGGCAGGAGCGACCGCCCGTCCAGACCCGGCGGCACCGGCACTCCCGCGGCTTCCAATACCGTCGGCATCAGGTCGATCAACGACGCCAGCCCCTGAAATTGCCCGCGCCCCTTGAACCCCGGCCCGCTGATTACGCCGGGCACGCGAATGGAAGCTTCGTGGCAGGAACGTTTATACTCCCGGTTACGGGTCTTGAAATGACATCCATGGTCGGAAGTAAAGACGATAATGGTATCCTCCAGCAGCCCCAGGCTATGCAACGCATCCCGCAGGCGGCCATACGCTTCATCCAGGCGTCGGACCATTCCCCAATACCCGCCCAGATGTTGTGCGGAACTGCCGCCCAGCGCCTGAAGATCGGGCGGCGTCCAGCGTCCCTGGTAGCGTTCCCCATAACCGGTGGGCGCAGGGAAGCTGTCGAAGCGGTTCTGCTGGTGCGGCTCCAGAAAGGAGAGGAAAAGAAAGAACGGCTCCTCCCGCTGCTCCCCGATATAGCGAATCGCAGCGTCCGTCAAGGCATCCACCCGATAGCCGGGAAGCAACACTTCGCGTTCCTCTCCATCATAGACACGACAGCGGTAGGCATCTGAAACGCTCTCCAACGCATCCGCTCCCAGCCAGTATTGGTAGCCGCCACGGTACTCCTCCCCCACCGGCCCGCGCGGCTGGTCGCTTCCCGCCAGATGCCATTTGCCGATATAGCCGGTGGCGTACCCGGCTTCGCCAAAACAACGGGCCAGCGTCGGCAGCGTCGTCGGAAGCCGCCGCCCGTTGCGGGTGCAACCGTTGGCGGTGGCATAACGGCCCGTCTGAAGGCACGCCCGGGCGGGGGTGCAGACCGGCTGCGGCGTAAAACAATGCGGGAGATGCAGATTTTCCCGCGCCGCGCGATCGAGATTGGGCGTCAGTTCCAGCGGGTTGCCATGCAGCCCCATGGAATCCCAACGTTGCTGGTCTGTGAAGAAAAAGATGACATTGGGCCGCTTTCGATCGCTCATGCTGTTTTAGGATCAACTCAAATTGAAACACTCCATCCGGTACTCCCGATCCTTTTTGAGAATTTCCAGATCGGAAGTGAAGTCAAGATGAAATATCTCCATTTATCTCTCCTGCTCCATCTTCTTCTCCGCCCGGCGAAACTCCCGGGGAGGGACCCCTTCATAACGTTTGAAATAACGCGAAAACGCGAAAATATCAGGAAAATCAAGCTCTTCCGCGATCCGGGTGATCGGCAGGTCGGCATAGCGAAGCATCTGCCGCGCGCGCTCCATCCGCTCCCGGTCGATCGCCTCCTTCACGGTCCGGCCCGTTGCTTGCTTGAAAAGCGTCGCGAGGTAGCCCCCCGCCACCCCGGCCGCCCGGGCCGTCTCAGCAACGGTGATCCGCCGCCCGCTGTTGCCCCGGATATAGCTCCACGCGCGCCGGACCGGTTCCGGTTCCTCTCGCGCCTGCGACTGCTCGCAGACCTTCACCAGCAGGCTCTTGAGCAACGCCGCCAGCGCCTCCTTCGAAACCGCGTCGCCTTCCTCCAGAAGCAGGCACAGACATCGCCGCCACGCTGCGAGAAACGGCGTCGGCGGCAACAGCCACGGCTCCGGCGGACGGACCGCCGCCCCCCGGAAGTGAAATTTCACCGACTGCCACCGCTCCCCCCGGGCAGGATAGACAAACCCGTGCCACGCTCCCGGCGGCAGCAGCAGCACATCGCCCCGCCGCAGCTTGAGAAGCGCCCCCCCTCCCTCGCCCAACAGCTCAAAGGTTCCCTCCGCGATTTCCAACTGCCAGAAATGATGCCGGTGCGGCGCGATCACCTGCGGCTTGTGGAAACGCCGCCGCTGCTCCACGGCCACCGTGTGAAAAAGGATCTCCACCTGCCGCCCCGGGCCGTCGGAGGCGGTTCCCGCATCTGAGGTTTTGCCAAATAAATGATTCCGATTTGCCATGTTCACCGCTATCTTGAGTATGGCATGGTGTAAAAAACACAAGTTTTCAATCGAAGTTTCCCACTCCATGAAATCCCTTCTCCTTTCCGGCATCGCCGATGAAGCCGCCCGTTCGCTACCCCGGCAGATCGAGGCTCACCGCGAACTCGGCTGGAGCGCGATCGAACTCCGCCTCATCGACGGGCGGAACATCTGCGGCGAACCGGCCGGGGACGCGTTTGAAAAAGCCGCCGCCCTGCTCGAAGCAAGCGGCCTGCGCGTCACCGCCTTTGCCTCGGCCATCGGCAACTGGAGCCGCCCGATCACGGGAGATTTTGCCATTGACCTCGCGGAACTCCGCCGCGCCGCCCCGCGCATGCGCCGGCTGGGCGCTCCCTTCCTGCGCACCATGAGCTGGCTGCGCGGCGATGCTACCGAAACCGAATGGCGCTCGCAATGCCTGAAACGCTACCGGGAACTCGCCCGCATCGCCGAAGGGGAGGGCATCCGCCTCGCCCATGAAAACTGCGCCGGTTGGGCGGGGCAGAGCGGCTGCCACATGGTCGAACTGCTGGAAGAGACCGCCAGCCCCGCGCTCGGGCTCCTCTTCGACATCGGCAACACCATCAGCCACGGCCATGAACCGTGGCCATTCTATGAAGCGGTCAAGCCGCACATCTGCCACGTCCATATCAAGGATTGCGCCTGGGCGGACGACCGGGGCCGCAGCCAGCGCTATCGCTACCCCGGCAGGGGGGATGCGCAGGTCGCCCGCTTCCTTGCCGACCTGCTCGCTTCGGGTTACGATGGAGCAATCGCCATCGAACCGCACGTCGCCGCCATCATCCATGAAGGGGGCGCGGCCGACGAAGAGGCCATGTACACCTCCTACCTTCGTTATGCCCGTGAACTGGAGACCCTCATCGCCACCTGCCGCTTATGAAACTTTTCTGGGGAGACCTTCACAACCATTGCGCCATCAGCTACGGCTCCAGCACGCTGCCGCGCGCCCTGGCCAATGCCCGCGCGCACCTCGACTTCTGCACCATCACCGGGCACGCCTTCTGGCCCGACATGCCGATGGACCTCAAAACGCAGGACGGCATCATCGCCATGCACCTGGGCGGGTTCGAAAAGCTGCGCCATTACTGGAAAGAGGCGCTCCTACAGATGGAGGCGGCGAATGAACCGGGCCGCTTCATCGTCCTCCCCAGCTATGAATGGCACTCCATGGCGTATGGCGATTATAATTGCTACCTTCCGCAATTCGACGTGCCCCTCGTCGGCGCGCCGACCCTGCCGGAGCTGATCACCGCGCTGGAAGCCGAAGGGCGGCCTTTCATGCTATTGCCGCACCATTGCGGCTACCCGCAAGGCTACCGCGGCACCCGCTGGGAAGCGTTTGACGAACGGGTCTCGCCGCTGGCGGAAATCTATTCCAACCACGGCTGCTGCGAAGCCGACGACGCGCCGTACGAATACCACCACAGCATGGGGCCGCGCACCGGCGTCTCCACGCTGCGCGAAGCGCTGGTGCAGGGAAAGCGGTTCGGCTTCTACGCCAGCACCGACAGCCACGATGGCTACCCCGGCCACTATGGCCACGGCATCACCGCCGTGCAGGCAGAAAAGCTGACCCTCGGGGAAATCTGGAAAGCGCTCCGCGAGCGGCGCACCATCGCCGGCACCGGCGCACGGATCGGCATCGCCCACCGCCTCGGCAACACGGAACTGGGCGGCATCCATCCCGTCGGAGGGACCCCGCCGCCTTGGCATCTCGCCGTCGAGGGGACCGCCCCCCTCCTGCGGGTCGACTCGATCGAGGGTAGCGATGGCGAATGGAGCGTGCGCCCGCTTCCGCTGCCGCCCCGGCGCTCCACCTTCCGCACCGGCCGGTACAAGGTGCGGATCGAAGCCGGTTGGGGGCGCGGCGCCCAGCTCTCCCGCTGGGAAGTCGATCTCCGCCTCCTGTCCGGTACGCTTCTCGGCGCGACCCCGTGCTTCCGCCATGCCGCCCACCCGCTGGCAGAGGAAGAAGCGACCGAATGCCTGGAAACGATCGCCGACAACCGCCTCCGCTGGAGGTGCCACGCCGCGCCCAACCCCGCCGGGCAGATGGGCGGGACCCATTTCCATTCCGGCGGCACGCAGTCGATCCTCCTTGACCTTGACGCCAACGCCGCCACCCGCCTCCGGCTTCAATACGGCTCCACCACGCTGGAACTCCCTTTCCCCGACCTTTGCCGCCGCTCCTTTGCCCAGCCGGCCGGCTCCTTCGGTTCCAGCGCCCTCAAGGTCCACCGCGCCTCGCCGGAAGCGGAGTGGACCCTCACCCACGAGGAAGCCTTTACGCCGACCAACGCCCCCGGGTTCCGTTACATCCGCGTGCTTCAGGCCGACGGCCACGTCGCCTGGAGCAGCCCGATCTGGTGGGAATAACCGATATGAAGATCGAAACCACCCGCCTCGACCTCGCCCGCCAACCAATGAAGAAAGCGTTCGGCTTCAAGGGCGCGGCGTATCATGAAAAGTGGATCGCCAGCGTCACCCTCACCACGCCTGAGGGCCAAAGCGCCACCGGGCATGGCGGGCTCGCCGTCCTCTGGTCGGACGAACGCGTTTTCCTCAATCACACCGAAACCGGCGGCAACATCATGATGCTCGCCGTACTGGAACGGGTGTTGACCCGGGTGCGCGGCTGCACCTTCGCCTCCGCCCCCGAACTGCTCGACACCGTGTTGCCCGAAGCCGAGGCGCTCGCCCGCACCATCACCGGCCAGCCGGAAGTCCGGCGCACCTTCGCGCTCAACGCTCTGGTCGCTCTCGACGAAGCCGCCTGGAAACTGACCGCGCTGACCCGTGGCGTGAGCGACTTCGACACCCTCGTGCCCAAGCCGTTGCGCCCAGCCCTCGCCCACCGGCACCGGGAACTGGAGATCGTCCCGCTGATCTCGTACGAAGTCACGCCGCAGGAGATCATCCAGCTCGCCCGGGAAGGCCACCGCGTGCTCAAGATCAAGATCGGCGCGACCGGTTCGCCCGGCGAAATGCTCGCGCGCGACCAGGCCCGGCTTTCACAGGTTCACCAGGCCCTTTCCCAAAGCGGCATCGCGCCCGACGCCTTCCCGCTCTACCTCGACGCCAATCTCCGCTACACCACCCGCGCCGCGATCGAAGCCCTTCTCGACCATGCCGCCGCCCTGGGCCTTCGCGTCATGATCCTCGAAGAACCGTTTGCCGAAGGGACGGAGATCGACGTCCACGGACTCGATGTCCTCGTCGCCGCCGACGAAAGCCTCCATTGCGTGGAGGATGTCGCCGCCAAGGCCGCGCTCGGCTACCGGGCGGCGGCCCTCAAACCGGCGGGAAAGACCTTGAGCCAGACGCTCCGGATGGCGGCGGAGGCCCATCGCCTCGGTCTCCATACCTTTGTGGCCGACAATACCTGCACGCCGCAGCTTGCCGACATCAACCGCAACATCGCCGCGCGGCTCGCCCCCCTGCCGGGTCTTTCGTGCGGATTGATGGAAATCAACGGCCCGCAAAGCTACCGCAACTGGGAACGCCTCCTCGCCGCGCACCCGTTCGCCCGCGCCTCGTGGATGACGCTCCAGAACGGACACATCCCGCTCGACGCCGCCTTCTACCGCGACGCGGGCGGGTGGCTTTCTGCGGACTGCATCCGCCCATCACCATGAATACGATCCGCTTTGGCATCATCGGCACCGGCTCCATTGCCGACTTCCACGCGGAGGCGATCCGCCAGACCCCGGGGGCGACCCTCGTCGCCGTCACCAACCGCAGTTTCCCCAAAGCGCAAGCCTTCGCCGCCCGGCACGGCACAACAGCCGAGCCCGACCTCGCAGCGTTCCTGAGCCGCAGTGACATCGACGCCGTCTGCGTCACCACCCCGAGCGGCGAACACGCCGCCGTCGCCGTCGAAGCGCTCAACGCAGGCAAACATCTCCTCTGCGAAAAGCCGCTCGACATCTCCCTGCCCCGGATCGACGCCATGCTCGCCGCCGCACGGCGCAACCGCCGGCTCCTCTCCGCCGTCTTTCAGGCGCGCTTCGGCGAAGGCGCACAAACCTTGAAGACCGCGATCGACGCCGGGCGGTTCGGACGGCTCACCCTCTGCAACTGTCAGGTCCGCTACTGGCGGGACCAGGCGTATTACGACAACGGCGCATGGCGCGGCACCTGGGCGGGCGACGGCGGCGGCGCGCTTATGAACCAGGGCATCCATGCCGTCGATCTCCTGCAATGGCTGCTCGGCATGCCCGAAGCCGTCTGCGCCCAGACCGGCACCCTCGTCCATGAACGGATCGAAACCGAGGATACCGCCGCCGCCCTGCTCCGCTTCCCCTCCGGGGCGATCGGCGTCATCGAAGCGGCCACCTCCACGTGGCCCGGCTTCAGTCGACGCCTGCAAATTTCCGGTGAACACGGCTCCGCCACCCTCGAAAACGACCGGCTCACCTTCTGGCAATTCCGGCAAGAGAGCGACGAAGACGCCCGCATCCGCGAACGCGGCAAGGAGGGAGCCGCGATCGTCAGCGGCGCGAGCGATCCCCGCGCCATCAACGCCGAGGGCCACCGCCGCCAGATCGAAGACCTCGCCCGCGCCATCCGGACCGGCCAGCCGCCCGCCATCGACGGAGCCGAAGGCCGCAACGCCGTCGCCATCATCCTCGGCATCTACGAGTCGGTCCGCACCGGCGGGTGGGTGAACCCCGCCTGCCTGCCATAAACCCTCCCTCAACGGCTCTGACGGCGACCGACGCAACCCAATAACGCCAGGCCCAATGCACCGAGCGTCAACGCTCCCGGTTCCGGGATGACCGTCAGCTCGAAATCGCTGAAATAGACCCCCCGATCCACTCCGTTGGGCGTACTCTTCAACCCAAAATAGCCGGTGGCGTAGGTTGAATCCTGCCCGGAAACCGACGCAAGTTCCACCGTATAGTTGCCTTCGCCATCCGCCCGGTAGATCGACGCGCTCAAGGTATCGCCCCTCGCGGAAAAGCGAAGAAGATAATCGGTATTGGCGGCAAGAGCCGTTGTCAGGTCATCGCTCGCCAATATCGTCGTCCCCCATTGGCTTGAAGTGCCAGCCTCCTTCATCGAAAGGGTCAGGGTATAGTTATTATTGGAATCGCCGCTGACATAGGCGTGATAACCGCCATAACCGTTGGCTGAGAGTTCGGACGAACGAGCAACCAGCCCTTTTGAGATTCTCAGGCTTCCGGCACTGCCGCCATAAACGCGAAAGACCACTTCGCTATCAAAATCGGCGATCTTCTCTTCCGTATAAAAGAGATTCTGGTTGGTGGAATTGCTGGTGAACGCGCCGTCATTGCGAAGCATCAACATCCGCCAGTCGCCACCTTCGGCGACCACTTCGGAAATCCCGGCGGTGTAGGAACCGGTCGAACCGTTCTGGACCAGTTCCCAGCCTGTAGGCACTCCTCCCTGGGGCGAAGAAAACGGCTGCTTCAGGGTTGCCGCGTCGGCGCTGGAATATCCGGCGAAACCCGCAAGGGTGGCCAGGACAAAGTAAAACGTTCGATTTTGGAGGAAAGGCATGACTTGGGAGTAATGATATGGTTGATTCTGCTTTCTAGTTGACCATATCGTATATCAAGCGTATTAACAATATCAATTATTTTTTCTGTTTTCTGATGACCTTTTTCCAACATCCGGGGAATGCAGGCCGATTCTCAAACGAACCCCCTTCCCACGCCATACGTTCTGCCTTAGCTTTACCCACCATGACCCGATCCCGCCGAAAGCTCACCCTCACCCGCCTTTTTCAGCCTTGAAGCCATCCGTTTCTTCTGACAGCAACCGCATGAAATCGACCTCGCCCCTGTTTGAACGCGCCGCCCGTTCCCTGGCGGAAACCCTCCCCCGGCAGTATCGCCCGGGAGAACGCCTTCCGCCGGAGCCGAAGCTCTGCCGCCAGCTCAACCTGAGCATCACCACACTGCGCGAAGCGCTGGCCGTGCTTCATATGCAGGGCATCATTGAAAAGCGACGGGGCAGCGGGAATTACTATATCGGTGTGAGCGGGCACCGGCACATCGCGCTGCTACTGCCGTGGCCGCGCATGCCGCTGAAGGTTTCACCCAATCTCCAGGAATCGACCCGGCACCTGACCCGCGGCCTTCATAAGATGCAACGCTCCTTCCGCATCTATCTGGGTCACGATGTCGGCGGCGAACGGGGCGTCCTTTTCACCTTCCCTGAACTGGAGGAGGCCGTGCGCAAAGGAGAGGTGGCCATGGTCCTCAACCCTGCGGGGCGCGCCTCGGACGAAACCTTGCAACTTCTCAAGGAAGCCGCCGTCCCGATCTGCGGTTATGCTCCCTTCTCCACTACCCGGGTCATGCACGACATCCCCGGCGGGATTCGCCATGCGATCGAATGGCTGGCATCGCAGGGGCGCGTCCACATCGCCTACATGGACTCGCTCTCCGCCTGGGAAGCCAATACCAGCACGCAGAAGGAACGCTTTTCCGCCTATTGCGCCGGGCTTCACGCCATCGGCCAGCCGGTCCGTCCCGAATGGGTGCAGCAGGACTTCCACCCCCTCTGGTCCGGAGCGGGGTGGAGCAACTTTTCGGAACTCTGGAGCGCTTTGCCCGAAAAACCGCAGGCGTTGATCCTTTCCGACGAAACCTTTCTGCCCGATGTCCTCTCCGCCCTGCGCGATCTGAAGATCGAAACCCCGCGACAGCTCCAGATCATCAGCCAATGCACGAGAGGGTACGGCGCCCTGAGCGGACTGCCGCTCGGTTACATCGAAAACGACTCCGCCGCCTACGCCCGCTGCATGCTGGCCCAGGTGGAGACCTTCGACCGGACCGGGACAATTCCTGCTACCGTGGAAAAGGTGGCCACCCTGCTTGAAACCTCCCGGCTGGAGGAAGCGCCCGCCACCCTTCCCGCGCCGGAAAAGCACCGCATCATGCCTCCCGCGGTCGTTGCCTGAGCGCACTCTCCGCCACGGCCCTCACGGCAACGGCAGCGTCAACGGTTCATACTCCGGCCCCAGCGCCACCCGGATGTCGGTCTTTTCATAAAGCCCCTCCGCGTCGAGCGCTTCGACATGGCCATCGAGAAACAGGACATTGGCCCGCCCCCGGTGACCCAAATAGACCGCGCCTCCATCAGCGGCAAACTGCGTGGGATGAATTCGCCAGGTCTGGAGGCGTTCCGTCATCGCCGAATCGGCGGCGATGAAATAACCGGCAGGGCGCGCCACCTGCAAGGTGTTCAGGGTATAATAGGTTCCACCGTCGGGATTCACCGTGCCGACACCCGGTTTCCCGGCTCGCCGGAAGCCGTAACAGTACCGGGCGGTCACGGTTGCATGATTGAGCGGACAGGCGAAAACCGCCTGCGAGTCCCCCTCCGAAAGCCCGGCATGTCCCGCAAGCTGGTTGTACCAGAGCTTCTGGCGGGCCTTGTAATCGTTCCCCCCGGCCACCAGCAGCGTCAATCTACTCTGGTTCTCTCCCAGAAAGGCATGAAGGATAGTCCCCGTCTGCCGAAGCCGGTTGACGCATTCCGCACCGTGCATCCTCGCCCGGAACGACTGCAACGCCGGAACGCCAAAAAAGGCGAGAAGACAGAGAAGCGCCACCGCCACCAGCAGTTCCACAAGAGAGAAGCCGCCATCGACGGAAGAAGGAGAAACCATGCGGGGGAATGCGGTTTTCAAAGCGGTAAGAGAGGGAACGGTTCAAAAGCTGCCCTCAACCAATCCTGTCAAAGGCTAAGTAAAATGGAATCATCGAAATATTCTCAAGATTAAAAGGATCAATCCCTTCCAGCCACCTCCACCGTCCGTTCCACCATCTGCCCGCTGATACCTTCCCGGACCTGGAGCGACCACCTTCCGGGCGTATCGTTGAGCGCGAGATCGAAACCGACCTCCAGCCGTCCATCTCGGATCGCATGGAACCCGCTTCCTTCGGCTTTCCGGCCTTTGGGGTCGAGCAGCGTCACTTCTACGGGAGCGACGGCCTCCAACGGCTTTCCACTGGCGGCGGCGAGGTCGATCGTGCATGAAAACCGCTCGCCCAGCCGCGCCTGCTCCCTTGCCGCCACTCTTACCGCCCCAACCGCTTCCTCCAGCACCAGATAGAGTTTCCCCTCGCCCGCGCCGAGCCTGACCTCGAATTCAACGCCCAAGTCGCCCTCCGGGCGGACGGGTACGGCGCGTTGTTCCAGCAGATCGTAGACAACCCGGCCGCGACCTTGCAGCGTCAACTTTCCCTCCGAGGCAAGCCCCTCCTCCATGACGAACCGGTGCTGCCCGACGTACGTGCCAAAACGCCGATGATCGTTGACCGCGAAAAGGTAACGGGCGTTGCCGTAATGGCGTTCCCGAAGGAAGATCTGCGGATTGTCGCTCGCCGACAGGTGGCGGTAATACGGAGCCAGTTCCAGACGCAGGGCCGCTGCCGCCTTGAGCAGGGCCTCCTTGTCGCGATCCGCCCGCCCGCTCCGTTGGCTGCGGCGCAGCACAATGTCGGGGACGAGCGCGAGGGGGAGGTTTTCGTCGCCCACCACGATGCCGCCCCGGGCCTGAAACGCCTGCAAAGCCTGTAACGTGCTTTCGGTGATGACATCACAGTCGGTGGCAAACAGAACCCGGTAGCGTTCCAGGTCCGCCCCCTTGAGCGCTTCTGCGTAAAGCACTTCCGGCTCCAGCCCCGCGTGACGCGCGATCTGCCACGAGTCCGCCCCCCAGTTCCTCCCCCAGCCGTAACTGCCGCGACCGGCAAACATCTGTGAAGCAAAGCTTTCCAGGAACGCCACGTCGGTCGCACGCCCGGGCAGTTGCATCAGCACCGGCCCGAGCGGGCGGACCACCCGGCGGAGAAGATCGGTCAGCCGCTCGGCGGTTTCCGGGTTGGTCATGCGATATTTCCGGTGACCCGTAGGCACCAGCGAACCCCACCCGTGGTAAAGCAGCCCCTTGACCGGGGCGGCGAGTTGAAGCCAGAGCGCTTCACTCAAGTGATCCGGGGCGATGGTAATAAACCGTGCGTCCGGCATTTCCGTTTCCCACGGTGCGCCGGCGGCGGTTGCGCTCTCCTGCGGAGCGGTGCGGTGGCGATACCAGATGATCTGCGTCCCTCCGAAAACCTCCTGCCCCAGTGCGCCCTTTGCCATGGCCAGTGTCTGGAAGGTGGCGTAGTCGATCTTGATCGGGTCGGGATAAGTGTAGGTCCACTGCGCCAGGGCATCGACTTTCCCGCCGCTGCCGTAGAGACTCGGAGCGCGGACCGCCGGGGCAAACCAGGTCCAGAGCCCGGGGTGGCTTCCCGCACGGACCGCTTTTGCCAACTCCGTGTTAAGACGGTTCCAGCCGTCTCCCTCCCGCCAGAACCAGCGGTAATAAGTCAGGATGGGATCATCGTCCGCAATCACCCGCGACGCGGGAAACCCGGGCAGCCTGGCAAAGGAAACTCCGCGGGCTTTGCCGACGGCCTCGGGGACCGAACGCCCGGTCGCCTTCCGGTAGGCTTCAAGGTCCGCCTTGTGAAAGCTCGGTTGCGTCCCCATCGAACGGATTTCGGGATTGATAAGCACCCCGTCCAGTGCGGGCAGGTCTCCATACGCGGCGGCAACGTCGCGACCGACTTTCTCAAACCGCTCCACCACTCCCGGCAACAGGCCATCGACATCCTTGCGGGGAAAGGGACGGCCCGTTCGATCCACGCGTTGAAATTCGGCTTTCAACTCCGCATCCTTCCCGGGCGAGACCTTGGCAATGCCCCGCAGCCCGGCCGCGAAAAGTTCGTCCAAGGCGATGCGACTCGCGATCACCCGCTCATCGTCAGGCCGCATCGGGGTCTCGACGTTAATTGAAAACCGGTGGGTAAACCCGATCGATATCATCTCTTTGGAGAGCCTTTCACCGCTGTTCCAGAGAATGACAGGCATCGTATGCGGCAACCGACGCGCCACAAGGGTCGCGCGGACAGGCAGCGACCGACCCAACGCGCTACCGTTTTGCTCCAGCAGCCGCACCTCCCATCGGTAGATCCCCGGGCGCAGCGTGGTGTCGAGAGGAAGCCGGAGTTCCGCCGCCGCTCCCGGCGCCAGTTCAGGCACCGGCAGCGATGGCGCACTGGCGGCTCCTCCTTCTGTCTGTAAAACCGCCTTCAGGAGCGGCCCGCCGCCCCGGTTGGTGACCTTCACCACCAGCGCCGCATCTTTTTCCATGCGCTCAAAAGCCGTTCGCGCCCCGCGGCGGCTTTCGAGATACGCCGCAGTTGCCCCTGATTCGCCCGAAGCTTCCGCAACAGCAGCGACACCTGCCGCCCAAAGCATTGTCCCCAAAAACCCCGAAAGGAGATTCCGCCCAAGCCGGCCTGCTTTTGAAAAGTTCGTCATAAAGCCCTTATTTCTTGAGAATCTCCAGGTAGACCGGCTGATGAATCCCGGCGTGTTTGCCCGAACGTTTCACCACGCGAACGGCGATCCCATTTTCCCCGCCCCACTTGAGAAATTCGGTGACATCCGCTGAAAAGCGACGATTCCACCCCTCGGCCCCGAGATCGTGCCGGCCGACATCATGGCCGTTGACCCAGATGTGCGCCACTTCGTCCACGCCGTCGAAGGTCAGGTCCACGGCGTCGCACTCCGGCTTTTCCGGCAGGGTGAAGCGGCAGCGATACCACGCCACCCCGAGTTCCTCCACCCCCTGGGCCGTCCAGGAACGGTCGATCCCGATCGGCCGCCACGCCGCATCATCGTAATCCGGCTTCGCCCAGCCTTCTTCCAGACCGATCTCCTTCGGGTCGGGTCGAAATTTCCATGGAGCCTCGACAAGCGAGATCTCCCGGAGCGTATCGAGGTGAAAATCCTCAAACGCCGGGAGCATCCGGGCCGATCGCACCTCATCGGGCGACCCGGCCATTGCGTCCCCGGCGATCCGCGCCACCAGCGAGTCGCCGCTGTCAGCCAGGCGCGCGAGCCGTTGCGGATTCCGAGCGGCTTCTTCCAGAGCTTGGCGGACCATCGGGTCAGGATCTTCCAACCCTCTACGGATCACCTCCGCAGCCTTCGCGGGTGGCGCGTTCTCCAGCAGGGCCAGCAACGCCGTCCGGCGGAGTAGCGCGTCCGCGTCTTCCTCCGCGATCTTCAACGCCGCCTGCGCCGGTCGCCCCAGCGCTTTCAGATTGCGAACCGCCGCGCGACGCACCAGCGGGTCGGGATCGGCCAGCGCTTCGGTCAAAAGTGGCAGCGCCGCCTCCCCTTCCTGCACCGCCCGCACCACCTGGAGCCGACGTTCCGCAGCCGGAACTTCCGATGCGGCCAGCCACGGTGAAACCAGACACAACACACCCGCCACCCGGACCGCCGGACCGGCAAGGCAAAAAGAGGAGAGGAACATAAATTGACATTATCAATTCAAATCCTTGGGCGTCAATTTAGATTTTCAAAGAAATTTGAACCTATTACTTCGACAATAGGGAGATCCTGCTGAAAACCGTTCTTTCCGTTGACCTCAGGTCAAAGTGGACTACTCTGCTGGACGCTCCAAATCCGATGCCCGCCAAACCCTCCTTCAAATACCTGGAGATCGCCCGTCTCCTGCATCGCCGGTACGATGGAACCGGGGAGGCGATCCTCCCTTCCGAACGGGACCTGGCGGCACAGTTTCAGGTGCATCGGCATACCATCCAGCAGGCGTTGCGACTTCTGGAGAGCGAAGGCACCGTCATAAAAAAACCGGGACGGGGCTACTTTTTTGCGGCTCGCAAAGCCGCATCGGCGCCGGTCATCGGATTCCCGCTCTGGTGCCGCGGGCCTGCCGATCTCGATCTTTTCAATTCCCCCTTCAAACATGCCGTGCTGTCGGGAATCCGTGCCGGGATCGAACGCGCCGGAGCGGTTCTGGACGTTCAGATGGTCGGCCCGGAAGCCGCCCCTCACCGGGAACGGATCGCGGAACTCTGCACGAAGTGGTCGGCGATGATCATGGAGCCGCCCCACCTGGGAAACCTCGACGAAAGCCACCCTTTCGCCCCGCTGTTGTCAAAAACGGTCGTGCTCGGGCAGGTCCAGGGCAAAGACCACAACTGCGTCTACTGCGACAACTACCGCGCCGCCGAGATCGCCATGCAGCACCTGGTCGATCACGGCGCGTCGCGTATTCTCCTCTTCGGCGGCGACACCGAAGAGCGGGTCCATACCTTCCTGCGCCTGAGCGGCGCGGAGACCGTGATCAACCGGCTCAAGGGGGTCCGGTTTCTTTATGTGGAAGGGGGGCTCTCCGCTTCCGGCGGCTACAGCGGCATCAAGCGCGCCCTGCGCGAAGGGATGCGCTTCGACGCCGCGCTGGCGGTCATGGGCCACTCCGCCCTGGGAGCCCTTCGCGCCTTGCATGATGAAGGGCTGCGGGTGCCGGAGGAGGTGCAACTCGTTTCCCTCGGAAACCTTGCCCTCTTCGAATACCTCATCCCGACTCCCACGATGATCGATTTCGACGTCCGGGAAATGGGACACCAGGCCGCCAAGATGGCCTTGAACCTCCACTTCAGGGGCGGCAGGCCGATCGCGTCACAAATGCTGCCGGTCCGGTTGATCCAGGGCGAAACGAGCGGAGCGGTCCGCCCCCCGTCGTCGGTAAGGATCGGTGGCGGGCGGAAAGTCGCGGAGGAGACGTTCGAAAGTCCCGTCGCCTGAGGCCGCCTCAGCGGCGTCGATCATTTTTGGACTATTCCACTGGACCGTCCTCATCGAAGTATGAGAACCTTGCCCCGTCGGCATGCTTCCTACTGACGAAGACGCCCTCTGCGTCCATGCCGGGATGATGAGCCAACCGTAACAATCCCATGTCTCAAAAAAAACCAAACCTCCTTTTCCTGATGACCGACCAGATGCAGGGGCGCGTCCTAGATCCCGGCCACCCCTGCCAGACGCCGAACTTCGATCGCCTGATCGCGGAAGGCGTCCGCTTTACCCGCGCCTATACTCCCAACGCGGTCTGTTCCCCGGCCCGGGCCAGTCTCATGACCGGGCTGCTTCCGCACAACCACGGCGTCCTGCAAGTCACTCACACCGGCGAGCCGGACCAAAACGTCCTGCGAACCGAACACCCGCACTGGGCGCAGATCCTTCAACAAAACGGCTACCGGACCGGCTATTTCGGCAAATGGCATGTCGAACATTCCGAAAGCCCGGAACGGTTTGGTTGGGAAGTGACCGCCAAAGCTGCCAGGCGCACCGAACTCACCCCGGAAAACTCCGGCGGCGGCACACCCAAAGCGCCGGTGATCGGCAACCCCTCCTTCCACCACAACCAACCCGAAGGATACCGGGAAACGCTCCTTTACGGCGTCACCGACATGCCCCCCGAAGAACGCGGCTGCGGCCTCAACACGGGCCGCGCCATGGAATTTCTCGACGAAGCCTTGCAGGGAGAGGCCCCGTGGTGCTGTTTCGTCAGCGTCCTGGAACCGCACGACCCGTTTGTCTGCGGGCGGGAAGCATGGTCACGCTACGAGGTCGATTCGCTACCCCTTGCGCCCAATGCGTTTGACGACCTCGCGGATCGCCCGGGGCTCTACCGCAAGGCGGCCCGCACCTGGAGCGGCCTGAGCGAGCGGCAGCGCCGGGAGGCGATGGCCTGTTACTACGCCACGATCACCGAGATCGACACCCAGTTCGGCAAACTCCTGGCCCGTCTGCGTGAATCAGGCGAATGGGAAAACACGATCATCGTCCTCACCTCCGACCACGGGGAACTGCTCGGCGCACACGGCCTTTACACCAAAAACATCGGAGCTTTCGAGGAAGTCTACCAGATCCCGCTCGTGATCAGCGGACCGGGCCTCCGCAAAGGGGAGACGACCGCGGCCCGCGTCGGGTTGCACGATCTCCACCCCACCCTGCTGGAACTGACCGGGTGCCACGCCGAACCGGCCCGCGCGCTCCCCGATTCCCGCTCGTTTGCGCCGGTGCTCCATCGCGCCGAAGCGGAAGCCGACCATGCCGCCGGGTTTGCGGAATATTACGGCGGACGGATTCATCTCACCCAGCGGATCGTCTGGGAGGGCGACTGGAAATTCGTCTTCAACGGGTTCGATGAAGATGAACTCTACCATCTCGCCGCCGATCCGTACGAGCTGACCAACCTCGCCCACGACCCCGCCTGCGAGGAGCAACTCCGGCGGATGTGCCGGTTGATGTGGCAAAAAATCATCGACACCGGCGACCGCTCGCTGGCCAACTCGCACTACGCCAGCCTGCGCCTCGCCCCGTACGGGCCGTGCCTCGCCGCCGCGCCGGAGCAGGCGACCGCCTCTACGACACCGGTGCCTCCTTCAGGAGCGCCCCGAGATCAAGCGGATGGGTAAACATGTTGACCCCGCCGTCCGCTGTTCTCGGCCACTCTTCCATGGGGCGATCCCAATAAAGCTCCACGCCGTTCCCGTCGGGATCGCGCAGGTAGAGCGCCTCGCTCACCCCGTGGTCCGACGCTCCGTCGAGCGAAATCCCCGCCTCGACCAGACGGCGCAGGGCGTCGGCCAGTTCCTGGCGGTTGGGATAAAGGATCGCCAGGTGATAAAGCCCCGTGCTGCCGCGAGGCGGGGGCGGGCCGCCCGCACTCTCCCACGTATTGAGCCCGATGTGATGATGGTATCCCCCCGCCGAGAGAAAAACGGCCTGGTTGCCATAGCGCTGCGTGATCTCAAAGCCGAGCACCCCATGGTAAAAGGCCAGGGAACGTTGCAAATCGGCCACCTTCAAATGAACATGGCCCATACGGGTCTGTGGATGGATCGGTTTCATGGGATTAAGCGCACCCTACCACGCGCGCACGCACAAAAAAACCCGAATTTGACGTTTGCATTTGCAGGCCCCGCTCTTCATGATCTCCCGCTTCTCTTATGTCAGTGCCCGCCAATGTGTCCAAAATCGTCATCCTCGACTTCGGGTCTCAATACACCCAGGTCATTGCCCGACGCGTTCGCGAATGCCAGGTCTATTCGCAGGTGCGCAAATTCGACACCCCGGCGGAAGAGATAGCCACGCTCGGGGCGCAGGGGATCATCCTCTCCGGCGGTCCCGCCAGCGTTTACACCCCGGGCGCACCGCAGGTCGACCCGGGCATCTTTGACCTGGGCCTGCCGATCCTCGGGATCTGCTACGGCATGCAGCTTTTCGGGTTTCACCTCGGCGGCAAGGTCGAGCATTCCGAAAAGCGGGAGTACGGCGCGGGGACGCTTTACCTCCGCAACGAACGGGGCGAACGGCCCGAGGGCGGCCTCTTTGCCAACCTCCCCGACACGCTCGAAGTCTGGAACAGCCATGGCGACCGGCTCGCCAGCCTCCCGAAAGGGTTCCGCTCCGTCGGCCACACCACCGGCTCCCCCTTTGCCGCGATCGAGCACACTGAAAAACAGATTTTCGGTCTCCAGTTTCACCCGGAGGTCGCCCACACCCCGCGCGGCCGCGAAATCCTGGAAAACTTTGTCCATCGCATCTGCGGCTGCCGCCCGGACTGGACCATGGGCTCCTTCATCGAACAGACCTGCGCCGACATCCGCGAGCAGGTCGGCGACGACCATGTCGTTCTGGGCCTGAGCGGCGGGGTCGATTCCTCGGTCGCCGCCGCCCTCCTGCACAAGGCGATCGGCGATCAGTTGACCTGCGTCTTTGTCAACAACGGCCTCCTGCGTGCCAACGAAGCCGAGAGTGTGCAACGTCTCTACGGCGAACATTTCCACCTCCGCCTCAAGTACGTCGACGCCACGGAGCGGTTCCTGAAAAAACTCGAAG
>DATMFV010000109.1:0-15640 GCA_035555975.1 Chthoniobacteraceae bacterium
CTCCGATGGTGACCGATGGCAGGTCGAGGTAAAGGGTTCTGCTCTCGGTGGCGTGAGTCGGGAAGAGCACCTTGTCGTCGGAAGAAGCGGGATAGCTCGAAGGCGGTCCTTTCCAGGTGGTCAGATCGCTCCAGTTCCACGTCTTGGTGTCTTCGTTGGTGTTGTTGACATCGACTTCAAACGCTGCGGCTCGCGCCGCGGGCGGAGAGGCGAGCAGGAGAAGGAAACTTAAAGCAGCGAGACAGCGGGGAGAGATCATTTTCATGGGATGAGTTGCTGGTTGGAAATTTCAGCCGATGCGTGTTGCGGCGCATTCATCGCATGAAAGAATGAATGAATCAGGATGATAGGGTCAAGATATAAATAAAATCTTTTTAAGAAACAATTAAAATTGTAATAAAAACAGCCGTAAAAACGATGGACAGGCTGCTTCCGTCGCCTTTACAGACCGAGCTTCAGGTTCTCGGCGGGAAGGGTGGTATCGCCTCCGGTGAACCGATGGGGCACCCTGATGCCGGGGAGGGCGACGCCTTGAAGCTCCATCCGGCGTTGCAGAAGGTCGAAGGCTGCCGCGCTCACTTCTTCCGCCGGAAGGAGCGCACGGGTGATGGAGCGGGAGGAAGTGGCTGCGGTATGGTCCGGGAGAGGGGAGATGATCCCGACCTCTTCGGGAACCGCGATGTTCATCTTGTCGAGGCACTCCAGCGCCGTATCGGCCAAGGCGTGCCAATGGCAAAGGATGGCGTCCGGCAGGCGTTTGCGCCCTTTGAGCCAGGTCCGGAGATCATCCATCTTCGTTTCCCGACGGGAAAGGTGGACGTGTTCGACGACGGCGCGTCCGCCTGCGGTCAGGAGCCCGTTTTGAAGCCCCGAAGTAAAAGCCCAGGCCGTAGAGCTTTCCATTAACGGGTTGAGCGTAAAATAGGCGACCTCCCGTCGCCCGCCCGCTACAAAGGCTTCACCCATCCGAAAGCCTCCCATGAAAAAATCAGGGGTGACAAAGTTGGCCTGCGTCTGCGGGTTGGGTGGATGGATCGAGACGTAGGGGATGCCGAGTTTATCGCACACCTCGAAGAGCGGCTGGCACGGCACAAAGGGGAAGAGGATCATCCCGGCGAGTTCGCCCGATTCAAACAGGGCGCGGGCCTGTTCCGCCTCCGGCTGCCGGGCATCGAGCACCGAGAAGTCGAAGCACAGGTTGCGCTGCATGGCGGTCTGAAGAAGCGCGCCGTAGTAGCTGCCGAGCAGGGAGACCCCGGAGCCCGGGTTCTGCGCAATACGATTGAAGTAGATCCTCCGCCGCGCGGGTGGCGGAGCGGGAGCGGGAGCGACCTTCCCGTCCCGGACCAGGCAGGTGCCGCCCCCGGCGCGGGTGGCGATCCGCCCTTCGGTCTTCAGATCGCGGTAGACGTTCTGCACCGTCGCGAGGCTGACGTCGAGATGCGCCGCAAGATCGCGCATCGTCGGCAACCGGTCCGGAACGCCGGGCCGTGACAACTGGTGGAGGATGTAGTGGCGTACACGCTCGCTCGGGCGGTGGCGGATGGAAGGTTCGGAACCCCGGTTCATGTCACCGGCAGGATGACACGCCCGCCCGCCCCGTGCAAGAGCGATGATCGTACAAAAAAGCTACAATGTTACTTCTTCCTGCGGCAGGCGGAGCGCCCCGGTTCAGTCGGTCATTCCTTTCATCTTGAGCCGCCGCTCCATCTCCGCCTTGTGGGCTTCTTCAAGCTTTTGCCTGATCTCCGCCTGAACCTGTTTCTGCGTCTCGACATACGCTTCATACGCGGCGGTCGCCTCCTTGTGGTTGAAGGTGATCACATCGCGCCCGATGATAAATTCCGCCTTGCCGTTGGAGACGCGGAAACCTTCCTCGCGCTCCTCCAGCAGCGCCAGCCGCGTCCCCGGCGGGATACCGATGATCCCGACCTCCGTCGTCACGCTGGCCGGACGAAGGAGATAAAGGTAGCGCGGGGTCGGCGTGGCCTCCGCCAGCGGAATATACGACCTTTCCGGGACCACTTCCTCGCTAACCGGCTTGATGGAAGCTTTTTCGTTGGCGGGGCGTTTCTTCTCCTCTCCGGCCATGGCCGCAGAGCAGGAAAGGGAGACGAGCAGTAAGAGACAGGGGAACCTCACGCGATTCCATAAACCGGAATCGGCAGGTTTTAAAGGAGTATTTTGTATTTACTTTGTGAATTATCGGGTCGCCCTTCGCAAGCGACTTCAGGTCAGCCGCACCGGCACCCCCTGGTCCGCCAGGTAGCGCTTCACGTCGCCCACGGTGTATTCACCGAAGTGAAAAATACTGGCGGCGAGCACGGCGTCGGCCCTGCCCTTATCGAGCACTTCGGCCAGGTGCTCCAGCTTCCCGGCCCCGCCGCTGGCGACGACCGGCACCGGCACGGTTTCGCTCACCTGCCGGGTGATGTCGAGATCGTAACCCGCCTTGGTGCCGTCGGCGTCGATCGAGTTAAGGACGATCTCGCCCGCGCCGAGGTCGGCCACCCGCCGCGCCCACTCCAGCGCGTCGAGCCCGGTCGCCTTGCGGCCGCCGTGGGAGAAAACCTCCCATTTGCCGGGAGCAACCCGCTTGGCATCGATCGAGACGACGATGCACTGGCTCCCGAACCGGTTCGCCCCTTCGGTGATCAGTTCCGGCGTCGAAAGCGCGGAGGAGTTGATGCTGATCTTGTCCGCCCCGGCATGAAGCATCACGCTCATATCCTCCACGGTGCGAATTCCGCCGCCGACGGTCAACGGCATGAAACATTGCTCGGCCGTGCGCCGGATGACGTCGATCATCGTCGTTCGCCCGTGGGCGCTGGCGGTGATGTCAAAGAAAACCATCTCGTCGGCTCCCTGCTCGTTGTAGCGGGTCGCCAGTTCGACCGGATCGCCGACCTCGCGCAACTCGCCCGCCTCGGCCTTGCCGAACTGCACCCCGCGGGTCACTTTTCCATCGTGGACATCGAGGCAGGGGATCACGCGTTTGGTCAGCATACGGCAGAAAAAAATGGAGCGAAGGAAGGGCGTCGGAAGAAAAGAAAAAGACCGTCAGGGAACCGCGACAAAGAAGGTCAAGCGACCGTTGCTGCATTCCTGCCCTGGCGGGGTTGGCTTGCCCGCAGTCCGCGGCCCCTGACGGCAGCGGTGACTATTGGCAATAAAACCGGCTTTGACAATTTTTTTGTCATGAAAACCTCTTGCAAAGCCGTCCGCTCGCTGCTTTAGGTAATGTTGTCCATTACCCATTCCTTCGGGCAAAGCCTGATGGAGAGCAAAGAGCGGCTTCCACCCCGCGCCCCCCGTTGACGGTTCCCTTTGACCGGCCTGTTGACGGCAGCGCCGGGGATGTGTGCCCCCTTTCGTCTCCTCCGGCAGACCCCTGAAGGTCCCCCTTATCTTAAACATCTCCAGTATGGCTAGAATCTTCCTCGGTATCGCAATCCTCCTCATCGCCGTTTCGGGCGTCTTAAGTTTTCAGACCAAGAGCAAAGTCGCCGGAATCCGTGAAGAGTTGACCCAGGCGAAATCGACTTCCGACAATCTGACCAAATCGCAGAAGGCGGCTGAAGAGGCAACCAAGACCGCCCAGGCCGAGCTTGCGACCGCCAACGAAGCGAAGGACGCCGCCGTTGCCGCCGCCGCTGCGGCCAAGACCGAAGCCGAAAAGGCCGCCGCCGACCTCGGCACGCTCCAGTCGCAGATCGCAGCCAAGGATACGGAAATCGAAACCCTCAAGACCCAGATCGCCGCCGCTCCCGAAGCAACCGCCACCGACACGACGGCCTCTTCGGAACTGGAGGAAAAGGTCAAGGAACTCCAGACCAAGCTCGACGAACAGACGCAGGTCGCCAAGTCGCTGGAGTCCAAGCGCGCCGAAGCCGAACAGCGGGTGGCCGAACTCAACGCTGAAAAGACCCGTCGCGAAGCAGGGGTTAACGCTCCCGGGCTCGAAGGCCGCGTCCTCGCGGTCAACCCGAGCTGGAACTTCGTGGTTTTGAGCATCGGCGACCGGCAGGGGGTGGCTTCCAACTCCACGCTTCTCGTCAAGCGCGGCCGCACGCTGGTTGCCCGCCTGAAGGTGACTTCCGTCAACCCGACCACCTCCATCGCCGACGTGGTCCCCGGTTCCACCAAGGAAGGCAACTTCATCCGCCCGGGAGACACCGTCATCTACAGCGGTTCGTAGGAGGTTTTCGACGGTTTTACTTTTTTTGGATTTTGCGGCGGTTTCTTCCAGAGGAGGAAACCGCCCGACCCTTTCTCAACCCGTTTTTCCATGATCCGCACCACCGCCCTTCTCCTCCTCGTCTCCGCCGTGGCCCTTCTGTTGCCCGGCTGCGCCACCTCCTCCAATCAGGATGAAGTCTCTTCGATCCCATGGAACCGGCCGGAACGTTGGGAAGGGCAGGGGCCGATGGGCGGGATGATGAACACCTACTAACCTGCTAAAAGGCAAGGCTGTTGACTTAAAACGGCGTTGGCACGGAAATGTCCCTGGAGGGCGGACCTCTGCGTCCGCCGCGGGGTTGGAGGTGGCAGCACGAGCAGGGTGCGACCCAAGTCCCACGACGCGGACGACACACCCCTTTCGTTTTTTTCCAAGACGTGTCCGGCAGTATTCTGGTGATCCGTGGCGGGGCGATCGGGGATTTCATCCTCACGCTGCCCGCCATCGCCCTTTTACGGAAGGCGTTTCCCGAGGCGCGGCTGGAGATTCTTGGCTACCGCCACATCATTTCGCTCGCTCACGAGCGTTATTACGCCCACGCCACCCGCTCCATCGAATATGCCGGGATGGCCTCGTTTTTCATCCCCGGCGGGAAACTTCCCGAGGATCTGGTCGCCTATTTCGCCGGGTTTTCGCAGGTCATCAGCTACCTGTACGATCCCGACGGTTTTTTCGAAGCGAACCTCCGCCGCGCCGGGGTCAAACAACTGATCGTCGGGGAACCCCGGCTTGACCTAAGCGCCCACGCCGCCCGGCAACTCGCCCGCCCGCTGGAACGGCTCGCCCTCTACCTGGAGCCGGAGGGGGAACGCGCGCCGCTGCATCTGCATGCTGACGACCACGCCTTCGCCGACCGTTTTCTGAAAGGGAGCCGCCCGCCGCTCGTGGCGATTCACCCCGGCAGCGGCGGGGCGCACAAGCTCTGGCCGCTGGAGCATTGGCAGAAGTTTCTGGAAGGACTCTCGCACCACCCGGCCGCCCCCGGGGTCCTGCTCGTCGGCGGCGAAGCCGATGAGCGCCAGTTGGAGACCCTGAGCCGGACCGCCCCCGCCTCGCTCTCTCTGAAGCTGGCGCAGAACCTCCCGCTCCCGCACCTCGCCGCCGTCCTGGCGCGCTGCCCGCTCTTTGTCGGGCACGACAGCGGGATCTCCCACCTCGCCGCCGCCGCCGGCACCCGCTCCTTTCTCCTCTTTGGCCCGACCGACCCCGCCGTCTGGGGGCCGACCGGCGGACATGTCACGATCCTCCCCGCGCCGGAGGGCGATCTTTCGCGGATTTCACCGGAGGAACTCCTCTCGCAGCTTGCGCCTTCTCTGTAGAAGGAGCCCTTATCATGGTTTATTTTTTTGGGAGAAAGCAGTTGCGCGCCGTGGGTAAAAGCGGAATAATCGCCCTTTGCACTCATCCCTGCCGAGCGCAGGTTTTTTGCCTCCCGCAGGATGGGTGCTCCATTTTTCACTGATTTTCTTCCGATTCCTTTTCAATGGAACGATACAAAACCTACCTCATCTTTGGTGCGCCCGGCAGCGGCAAGGGAACCCAGGGCAAAGCACTCGGCACCATCCCCCATTATTTTCATCTCGCCTGCGGCGATGTCTTTCGTTCGCTCGACACGAGCACCGACCTCGGCAAGGAGTTCATGCGCTACTCCAGCAAAGGCCAGTTGGTCCCCGATGAGGTCACCCTGAAACTGTGGCAGATCTACATCGCCGATTGCGTCCGCTCCCACCGCTTCAAGCCCGACCTGGACGCCCTTGTCCTCGACGGCATCCCGCGCAACGTCCGCCAGGCCGAGCTGATGAGCGACATCATCGACGTGCGCCGCGTGTTTCATCTCTCCTGCCCGAACCGCTCCGACCTGGTTGAACGGCTCAAGCGCCGGGCGCTCAAGGAAAACCGGCTCGACGACGCGAACGAAGAGGTGATCCGCCACCGGCTCGAAACCTACGAAAACGAGTCCAAGCCGCTGCTCGATTTCTACGGCCCTTCGCTTATTCACTGCATCGACGCCTCGATGAGCCCCGCCCGGGTGCTTCACGCCATTCTGGAGTCGGTCATCGCCGACGAATAACCGCCCCGCCCCGCTTTTTTGATCGTGGAGACCGCTCGCATGAAGGTCGTTTTTATGGGGAGCGGAGAGATCGGACTCCCCTCGCTGGAGTGGCTGCGCACGCGCCACGACCTGGTCGCCGTCGTCGCGCAGCCCGACAAACCGGCAGGACGCAAACAGACCCTCACCCCCCCGCCGACCAAGGCGTTTGCCCGGGAACACGGCATCCCCGTGCTCCAGCCGGGCCGGGTGCGCGACCCGAGGGCCGTCGCCGAAATCGCCGCTTTTGAGCCGGAAGTGATCGTCGTCATGGCCTACGGGCAGATTCTTCCCGAAGCGGTCCTCTCCCTGCCACGGCTCGCCTGTCTCAACCTGCACGCCTCCCTCCTCCCGAAATACCGGGGAGCCGCGCCGATCCAGGCCGCCATCGAAGCCGGGGAAGGCGAGACCGGCATCACCGTCATCTGGATGGACAAGGGGCTCGACACGGGCAACATTCTCGGGATGAAACCGCTTGCGATCCGCCGCCGCGAAACCGGCGCAACCCTTCACGACCGGCTGGCCGAACTGGCCCCGCTGGCGCTGGCCGACGCGATGGAAGCGCTCGCCGCGGGAACGGCTCCCTCCATCGTACAGGACCACGAAAACGCGACCTACGCCCCAAAGCTTTCGCGCGAAAGCGGCGTGATCGACTGGCACGCCTCCTCCGCTGCGATCGACCGGCGGGTCCGGGCAATGAACCCGTGGCCCGCAGCTTCGACCTCGCTTGTCGACCCCGTGTCGGGAGCGCCGCGCCGCCTGAAGATTTTTTCCCTGATCCGCCACACCCGCGACCGCGGCACGGAACACCCCGGCGCGCAGCCCGGCGAAGTCCTCCGCGCTGACGAACGCGGGCTCCTGATCGCCACCGGCGAAGGCGGCCCGGTCCTCCTGCGCGAGATCCAGCTCGAAGGCAAACGCCGCATGTCGGCGCGCGACTTTTTGCACGGCCACCCGGTCGCCCCCGGCACGCGGCTTGGAGGAGGCCCCGGCGCGTCATGAAGGGCGCCGCCGAACGCCGCCGCGCGCTCGTGGCTCACGTCGAAGCGCTCAAGGCATGCCGCCGTTGCCCCGCCATGCACCCGCCCTCGGTCAGCGGCGGGCCGGTCGACAGCGACATTCTGCTCGTCGGCCAGGCTCCCGGCGACAAGGAGCCGGTGATGGGCCGTCCTTTTGCGTGGACGGCGGGAAAGACGATGTTCCGCTGGTTCGAGGAACAGTGTGGCGTTAACGAGGCGAACTTTCGCAACTCCGTCTACATGGCCGCCGTCTGCCGTTGTTTCCCGGGAAAGAAGCCGAAAGGGGGCGACCGTGTTCCGGCTCCCGACGAGATTGAGCGGTGCGGAAAATGGCTCGACGCGGAGTTCCGGCTGCTGCGCCCGCGCCTCGTTCTCGCCGTCGGCAAGCTCGCGATCTGCGAGTTCATGCCGCCCCAGCCGCTGGTCGAAACGATCGGCAAAACCTTCCGGGCCACCCGGGTCGGCGTCGATTTCGATTTCATCCCGCTGCCGCACCCGAGCGGCGCTTCCCCTTGGCACCGGATGGAGCCGGGCCGCACCCTGCTGCGGGGGGCTCTGGCGCGGGTCGCCGCCCATCCCGCCTGGCGGGAACGTTTCGGGTGCGGTTGAAACAGGAGCAACCTCTCTTCACCACTTTTGCCACTCTCCAGAGACGCTTCAATCCTCCATGTTGAGGCTTGCCAACCGGCCCCCATCGGTGGCATGCTGGCTGACGATGCCGTCCACGCCCCCAAACCTGTTCCGCTTCGTCCCGCGTACGGCGACCTCCGTTGCCCTCACGCTGGCGCTCGGCTGGCTCCTGCTCGTGGCCATTGCGCCCCGTGCCATCGCCCAGGAACAGGAACGGAAGTTGATGGATCGGATCATGGAGCCCGACATGACGCTCGATTTCACGGTCAACCGTTCGGAGTTCTTCAAGGAAGGCTCGACGAACCACAAGGCGTACTACAACCCGCGTTCGGCGGCGACCAAGGAGTTCCATTTCATCAAGGACTTCAACGCCAAGTCGTTCAGCACCAGGGATTACTACGACAACAAAGGGTACGCCCGCAGCGACGCCACCTTCAAGACCGACGCCGCCAACCTGTCGCAGACCGAATCGCTTCGCCGCGCCATCCGCGACTACCAGACCAAGGATGTGACCGTCAAAACGGCGCACGACGCCCACAAGACCAACGCGGTCAAGGAATATGCCACCACGGAGACCCGATTTCGCGGGCGCGCTCAGGATCAGATCGACCGCGAAGGCGTCGCCGCCCAGAGCAAGGTCGGCTATCACGGAAATCTTCATGAGTTGAAGACGATCGACGACATCCGTGAGCTTCTGAACAAAAATGAGTAAGCCGCGCTTGCTTCCCGAGGCGCGTTTTCGTTAAAAGGGGTTCTTTTTTACCCGGGTTGTTTCTTCCGAGGGCAACCGGCGGCGTTCTTTTCCCTTTCCTTGGCTCATGACACCCGAACAACAGCTCGAACTCTTAAAACGCGGCGCGGCCCAGATCACTTCCGAGGCCGATCTTCTTGAAAAACTTCGCCTTGGTCGGCCGCTCAACGTCAAGCTCGGGGTCGACCCGACGGCGCCCGACATTCACCTCGGGTTCACCGTCGCCCTTCAGAAACTGCGCCAGTTCCAGGATCTTGGCCACCGGGCCATCCTGATCATCGGCGATTTTACCGCCATGATCGGCGACCCGACCGGCCGTTCCAAGACGCGCCCCCACCTGACGCACGATCAGGTGATGGAAAATGCCAAGAGCTTTCGCCAGCAGGCGTATAAGATCCTCGACCCCGAGCGGACCCGGACCGTTTTCAACGGCGAATGGCTCGAAATCATGACTTTTGAGGAGGTGATCCGCCTCAACAGCAGCGTCACGCTCCAGCAGATGCTCCATCGGGAGGATTTCCGCAAGCGCCTCGACAATGACGAATCAATCCGCCTGCACGAAATTCAGTACCCGATCATCCAGGGGTGGGACTCGGTGAAGGTCAAGGCCGATGTCGAAATCGGCGGGACCGACCAGCTTTTCAACATCCTCGTCGGTCGCGATCTCCAGAAGGAGCACGGCCTGCCGCAACAGGTGGCGTTCATGATGCCGCTGCTCGAAGGGCTCGACGGCGTGCAGAAGATGAGCAAGAGCCTCGGTAACTATGTCGGCGTGAGCGAACCGCCCGAAACGATGTTCGGCAAGCTGATGAGCATCTCCGACACGCTCATGGCGCGCTACTACCTCCTCCTGCTCGGGCAGGAAGTCCCCGCCGGGCTGCACCCGATGGAGGCCAAGAAGGAACTGGCCCGCCGGATCGTCGAACGCTACCACTCCACCGAAGCGGCGGCTGCCGCTCTGGAGGATTTCAACACCCGGTTCTCGAAGAAAGACCTCCAGCAGGCCGACCTGCCGGAAATTCCCCTGAACGACCTCAAGGAGACGGGGGATGACCTTCTTTCCGCCGTCGTGACCGCCTATCGCCTCGCCTTCCAGTTGCAGAAATCGCGCGGCGACGCCCGTCGGCTCATCGAACAGGGGAGCGTCCAGTGGCAGGGCGAAAAAGTCACCTCGCCCAAGGCGACGCCCGACTGGGTGGCGGGCGGCGTTCTCAAGCTCGACAAGACGCGCGCGGTGCGGCTCGCGTAGAGCCATTCCAGGAAAACAAAGCGTTGTATTTCTGCGACCCCCTTCGGGGTCCAATTTCAAAACCAGGCTCAAAAGACGGCCTGAAGGGCCGTCATCCCTCAGCCCGGGGCAACGCCCCGGGTAATCCCGTCCGGCAAAGGTGGCGGAAGGGTCGCGATCCCTCGCGTTCAGCACTCCGCCCCGTCCGCAGTCCGGCGGCGGGCTTCGGCGATGATCTCGTTGGCGACCTCCGCGTGCGTCTTCGTGGTGGAATCGATGTGCCACTCTGCCACCGCTTCGTAAAGCGGGGCGCGTTTGGCGAGGAGTTGCGAGATCGTGGCGCGCGGATTGGGGGTCTGGAGCAGCGGCCGTTTGTTGTTGCGGGAAACGCGCTCGAAGATCACCTCTTCGGTGGCGCTTAAAGCTACGACAAACCCGACCTCGTGCAACAACGGGTGGTTCTCCTCCCGTTCCACGATCCCGCCGCCGGTGGCAACGACGAGAAGCTGTTTTCCAACCAGCGAGCGGAGCGCGGCGGTCTCCTCTTCGCGAAAGGCAGCCTCGCCCCGCTGGGCAAAAATCTCGGAAATCGGCTGCCCGGCCTTCTTCACCACCATCGCATCCGTATCCACAAACCGAAAGCCAAGATAAGTCGCAAGCAGACGGCCCACCGACGATTTCCCGCTGCCCATAAAGCCGACCAGCACCAGATTGGTGGATAAGGGATGCTTATTCATGAAGGAAAAGCCTACGGCAGGGGCGGCGGGGCGTCAATCTCATTCCCCCCGCAGAGACGTCGCAGTCGCGAGGTCACGGCGCTTCGGGCGGCGTTCCCCCCGGCGGCGTATCGCCGGGATCGGGTAGCGTTTTCCGCGTTTCCGCAGCGTGGGGCGGCGGTTCGTAGACCTCCTTCTTTCCGGAAAGCTTCTCGACGACGTAGAAGGTCACCGGGATCAGGAAGATCGCCAGCAGACTCGCCGCCAGCATCCCGCCGATGACGGTGGTTCCCATGATCCGGCGTGCGGCGGCCCCGGAACCGCTCGCCATCCAGAGCGGCACGCACCCGAGGATGAAGGCGAACGAGGTCATGATGATCGGCCGCAACCGCAGTCGCGCCCCCTCCAGCGCCGATTCAAAGAGCGGACGGCCCCGCTCGTATTCGTCCTTGGAAAACTCAACCATCAGGATCGCATTCTTGGCGGCAAGGCCGATCAGCATCACCAGCCCGATTTGCGCATAGACATTGTTATCCATCTCGCGCGCATAAAGCGCGGCGAACGCCCCGGCCACCGCCACCGGCGTGCCGAGCAGGACGCTGAAAGGGAGCGACCAGCTTTCATACAGCGCGGCGAGGATCAGGAAGACAAACAGGAGCGACATGCCGAAGATGACGCCGGAGGAGATCCCCTCCTGCGCCTGCTTTTCCTGAAACGACATGCCGATATAGCCATACCCCATCCCCGAAGGCATTTCGGCGGCAAAGACCTCTTCGAGCGCCTTCATCGCCTGCGCGGAACTGTAGCCGGGCGCGGCGCTTCCGTTGATCTGGGCAAAGCGGTAAAGATTATAGCGCATCGTAAACTCCGGCCCGGGCCGCTGTTCCAGCCGCGTCAGCGCGGAAAGCGGCACCATCTCGCCATTGGCATTGCGGACATGGAACATCCCGATCCGCTCCGCCGTGGTCCGGTATTCACCCTCCGCCTGGACGTAAACCTGCCACTGCCGCCCGAAGCGGTTGAAGTAGTTGACAAAATTCCCGCCCATATAGGTTTGCAGTGTCTGGTAGACTTCCTCCAGCGCCACCCCCTGCTTGAGCGCCTTGTCGCGATCAACCTCCACGTACCACTGCGGCACGCCGGGCAGGAAGGTGGTGGTCAGCCCGGTCAATTCCGGACGCTTCCGGGCGGCCTCCATGAAACGGTCGAGATTGCCGGAGAGAAAGGAGATGTCGCTCCCGGAGCGATCCTCCAGCGCAAAGGTGAACCCGCCCGATGTGCCGACCCCCGGAATCGCAGGCGGCGGAAAGGAGTAGGCGATCCCTTCACTGACCTTCGCCAGTTCCCGGTTGAGATGGGTCGTGATCGCCCGAAGCTGTTCCTCCGGCTTGTCGCGCTCGCTCCACGGTTTGAGCGAGACAAAGAAAAAGGCGTTGTAGGTGCTCTGGACCGAGCTTAACAGGCTGAACCCGACGACGCTGGTATAATAGTTGACCCCCGGGGTCTTCTTCAGGACTTCCTCCACCTTCCGCGCTGCGGCGTCGGTCCGCTGGAGAGAGGCGGCGTCGGGCAACTGGATGCCGCAATAAAGGTAGCCCTGGTCCTCCTCCGGCAGGAAGCCGCCCGGCAGCCGCGAGCCGAACCCCCACGCTGCCACGGCAAAAAGCAGCAGGAGGATGAGGCTGATCCCGCTGCGGCGGATCGCCAGCGAACTCAAAGAGACATAGCCATGGGTGGCCCGGCCAAAGACGCGGTTGAACCGCTCAAAGAACCAGCCGACCGGTCCGCGGCTCTTCCGGCGCGGCTTGAGCAGCATCGCGGAAAGTGCGGGACTGAGCGTCAGCGCGTTGAAGGCGGAAAGAATGACGGAGATGGCGATCGTCAAGGCAAACTGCTGGTAGAGCCGCCCGGTGATGCCGGGAATAAACGCCGTCGGCACAAAAACGGCGGAGAGCACCAGCGCGATCCCGACCACCGGCCCGGAGACCTGTTCCATGGCGCGAAACGTGGCGTCGCGCGGCGAAAGCCCTTCTTCAATATGGTGTTCGACCGCTTCGACCACGACGATCGCATCGTCGACCACCAGCCCGATGGCAAGCACCAGCCCGAAGAGTGAAAGGGTATTGATCGAAAAGCCGAAGAGCGGAAAGAGGGCGACCGCGCCGATCAGCGAAACCGGCACGGCACAGAGCGGGATCAGCGTCGCCCGCCATCCCTGGAGGAAGATGAAGACGACGATCACCACCAGCGCCAGCGCTTCGAGCAGCGTCTTGGCGATCTCCTCCATCCCGGCGGTGACGGCGAGCGTGGTATCGAGCGAGACGGCATACTCCATGTCGTCGGGAAACTCCTGCCGGACCTCTTCCATCAGTTTGCGGACCCCTTCCGCCGTGGTCAGCGCATTGGTCCCCGGGAGCTGATAGATCGCCAGAACCGCCGAAGGCTGCCCGTTGAAACGCCCGACGAGATTATAGGTCTGCGCCCCGAGGTCGATCGTCCCGACATCGCGGACGCGCACCAGCGAACCGTCCGGGTTGGATTTGAGGACGATATCGCCAAACTCTTGCGCGGTTTGCAGCCGCCCCTGCGCGCGGATCGAATAGGTATACTCCTGACCGGGGGGAACCGGTTCGCCGCCGACCTGCCCCGCCGGGTTGACCTGGTTCTGCTGCCGCAGCGCGGAGACGATCTCGGGGATCGTGATGCCGAGGATCGCCAGTTGATCCGGCTTGACCCAGAGCCGCATCGCGTACTGTCCCGCGCCGAAAACATTGACATTGGAGACCCCCGGGACGCGGTTGAAGCGGTCGAGCAGGTTGATATAGGCATAGTTGGAGAGAAAGAGCCCGTCGTAGGTCTTCTTCGGCGAATAGAGGGCGATCAGCATCAGCGGCGCGGAGGTCGATTTCACCACCGTCACGCCGAACTGGTTGACATCCACCGGCAACTGCGACGCCGCCTGGTTGACGCGCATCTGCGCCAGGATCTGGTTGATGTTCGGGTCGGTCGCGACATCGAAGTTGACCCGCAACTGCATCTGCCCGTTGGAGGCGTTGATCGACATCATGTAGTTCATGTTGTCGACCCCGCTCATCTGTTGCTCGATCGGCGTGGCGACCGACTGCTCCACCGTCAGCGCGTCGGCTCCGACATAGGTTGCCTGCACGCGGACTTCCGGCGGGACAATCTCCGGAAACTGCGCCACCGGCAGGAAAAGGTACGCCACCCCGCCGATCAGCACCGTCAGGACGGAGATGACGATCGCCACGATCGGCCGGTTGATGAAAAAACGGTACATGCGGGGAGCGGGAGCCGGGGGGGGCTTACGGGTCGGACAGGTGCCGGGAGGGGCGTCGCCGGTCCGCCTCCCCGGCGCGTTGTTCGGGCGGGATTGTCATCGTCTGCGTTCGCAGCGGACGGCGTTTCGGGTTGGAGGGGAGGTCGGCGGGAAGCGTCGCCGGGGGGATCGGCGGCGCATCGGGCGCGGCAAAGTAGCGGGGCGGCACGGTCGGCATCGCTTCGGGCCGGTGTTGCGCCACCGGCTCCGCCGGTTCATCGAAGTAGCCGGGGGGTGGATGCCACGGCCTGGCGCTCACCTCCCGGCCGGAGCGGGCCTTCTGCACCCCTTCCACAATGACGCGCTCATCCCCCTTGAGCCCTTGCGAGATCACCCAGAGCTGGCCGACGCGGAGCCCCGGCGTCACCGTCTGCACGACCACCTTCCCATCCGGCCCGACGGTGGCGACCTGGAATTTTCCCTGCCGTTCGCTCACCGCCCGTTGCGGGACCAGCAGCGCATTTTCGTGCGTGGCGACCTGCGCCCGGACCCGGCAGAAGAGCCCGGGCCGCAGCGCCTTCTCCGGATTGGGAAAAAGCCCGGCAAACCGGAGCGCGCCGGTCTGCGGGTTGACCTCCAGGTCCGCCGAATAAAACCGCCCCGGGTAGGGGAGGACGCTTCCGTCGGCGAGGATCAGCGACATCGCAAGCGCCTCCTCCTTTTCCGAACGGGTCGCCATCGTGATGTATTCGCGGGTAAACTGGATGTACCCCTGCTCGCTGACGGTGACGTACGCCTTGATCGGGTCGAGCTGCGAAACGGTGGTGAGCGGCGTCGTCGCCGAGGGACCGACGAGATCACCCACCTGCGCGGCGGCAATCCCCGCCATGCCATCGATCGGCGCGACGATCCGCGTAAAACCGATGTTGAGTTCCGCCGTCAGGACTGCCGCTTCCTGCGTGCGGGTGTCGGCCCGGGCGCTCAGGGCGGCTTCGAGTTGGGTGTCATACTCGCTGGCACTGATCACGTCGCGCTCGTAGAGCTGGCGCGCGCGTTGTTCGTCGAGGTCGGCCTTCGACTGTGCCGCCCGGCTCCGGGTCAGCGTGGCGCGCGCTTCGTCGAGCGCGAGCTGAAACGGCCGCCGGTCGATCTCAAAGAGGAGGTCGCCTTTGCGCACCGGCTTGCCCTCCTGGTAATACCGCGCGATGAGGTAGCCGGTCACCTGCGCGCGGATCTCGGCATTGACAAAGCCGTCGAGCGTCCCGATCCACTCGTGGTAAACCGGCACGTCGCGGTGGATCACCGGGTGGACCTCCACTTGCGGCGGAGGAGGGGGCGGCGGCTCCTTCTTCCTGCGGCACCCGCCGCCCCAACCAAGCAGCACCGCCACCGCCGGGAAGATCAACCGGCGCAGGAGGCGGTGCAGAGCGTCCGAAACAGGGGTGGGGAGGTCCGCGGCCATCCCCTCTGATTCGAAGCGGCTCTCCGATCGGTTTCACCGGAGTGGCCGCAAGCCGTCGAGTTCATCGCGCAACTGCGCCTCCCGCTTCCGGAAAAACCCCGCAAGGTTGCGCGCCAGCAGACGCGCTTCCCGGTGCCGGGCGCTCTCTTCCGCGGTCAGCCGGGGATCGCAACACTTCTCCGTATGAAACGTGGCAAGCCGTTCCAGTTCGCGCTCAAGCAGCGCATG
>DATMFV010000110.1:0-27070 GCA_035555975.1 Chthoniobacteraceae bacterium
TCCTTGAAAAAGTTCGAGGTGATTTTTCGTATTCTCCAAGGCGCGAGTAAGGGCGGTATCCTAAGATACCGACCGCAGCGAGCAACGCCGGAGAATCGGAAAAGCGCCCGAAATTTGAAAAGGAAATAAGCTAACATGACATTAGCTTGACGGCACTGTGCCGCCAAGCGGGAAATCAGCAGGAAAACAGGAAAGGTGATCGAAACCCGTTTCGAACCGCCGTTCGAGTAAGTCCGCCCTTCACGGCTCCGGCCAATGCTTGTTTTTCATCGTCGACGGCTCCCGCCGCCTGCCAGGGTTTCGTCGAGAAACGCAAGCACCGCCGGGCGAAGATCCGCCTGCCTTGGTTGCAGATCGAAGCTATGAGGGCCTTCGGGCACCTCCACATAACGATGGACAATTCCCAGGGCGGCTAGTTCGGCTGCCAATTCGCGCCCCATCGCCACCGGCACGATGTCGTCCGCCGTTCCATGAACGACCAGCGTGGGAGGCATCTTTTGGTGAAAATGGTTCCGGGGCGCGGCTTCCACAAGAATCGCACGGCTTTCCTCGGGATCGGGTCTTTCGAAAAAGCTTGCCAGAAATGGCGGTGGAAGATGATGCGGCCCATAAAAATTGATGAGACAGGCGACGTGGTTTGCCTCGCCCACGTAAAGCCCTCCGCCGTTCCAGCGCTCCTCCCGCGCGGTGGCCGCGAGCATCATCGCCAGATGTCCCCCAGCGGAGCATCCCATCACGCCGATCCGTTGTGGATCGATGCCAAAACGTGTCGCCTCGCTGCGGAGAAACCGGAGCGCCGATTTGCAGTCAAACAGATTACGGGGCCATGCGACGGTTTCAAATCGGCCCTTTCCCCCGCCCTGCCCGGTCCCCCGATTGAGCGCATAATTGATCGAAAAGACGGCATACCCCTCCGCAGCCAGGGTGTTTCCGATGTTCTGTTCCCGAGCGCCCCGCTTGTCGCCGCCATACCAGCCCCCACCGTGAATCAGCAGCAGCGCGGGCCGAAGCCCCGGAAAGATTTCAGAAGGAAGATAAGCGTCCATTGCCTCCTCCCGCGCGACTCCAAGGTACGGAATGTCCGCCAAAAACACCGGTTGATAACATGGATCAATCGTTTCCTGCCCAAGCGTCTCGCCACGGGAAAATGGATCAAGCATGGGATGACTCTGGCAAAAAAACTACGGAGAGGGAAGCCTGGTGGGGATGCCGAAGAGATTTCCTTCATTGTCCCCGAAAACTTTAAAGGTGAAGCCTCGGCCAGAATACACCGGCGAGCATTTATCAGCGTTCAACGCGAGCCTACACAGGAGGATTGATTGAGCCTGAGTATCCAGATTCCAGCAATGTAGGAGGGTCGCAGCTACAAAAATGATGCCATTGGGTGTTGTGGTGTTTATCTGCCGCGCATGGAGGATGGATCGTCATCTCCGGGATTTTTGCGAACTGCGGCGAATCTTGCCTTTGTCCGGGCCAACGGCCCGGGATTCCTCAGCCCAGGGCAACGCCCTGGGTACCGGTGCAAACAGAATCCCGCGCCCCAACGGGGTGCGAGAGCCCTCAGTCCCACATGTACCGTTCATCAAACGCGACCTGATAGCGCTGGAGCAATCGCCGATATTCGTCCTGAAAGGTCATTTTCCGGTGATGCTGCGCCTGATGACGGACATAGGCCACGACGGCGTCCGCATCCGACTGACTGACCGAGAAGGCCCCGTATCCGGATTGCCAATGGAAATCGACGAATGCGGTTCCCTTGGTTTTGATCCACTTCGACGAACTGGTTTTCACCGTCTCCACGACGGCGGCCACCGTACGGGTGCGCGACAGACCGAAAAACAGATGAACGTGGTCTTCGATTCCGCCAATCTGTATCGGAGAACATTCCATGTGATTGAGAATTCCGACCAGGTAGGGATAGAGTTCGATTTGAATCACCGGCGTCAGGTAGCGTTTCCGGTCCTTCGTGCTGAACACGAGGTGGATCAGGATTCGTGACAATGACTGGGGCATGGTGGGGGGGTGGCTATCGCGGCCCTTCAGGCCGCATCATCTGGTCAACCGATTACCCAGCCCGTTGGGCTGGGCTGAGGGATCGCTGCCCTTTGGGCCGCTTGGAATTCGCCTGTAACGGGTATCACAGGGTTGTTGATACGACCAGAAACAAAGGGCGTCGACCCGATTGTGAGAACGGATGCCCAATCCGTTGGAATCGGCCAAGGAATCGCTGAATAAATGGAAGTTCGATTTCCGCAGCCTGTCTGAGAGGCTGTAAAAAAATGATTTTAATGGCCTCGAAGTGCCTATTTTTAGCCTATAACGAAATTCTGACGACCACCTAGGGAATACAGAAGGGAGGAAGAATGCAGTTAGAAAAGACGCAAAAATGGCCAAGCTCGCTTTCATCAATGGTTCCCTTGGAAGGAATTTCAGGGTGCGCGGCCCATCCAAAGGTGCTTATCCTTGAACGGATAACGCCACCAGCGCCAAAACGACAAACTCGATCCATCCTGACCGGCGGGACATAATATCCATCCCGAAAAACCGATGTCGTTACGGCGATTTCCGGCCCTGTCTCGTCATGATCCGGGCCAACGGCCCGGGATTCCTCAGCCCAGGGCAACGCCCTGGGTGTCCGGTGCAAACAGAATCCCGCGCCCCAACGGGGTGCGATATTGGCTTCATGAATAAAACAGGCTAAGGCCGCATCAATTCCACCATCGGCGAGACCGGGGAACGGGCCGGTTTGGGGAAATCGTAGCTGAATGGCTTCTCTTCCCCCGGTTCGAGTTCGAGGGTGACCCGTTTTTCCTCCACGATGTCGTACATTTTTACGCCGTGGCTTCGTTTCTGTTGCTTGACGATGAGGCTGACCCGCACGGAACGCGAAAGGGGGCGCGAGGTCCGGTTCTGCGCGGTGAAGGCGACGGTGACCACGCCGTCGCTCTCGGTCATTTCCGGCCATGAGAGGACGAACGAGGGGCGAAGCAGGTAGCTGATCAGAAAAACCACCCCCGCCAGCAACACCAGCACCAGGGCCACACCGGCCCAGAGCCGTTTCGGGTGCCCCTCTCCGGCTGCCGCCGCGCCGCTATTCCCTGGTTTGGCCGTTTCCACGAATGAGGTATTTGTAGGTGGTCAGTTCCTCCAGCGCCATCGGTCCCCGGGCATGGAGCTTGTCGGTGCTGATGCCGATTTCCGCGCCGAAGCCGAACTCCGCCCCGTCGGTAAACCGCGTACTGGCGTTCCAGTAGACCGTGGCGCTGTCGACTTCGTTCAGGAACCGTTCCGCGCGTTCGGCGGAGCGGGTCACGATGCAGTCGCTATGGTGCGAGCCGTAGCGTTCGATATGGTCGATCGCCTCGTCCAACCCGTCGACCACTTTTGCGGCGAGGATCAGGTCGAGGTACTCGGTGCTCCAGTCGGCCTCGGTCGCCGCCTCCACGTCGCCGCCGAGAAGCTCCGCAACCGTGGCGTCGCCCCGGATCTGCACCCCCTTCTCCCGCAACGCCTCCCCGGCCTTTGCGAAGAACGGCCCGGCGACCTCGCGGTCGACCAGCACGGTCTCCAGCGCGTTGCAGACCCCCGGGCGCTGCGTCTTGGCGTTGACGACGACGCGGGTCGCCATCTCCAGGTCGGCCTCGCGGTCGACATAGGCGATGCAGACGCCGTGGTAATGTTTGATGACCGGCATCCTTGCGGCGTTGACCACCGCTTCGATGAGCGCCTGCCCGCCGCGCGGGACGATCAGGTCGATAAACCGGTCCATCTTTGCCATGATGGTGACCGCCTCGCGGTCGGTCGTCGGCACGAGCAGGATCGCGTCCGCCGGGAGCCCCGCCGCTGCCGCGCCCCGGCTCAGGGCCGCCGCGATCGCCCGGTTGGATTCGATCGACTCGCTCCCGCCGCGCAGCAGCGTCGCGTTGCCGGTCTTGGTGCAGAGGACCGCGGCGTCGCTCGTGACGTTGGGGCGCGATTCATAGATGATCCCGATCACCCCGATCGGCACCCGCACCTTGGAAATTTCGATCCCGTTGGGGCGGGTCCATTGCGAAAGGACCTCGCCGACCGGGTCGGGCAGCGCCGCCACCTGCCGGATGTCGTCGGCCATTGCCGCGATCCGTTCCGGGGTGAGGGTGAGCCGGTCAAGCATTGCCTTGGAGAGCCCGGCGGTGCGCGCCCGCTCCAGATCGCGCCGGTTGGCGGCAAGCAATTCCTCGCGGGAGGCAACCAGGGCGTCGGCCATCGCCAGCAAACCGGCGTTTTTCTGCTCGCTGGAGAGCCTGGCCAATTCGCGCGCGGCGGCCTTCGCCCGCCGACCGAGTTCGTGAATTTGTGCTGTGAGGTCCATCATCGGAAAGCAACTCATATACCGTCGACGCCCGTCCGGCAATACGGATTGCGCGTAGAGGAAGACAGGGGCCGTTTCTGCCGCTTTACAGGTTCCCGGCGGGGCCCACCAGCCGATAACCGATGCGCGGTTCGTTGCGGATTTCCACGCCGCTTCCCTCCATCTTCCTTCGCAGGTGGGTGATGTAGACCCGCAGGTATTGCGCCTGGTCGGCAGCCCCCGGCCCCCAGATGCTGGTGAGGATCTGCTTCTGCGTGAGGACCCTCCCCGCGTGCCGCGCGAGGAGGCGCAACAGGTGGTATTCGATCGGGGTGAGATGGATCGGCTTCCCCTTCAGGGCGACTTCCCGGTTGGCGAGGTCGATCGTGACCGCGCCGAGTTGCAGGACCGGTTCCTCGTTGGTTCTCCGGCGGCGCTGGATCACCGAGAGGCGGGCGAGCAGTTCGGCGGTGGAAAACGGTTTGGTGACGTAGTCGTCGGCCCCGTTTTCCAGCGCTTCGACCTTGATGGCCTCCTGATCGCGCACCGAAAGGACGAGGACCGGGGTGTCGCTCCATTCCCGCAGCCGTTTGAGGACTTCCACCCCGTCGAGATCAGGCAGGCCGAGGTCGAGCAGGATGATCTCCGGCTGATGCACGACGGCGGCGGCGAGCCCCCGTGTGCCGTTGTCGGCTTCGACCACTGCATAGCCGCGCCCCTCAAGCGCCAGCCTTAAAAGACGGCGGAGCTGGATTTCGTCATCAATGATCAAGGCTTTGAGCGGAGCCGTCATGGCGTCATGGTTTCCACGGGAAGGGTGATGGTAAAGCGCGCCCCGCCTTCGGGCCGGTTCCCGGCGGTGATCTCCCCGCCAAGGGCACGGACCAGCGCGCGGGCGATGGAGAGCCCGAGGCCGGTGCCGCCGGTCGGGCTGCCGGGGGCGCGGTAAAATTTATGGAAGACGCGGTTTTCAGTCCCCTCCGGAAGCCCGGGGCCGTGATCGACGACGGAGAGGGTCAGTTCCCCCTGCGGCCCCTCGCGGGCGAGCGCGCCGCGGAGCCCGATGGGAGCCCCTTCCGGCGTGTAGATGGCGGCGTTGTGCATGATGTTGGCGAGCGCCTGGATGCAAAGCTCGGGATCGGTCCGGACGGCGGGCAGATCGCCGGGGATTTCCACCGCCAGCGGGTGCTTTTTCAAGCTTTCGCCGGTGACCTCCACGGCCTGTTGCACCAGATCGCTGACGAGGCACCATTCCCTGACCGGCTGGAGGGCGGACGCCTCGATGCGGGTCATCTGGAGCAGATGGTTGACCACCCGCTGGAGACGCTTGAGCGCGGTCTGGATTTCATCAAGGTAGGGGCTCCTGATTTCCGACAACCCCTCCAGCGACGCCTGAATGACCGCGAGCGGGGTCTTGAGTTCGTGGGAAACGCTGTCGAGCAGGGTCCGTTGCAGTTGCTCGGACTGCGCGATCATCTCCGCGTGGGTCATGGCGCGGACAAAATGCTCCTTTTCGAAGACGAGCGCAAGCTGCGCGGCAAAGGCTTCGATCGACTGCCGGGTGCTGAAGGTGAGCAGCGCGGCGTCGTGCAGCTTGACCCCCATCACCCCCATGACGGCGGTCGCCGTTTGCAGCGGGAACCAGGTCGCCTCGGACTGCGGCAGGGTGTCGGTGTAACGCCCGGCGGCCTGCCGGTTTTCGTAGCACCAGTTCACCACCCCCCACTCCTTGGCGGAGGGGGTGAAGCTGCTTTCCGCGTGGGCCTGCGCGGGAAGCGTGCGGTCGTCATTGCGGATCACGAGCGCGATCTCCGCGTTCAAGTCTTCGCGCAGGATGGCGAGCGCTTCGGTCAACCCCCTTTCGGGCTCGGCGGTGAGCGCGGCGCTCCGGGTCACGCGCAGGAGCGCATCGGTCTGGCGCTGGCGGCGGCGTTCGGAGAGTTCACGCTGCCGGAGCCGCGTGGTGAGGTGGCCCATCGACAGGGCGACCATGAAAAACATCACGAACATCGCAATATCCTGCGGGTGGCGGATTTCGAAGGTGAACGAGGGATCAATGAACAGGTAATCCCAGGCCAGGGCGCAGAGCGTTGCCAGCATCAGGACCGGTCCGCGCTGGTAGCGCAGCGAAGCGAAGACCATGGCGAGCAGGAAGACGAGCCCGATGAAGACATAGCCGGTGTAGTGAAGACTCCACCAGCCGGCGATCCCGAGCGCGGCGGCGATGGCGAGGCAGTGAAGGTATTCCCGGAAAGCCGAAGGAGCCGAGGGGCGCAGTACGGGGGGGGCGGAGGAGGAAGGGGTGCGGCTCAGGAGCGGGCGGACGACGCAGACATCGATGTCGCCGCTCTCCTGGATGATCTGGTCTGCCAACGTGCTGCGAAGGAGGCTCCGTTTCCCCGGTTTGCCGACGACGATCTGTGTCACGTTCCGCTCGCGCGCCACCCGCAGGAGCGCCTGCGCCACGTTGTCTCCGGTGGCGGAAAGGACTTCGGCCCCGAGCCTGCGGGCCAGCCCGAGCGAGCGCGAGAGGCGCGCCTCCTCGTCGTGCGTCAGCCGTTTGGACAGTTCCACCCAGACCACCAGCCATTCGCACCCGAGCCGGGTGGCCGCGCGACGGGTCCAGCGGATCAGGCTCTCCGCATACGGGCTCGGGCCGACCCCCACCAGCAGGCGGGCGTTGGTCTTCCAGGGGTGATGGCTGCGCTGCAACCGGCGCAGGTCCTCCAGGTCGCGATCGACATGCTCGGCGGTGAACCGGAGCGCCATCTCCCGCAAGGCGGTCAGGTTGCCCGGCTTGAAGTAGTTGGAAGCGGCGTAGGCGGCGCGGTCGCCAAGATAGACTTTCCCCGCCGCCATCCGCTCCAGCAGCTTGTCGACGCTGAGGTCGACCACCTCGATCTCGTGAGCCCGGTCGAGCAGGGAGTCGGGAACCGTTTCGGTGACGGTGACGCCGGTGATCTGTCGCACGACATCGACCTGGCTTTCGATATGCTGGACATTGAGGGTGGTGAAAACGTCGATGCCGCCCGCCAGCAGTTCCAGCACGTCCTGGTACCGTTTCGCATGGCGGGAGCCGGGGGCGTTGGCATGGGCGAGTTCGTCGACGATGACGAGCGACGGGCGGCGCTCCAGAACGGCGTCGAGGTCCATCTCTTCGAGCCGGTGCCCCCGATGGTTGAGCATTTTCCGTGGGAGGAGGGTCAGCTCTTCGAGCAGCGCTGCCGTCTCGCTCCGGCCATGGGTTTCGACGACCGCGACCACGAGATCGACCCCCTCCCGCTGGCGCTGCTGCGCGGCCCGGAGCATGGCGTAGGTCTTCCCCACCCCCGGGCACATCCCCAGAAAGATGAAAAGCCGCCCCTGCCGTGCGGCCTCCTCCTGCCGGAAGAGATCGAGCAGAAGGGCGTCGGGATCGGGGCGGAAATCGTCATTCATCGGGTCACCACCTCAAACTTATACCGGCCGGGAATCGCATGCCAGAATTTCAAAGCGCATCGAGGTCGCGGTTGAGTTCCAGCACGTTGACCCCAGGGGCTCCCAGCAGGCCGAACTGCGGCCCGACGGTGTGGCGGCGGATCAGCCGCCCCACCGCGCTTTCCGGAAGCCCCCGCTCGCGGGCGACGCGGGCCGATTGCAGTTGCGCATTGCGGGGGCTGATGTGGGGGTCGAGCCCGCTGGCGGAGGCGGTCACCGCGTCGGCAGGCACCGGCGTTTGCGCGGAGAGGCCGTTTTCAGCCCGGTAGGCGGCGATCCGTGCTTTGATCTGCTCCGCCAGTTTCCGGGAGGTGGGGCCGAGATGGCTTCCCCGGGAGTTGGCGGCGTCGTAGCCGTGGACCCCTGCGGCGCTCGGTCGGGGGTGAAAATAACCGGTCCCGCTGAAAGGCTGGGCGATCAACCTCGAACCCCGGACGGTTCCGTCCCGGTCGACGATGAGGCTCCCGTCGGCCTTCTCCCTGAAAGCCAGCCGGCCGACGGCCCGGACAGCGACCGGATAAATGCCGCACACGACGACCAGCAGAATGGCGGTGGCCACGAGGGCGGGGCGGAGCAGGGCGATGATTGATTTCATGAAATCAAAATCAAACAAGATGAAGCGTGGTGACGATGAGGTCGATCAGCTTGATCCCGACAAACGGCAGGAGCACGCCGCCCAGGCCGTAGACGAGGAGGTTGCGGCGCAGGATGGAGAGGGCATCCCCCGGGCGGTAGGTGACGCCGCGCAGGGCGAGCGGGATCAGCGCAATCATGATAAGGGCGTTGAAGATGACGGCGCTCAAAATGGCGCTTTCGGGCGAGCCCAGTCGCATGATGTTGAGCGGGGCAATGGCCGGGAAGGTGGCCACCAGCAGGGCGGGAAGGACGGCGAAGTATTTTGCGACATCGTTCGCCATGCTGAAGGTGGTGAGCGCGCCGCGCGTCATGAGGAGCTGTTTGCCGATCTCGACGATCTCGATCAGCTTGGTCGGGTTGCTGTCGAGATCAACCATGTTGCCCGCCTCCCGCGCGGCCTGGGTGCCTGTGTTCATCGCCACGCCGACATCGGCCTGCGCGAGGGCCGGAGCGTCGTTGGTGCCGTCGCCGGTCATCGCGACCAGGTGCCCGCTCGCCTGTTCGGCACGAATCCGCTTGAGCTTCTCCTCCGGCGTGGCCTGCGCAAGAAAGTCGTCCACGCCCGCCTCCGCGGCGATGGCGGCGGCGGTCATCGGGTTGTCGCCGGTGATCATGACGGTGCGGATGCCCATCTTCCGCAACTGGGCGAAGCGCTCTTTCATGCCCCCTTTGACGACATCCTTGAGTTCGATGACCCCGAGCACGCGGTTCCCCTCGGCAACGACCAGCGGCGTCCGCCCCAGGCGGGAGGCTTCCGCGACGGTTTTTTCGACAGCGGCGGGGTAGTCGCCTCCCCGGGCAAGCACATGGCTCCGGATCGAATCGGCCGCTCCCTTGCGGATGCTGCGGCCTTCGAGATCGACGCCGCTCATCCGGCTCTGCGCGGTAAAGGGGACAAAGGTGACGCATGGGTCGGCGAGTTCGCGGCCGCGAAGGTTGAACTGTTCCTTGGCGAGGACGACGATGCTTCTCCCTTCGGGCGTTTCATCCGCGAGCGACGCCAGTTGGGCGGCATCGGCAAGCGCCTGCGCCGTGATCCCCGGCGCGGGCCGGAAATCGGACGCCATCCGGTTGCCGAGGGTGATCGTCCCGGTTTTGTCGAGCAGCAGCACGTCGATATCTCCCGCCGCCTCGACCGCCCTGCCGCTCGTCGCCATGACGTTGCGGCGGACCAGCCGGTCGATCCCGCTGATCCCGATGGCGCTCAGGAGCCCGCCGATGGTGGTCGGGATCAGGCAGACCAGCAGCGCCACCAGGACCGGAAGAGTGAAGGTGATCCCGGCGTAGTGCCCGAACGCGCGCAGGCTCAGAACGACGAGGAGGTAGATCAGCGTCAACGCGGAAAGGAGGATGGTCAGCGCGATCTCGTTGGGCGTCTTCCGGCGCGACGCCCCTTCCACCATGGAGATCATGCGGTCCAAAAAGGTGTGGCCCCGTTCGGAGGTGATGCGGACCACGATCCGGTCGCTGATGACCCTCGTGCCGCCGGTGACGGCGCTCCGGTCGCCGCCGCTCTCGCGAATGACCGGGGCGGATTCGCCGGTGATGGCGGCTTCGTCAACGCTGGCGATCCCTTCCACCACCTCGCCGTCGGCGGGGATCACGTCGCCGCTTTCGCAAATGACCTGATCGCCCTTCTCCAGCTTCCCGGCGGGGATGATCTCCTCCCTCCCCTCCCGGAGACGACGGGCCACCGCTTCGCTCCGCGCCTTTTTCAGGCTTTCGGCCTGGGCTTTTCCCCGGCCTTCGGCCAACGCTTCGGCAAAGTTGGCAAAAAAGAGGGTGAACCAGAGCCAGAGCGCCAGTTGAAGGACGAACCCCCGGTGCTCCGTTGCCGTCACGGCGCTGACCGTGGTGAGCACCACCCCCACCCCGGTCACGAACAGGACGGGATTGCGCGCCATGAGACGGGGGTCGAGTTTTTTAAAGGAAGCCCCGATGGCGGGGAGCACCATGGAAGGTTCGAAAAGAGAGGCCGGTTTTCGGGACATGGCGGCTAGTTAAAACAGGTTGCCGTGGTTCATCAGGAAATGTTCGACGATCGGCCCGAGCGCGAGCGCGGGGAGGAAGTTGAGCGCGCCGACCAGCAGGACCGTTCCGGCGAGGAGGAGGGTGAAGGTCGCCCCTCCCACGGGAAAGGCGCCCGGTCCGGCGGCGAGCGTCGACTTGCGGGCCAGCGACCCCGCGAGGGCGAGCGCCGGGACCACGGTCAGAAACCGCCCGGCCAGCATCGCCACGGCGAGCGTCACGTTATACCACGGGGTATCGGTCGAAAGCCCGGCAAGGGCGCTCCCGTTGTTTGCGCTCGCCGAACTGTAGGCATGAAGCATTTCGCCAAACCCATGCGGCCCGGCGTTCCCGAGCCCCGCCAGCGCCCCTTCGCTGACGGAGGCTGCTGCGGTGAAGCCAAGGATGGAGAAGCTCAAGACCAGAAGGGAAAGCATGACCATCTTGATCTCAAAGCCTCCGATCCGTTTCCGTAAATATTCCGGCGAGCGCCCGACCATCAGCCCCGCGATGAAGACGGTGAGGAGGACGAACATCAACATTCCATAAAGCCCGCTCCCGGCGCCGCCGATGACCACTTCGCCCAACTGCATCAGCAAAAGAGGGACCGCCCCTCCCAGGGGGGTGTAGGAATCGAGCGCGGAGTTGACTGCGCCGCATGAACCGGCCGTCGCCACCGTGGTAAAGAGGGAGGAGGGAAAGATGCCGAACCGGACTTCCTTGCCCTCCATGTTTCCGTCTGCGGCGGCGATCCCGAGTTGCTGGTGAACCGGGTTCCCGTGCGCCTCGGCCCACCAGCAGAGGGCGACCGCGCCGACCAGGATCAGCATCATCGCGCTCCAGAGGGCCCAGCCGTGGCGCGGCTGGCCGACGGATTGACCGAGGTAAGCAGTCAGGCCGCTGCCGATGGCGAAGATGGCGAGCATCTGGAGCAGGTTGGAGAACGGCGTCGGGTTTTCGTAGGGGTGGGCGGCGTTGGCGTTGAAAAAACCGCCCCCGTTGCCTCCCAGCAGCTTGATGGCGACCTGCGAAGCCATCGGCCCCTGGGCGATCGTCTGCGCCCCGGCTTCGCCCCCGGCCTCGACCAGTCTGACGGTTTCGTACGGCTTGAAATTCTGGATCATTCCCTGGGAAACCAGAACGATCGCAAGGATGAGGGAAAGGGGTAGCAACAGGTAGTAGTTGATGCGGATCAGATCGACCCAGAAGTTCCCGATGGTCTGCGCCGACCTTCGCGCGATCCCCCGCACCAGCGCGGCAGCCACCCCGATGCCGACCGCCGCCGAAACAAATTGGTGAAAGGTGAGGCCGACCATTTGCGAAAACGCGGAGAGCGTGGTCTCGCCGCTGTAGCTCTGCCAGTCGGTGTTGGTGGTGAAGCTGACGGCGGTGTTGAAGGCGAGACCGGGGCTCAAACCGGGCAGCCTTTGCGGATTGAGCGGCAGCAGATGCTGGTAACGGAGGATCAGGAAGGTCAGCAAACCGCCGATGAAGCTAAAGAGGAGCAGGGCGCCAACATAACCTTTCCACCCCTGCTCACGGCGGGGGTCGATCCCCATGGCGGCGTAGGTCCCGCGCTCGAGCGGCTTGAGGAGAGGGTCCAGAAAGGTCACCCCCTGCGCATCAAGCACCCGCACCAGGTAAAGGCCGAGCGGTTTGGTGATGGCGGCCAGCAGAAGGAGAAAAAGGGCGAACTGCAACCAGTCGGCGGTGTTCATAAGCCCGATCAGAACTTCTCCGGCCAGACAATGGAGAAAAGGAGGTAGCCGAAAAGCAGCGCGACGAGGAGGCCGCAAAGAAAGGTTTCCATAAACATTTGGTCTGGAAACAACGTCGCAGGAATTGAAAACGGCCGCTAATTAAAACCCGGGGGGAACCGGTTAAAAAACCGTTAAAATGAAGGACGGGACGGCACGAGCCGTCGGGGGCGGGAGGGTGGCGTTCCCACCCTTTGCCACTGCCCGGTCTTCCGGCTTCCTGCGGCCCTTTTACCCTTCCCCGCCGGAAGGATAAAACCGCGTGCCGGTGTGGGGGTCGCCATGGACCACCGCGTCGATCACCCCCGGCTGGCGGCCGGTGGCGATCACGGTCCTGATCCCCGCCCGAAGCGCCTTTTTGACCGCCTGCAACTTCGAAGCCATCCCGCCGATGCTGTATTTCCCCTTGGTCGGCTGCACAAAGTCGAGCACGGCATCAACGTCGCGCACTTCGGGCACGACGCGGTCGCCGTTCATCAGGCCGTGGGCCGTGGTCAGGAGCACCAGCAGGTCGGCCTTCACCATCCGGGCCACTTCGGCGGAAAGCTGGTCGTTGTCGCCGAAACGGAGTTCCTCCACGGCCACCGAATCGTTTTCGTTGATGATCGGCACCACATCCCCCTGCCGCAAAAGCCATTCCAGCGTGTTGCCCGCGTTGGTGTGGCGGATGTGGCTGTCGAGGTCGCTATGGGTCAGAAGAAGCTGCGCCACGTGGAGGCCGTATTCGTCGAATGCACGCCCATACATTTTCATGAGATGCCCCTGCCCCACCGCCGCGCACGCCTGGACGGCGATCAGTTCGCACGGTCGTTCCGAACGGCCAAGGACCATCAGCCCCGCACCGACCGCTCCGCTGGAAACAATCAGGCACTCGTGCCCCTGCCGCGCCAGCGCCGCCACTTCCGCGGAGAGGCGTTTGATCTGCCCGTCGTCGATCGTGTTGGTGTCGGGCCGGGTCAAAATGCCGGTCCCGAACTTGAAAACAATACGCTTTGGTTTCGTGGACATGTCGAAGCTTCCATCCATACCGCTCCCGGCGTCGGGTTGAAAGCCCGTTCATGAAGTCGGCCCCCGATTTTTTCGGAACGAAACTTCTGGCGCGCGGCCCGGAGTCGTTCTACAAGCCCTGATGCAAAAGAAACGATTCACCGAACTTGGCCTTTCGCCGGAACTTCTCAAGGCGATCGCCAGGATCGGTTATGAGGAGGCTTCGCCGATTCAGACCGAAGCGATTCCGGCCCTCCTCAGCGGAGCCGACGTTGTGGGACAATCCCAGACCGGCTCGGGCAAGACCGCCGCGTTCGCCATTCCCGCCATTGAAAAAACCGACCCGACCCTGCGCGCGCCCCAGGTCCTGATCCTCTGCCCGACCCGCGAACTCGCCGTGCAGGTTGCCGAAGAGGTGGCCAAACTCAGCTTTTTCAAGAAAGGGGTGCGCGAACTCCCGATCTACGGCGGCCAGTCGTACGAACGCCAGTTTCGCGGTCTCCAGCAGGGAGCCCAGATCATCATCGGCACCCCGGGCCGCGTGATGGATCATCTCGAGCGCGGCACCCTCTCGCTCGACCGGATGAGCACGATCATCCTCGACGAGGCCGACCGGATGCTCGACATGGGGTTCATCGACGACATCAAGACGATTCTTGCTGCGATGCCCGAGGAACGCCAGACGGTCCTCTTTTCCGCCACGCTGCCGAAGCCGATCCTGGAGTTGATCAAGACCTTCACGCACGATCCGGTCCAGATCCGCATTGAATCGAAGACGCTGACGGTTCCCGCGATCGACCAGATCTATTTCGAAGTCGAACGGCGCTCGAAGGTCGAGGTTCTCTGCCGCCTGATCGACCTTGAGGATATCCGCTTTGGCGTGATTTTCTGTGCGACCAAGATGATGGTCGACGAGTTGACCGAGAACCTCGCCGCGCGCGGTTATGCCGCCGACAAGCTGCACGGCGACATGACGCAGGCGATGCGCGAACGGGTCATGGCCCGCTTCCGCAAACACGCCATCGAGTTCCTCGTCGCCACCGACGTGGCGGCGCGCGGGCTCGACGTGGAGGATATCGAAGTCGTCTTCAACTACGACCTCCCGCACGACGGGGAGGATTACGTCCACCGGATCGGCCGGACCGGGCGCGCCGGGAAAGCCGGGCGGGCGATCACCCTCGTCTCAGGGCGCGAAATGTGGAAGCTCCAGCAGATCATGCGTTTTACCAAGGGGCGCATCCGCCGCGAGCGCGTCCCGTCGCTGGAAGAGGTCGAGGAAAAGCGTTCCAACCTCTTTTTCGAAACCTTGCGGACCACGCTGGAAAAGGGCGAGTTCAAGCGGCACGACGACCTCGTTGACCGCCTGCTGGTGCAGGGGCACAACCCGACCGACATTGCCTCCGCGCTGATCCACCTCGCCGGGGGCGACGCGGGGCGCAAACCCTCCGCCGCCGTGGAACAGGGGCCGCGCGCCGAACGCACGGAGCGCGCCGAACGTACCGAACGCCCCCGTCGCGCCGAGCGCAACGACTGGAACGAAGGCCGTGACTGGAACTCCCGCCCGGAACGGAGCGAACGAAATTCATGGAACGACCGAAGTGAACACCCCCAGCCCGCCCCCATCCTTGAGCGCAATCGCAACCTGATCACCGAGCCCCGCCCCCGGCCTTCCAAAAAGGAACGCGCCACCCGGGATCGCGAAGCCGACGAAAGCCCGCTGTCGCACGAGGTCGGCATGACCCGCATGGTCATCAACTCCGGCAAGGAGCACGAAATCAACCCCGGCGACATCGTCGGCGTGATCGCCGGAGTCGCCAAAATCGACCGCGAAGCGATCGGAGCGATCCGGCTGGCGGGCAAGCACAGCTACGTCGACATCGCCGACAGCCAGGTCAACCGCGTCACCGAAAAGCTCAACGGCATCAAGTTCAAGGGTCGCAAGCTCCACATCAAGGCAGCAGTCCGGGCCTCCTCAAAGGAACGCAATCGCGATTGACGGAACCCGGCAGGCGAAGTAAAAAGTTCCCAGACGTCCCCGTAGTTCAACGGATAGAACAAGGGTTTCCTAAACCTTAGATGAAGGTTCGATTCCTTCCGGGGACAAATAAGCTCAATCACCGGGCCATTCCCAGATTTCAAGGGAATGGCAGAGGTAGCCGGGGTCAACGGGCGTGTTGCCGATTTTTTGCGCACGCTTGCCTCGGTTTACCTTCGCGGCTAAGATCGGGGGATGCCGGATGAATTGACCATTTATCACAATCCGCGCTGCTCGAAGAGCCGGGAAGCGCTTGAGATTTTGCGCCAGCATGGCGTCGAGCCGGTTGTGATCAACTATTTGAAGACGCCGCCTTCGGTGGAGACGCTCCGCTCCCTGGGTTTGCCGGCCCGGGAGATGCTCCGCGACCATGAAGACGAATATGCGCAGCTCAACCTCTCCGATCCCGAAAAAACCGAGGCCGAGCTTTTCGCGGCCATTGCCGAACACCCGATTCTCCTCCAGCGCCCGATCGTCAGGACCGGCAGCCGTGTGCTGGTGGCGCGTCCGCCCGAACGCGTTCATGAACTGTTCAAATGAGCGCCGCCCGCTTGAGACTGACTAATCCGGCGCGAGGCCGTGGTTTTCCGCGAGCGTGCTGAAAATCTCCTGATAATACTCCAGCGAAGTGGGGCAGCGGAAACGGTTCAACCACCGCAGGGCCGGCCATCCCGGGGCGTCTCCTGCCAGCGCGTCGATTTCCCGGATCAGGATAGCGCGGGATTCCGTCTCGTAGCGCTCCATGCAATTGCGCCGCCATGCTGCGCGCCAGACGGCTTCGTCGCTCAGGAGGCGGTTGAGTCCCTCCCACCAGATCACGAATGTTTCAAAGGCGGTGCCCTTCAGGGCGGTGACGCTATGGCCCTGGTTGATCTGATAGGGAAGCCCCTCAATGGCCAGCAAGCCGTGGCGATCGGCGCGGAGAAACAGCGCGAGGCCCAGTTCCCAATAGGGATAGGCGCAGACGTAATCGGAATCGAAGCAGAAATTTCCCAGGCTATAGAAGATGGGGCACCCGTGATGTCGCTCCCGCTCCCAGCCGTTGAGGACGTGGGGATGATGCCCGATGATCGCATCCGCGCCGGCCATCGCCGCAGCCCGGTAGGCCGCCACCTGCCGGGGTGAGGGAGAGAGGAAGAACTCATGCCCGGCGTGGATCGAGGTCAGGAGCAGGTCGACCTGCGGGCGCAAGACCTCCACCTGCGCGGGAAGGGCCGCGGGATCAAAGAGCGCTGTACCGGCGTGGTTCGGTCCCGCCATGTTGAACTCCCGCTCCGCCACGGCGATGATCCCTACCCGGACGCCGCCGATCGCGCCGGCCCACGGTTCGGAGGCTGCGTCGAGATCGGCCCCCGCGCCGATCGGAACGATTCCCGATTCCCGGCAGTGGCCGATCGTGTCGCGCACTCCGGTGCAGAGAAGATCCCTCATGTGATTGTTGGCCAGCGTGGCATGGGTGATTCCCATTTCCCGAAGCACCGGCGCAACCCGGGGGCTTGCCCGGAGGCCGATGCCGGGGACGCGCCATGTTTCCGCGGTGGTGAGGACGGCTTCCAGATTGGCCACCACGGCGTCCGAGGAGCGAAACGCCTCCAGCAGTTCGGGGTCGATCACCTCGGCAAGAGGCGTTTCGAGAAGCCGTTTCTCAAAACCGCCCACGGGGCAGAGATCCCCGAGGGCTGCGATCCGGATCGCCGGTCCCTGCGCCGTACGCCCGGAGTTCCACAGGGTAAGAAGCGGCATAGTTCTAATTCCGGTCGTAACGGACCAGGATATAGCTGACGCAGAGGTAGCAAACCTTCCATGCGGTCACAAAATCGCCGCGATAGGCGATGGTGGTGGAGTCGATGCGCCGGACACCGGGGATGTTGCAGCAGCAATCCGCAATCGCAGGCATCTTGAAGGAGACGGCGATCTCCACCTCCCCTTCAAACTGAAGCGGCCGAAATTCGTTGATGCGCTCCAACCCCCGGCGCGCTCCTTCGCGAATCCGCTGCCGGGCGACGGGAGCGGGCAGGCAGATGCCGGTGTGGTTGCCGATTCCCCGCATCACTTCGGCGGTTTCGATCGCGCCAAAGTAGGCTTGCGCTTCCTGACAGGCGGCGCGATCGCCGCTCAGGAAGACCGGTCTGGCCCCGTAAGCGCCCGCCACGCCCGCCAGCAACGGCGGTTCGCCGATCGGTTCACCATTGATCCAGACTTCCCGGATCGACCGCGAGGAACCGGTATGGGCGAGCACGCCGTCGCGGACCAGGCTGCGGGCATGCTGGCCGACCCACATGATGGCGTCAAAACCCTGGTCAAACTCTTCGGCGGTCAGGATGCCGCGAATGAGGGTGGCCCGGGGGTCGAGCAGTTCGACATCAAAGAGATGCGATTCGCGAACCTGCACTTCCGTGGCCCCGCCGTCAAAACAACCGGCAACGGCGGCATTGATCTCGTGCATCATCAGGCGCAGGATGCCTGCTTCAGCGGGGTTTTTGGGGAGGTTGTAGGCGCTGACCATGGCGGCTCCGGAGACCCCTTCCATGTCAGTGACAAGGTAGACTTTCATCAGTTTAAGCGTCTTTCTATGGGTTGGCTTTTTGCATCAGGGCCAGAATGCCGGCGTCGTCCAGCGCCTCGGCGGCCACATGGATTCCGGCCATGCGCCCTGAAAATGCATAGGCGCGCCCCAGCCCCGCACCGATGCGGAGAGGCGACTCGCGCCGGATGAAGCTGACCGGAACGGTCTCCTCATGAAGGAGGATGGCATCCTTGTAGAAGCGGACACGCCCCTCCTTGAAAGTGATCGCCAGGTGTTGCCATTCATCCATTGCCAGCGCGGCGTCGCGACTGGCAGCCTGAACCCGGGCCGTCTCTTCGCCGTTGCCGAGCGAAAAGAGCCATTGGTTCCATGACTTGCTCAACCGGAACCCGGTGTTGCCCGTATCCCATTTGCAGGTGACCAGATCTTCGTTCCTGTCCCTGCGCTGCGGCTTGAGAAAAAAGGCGATGGTCAGTTCATTCAGATCGCCCTCGGGCAGGGGGATTTCGATATACTGCGCCCATTCGGCTCCGGAGGCATCGCTACCTTCGCGAAATTCCAGTTCCCTGAGCTGCCCCAACTCCCCTTCAACCACGGTCGGCAGGTTCTCTCCCTCAAAGGAAATCTGTTCTTCGCCGAAATAGGCAAAGATCGTTTCGGCCTGAAGCGGAGCGACCCACAAGAGGGCGGGCATCAGATAAAGGAGCGCTTTACTTTTCATAGACTTCGATCTCCCGGATGTGCCATACCTTTTCGCCTTCGCTCAGGCTGTCGACCAACAACCGCAGGCGGCGGGTGCGGTTGCCGGGCAGGGCGACTTCGAAGGTGAACTCCGGCTCATCGCGCCGGATGGTGGCGACCTCGCTCCATTCGCCCTGATCGTGCTGCTCCTCGATGCGCGCCTGATGGACGGTGGAGCCGATCAGCAGGAGGCGCGCGGGTCGCCGCTCCTGCCCGAAGTCGATTTCGATCCCCATTCCCGGTTGAAAGCTCCTTTGCCGGAAACCGGCTCCGCGCGGGTCTTTCATGCCGTCGATCGTCATCATCGGGCGCAGGTGGCTGCCCGTGGGGATGGCTACCCCCGTTGCCCTGGCTCCGGTGGAACGGTGCGCGATGTTTCCGGGAACCCGCGAGGCTGCCCACGCGGCGGCTTCCGCCTTCTCAACCCGGCTCCAGTCCAGCGTTTCCGGAAAGGCCACCGCGTCGGAGGCGAGGATGACGGCTTCGTATGGCTTGAGCTTCAGGGTGATGGCAGCGTTCCCGCCGGGCTGCTTGTCGCGGGTTCCCAGCCGCTTCCAACCGGGGATGGAGGCGAGCCGGGGATCGCTCACGGTCACTTCCCGCTCGGTAAAAAGGAGGTTTGCCACCAACAGCGCCGCCTTCTTTCCTTCCAGCGAAAGCGCGGCGCTCCATCCTTCGCCCGCGTCGAGCCGCTCCGGCCGGGCCGTGGCCAGCAGGGGGAAAAGGGCGCGGAACTCCTCGGAAAGATACGGCAGGCTGGTGAAAACGCCCGGTTCATCCCACGCGATCGGTTCCGTATACCAGGTGATCCCGGTGACGCCGTGGATCAACCCGATGACCTGCTGGGTGCGCATTTCGCGCGCGGTCGGGCCGCGGTTCCCCTCGGCATTGTAGTTGCCGTAGTTGAACCCCTGTGCCGTGAGCCAGCGAGCGCGGTACGACTCCTCGCCGGTGGTGATCTGATCCAGAAACCGCCCCATCCGCTCCAGCGGCCGGGCGGAACCGCCGTTTTCCAGAAAGAGCGGGTAGGGATCGGGAGTGGAAATATCCGCACTCTGCTGAAAATCGCGGGTGCCCTCCAGGGTATTGTTCAGCACGACCACCGGGTGGTAGGGATCTTCTTCGCGAAGGATTTCATAGATTTCATGAAAGCGGAGCGGGTGCAGGCTGCGCCCTTCGGGTTCGTCGAGGTGGTAATAGGCAAGGACGAAGGGGTGCTCCCGCGCGATGCGGGCCAGCGCCCGGTACTCCTCCTTCTCCGTTTCGGTGAGCGGGTTTTTCCCGTTGGCGTCGAGCCCTGTTTTGCTGGCGGTCGCCGCATAGATGACGGAGTAAATGCCCGATTTGGCGAGGTGATCGACCTGCCGGAGCATGGCATCAAAAGGGGGCGCGGCAAACACCGGCAGGGCGACGTTCATCCTGACCCCCGGCCACCGGTTTTCATCCACCTGGTCCCAGCTTCCAAAGCAAAAACCATAGGCCGGGAGCGGCTTTCCTTCGCGGTGAACCACGCCCCGCGCGTCGATCCAGACCTCCCCTTTCCGGAAGGGCAGCCTGGTGATGGTCCGTTCCAGTTTCTGGGGGTTGCCATTGAGTTCAAAGCGCACCTCCAGGCGGTGGCGTCCCTCGGGCAAGGTTTGCGCTTCGCTATAGAGAACCGTCCAGCGCCCGCCGCTCCCCGGCTTGACTTCCATCGGGTGCTCCGCGCCGTCGTCGCCATGCAGGACCGCGCTGACCTTCTTCAGAGCCAGCGTTTCATCAATCAGCTTGAGTTCCGCCTCGATGGTCTTCAGGTTCTGGCTGGCGAAAATGGCGGAACGGTAGCCGGGGGAGATCAGCCTTAATTCCGCAGGCGTATAGTCAACGGCCACTTCCTGACTGGCAAAGGCGAGCATTTGATCGGGCGCCTGCGAGATCGCGACTTCGTGCCTCAACAGATCATCGCGCCTGGGTTGGTCGCCGAGCGCGATCTCGACCTCCACGTTGACAGCCCGGCCACTAGCCAGTCCGAACGACCGGCTCCCGCGCGCCTTGGGGTCGGAAACGAGAAAGGAAGCGAGCGTCACATTGCGGTAACGCCCGGTCTGGTTGAGGAGCAGCACCTTCTGCCGCAGGTAATAGCCGCCCTCCCCGCGCACCACTTTCGGCTCGCCGGGGGTAAGCTTCCATCCCAGCAGCGAACGGTCAAATTCAGGCAGGCTCAACCCGCCGAAAGCGCGCGGCTGCGCCAGCGGACCGCTGACGGGCGACCAGGTGGTGATCTGCGCCCCCTCGCCTTCCCTTGGCGCGCGTTCACGGGCGACCTGAAGTTTCCACCGGCTCAGGGAAGGGTCGACATCGAGTTCCGCCAGCGGCACGGCCAGCTCCAGGTGCCATCCCTCGGGGTGAAGCTCAACGGCGGCCGTTGCCGAGGTGTTCCAGTGCCGCTCCCGGGTGTGGCCCCCCTGGCCGTAGCGGATGTCGGTCACCACGCCGCGCGCGCTGACGAGGATCTGGAGAAACTCCGAGGCGTCGTCGTTGGTTTGTAGAAAGAGTTCCAGGCAATCGTCTCCCCAGACGCGACCATCCCGCTCCCTTTCCCCGGCGACGATCTTTCCTCCCGGCTCGGCCACTTTGGCGGCGAGATAAAGCATCGCCCCGTCGGTAAAGAGGCGGAACTCCGTTTCAAACGGGGCGGGCTGCCGGGTGGTCAGGGTCCGGAAGCCGCCCTGCCAGCTTCCCGTTACGTAAACCGCTTCATCCAGCTTCCCGTCGGGAACGATCGCCCCCGGCGCGATCAGTTCCAGGGCGGCCTGACGTTCTTCAGCAGCCGCTTTGGAACCGGCTGACAGGCCGCAGAGGAGGACGGCAAGGAAAAGCAAAGCCCGACGGATCGGAAGATAGGGAGGCATGTCGGGAAAGGTAGGGCGACATACAACAGATAGTCAACCAAATATCTGCTAAATTAAGATTGTTTCTCAACACATCTATCAAGAACGCCCCGAGGGAAGATTCGCCGCGCCTTTCGCCCAGAGCATGCTGCTGCCTGCTGAAAACGGTGCCCGCGTCTCAACCGATGCCAGCTCGGCGTAGGCTGCGTGTTCCTCCGGCCGGATGGTGCAACCTTCCGTCAATTCCGGCAGAAGGTAGATCCCCGGTGCGCTGGAGGGACGGTTGCGGATTTTCCAGATCATCATGCGCGCCGCCTCCCTGCCGATCTGCGCCATCGGCTGTCTGAGGGTCACCAGCGGACCCATCGGCACCTGAAGATCGATCCCCGTGCCGCCCACCACGCTGACTTCCTGCGGAACGTCGCGCCCGGCTTCCAGAAATGCCTTCACCGCACCCTGGGCGAGGTAGTCGCCAAAGCAGTAAACCGCGTCGAGGTCGCCCCCGTGCCGTTCCAGGTAGCGCTTGATGCGCCGGTACCCGATCTCTTCCGAACAGGTGGTCTGCTCCTTCATCGGGTCGAAACATTCCCCGTCCAGAACCCGCAGGCGGGCTTCCTGACATGAGGCATACGCAAGGGAAAAGGCCGTAAAGGTCTGCTCGGCGGAGATGGAGTGCCAAAGCGGGCCTTCAAAGACGAGCGCCACGTTCCTTCGCCCGGTCTTGCGCCATGCCAGGGCGAGATGGTACGCCGCCGTAAAGTAGTCGTTGGAAACAAAGTCGGCGGTATGAAGGAAATGGGGCGGGTTGATATAAACCATCGGCAACCCCTTCTCGGCACACGCTTTTTCCACCTCCGGCGCATGGTTCCGCGGACCGGGGCAGACGATGACGCCATCCACCCGGTCGAGCGCCTTTCGCACTTCCTTCAACCCCGCCCCGGTCTGGCGCGCCATGTCGAGAGCGGTGACCATCATGTTCGCCTTGAGCGCCTCCTCCGTGGCCGCCAGGACGATGTGCCCGAGCCATGCCCTGCCGACGATCCGGCCCGGGATGTTCGGGATGTTGATGCCAAAGCAGCCCTGCAGGGCCGGGGCGGCCTCCTCCCCCGCGCGGTGGGTCAGGAAGGTGCCCTTGCCCGGGATCGCGGAGACCTTGCCCTCCTCCGCCAGCGCCTTGATGACCGAGCGCACCGTGGAGTGGCTGACATTGAGATGCTCCGAAAACTCCTGGATGGTCGGCAAACGACCGTCCGGTCTCCCGGCCGACCCGAAAAACTCGGCTTCAATATAATCCCTCACAATCTCGGAGGGGCGTTTGGCTGGGATCATCTTACTCATCGTACAAATTTGGTTGAAACCTCGTCGAAATCACAATGCATCCGTGTGAATTTTCAAGCTCCAACCTCTCGGGTACGGACAGGCCTCCCCGCTTCGGGAGCTGTTTCCGATCTCGGTTCAACCCGGAATTTAGCGCGGAAAGCCGGGAATGGGAAGCGTTTTAAGCATCCGGGCGGCTCGTTAAATTCAGAAAAGTGTTGACCATTCAACCAATTTAAATGTATTTTCAACCTAAATAGCAACAGTTTTAATGTTCGGATGATCGTTTCAGATCCGTGACCCGGCCGATCCTGGAAGCTTTTTTCACTTTCACCCCTCCCCACGAGACCCCAAGCTTATGAAAGTCAACCCGCTGCGCCCCTTCATCCCTCACCCCCGCACCGGAAAGCGAGGCCGACAGATCGCCGCCTCCCTGCTGCTCGCCCTCAGTACGCCCGCCCTCGCACTGGATGGCGTCTGGCAAAGCACTTCCGGTTCGGGCAACTGGAACGACCCCGCCCAATGGGAAGGCGACATTGCCGGTGGCACCGGCGGCACGGCCACCTTCAACGGCTCGCTCTCCTCGATCCTGCAAATCACCTTGACCGAACCGGTGACGGTGGGGCATCTCGCGGTGACCAACTGGTCGGGCTCCCGGTGGGAGATCGTCAACAGCGGGGTGCTGACGCTCGACGCCGGTCTGGCCAAGCCGACGATCACCCATCCCACGCTCGATTCCCTCCGGATCAATACCGTCATTGCCGGGACCAACGGCTTTGAAAAGCTGGGCACGGGCCGGTTGTACCTGGGGGGAAACAATACCTTCACCGGCGGCGTCACCATCACCAGGGGCGTCTTGTGGACGGCCAACGCCGCCGCGCTCAACTCGACGGCTCCCAATGCCGTGACCCTCAACGGCGGAAGCTGGCTGCTAGGCGGAAACAATGCCACTTATAACAACAACGTGGTGCTGGCGGACGAAGAGAACGTGATCAGCAATACCTCCGCCGCCGGAACGAGCATCACCCTCGGCGGAATCATCAGCCAGACCGCCGCCACCTCCACGCTGGCTTTCCGCACCAACGGCTCAGCCATCGGCTACATCCTGAAGGGCGACAATACCTATACGGGAAATACGGAGATCGGCTCCGCCGGTGGCAGCGCTTCCGTCGTGCTGCGGATCGAGCATGACCGCGCGCTGGGGACCGGAACGGCAGCGGTCGGCTTTGCCACCGGCAGCAAGACGCACGATGAGGATGCGCTGGAAATGGCCGGGGGGATCACGGTCGCCGACAAGGCGCTGACCCTGAGAGGGCGCGGCCGGGGGGAAGGAGGCTCGCTGCGCAGCGTGAGCGGAGACAACACCTGGGCCGGAACCATCGACACCGGGGAGGCTGCCAATGCACGCATCGGCGTCGATGCCGGGACCCTTTCCATCACCGGGCAGATCACCGGAACCAGCGCCAATGGGTTGACGAAAGTCGGGGAAGGGACCTTGTTGCTGGCTGCTGAAAACAGCTACGCCAACGGGACCGCCATCCTGGGCGGAACGCTCCACGCGACCCATGCGGGCGCTTTGGCCGGGGGCGACCTCGTAGTGGGCGACGGCACCGGGACGGATACCTTGCGCGTCGGCGCGGACACCGTATTGACGCTCGCGGACCTGACGCTGCAAAGCTCCGCCCACCTTGCGTTTGACCTGACGGCAGCGCCGGAGGGGACGATGCTTGATATCCTCGGAGACCAGCTCGGTTCCGGTAGCTATACGATTGACATTTTCGACGGCGGCGGCTTTATTCCCGGCAACCATACCTTGTTGACGGTCGAGGGGGCTTTCAACGCTTCCGGCTTCAATCTCGGAATCACCCCCGAGGGTTACGAGGGCCTCCTTTCATTGCATTGGGCGGATGGAACACTCTCCCTCCAGGCCATCCCCGAGCCCGGTACGCTGGCGCTCTTCGGGCTGGCGATGGGGGCGGGCGCGGTGGCCCTCCGCAGGTCGCGCCGCCGCCCGGTTCTTGAAGGACGCCTCCTTGAAGGATAAGAGTGATAAGGAAGCGCGATCACCAGAACCGACGAAACTCCCCGGAAGATGCACCCCCTCCGCCTGAAACCGCCACGAAACAAGGGATTGAGCTTTGTTGAAATGCTGGTGGTGCTGGTCATCGTCGCCGCATTGGTCGCGCTCCTCGTGCCCGGGATCAATGGAATGCGCAAGAACGCGTGGAAGGTCAAAGGGATTCAGAATGCCCGGATGCTGATCACCGGGGCGGTAAAATATGCCACCGAACACAACGGGAGCCTGCCCCAGACCTACTTTGCCACCGGCAGCACCGACCCCCGTTTACCCACCAAGTGGATGATCCTGCTCGCTCCCTATGTCTACCCGACCCTCAGGGAGGATGCCAAGGGGCGGCTGTTGCTCGACGGCACCTTCCGCTGTCCCGGCCTGAACGGCTACAAAAACCATGGCGACCGCTGGGCGCTGGCGGCCTGGGACAGCATCGACTGGATGAACTTTCTCCAGTCCCGACCGGGAGGCCCGGGCACCCCGATGCTCGACCTCAATACCCGCACCGTGGACAATTCCAAAACGGCTTACCTCGTCTCCACCGACCGGAATGCCGGCTCGGCCGGGTTGGCGGAAGGCAAACCCGCCTTTGACAAATACGTGCCGAAGGAAGTCTGGATCTATCACGACGGCGTCATCGTCGCCTACCTCGACGGTCACGTGGAAGTGGTCCCCCAGCCGACCAGCAGCAACGTCTTCAAGAAATAGCCCCGTTTTCCGGTGCTCAACCACGGTGCCCGCACCTGCGCGCGCCATCACACCACCGTATTCCCATTTGATCATGACCACCGCCATTGAAAACCACGCCCCTGCCACCGGCTCTCCGCTCGCCCTTCTGGGAGGGGAGAAAAGCATCACGCTTGCGCCGAACGATCTGTTCACCTGGCCGATCATTACCGAAGAGGATGAAGCCGCCGTGCTGGAAGTCCTCCGGGCCCGCGCCATGAGCGGAACCGGCGTGACGATGCAGTTTGAAAAGGAGTTCGCCCAATGGATGGGGGTAAAGTATGCGCTCGGGTTCAATAACGGCACCTCGTCGCTTCTCGCGGCGATGTTTGGCGTCGGCATCGGCCAGGGAGACGAAATCATCTGCCCGGCCACCACCTACTGGGCCTCCGCCCTGCCGGTCTATTCCCTGGGCGCAACGGTTGTCTTTGCCGATATCGACCCGCAAACGCTTTGCCTCGACCCCCGCGACATCGAGCACCGCATCACGCCGAAAACCAGGGCGATCGTGGTGGTTCACTATCTCGGGCACCCGGCGGAGATGGATGCCATCATGGAAATCGCCAACCGGCACGGATTGAAGGTGATCGAGGATGTCTCCCATGCCCAGGGGGGGCTCTATCAGGGCCGCAGGGTCGGCTCGTTCGGTCATGTTTCGGGCTACTCGCTCATGTGCGGCAAATCTTTCGCCGTCGGCGAGGGGGGGATGCTGACCACCAACGACCGGGAGATCCACGACCGTGCGCTCGCCTTCGGTCATTATGAACGCTACGACGCCGCGATCGCGACCGCCTCGCTCCGCCCCTTTGCCGGGCTTCCTTTGGGAGGCTTCAAGAACCGGATGCACCAGTTAAGCTCGGCGGTGGGCCGGGTGCAGTTGCGACATTACGACCGCCGTTGCGCGGAGATCCGCAAGGCGCGCAACTACTTCTGGGAACTGCTGGAAGGGGTGCCCGGCCTCCACCCCCACAGCGTCTCCGCAGCGAGCGGCTCCAACATGGCGGGCGGCTATGGCGGGCGCGGCTTCTATCGCACCGAAGAGCTGGGCGGCCTTTCAATCTTCCGTTTCTGTGAAGCGATGCGGGCGGAAGGGGTCAACTGCACACCGGGTTGCAACCGCCCCCTACATACCCACCCGATCTTTAACGAAGCCGATATCTACCAACACGGCCGCCCCACCCGGATCGCCCATTCCGACCGCGATCTGCGGCAAAAACCGGGCTCCCTGCCGGTGTCCGAGCAGGTCGGCAACAGGGTGTTCACCATCCCGTGGTTCAAGCATTACCGGCCGGAGCAGATCCGCGAATATGCGGAAGCCTTCCGGAAAGTGGCCGAACATGCCGACGAACTGCTGGCCGATGATCCCGGAAACCCGTCTGAACCGGGTCAGTGGAACTTCTTCAGAAGCACGAACTAAATCGAAGAAGAAAAGTAGCCCCTCGGCCGGCGGGTGTGATTAAAAGTGGTATCAGCAAGGGAATAGCCCGGAGGGCTTACAGCGGGGAAGCCGGGGGTCGAGCGAAGCGACACCCCCGGGCTATTGGATTCCCCCATCATCGACCCCGAACGGGGTCGCAGAAAAAGGGACC
>DATMFV010000111.1:0-5750 GCA_035555975.1 Chthoniobacteraceae bacterium
GCGGATGCCGCTCCGGTCGATCCAGGCGTGGATCTGCTCAAGGTCGCTCTCTTCAAACGCGAACCGGCGGCGCAACGGCGCGCTCTGGAGCAGGTCGTAAATCTGCGGCCCGGTGCAGCGGGTCTGCGAGAGTTCCAGCAGGCGGAGAAAAAGATCGACCGACGGGCTCGCGGAACGGGGGTGCCGGTCGGCAACGGAAAACGGAATCTTGAGCGTCGGGTCTTCCGGATAGCCGAAGACGGCGTGGATGAGCGGCGCGTAAAGCTCGATATCGGGCGCCATGACCAGGATGTCGCCCGGGACAAGACCGGGCAGCCCGCCGTTTTCTCCGTCGAGCAGGGCGAGCAACTGGTCGTGGAGCACCTCCACCTCCCGCATCGGCGAATGGCAGACATGGAGCTGGAGGGAGCGGTCATCCCCGCGCACCGGGGGCGGGGGGGCTTCGTCTTCCGGCACCAGACCGGGAGGGCGGGCGAAGTAGATGTCGCGCTGCAACCGGTGGAGCACGGTATCGCCGACCGGCTGCGCAAACTGTTCGGTCTCTTTCGCGATCCGGTGCCCCGCCCGTTCGTCGGCTTCGAGGATCACCTCGGTGAAATGGGCGTTGAGCCGTCCGAACCCGGTCAGGAGCGGGTTGCCTGCATCGGGCGCCTGCACCGCCAGCCCGCGCCGGGCGCGTTGCTTGGGGGTCAGGTCATCGCCATGGTACTCAGGCGAGGGGGCGAGCAGAAAACAGTGGACCGGAAGAAAACGCGAAAGGTGAAAAAGCAGAGTCACCTGCGCGGGCGGGAGCGACGAAATGCCGAAGATCGCCAGCCGTTCGGGCAGCCCGCCCGGTTCGCCGGTCAAAACACCGGCGAGAATCTTTTCCAGCGCCGCCGCGAAGTGACACTCCCGCTTCCCGTTGAGCGCCAGCCAGAGGCGCGCCTGCCACGCTTCATCCCCCCGGGTCGGGAGCGTTTCGGGGGTTGCCGCCTCCCACCGGGTGAGCCATTCGGGCCGGTAGGTCAGGTATTGGTCGAAGAGGTGGGCGATCTGCGAGGCGAACTGATATCCTTTGAGCGGATCGCCATCCTCCATATAACGGCGGACCGGCTCAAACGCCGCCTCGCCGATCAGCGACGGCAGGAGGTGGTGCAACCGCCACGTCGCCGTTTCGGGTGAAAAATCGACCCAATCCGGCACCAGCGCGTCGAGGGCTTCCCCGAGAAACGCCCGGGGAAAGGGAAACTCCACCTGCATGCAGATGCCGAGCCGCCGCGCCAACTGGAGCGTCACCCAGCGGCGCATCCCGAGGCTCTGGACCAGCACGATCTCCTTCCGGAGCGGCGAGGGGGGCGGCCCGCCCGCCAGCAGCGCGGCGAGTTCCTCCGCCAGCGTCTCGAGCTGGTTGCCGGTGTGGAGGAACAGGCCGTTCATGGAGGAAAAGGGAATGTTTCTTATTCCACGAATTCGAGTTCAACCGGGGCGGGGATCAGGTTGCGCTCCGAAGCCCGCTGGAGAAAGAGCCGGATCGATTCGCGCCCCTTCTCGCCGTAGTCGAGCGTGTAGTCGTTGACGTACATGCCGATGAACTTGTCGGCGAGGGTGGTATCCATGTCGCGGGCGAGCGGCATGGCGTGGGCGACCCCGGCCTGGCGGTGCTCCAGCCCGTAGCGGACACTTTCGTGCAGCAGGTCGGAGAGTTCCAGGCGGAGCGCCGGGTCGAGGTCCTTGCGGATCACGTTACCGCCGAGCGGGAGCGGCAGCCCCGTCTCCTCCTTCCACCATTCGCCGAAATCGCGGATCTTGGTGAACCCGTCGCGGGCGTAGGTGACCTGGCCTTCATGGATGATCAGCCCGACCGGGCTCTTGCCGCTGCGAACATGGTCAAAAATTTCATCAAATGGAACCACCACGGTATCGACCCCATGGTCGGCCCCGAGGAAGAGTTGCAGGGCGAGGTAGGCGCTCGTCATCGTCCCGGGAACGGCGATCCGTTTTCCCTTGAGCCATTCGCGGATCGCGTCGTCGGAAGCGTTCTCGGCGAGACCGTCGCGACCGGTCGCGATCAGCATCGGCCCGTAGCCGTCGCCCATGCTCGCTCCGCACGGGAGGAGCGCGTACTTGTCGAGGACGTAGGCGTAGGCGTGGATCGAAATCGCCGAGATGTGAAGCTCGCCCCGGGTGGCGCGTTCGTTGAGGGTCTGGATATCCTGGAGGATATGCTCGAAGCGGTAACCGCGCAGGTCGATCTTCTCCTCCGCCATCGCATAAAACATGAAGGCGTCGTCGGGATCGGGGGAATGGCCAAGGGTGAAAGTCTGCTGCGCGTTGAGAGTGGACATGATCGCTCCAGTATAGGCAACGGCTGTTGAAAGCAAGCTCTTGCTTTCAGAGGCGCTCGTGTGCTGGAGGCGCTTCCGCCCCAAAAGCCGGGGTGGCTTTACGCTTCCGGCGTGATGATCTTTTCGCCTTTAAGCTCCTCGAAGTTCGGGAAAAAACCGTAGACCGAATAGCTCTTGCCCGCTTCGAGATCGCGCGTGGAGATCGTCGTTTCGTACTCGACGTACTCGCCCGGGTTGATGCCGACGTAGCCGATATCCGGCGTAAACGAGCGGTCTTCGCTCCATTGGGTGAGCACCTTGCCGTCGAGCGTGCGGATCAGGATCTCAATGCGCTGCGAAGTCGGGAAGGCGAGCTGGATGAACCGGCTGGAGGTGTTGTCGAGGCGCAGTTTCACCGTCAGTTGCCGCGTTTCGGAGAGTTTCACCACGTCGGGCGTCACCTTCAGCCGGTAGGTGATGTTCTTCGTGCGGACCGTGGCATCGGCGTCGATGGCGGAAAGCTCCACCGTTTTTGCCTTTGACTCCTTTACGAACGGCAGAGCGTGGTAAATATCCCTGGCCACCTTGGACGTCGTGGTGCATCCTGTCAGGGCCACGGCCACGGCGATGATTTTCAAAACCGGAGAGAAACGACAACGCATAGTGCAAGTGGTGTAAACAACTCGTCCGGGAGTTGCAAATCGCTTTTCTCCGTTGCACACTATTCTTCATGCTTTTTCGTCTTTTCCTCCCGCTTTTGGCGCTGATGTTTGTGGCAGCGGCCAAAAAGCCCCCGGCGTTCAACATCCGTTTCCATCTCCAGGCCAGCGAGGCCGACGGGGAGCCGTTTGTGACCCGCCTGCCGATTCACGACGGGCGCGGCCCCGCCTTCATCAAGAAGGTGCCGGAAATCACCGAACACGACATCGTGGCGATCTTTCCCTTCACCGCCGCCGACGGGACCTACGGCTGCACCCTCAAGCTGACCGTGCATGGGAGGATTTCGCTCGACTCCACCTCGGTCGAGGCGCGGGGCCGGGTGCTCGTCTGCATCATCAACGGGCGGGTCGTCACGGCGATGATGATCGACAAACGGGTCTCCGACGGCATTTTGACCGTCCCGAGCGGTTTGACGGCTTCCGACGTGGACCAGTTGGAAATGAAATACCGGATGATCGGCCAGCCGGGCGGCAAGCCGAAGCCGCCACCCAAAAAACAGCGCCGCAACAGTCGGGAGGGTTAGCGTTACCGAAGATGGCCCGCCAATACATCCTCCACCGGGCCGCGCCCGCCGCGCCTTCGATCGACTACGCGGCGGAGCTTAACCCGCAGCAGTTCGCAGCGGTGACCGCGCCGCCGGGGCCCGCCCTGGTGATCGCCGGGGCCGGAAGCGGCAAGACGCGGACATTGACCTACCGCGTCGCCTACCTGCTCGAGAACGGCTATGCCCCGTCGGAGATCCTTCTGTTGACCTTCACCAACAAGGCCGCGCGGGAGATGCTCGAACGGGTCGACGCCCTGCTGCCCGACCGCACCGCCGGGCTCTGGGGGGGCACGTTCCACTCCATCGGCAACCGCATCCTTCGCTACCACGCCGCAGCCGCCGGGTTTGCCCCCGGGTTTTCGATTATGGACCGCGAGGACCAGGCCGACCTGCTCGCGTCGGTCATCGTCGCCGCCGGGGTCAACCCGAAGGAGAAGCGTTTCCCGAAACCGGCCGTGGTCGGCGATATCGTGAGCTTTGTCCTCAACACCGCGCAACCGCTCGAAGCGGTGCTCGAGGAAAAGTACCCGTATTTCATTGAGTTTGAGGAGGAACTAAAGAAAATCTTCGCGCTCTATGCCGGGCGGAAAAAAGCGGCCAACTCGCTCGACTTCGACGACCTGCTCACCCAGCCGCTGCGTCTCCTTAAGAACGACCCGGAGATCGCCGCCCGCTACCGTTCGCAGTTCCGGGTGATCCTGGTCGACGAATACCAGGACACCAACCAGCTTCAGGCCGATTTCATCGACGCCCTCGCCTGCGAACACCGCAACGTGATGGTGGTCGGCGACGACGCGCAGTCGATCTATTCGTGGCGCGGGGCGAACTTCCGCAACATCCTCCATTTTCCCGAGCGCTACCCCGGCGCGACGGTTTACAAGATCGAGACCAACTACCGGAGCATCCCGGAAGTGCTGGAAGTCGCCAACGCGGCGATCGCCGCCAATACCGGGCAGTTTCCCAAGCAGCTTCAACCCGCGAGGGCGGCCTCCGGGGTCAAGCCGGCGCTGGTGCCCGCCTTGAGCGGGAAGGAACAGGCGCTTTTTGTCGCGCAGCGGCTGCTGGAGTTGCGCGATCAGGGGATCGATCTCAACCAGATCGCCGTCCTTTACCGTGCGCACTTTCATTCCATGGAAGTACAGATGGAACTGACCCGGCACGGCATCCCGTTTTTCATCACCAGCGGCATCCGCTTTTTCGAGCAGGCGCATGTGAAGGATGTGGCGGCGTTCCTGAAATTTGCGCTCAACCCGAGGGACGAGATCGCCTTCAAACGGATGGCGCGCCTCCTGCCGGGAATCGGCCAACGCTCGGCGGAAAAACTCTGGGGCCTGGTGGAGGAGGCGTTGAGGGAAAACGTCGGCGGGACGCCCTCCTTCCGCGACCTGCTCCTGCCGCTCAAAGTGCCGACCAAGGCGCGGCGCGACTGGGAGCAACTTGCCCATACGCTGGCGGAGATCGCCCCGGGAGGCGATGTCGCGCTCCCTCCCGCAGCGATGATCGACCGCGTGCTGGAGGCGCTTTACGACGACTACCTCAAGACGCGCTTTCCCAACTACGAATCGCGCCGCGAAGACCTCAACACGCTCGCCCATTTTGCGCGGCAGTACGAAAACACCGCCGATTTCCTCACGCAGCTTGCCTTGCAGACCACGCTGGACGACGAGCCGGGGGCGGCCTCCACGTTTGACGACGAACGCGTCACCCTATCGAGTGTTCACCAGGCCAAGGGGCTGGAATGGCGCGTGGTTTTCGTCATCGGCCTTGCCGAAGGGATGTTCCCCGGCGCGCGTTCGCTGGAAGACGAGGAGGCGATTGAGGAGGAACGACGCCTTTTCTATGTCGCCATCACCCGCGCCGAAGACGAGCTTTATCTGACCTACCCGCTGTTGCGCCTCAACGCGGGATACGGCGAGATGAACCAGCGTCCATCCCGGTTTCTGGGTGAAATCCCGACCACGACCCTCGAAGAGTGGCAGATCTCGGCGGACCCGTATTCCGGCGACCCGTTTTAGGGCGTGTCTACGAATTTAAGTGAGAGGCGACTAAAAGCCGCTTTTTGGTCCAAAACGGGTTTCCTCAGGCGTCCGAATCTCGATTCGGCCTTCTTCGAAAGCCCCGTTTTGGCCTCAAAAATCGATCTTTTATTCATCCTTCAAAATTCGTAGACACGCCCTAGG
>DATMFV010000112.1:0-74973 GCA_035555975.1 Chthoniobacteraceae bacterium
CCTCCGCGCCGACCGTGGCGTTGGACACCGCTTCACATTCAATCAAAGCGGTCCCTAAATTACGGCGTAGCAGTGGCGGCCGGTTCCCCCTGTTTCATCCACTCCATCATCTCGTTTTTCTTCTTTTCGGAAAGCTCCGGCTGCGAGGAGGGAAGGGGCGGGTGCGCCGGGGCGGACTGGAGCGTCGGCCCGGCCGGGGGGAGCGCTTCCGCCGGGGCGGCCTCGACGCCGGTCTCCTCCAGGGCGGCTGAAAACTGCGGGTTTTGCGTCAGGAACTGCCGCACCCTCGGGGTATGGACGCTCTGGGGAAAGCGTTGAAGGTAGAGCCGCCAGATTTCGATCGCTTTGGGGATATCGCGCAGCACTTCGGTGTAAAGGGTCGCCATGTTGAAAAGGCTCTGTTCATGGCCGATATCCTCTTCCTGCGCGTGCCGGTACTGCTCCAGCGCCCGCTCGGGCAACCCGATGAACCGGAGGCAGTTGGCGAGGTCGGTCCGGACGTTCGGGTTGTCGATCCCGTTGGCGATGGCGTATTCATATTGGGTGATCGCGTCCATCCAGCGGCGCTGGTCGTAGTAGGCGTTCCCGGCAGCGAGCGCGCGCTCCGCCGTCAGGCCCGAAGGGGTCGCCTGCGGGGTGTGGGAGACGCTCGGAGAGGTCGCCCCTCCGCCGCCCGCCACGGCATGGGCCGGGGCGGAGGAAGGAGCGCTTGCGTGCGGGCCGGTTTCCGCCTGCCGGGGCGTCAGCCCGCCCATCAGCAGCCAGGCCGCGAACACCCCGGCGGCAAAGGCGATGAGCGCAGTCAACCCGTGGGCCTGCGGTGTGGCCCACCAGTTGGCGGGAAAGGCGGGAGATCGGTCGGCGTCCGGCATGGACACTCCATTAAACTTTTTTTAGGGCCGCGTCAAAATAAGCCGCATCCGCGGTTCGTCGATCGTCACCCGGTAGTGCGAAAGAAGCCCGTTGCCGAGCAGCCCGGCCTCCTCGGGAAAGAGCCGCTGCGGATGCCACCCGATCAGGACCCCCTCATGCCGGTCGCGCCCGAGGTTGACGACGGCGGCCATGTCGCGCCGCGCGCCGGAGGTGACGTGATCACGCCCGATCCCGAGGCCCCACTCGAGCGCCGTGACGCACCCGGTATCGAGCCGCGTCCATTCCGGCTTGCGGTCGTTGACGCCGACGGGGACGCACATCGCATCGTGCCGGTAGCGGATCGGCAGCACCACGGCCGAAGCGGTCGAGGGAGGGTGGTCGCGGATGAAAAGCCGCCGCGCCGCGTAGTCGATCTCGACGATCCGGCCCTTGAAGAAATCCTGCCCGATCAACCCGTCAAGCGGTCGCCGCCCCTCCTTGCGCCGCAGGTTGAGGGCGAAGAGTTCGCTGCGAAGGGGGATGCCGCCGAGCGACCCGTCAAACCCGCTCACCCGCCGCGCCACGCCCCGCGTCCCAACGCCGTAGACCGGCACTTCGTCGCCCCCCTTCAACCGGAGTTTCCACGCCGCCTGCGCGCTCAAGACCGTGGAACCGGCCCCGGTATCGACGGCGAAATGGAGCACATGCCGCCCGGCGTCGACCTCCACGAGGATCAATCCCTCTTCGTATTCAAAGGGAATGCCCGCCCCGGGATCGAACACGCGCCGGGGCGTCGTCTGGCAGGCGCTTAAAGCCAAGGCCGCCAGAAGCAGCAGGAGCCATCCCCGCGCCGGGGAGAGTTTGCGAAAGCACGAGGTTGCCATTTCAAGGTTCATCATAAAGAGCGTGGACGAGCCCGAGCGCCTTTTCCCCCGGCAGGACGCCCCGCTCCATCTGGTTCATCACGTAGGCGAAGGCGAGCCGGTTTTGCGGATCGGCAAAGGCGTGGGAGCCGCCCGCGCCCGGTTGGCCGAACGCCCGGGGCGACGGGCCGAAAAGTTGCCGCAGCTTGCGCCCGTCGGGGCCGAGCGGGTCGCGCATGAACCCGGCCTCGAAAGCGGTCGGGCGCAGGAGGATGCGGTCTTCGCGCGTGATCGGCTCGTGGTCGTACCACGGCTGGCGCTCAAAAAGGCGAAGGCCCTCCAGCGCCCCGCCTTCCGCAAGAAGGGCGTAAAAGCGCGCGAGCCCCCGGGCGGTCCCGATCCCCCCGAAACCGGGGAACCCGGCGGCGCGCAGTTCCGGGGTGTTCATGGCGGCGACCCCCTGCGCTCCCTCCGGGGAGCGAAAGGCGCGGGCGGTGAGCGAGCCGGGTTGCGCCATCGCTTCGAAAAAGGCGACATCCTCCCCCTCCACCGGAGCAGCGCCCCCGGCGGGAACCCGGGCGGCCTGGACCGGCGCGACATTTTGCCCCTCTTCGGGCGGCAGGCCGATCCGGAAATCGAGCCCGAGCGGCGTGGCGAACCATTGCCGCCAGTACGCCCCGAGCGGCATCCCCTCCAGCCGGCGGACCAGTTCGTCGAGCAGGAAACCGAACGTTCGCGGGTGGTAGCCGTGCCCTTCCCCCGGCGGCCAGTTGGGCGGCTGCGCGGCGAGCGCCGAAACGACGGCGTCGTAGTCGAGGGCATCGACCGGCACGTCGAGCGCGGCGACGCCCGCGCGGTGGCCGAGCAGGTCGCCGACGTTCAACGCTTCCTTGCCCGCATCGGCAAACTCCGGCCAGATCGCCCGGACCGGGGTCGCCAGCGTCTCCCCCTGCCGTTCCAGCGCATGGAGCACGCTCGCTGCGGCGGGGCCTTTGGTGGCCGACCAGACGAGCACCGCCGTTTCCGTCGTCCACGGCGTCGTCCGCTTGCGGTCGGTGAACCCGGCCCCGAGCGAAAGGACTTCGCGCCCTTCGTGCCAGATCGAGACCGACGCGCCGAGTTCCCCGCGCGTTTCGAAGTTTTCGTGGAAAAACGCCTCCACGCGGGTCAGGCGACCATCAAGGTTCATGGGAAAAGCGGCTTGAGATCGGGGTCTTCCTTCGCGCACGCCTTCAACTCCTTGTCCATGGAGAGGCTGGTTTCCAGGTGCGCCCGCGCCGCCTCCATATTGCCGAGCACGCACTCGTAACAGGCGAGGTTGTAGTGGTAGGTCGCCTCCTTGACGAGCGCCGCCGGGCCTTCGAGCAGGACGTTCTTTGCCGCGCGGGTGCGCCCGAGTTCGTGCAGGCAGAAGGCGGTATGGATAAACCCCGAGGCGACATTGGGAAAAAGCGCGCAATAGGTCTCCCCCACCCGCGCCGCCTGCCGCCACCGGTGCGCCTTCATGAGGATCTGGAGCCGGGTTTCGAGCACCTCCTCCTGAAGCTGTTCCTTCGGGTCGAGCGTGTTGAGTTCGCGGATCGCCTCCCGGTACATCTTCAACTCAAAGTAGCCCTGGGCGGCCAGCAGTGTGCGTTGGAAAGGGGTCACGTCCGTCAGGATCGGGGAAGAAAAGAGCGCGGTCAACGTTACTCCGTCAGAAGCGCCTCCAGTTCGTTCACTCTCCGGGCAAAAAGCTGCAGGGTCGCTTCCACGGGCGCGGGTTGCGACATGTCGACCCCTGCCGCCGCGAGCGTCGGGAGCGGGAAGCGCGAGCCGCCGCTCTTGAGGAAGCCGAGGTACGGGCCGGTCTCCCCGCTGGCGAGCACCTGCTGGGAGAGGGTGACCGCGGCCGACATCCCGGTCGCGTATTTGTAGACATAGAAGGCGCTGTAGAAGTGCGGGATGCGCAGGCATTCGAGTTCCAGCGCGGGGTCGAGGGTGAAGTCGGGGCCGAAGTACGCCTCCAGCAGGCCCCGGTAGACGTTCCGGAAGAGATCGAGCGTCAACGCCTCGCCCTTTTCCTCGAGTTCGTGGATGATTTTTTCAAACTCGGCGAACATCGTCTGCCGGTAGACGGTCCCCCGGATGTCGTCGATCTGCCGGTTGAGCAGGTAGGCGCGCATCTTCGGGTCGCTGGTCTTTTCCAGCAGGTGGTGCGTCAGAAGCTCCTCGTTGAAGGTCGAGGCGACCTCGGCGAGGAAGATCGGGTAATCGTAATCCTGGAAGGTCTGCTCGCGCTGCGAGTACCACGAGTGCATCGAGTGCCCCGCTTCGTGGGCAAGGGTGTAGATGTCGGAGAAGACATCCTCCTTGTAGTTCATCAGGATGTAGGGCGGGTTGCCGTAACTGCTGGAGGAGAAGGCCCCGGAGCGTTTTCCCTTGTTTTCATACCGGTCGCACCACCGCCCGTTGCGCAAGCCGGTTGCAAGCGTGTCGGTATACTCGCTTCCCAGCGGGGCGAGCGCGGTCAGCACCAGGTCGCTTGCCTGGTCAAATGGGGTATGGGTTTCGATCGAGGCGACCATCGGCACATAGGTGTCGTAGTGGTGGATCTCCTTGAGCCCCAGCACCTTGCGCCGCAGTTCGTAGTAACGGTAGAGCGGCTTGAGATTCGCGCGGACGGCGGCGATCAGGTTGTCGTAGACGCTCACCGGCACGTCGTCGGAAAAGAGGGCGGCTTCCCGGGCCGAAGGGTAATTGCGGGCACGCGCGCGGAAAACGTCGCTGCGGACCGAGTGCGCGAGCGTCGAGGCGAGCGTGTACTGGTGCCCGGCGAACTGGTGGTAAAACTGGTGGAACGCCGCCTTGCGCAGCGCCGGGTCGCGCTTGACGAGGAATGAGGAGAACGAACTCTGGCTGAGTTCCTTCTCCTGCCCGTTTTCGTCCTTGAGGGTGCCGAAACGCATGTCGACGTTGGTCAACTGGTCAAACGTGTCGCGATGCCCGCGCACCGCGGTCGCGCCGAGGGCGAGCAGTCGCTCTTCGGGGCCGCTCAAGGTATGGGCCTTGAGGCGGCGCAGCTTGCGCAGGGCGGTGCGCCACGGGGCGAGTTCCTCCGTGGAAAGGTACGCCTCGAAGCGTTCGTCGTCGATCGCCTGGATCTCCGGGGCGACAAACGCGGTCGCCTCGCTGATCCGCGTCAGGAGGTTCTGCAGCAGTCCCTCGCGCTGGAGGTTGGCCGCGTCGGAGGCATCCTCCGCCACCCGCAGCATGGCGTAGTGGTAGAGCCGTTCGATCGTGAGGTTGAGCCGTTTTTCCTCTTCGAGGAGCGCGAGCAGCGTCGCCGCCGATTCCCCCACCCGCCCGGCATATTTTGTCACGGCGGGCCAGGCCTGCTGGAGTTCGCCAAAGGCGGCCTGCCAGGCGGCGTCGTCGGGGTAGAGAGCGGTGAGGTCCCAGGTATCCGCCGGGGCGACTTCGTGGCGCGAGGGGATCACCCCGCCCGCAGGTTGGTCGGAAGAGTTAAAAAACATCATGATCGTACTCCAAAAAGGATGGTTCGCACAGCATTGTGGACTTGAGAAGTTTCTTTTTTCGTGGCAATGCTTCTTAAGGTCCGAGAAAGGTCCAAGAAAAACAGCTTCACAAACTCCCCCCGCGCTTCATAAGGTCAACGCTGAATATCTGATTTTTGCCACCCTCCGAGCGAAGGCTTGCCCCTTCGTTTCCCCAGATGATGAAACTATCCACCTCCTTTTTTGCCGCAGCCCTCTTCCTCTCGGGTTCGCTCCTTGCCCGGGCCCAGGCTCCCGCCCCTGCCGCCAACAACCTCATCATCAACGGCGGTTTCGAAAAGTCGTATGCGGAGGAAAACTTCTGGGACGGTGTCGACAGCAGCAATTTTCTCGCCGGAAAACGGGGGAGTTCCTTCGCGATTACCGAACGCGGCACGGTCGACAACCTCGCCATGCCGATCTCGGTCGCCGCAGCCGACATGAATGCCGACGGGCTGGTTGACATCATCTCGTGCGATTCGGACGGCTACATCCGCATCCATTTCAACAGCGGGACCAAGGAGGCGCCGAAGTTCACCCATGCGGAGATCGTCCCCGTCTATTTCTCCCGGTTCAACTGGAGCCGCCACGAAATCCGGACCTTCCGCCACAGCTACAAGATCGCCGTTTTTGACAGCAACAACAGCGGCACCAACGACATTTACCTCGCCAACTACGGCGGCGAAGTCTTCCTCCTCAAGAATGCCGGGAACCCGCAGATGCCGGAATTCCGCCAGCCGCGGCTGATCGACGAGGCTCAGATCCGCACCACCAAGAACAACGTCATCTGGGGGAACCTTTTCGCCCCCGCCGTCCTCGACTGGGACCGCGACGGCAAGCCCGACCTCCTCGTCGGCGAAGGGAGCTACTCCGCCAATGCCGTCCACCTGCTGCTCAACCAGGGAAGCGCCAGCGTCCCCCGGTTTTCCGAGGACGCGCGCCACTACCTCGCCTATGGCGACGGCAAGGAACAGTTGATTCCCGCCGTGGTCGACTACAACGGCGACGGGCAGCCCGACCTGATCGTCGGCGACCGCAAGGGGGTCGTCAGCGTCTACCTGAGCGACGGGCCGTGGGCCAAGGAGAAGGAACTCAAGTTTTCGTCCGAAGTCAGCTTTGGCCGGAGCCGCAACTCCGGGGCGGTCGCCCCGGCCGTGGCCGACTTCAACGGCGACGGGCTTTTTGACATCATCATCGGCAAGAGCAACGGACGGATCGCGATGGCGCTCAACACCGGGACCAAGGAGCAGCCGAAGTTTGACGCGCTCAACGACATCAAGGGGACCGATGTCTGGAACCGCAACACGACCCGCAACGCCACCGACTGGAGCATCGACTTCGGCCGTGAACGCGGGAACCTCTACGGCTACACCACCGTCGTGACCGAAGAGGAGGATGCCGGGGCCGCCCCCATACCCGAAGGCAAGAGCGCCCTGAAGGTCGGCTACTTCGCCCCGCTCAACAAGATCATGCGTTATACGCAGATCATGATCCCGCCCAGCGACAAGGTGCCGGTGGCGGCCATCGTCAAGCCCAACGCCTTTCTCAACCCGGCCTCCACCTGGTGGTGGCGGCCCTACAACGCCGTCATGGCGAGCGTCAATACCGACACCAACACCGTCCTGATCCGCAAGGTGCTCGACGGCTCCTCCAAGCGGAACATGATCAAGCCGGGCACCGACTATGTCCTGAGCCTCAAGCACCGCGGCAAGGGGGTCAACAACGCGAAGTGGATTCTCTCGTGGGGCGGCTTCGGTGAAGGCAAGGAATCGCGCGTGAAGTCGCGCAACGTGCGCGGCGGGGTTGTCATGGAGCGCGACCGGATTCACGACAATGTGGTCGAAACCGGGAATTTCTCCGTCAGCGGCAACTGGGGAACCGCGACGCGCAATCTCAGCATGAAGTTCCAGAAACGCCGGGAATTGAACGAGCCCGACAAGCAGAACTGGACCAAGGACCCCGCCTACCGCGCCGTCCTGGAAATCCGCGCCAACCTGACCCCGGGCAGCGGTGTCTTTTACCTCGACGACGTTCAGTTGACCGAAAGGTAATGAGTCCGATGGCGTCGCCCCGCCGTGCGTTTGTTCCGGGAGCCGGGCTGGGGACGAGGCTCGGGCAGCTTACCCGCGAGACCCCCAAACCGCTGGTGCCGGTCGCCGGGAAACCGTTGGTTTTTAACGCGCTCGACCACCTGATCGCCGCCGGGATCAGCGAAATCGTCGTCAATACCCACCATTGCGCACAGCGTTACGGAGAGGTTTTTCCCGAGGGGCACTATCGCGGCGTCCCCCTCGCCTTCCGGCACGAACCGGTGCTGCTCGAGACCGGGGGCGGCATCAAAAATGTCGAAGACCTCCTTTCCGGAGAGCCGTTTATCGTCTACAACGGCGACATTTTGAGCGACCTGCCGCTGGAGCCGGCGATCGCCCACCACCGCGACTCGGGCAATGAAGTGACCCTCGTCGCCCGTAGCCACGGGGGGCCGCTCCATCTCGCGCTCGATTTTGGCGCTCCGGCAGAGGGCGGGTATCCGGCGGGCCGGGTTGCCGACATCCGCCAGCAGCTTGGCCGCGCCCCGGGCACGCATCTTTTTACGGGAATTTATCTGATTTCCCCCGCCTTTTTCCAGCGGCTGGCCACCGGTGCGCACCCGGTCGTCCCGGTCTTTCTGAAGATGATCGAAACGGGGGCGCGGCTCGGGGCGATCGTTATCGACGACGGTCTCTGGCACGATCTCGGCACCCGCGAAGCGTACCTCGATGCCCACCGGCTCCTGCTCGGGCGCGACCCGTCGCTCCCGACGGTTCATCCCGATGCCAAAATAGCGCCCGGGGCGCGCATTTCCGGCTCGACCTTTGTCGGTCCCGGGGCCACCATTGGCGAAGACGTTGTTTTGCACGATTGCGTCTTGTGGCATGGCGTCACCATCGCCAGGGGAAGTCGCCTGACCCGCTGCATCGTCACCGACCGCCGGTCGCTCAGCGGCACCCATTGCGATGCCGATTTCTGATCGCCCGCCGACGCTCCTGACCCGACCCGACGCTCCCGACCCCGATTGCCTCCGCCCGCCACGCCGCCACCCCCGATCCCCTTTCCCATGATTCCCGAAGCCATCCTTGAGAGGACCACCTCCCGCTTTCCCCGTTTCGACCGCGAACGGGTCCGCATCGAACCGCTCGAAAAGGGAGGCTCGGGCCGCAAGTTTTACCGGATCGCCGTCGCCGGGGAGGGGTCGCTCATCCTCGTCCGCTACACCGACCAGCGGGAGGAAAACCGGCACTACTGCCACATCGCCGCCTTCCTGGAGGCGGCCGATGTCAGCACCCCGGCCTTTTACCATCACGACAGCGAAGAGGGGTTGATCTGGATGGAAGACCTCGGCGAACTCGACCTCTGGCACTTCCGGCATGCGCCGTGGGAGGAGCGCCGGGAACTTTACCGCGCCACCCTGCGTGAAGCCGTCGGGCTCCATACCCGGGGGCACGTCATTCTGCCGACGCTCAAGGAAAACCGGCCGACCTTCCAGCAGGCGTTCGACGCCGATCTCTACCGCTGGGAGCAAAACTACTTTTTCCAATACTGCCTGGAGCGGCATTTCGGGGTCCGCCTTGAGGAAACCGAAGCCGCCGCCGCCCGGCCCGTGCTCGACGCCATTGCCGAACGGCTCGCCGCGTTGCCGCGCGTGCTGGTACACCGCGATTTCCAGTCGCAGAACATCCTGATCCGCAAGGAAGGGGGCGAACGCCCGGTGGTCCTGATCGATTTTCAGGGGATGCGCCCCGGCCTGCCGCAGTACGACCTCGCCTCGCTTTTGTACGATCCCTACGTCCCGTTCACCCCGGAGGAGCGCGACAGCCTGCTGGGCGACTACATCCTCCTCTGCGCGGAGGCGGGCTTCGCCGTTCCGGCCGATTTCCGCACCGTTTACGACTGGTGCGCCATGCAGCGGTTGATGCAGGCGCTCGGAGCGTACGGCTTCCTCGGCCATACGCAGGAGCGGCCCGACTTTCTCACCCACATCCCCGCAGCGCTCGCCTCGCTGGACGAAGTGCTGGGAAGGATCGAAGGTGCCGCCGCCCTGCGCACCCTGGTTTCCACCCTGAAAGCCAACCCTTGAAAATCACCTCTTTCTTTTCCTGATCCGGGAAAAGAAAAGAGAAAAGAAGGAACGGAGTGAACGACGACCGCCTTCCGGTTGTCTACCTCGACTCCTCCTATCAATGAAGATCCTCCGCATCCGGTTCCAGAACCTCAACTCGCTGCCGTCCGGCGATATCGACCTGCAACACGGTCCGCTTGCGCAGACCGGCATCTTTGCGATCAGCGGTCCGACCGGTTCGGGGAAGTCGACGATCCTCGACGCGATCACCCTCGCCCTTTACGGAAAGGCGGCGCGCTACGACCAGGCCCCGAACCCGGAAAACATGATGAGCCGCCATGCCGGGTTCAGCCAGGCGGAGGTGCTCTTCGCGGTCAGCGACGGCACCGTTTACCGCGCGGAATGGCAGTTGCGCCGCGCCCGCAACCGGCCCGACGGAAAGGTGCAGCCCGCCACCCGCCGGATTTATGACGCGGACGGGACCCCGCTCACCCAGAACCTCACCGAATCCGACCGGCTGGTCGCCTCCGTCACCGGGTTGACCTATGAGCGCTTCCTCCGCTCGGTGTTGCTGGCGCAGGGGGAGTTTGCCCGGTTTCTTAAAGCGAGCGAAAACGAACAGGCCGACCTGCTCGAAAGCCTCACCGGCACCACCATTTATTCCGAACTCGGTGCGCTCGCCTACCACGAAGCGACCGCCCGTGAAAAGGAACTCGAAAAGGAGCGGCACGCGCTGGAACTGATCGCGCTCCTCACCCCGGAAGAGCGGGAGGAGAAGGGGGGCGCCGTCGCCCGGTTGAACGAAACCGGGGCCGCCATCGCCACGCAGCGCGACGCCGTGGCGCAGGCCTTTGCCGCGGCGCAGCAGCAGCTTCGTTTGCAGGAACGCAAGGCCCGGCTCCAGGGGGAACGGGGGGAGGCCGCCCGGCAGGAGGAGGCCGCGCGCGCGGAACTCGCCCGGCTCGCCCGCCACCGCGAGGGCGAACCGTTTTACCCGCTGCTCGGGCCGCTGGAATCGCTCGAAAAACAGCTCGCCGCCCAGCAGGAAGCGATCGCCGGGGCTGCCGCCGCGACGCAAACGGTCCGGCAGCGCCTCGCCGCCACCGCTGCCGCCGCGGTTCGGTTTGCGCAGGGGAAGGTGCGTGAAAGTGAAGCCCGGCTCGCGCAGGCGCACCAGTCGATCGAAACCGGGGAGCGCGAGGCGCTTGCCCTGGAAACCTGGCTTCGCGAGCACGGATGCGACGAAGCGCTCTGCGCCGAGTGGCTGACCCTTCTCTCGGGGCGGCTCACCACGCTCGCCTCCCATCGTCGCCGGTTGGCCGAAGCGGCCGCCGCCCGCGACCGCCTCGCCAGGGAGCACGCCGGGGCGCAGGCCGCCCTGCGCGAACAGGAGGAGCGCCACACGCGGGCGACCGGGCTCGCGCAGGCAAAGGCGCAGGCGCTTCTGGAAGCGCGGACCGCGCTCGACACCCTGCTCGGCGGTCGGCAGCCGGATGCGGTCTTCACCATGCTGGAGACGCTCGAAAAACGGCGCGCCCAACTGGTGCAACTGCGCGAGGCGCTCCAGAAACGGGATGCCGGAGCCGCCGAAGCGCTTCAGCTTTCCAACACCGAAGCCGGGCTTTTGACGGAGCTGGAGGTGGCGCGCATCCAGAAAAAGGCGACCCAGAGCGAAGCCCACACGCAGGCGCACCTGCTGGAACTGGCCCGCAAGAACCTCGCCATACTGGAGAAGATGGCCGGTTACGAAACGCAGCGGACCACGCTGGTCCCCGGCGAGCCATGCCCGCTCTGCGGCGCGAAGGAACACCCGCTCGCCGCACCGGACCTGCCGGTTTCCCTCCAGATCGAGGAGGCCCGCCGCCACCTCGCCGCCGCCATTTCCGGCAACAACGCCACCGCCAAGGAGGCCGAACTGGCGACCGCCCATCTCGCCCGTACCGAAGAGGCGCTGCGCCTCCTGCAAAAACGGCGCGGCGAACTCCGGCGCGAACAGATGGCGGAGCACGAACTTTTTGAGCAGCTCGCCCGTTCGCTGCGGATTTACACGCTGGAATCGCTGACCGTCGCGCTCGACAAGAACCGGCGCGCCCGGGAGACCAACGAAGCGTTGACCCGCTCCATCCGCGAGGCGGAAACCGCGATCAACCAGGCCGAGGTCGCCGCCGTCGAGGCGACCGCCGGGGTCAAGCGGCTGGGGGACGCCATCGGCACCGCCCGGGAGGGGCTCGGGCAGTTGGAAACGCGCCGGGCCGCCGAGGAGGAACGGACCGCCGCCTTGGAGACGCAACTCGCGCAGGAAGCGGCGGCGATCACCGAAACGCTCGCCCCGTTTTCCCTTTCGCTTCCGGCTCCCGGCGACGAACCGGCGACGCTGGAGACCGCGCAGGCCCGGCACCGGGGTTACCGCGAACGGCTCGCCCGGCAAAACGAACTGACCCGCGAACTGGCGCAGCTTCGCCAGCAGGCGGAGAACGGCCGCAACGAACAGGAGACGCTCCGGCAGCAGGCGGAGGAGATGCGCCGTGAAGTTCCCGAAGCGGCGTTGGCGCCCGGGCCGGAAACCGGTGCCGCGCTCCCCGCGCCCCCGTGGCAGAACCTTGATGAAGCGGTCGTTTCGCTCGAAGCGGTTCGGCACGATCTCGCCGCCACCATCGCGCGCGAGGAGGAGCGCCGCGCCACCGTGCAGGCGACCCTTGCCGCGCTTGCCGAGGCCCGCAGCGAGGCTGATCGCGCGCTCGGCGGCTCCCCGTTTGCTACGCCGGAGGCGCTCCGGGAGACGCGGCTGCGGCCCGATGAAGTCGCCACGCTCGAAGCCTTGCGGGAACGGCTCGCCAACCGCTCCCGGGAGATCGCCACCCAGCTTGCCGCCGTGGAAGAGGAACTGGAACGGCTGCGCACCACCGGCGTTCTCCCCGAAGGGACGGCGCTCGCGACGCTGGAGGGCGAGCTGAAGGCGCTCGGCGAGCGGTTGACGGAAACGATCCGCGAGCGGACCACGCTGGAGAATGCGCTCCGGCAGGATGAAGCCAACCGCCGTTCGCGCGAAGCGGCGCTCAAGGAGCACGAACGCCGGCAGGCGGAACTCGGCGTCTGGCTGCGGCTGCGGGATTTGATCGGTTCCTCCACCGGCGTGAAATTCACCCGTTTCGCTCAGGGGCTTTCGCTCGATCTCCTGCTGCGGCACGCCAACCGCCACCTGCGCCGGTTGAACGATCGTTACCGGGTGCAGCGAATGGCGGGAGGGGGGGTAAGCCTCGAGATCGTCGACCAGCACCAGGCCGATACCACCCGGCCGATGGCGAGCCTTTCCGGAGGGGAAACCTTTCTCGTCAGTCTCGCGCTGGCGCTCGGGCTTTCGGACCTCGCCGGGCGCAATGTCCGGATCGACTCCCTCTTCATCGACGAAGGGTTCGGCTCGCTCGACGCCGACACCCTCGACACCGCCATCGCCGCGCTCGACACCCTGCGGCTGGCAAACAAGACCGTCGGCGTCATTTCGCATGTGGAACTGCTCAAGGAGCGGATTCCGGTCCAGATCCGCGTGGAAAAGCTCCCGGGAGGCCAAAGCCGCCTGCTTTTGCCGACGGAGTAGAGCCCATACAGGCCATCGACTCATCTTTTTAGGAACGCCTCGAACTGAGCGGCGATCTGTCGCACGTCGCCCCTCAGGAAGGGGTGTTCCATCGGGGTCGAAGGGAGGCCCTCGGGCTTGAAGACTTCTGCAAGCTGCGTGGCAGCGGGTGTCCGGCCGGAGAGATCGGCGGCGATTTGATCCGCCGTCTTTGCATCGGCAGGCCAGCTCTGGAAGCAATCCCCAAGGGGCGGCGCGTCGTCGGCTTCCACGATCTTTGCCTCTTCAAAAGGAACCTTGAACGCATGACAGAGGAATTCGCACAAGGCGGAACGCCGTGTGCGATCCCAGGAATGCGCTCCTTCAAAGAGACGCGCCTGGAACCGGTCGGCCGCGCCGCGCTGCCGGTAGGCGGTAGCGACCTTCCGCGCCGTCTGAAAAAAGAGATCGGCGGGAAAGAGCGGGTCGCCCGCGCCTTGAAACAGAAAGAGCGGCCTGGGGGCGATGCAGCCATAGAGCTGCCACATCTCCAGTTCGCCGACGATGTGTGGCAAAAGATTGCAATGGCAATGTTTCTTCTCCTTGCGCGCGACAAACTCGAAAGTGGAAGGGTAGCCCGACGATGAAACGATCGCCAGTTCATCGCGCCGCAGCGCCCCCAGAAAAAGGGTCAGAAGCCCGCCGCCGGAGTTGCCGATCGCGGCGATCCGCGCGGCATCAAAGCGCTCCTGCCCGCGCAGCCATTGGAGCCAGCCGATCGTCTCCATCACGATCAACCCCTGAAGCGAAAGCCCGCATTCAAACACCCCCACCGGCGAGGCGTGCCCCATCGCAGCCCGCTCCCCCTGGCCGATGTTGTCGGCAACGAGCACCGCGATCCCGTGCCGGGCGAGATGCTCCGCCATCCGCCGGTACGAAGCCGCCTGTTTGCCTCCCTTGCCATGCCCGCACGCCAGAAGGGCGACCGGGAGCGGTCCTTCCGCGTCGGACCGGTCCGGAAGGTAAAGATGAGCCGCCCCATGGCAACCGGCCCACGAAACCGACCGGAGCCGTTCCACGGAAAACCCGCGTTGCACCGAAACCGCCGTCACCTCCGTCGTAATCGACGGAATCCACTCCTCGCGGATGCCGAGACACCGCCTGGCGATCGAAAGGATCTCCTCCCGCTCCGGGGCCATCCACGGTCGACGGACCGGCATCGCCGCCACCGCCAGCGAAAAGCGCCGTTCGTACGACGCCAGGAACTCGTGCAGGGGATCGTTGCAGGAATTGTCATCGCGACCGGGTGAAACCATAGCTTTAAGCTTAAAGATTGCAGGGCGCGTTTGCCGTTGTCAACCGCGCTCGTTTTCACGCGGAAAGCTTGCGGCTCCCATGGTTCCCAAAAGGCCCTATAAAAAAAGAATGGACGCTCTTTCTCAAAAGGAGATACTTGAGCTGCACTTTTGTAATCACCTTTCTTCATGGCACCTGTTTCTTCTCCCCTGGAATTGTCGGTAGTCATTCCGTGTCTGAATGAATCGGAAACCATTGGCACCTGTGTGACCAAGGCAATCACCGCCATGCGCCAGCACGGTATTTGCGGCGAAGTGATTGTATCAGATAACGGCAGCCGCGACGGTTCCCAGGCGATCGCCGAAAAGGCGGGGGCGCGAATCGTCGAAGCCGAGGCCAGGGGTTATGGTAACGCCTTGCGGGCGGGGATCGCCAGTGCTCGCGGAAAGTGGGTCATCATGGGGGATGCCGACGACAGCTATGACTTTAGCATCCTTCAGCAGTTTGTTGAGAAACTTCGCGAAGGTTATGATCTTGTGCAAGGGTGTCGGCTGCCTTCCGGCGGCGGGACGGTGATGCCGGGAGCCATGCCGTTTTTGCACCGCTGGCTTGGCAACCCGGCTTTGTCCTGGCTGGTCCGCAAGATGTTTCACGCGCCGATTCATGACATTTATTGCGGTTATCGTGGCTTTGACAGGGAGTTTTATGAAAAGCTGGGGCTTGGATGCAGCGGCATGGAATTCGCCACGGAGATGATTATTCAGGCCACCTTTCATAAGGGGCGTATTGCGAATATCCCGATCACCCTTCATCCCGATGGACGCATCACGGGCCGCCCTCACCTGCGCACTTTCAGGGATGGGTGGCGAACGCTCCGTTTTTTCCTGATCTACAGCCCGCGCTGGCTATTTCTCTACCCGAGCATCGCCCTGATCGGCGTCGGCTTTCTTGGCTACCTGCTCGCCCTGCCGAGCCTCACGATCGGAGGGATTACCTTTGAAGGACACACTCTTCTGGTCGCCACGCTCTGCATTTTGCTCGGCCACCAGTTGGCGTTTTTTTCCGTCATCACGAAGTCCTTCGCCATTCATGAAGGATTCCTGCCGATGGATCGCAAGACCCACGCCTTCAGAAAGTGGTTCGCTCTTGAGAAAGGCATTATCTCCGGTGGAGTGATGATGATGGCTGGAATGGTCCTGGTGGGGTGCGGTATCTGGCAATGGAGAGAGCATGATTTTGGAAACCTCGATTATGCAAAAACGATGAAGTTATTGATCCCTGCCATCCTTTTGATCGCATTGGGATTCCAAACGTTTTTCTCAAGTTTTCTAGTCAATATCGTGGCGTTGAAGCGAAGCTGATCCGGTCAACGCAGCCGGTGAGCTTGATCTGGTCTGTTCCAGGAATGTGTTTCATCACCTGAAATGTTTTAAACCGAATGCCCTGCCGAAGGATAATACCGACGCCATTCAAAAACTTGTCAACGTAAGCCGCGCCATCTTCATGAACGTCTTTTTCACTTCAAACAAACCGCCGCGCTTTCCTGAACGGTGGGTTGAACGGCTCCTCTGGTTTGTCCTGTTGGCGGGCATGGCGCTCAGTGCGTGGCAGACGATGAATTTGATCAACCCCGATAGCCTCGGCTACATGCGGGCTGCTTTTTATTATGCCATCGGGAGATGGGATCTGGCCGTTAACGGTTATTGGGGCCCCATGACCAGTTGGCTCATCGTTCCTTTTTACAAAGCGGGGCTTGATCTGGAATTTGCGGAGCAGGCCGTCGTCCTGTTGTCCGGTGCATTTTTTTATGCAACCAGCCGACGGCTGATGCGGCGACTGGGGCTCTCGAAAGGCGAGCTTCTGGCGGCCAGCATGGTTCTTGTCCTTTATATCATTGGCCAGACCCATACGCGCTCCACGGATATGCTAGTGGCGGGCTGGCTTGCCCTGGCCGCCGGGTTGATGTTGGGGCCCACCTACGGTCGGGATGTTCGTGTCGCCATGCTCTCGGGGATTTGTTGGGGATGTGCCTATCTGGCCAAATCCATTGCTTTGCCGGCCGGCCTGGCAGGTATCCTCGTCTTTCATCTCCTGTTGCGGTATGCAGACGGGGCCCGAGGCGGCGTGACGATCCGCTGGAGATCCCTCGCGATGGTTTACCTTGCTTTCCTGGCGGTTTCCTCCGTCTGGATCGTTGTCCTGTCACAAAAGTACGATCGGGTTACCTTTTCGACTTCGGGCCGGATTGCCCATGCCATCAGTTATCCGGGAGTCGAAGAACACGAGTCGACCTATTACCGGTTTCACGATCCCGACCCGGGCCGGGTCACTCAATGGGAAGAACCGAGCGTGCTGCCTTATCATTACTGGAGCCCTTTCGACAGTGCGCGCGACATGCGCATTCAACTGGGCATCATTAACGTCAATACGCGTATCATGCTCTACAGGCTCTCCGAGATAGATCTTTTCGCGTTGTGCATCAGCTCACTGCTCGGCGTTTGGCTGGTTTCGAAACCATGGACCTCATTGCCCCTGCTCTATTATCGCTGGCAGTGGGGAGCGCTGATCTGTGTCATTTACCTGTGGCCTTATCTTCTCACCTTTGCCGGACCGGAGAGGTATCTTGACCCCAGTATTCCTTATTTTATAGCCGGAACCTTCGGGCTGGCCGGATGGCTGGTGAGGCAGATGCCACAACATTATTCGGAAAAAAACCGGCGCTGGGTGCTGGCGGCGGTCGTCCTCTCTTTCGTGTTTTCCCCCGCATTGAGGGTTGTTTTCGCAATACGCCCCGTTTCCAAGGAGCGAAAGGAGAACAGTCTCAGCCTGCACTTGAGAAAGGTCTTGAACGATCAAAAAGGTCCCGTGGCGGGAGGCGGGTCGCAAGGCATGAGTGTTGCCTTCTATCTCAACCAGTCATGGCATGGCGAAGAACGTTCTGCACCGGTGGAAAAGTTTCACGAGATGGCGACCCGGGTCCGATGGTTTCTGGTTCCCTTGAACCGGCGGGCTGAACTCGCGGCCGATCCCCTGTTGGTTGACCGGACGGATCTTCTGGAACCCAGAGCGACGTACTGGGGATATGGCCTGCTGGAAAGCAAGGCGTGGTCGGGACCATCCACCGTCCTGAACCATGACCACGGATCGCGTCCCTGATTTTCAGGGTGCCCTCAGGGCGCTCATTGCGGAGGGGGGCGATCTCGAGCCTGCGCGCACTCCCGTCGGCAGCACGCCCTTTCCGATCCTCCAGAAAAAATCGGGCCGACTGGATTCGAACCAGCGACCTCTTGAACCCCATTCAAGCGCACTACCAAGCTGTGCTACGGCCCGTAAAGAGTCTCGGAAAGAGGGCGAATGTTCGTCGTGAGACGGGAAAATGGCAAGCGCGAAGTGCGCTTTTACCCCACTTTTCGCCGAAGAAGCGGCGTTTTTCGTTTCCCTGGGAGAATCAATGATCCTCCGCCGTCACCCGGAAGACTTCCTCCAGGGTGGTGACTCCTTCGCGCGCCTTGTCGAGCCCGACCATCCGGAGCGTTTTCATCCCCTCCTGGATCGCCTGGTTCTTGATGACCGAGGCGGTGGCGCGTTTGATGATCAGCTTGCGGACCGATTCGGTCACCGGCAGGACTTCCAGCAGGGCGGCCCGACCGGCATAGCCGCGCTGTTTGCACCGCTCGCACCCGGCGCCGCGGTAGAAGGTTTCGCCGACCAGTTCGTCAAACCCGAGCTTGAGGAAAATGTCGTCCTCGGGGATGAACTCCTCCTTGCAGTTGGAGCAGATGCGGCGCACCAGACGCTGGGCGCACGTCAACAGCAGCGAGGAGGCGATCAGGAACGGTTCGATCCCCATGTCGTCGAGACGGCTGATCGCCCCGGCGGCGTCGTTGGTGTGGAGCGTGCTCAAGACCTGGTGCCCGGTCAGCGCGGCCTTGACGGCGATGTCGGCGGTCTCCTGGTCGCGGATTTCCCCGATCATCACGATGTCGGGGTCCTGCCGCAGGATGGAGCGCAGCGCCGCCGCGAAGGTGAGACCGACTTCCGCGCGGACGGCAACCTGGTTGACCCCCATCAACTGGTATTCCACCGGGTCTTCGACGGTGACGATGTTGTACTCCGGGCTGTTGAGTTCCTGCAAGGCGGAGTAGAGCGTGGTCGTCTTCCCGGACCCGGTCGGCCCGGTGAGCAGGATCATCCCGTGCGGCGCGTCGATGGCGTTCTTGAACACCTTGAAGGTCGCCTCGTCGAGCCCGAGCTGGTCGATGGAACCGCTCAGGCTGCTCTTGTCGAGAATACGGATGACGATCTTTTCGCCATGCACGGTCGGGAGGATCGAGATACGGAGGTCGATCTCCTTGCCTGAAACCTGGATGCGGAAACGCCCGTCCTGTGGCAGCCGCCGTTCCGCGATGTCGAGCCCGGCGAGGATCTTCACGCGCGAGACCATCGGCAACTGCAACGCCTTGGGGGGGGAACTCGCCTCGATCAGGTTGCCGTCGACGCGGTAACGGAGCTTGATCCCCTTTTCAAACGGTTCGATGTGGATGTCGGACGCCTTTTCCTTGAGCGCCTGGACGAGGATCATGTTGACAATGCGGACGACCGGCCCGTCTTCGGGCGAGGCGTTTTCGTCGAGGTCAAGGTGGTGCTGCGTCTCCGGGGCGGAGAGCATTTCCCCGGCTTCCTCCGCCGCGCTTTTCATCACCTCGTCCATGGCGAGCCCGCCGGTGTTGACCCCGGAGAGCGCCTCCTGGATCGCCTTTTCAGTGGCGATCATCGGGATGATCTCCAGCCGGGTGAGCTGCCGGATGTCGTCGATGGCGAGGACGTTCATTGGGTCGGCCATCGCGACGAAAAGCTTCGAGCCGAGCTTGCAGATCGGCATCAGCTTGTACTGGCGCGCCATCTCCTTGGGCACCAGCGCCCCCACCTTGTCGGGGATGCGCACCTTGGAGAGATTGATCGGCGGGACATCAAGGCAACGGCCCATCGAGATCATCATGTCGCCGTCGGTCACGTAGCCGCTGTCGGTCAGGAGCTTGACGAGGCGGCCCCCCTGCTGCTTCTGGATCGCGCGGATTTCCTCAAACTGGGTCGGCAGGAGGATGCCGTCCTCCATGAGCACGTCGGCAATGCGTTGTCCAAAAGTTCTGGCCATAAAGGAAAAAGAGGGAAATTAACCGAGACGGTAGACTTCGCGTAAGGTTTTGCGGATGACGTGCGGCAGGGCGAGGTGCCACTGGATGTGGTAGTCAACCGATTGCATCACGGCGTTTTTGGCCCCGACATCAAACGGGTTGTCGACGGCGACCATCATCGTCCGGCTCACCACATCGAACGGGAGCACCAGCCGCCCGAGGGTGAGCGATTCGGGCAGCATTTTTACGATCTCGCGGTCGACATCGTAGTTTTCCAGCGGGGCATAGGCGTACTTGGTCCGGTCGATGATCCCGGAGATGATCGTCTCGATATCGGCCCCGGCGCGGCCGATTTCGTTCAAGAGCGAGGCGGCCACGGCGCGCCCTTCGAGCACGTCGGGGTGGGCATTGTGCTGGCGGACCGTTTCCATGGCGTGGTTGATGATCTCGTGGCTCACCAGCCGGTGCTGGATCAGGAACTTCGCCATCGGCTCGTTCCCGTCGTTCTCGGGTTCGCCGCCCCGTTCATACTGCTGCGGCACGGTGGTCGCCGCCGTGGCGATGAGTCGCGAATCTTCGCCGTTGTTTCCGGGGGGGGCGGCAGGGATGGCGGCGGGAGCCGATGCCGAGGCGAGCTTGGCCGCCTCGGTCTCGAAGTCGAGGGCGATTTCCGCCGCCTTTCCGCTTTTCTTGGAGTGGAGCTTTTCGACCAGCCCGGTCAGGATCTCGCGGACCTCCTCGAGTTCCGGCTCCTTTTCGAGGATGCCTTCGTACTCCATCAGCGCCGACGAATATTGCCCCAGGCGCATGTAGGCGTCGGCGAGCTGCCGGGAGACGCGGAGCGCCTCGGCCTGGTTGCCGTTTTTCCAGTGCGCTTCCTTGAGGATCTCCAGCGACTGGTAGTCGTCCGGGTTGGAGACGGCGATCGCCTCGAACATCTGGATGGTCTGTTCGATCTGCTCGCGTTCCTCCGGGGTGAGGTGATCGGCCAGCGAAATGGAAATGGGGGTGGTGACGGGGTCCATGGCGGATTCCAGAGGCGGCTTTGGTTTTTTGGGTTTTGTCTTCGCGCCCCGCTTGTGATAGCGAAACGTAGAGACAAGGGAAATCGTTGATGGCGTTGGAAACGGGCGAGTCTACCAGAGCGCCCCGGGCAAAACCAGTAAAACCGCAACACGATCCCCCCTCCTTCCAGAGCAACCTTTATTCCACACCATATGAGCAAACGCATCGCATTTCTTTTTTCAGGGCAGGGGGCGCAGAAAGTCGGCATGGGCAGGGAACTGGCCTCCCGCTTTCCGGCGGCCCGGCGTCTTTTCGAACAGGCCGACGCGCTTCTGGGCTGTTCGCTGAGCGCGATCGCCTTCGAAGGCCCGGCGGAGACCCTGACGCAGACGATCCACTGCCAGCCCGCCCTTTACGTCCACGGCCTCGCCGTGCTCGCGGCATTGCAGGAAAAGTGCGACGCGGTGCTCCGCCCCCACGCGACCGCCGGTCTTTCGCTCGGCGAGTTCACCGCGCATGCCGCCGCCGGGACGTTTGATTTCGAGACCGGCCTGCGCCTGGTCGCCCAGCGCGCCCGGTTCATGCAGGAGGCATGCGACGCGACGCAAGGGGGGATGGCGGCGCTGATCGGGGCCGACGAGCCGACGGTCCGCCAGCTCGCGGCGGAGGTCGATGTCGACATCGCCAACCTCAACGCGCCGGGGCAGATCGTCATCTCCGGTGAAAGCGCCAAAATCGCGCTGGCCATCGGTCGGGCAAAGGATTTCGGCATCCGCCGCGCCATCCCGCTCGAAGTCGCCGGGGCGTACCATTCGCGCCTGATGAACTCCGCCTACCTGAAGCTCGGCGCGGTGCTGGAGGCGACCGAACTGCAAACGCCGGGCTGCAAGGTTTACAGCAACATCGACGCCCAGCCGGTCACTGACGCCGCCTCGATCCGCAACGCCCTGCGCGAACAGGTCACTGGCAGCGTCCGCTGGAGCGACTCGATCGAACGGCTCATCGACGACGAACAGATCGACCTCTTCATCGAATTCGGCCCCGACACCACCCTCGCCGGGCTCCTCAACCGCACCCGCAAGGGAACGCCGATCGTCTCCATCGCCGACGAAGCGGGGATGGAAGCGGCGTGTGAGACGATCCGGGGGTAGTCTTCCGTTCCTTTTCAGAAACGAGTCAACCGGCCTGTGGCATCGGAACCTGGGTGTGATTAAAAGTGGTATCAGCAAGGGAATAGCCCGGAGGGCTTACAGCGGGGAAGCCGGGGGTCGAGCGAAGCGACACCCCCGGGCTATTGGATTCCCCCCATCATCGACCCCGAACGGGGTCGCAGAAAAAGGGACCTTACCCCAAGACGATCCGCTGCGACCCTTTCAGGGTCGATTTCTCTCCCACCGGTTTTCCGGGGGTGGCGCGCTCTCGCGCTTACCCCCGGCTGCCCCGCTTGAGCAACCCTTCAGGTTGCTTCTTATCTGCACCACTTTTAATCACACCCTCGGAACCTGATGCAACGCCGCCGGTTGGTTCGTTTTGGAATGGCTGTTGACGGGCCGGGCCGTCGTGGGCCGTGAAAATTGGCCTTGTCAAAAGAGACGCTCCGGAGAGATTACGGTTTCTTACATCGCCTTTATCCATGTCCGACGCATCCAACGATCCCAAACGCGGCCTGAACCTTCTCGGGCGTGCCATCGAAGCGATCCCCGCCCGGCCCGACCTCGCCGTGCTGGAAACCTTTCCCAACCGCTACCCGCAACGCTCCTACTGGATTCGCTTCGAGACGGTGGATTTCACCTCGCTCTGCCCCGTGACCGGCCAGCCCGATTTCGCGCGGATCACCATCGACTACGTGGCCGACGAGCGGTGCATCGAGACCAAGTCGCTCAAGTTTTACCTCGCCTCGTTCCGCAACTCGCGCAGTTTCAACGAAGAGGTGGTCAACCGCATCCTCGACGATCTGGTTGCCGCGTGTGCGCCCCGGCGGATGATCGTCCATGGCGCATTTGCCTCGCGCGGGGGGATCAGCCTCTCGGCACAGGCCGCCCATCCCGACGAAGCGGCGCACCGGCTGGAACCGCCCGCGCGCAGTCGGGGCTGACGGTCGATTTTTTTCGTTTTTTTAGGCTCCGGTTTCGTCGCCTCCCGCGCTATCGTGGCGGCAAGATGCCGACGCCGCTCCACGAAAAATCGTCCGTTGAAACCATCCGCGCCCGCTTTGACGCCGATGTCGACCGCTTCAGCCGTCTCGAAACCGGGCAGCAGGCGACGATCGACGCGCCGCTGGTCCTCGATCTCGTCGCCGCCGCTGCCGCGAGCCACCTGCGCCCCGGCGACCACCTTCTCGACCTCGGCTGCGGCGCGGGCAATTTCACGCTCCGGCTGCTGCGGGAGGTCCGCCCGCTCCATTGCCATCTGGTCGACCTGAGCCGCGCCATGCTGGATCGCGCCGGCGACCGCCTCCGCGCGGTCGACAACCCGCCGCACACCCTTTGCCAGAGCGATCTGCGCGAGGTCGGCTTTTCGGAAAAGAGTTTCGACGCGATCGTCGCCAGCGCCGTCCTCCATCACCTGCGCGACGATGCCGACTGGGAGGCCGTTTTCACCCGTCTCCACCGCTGGCTCAAACCCGGGGGGCGGCTCTATGTCGCCGATCTGGTTACTTTCGAAGACCCCGCCATCCAGGCCGTCATGTGGGAACGCTATGGCGCGTACCTCGAAAGCGTCGGGGGGGCCGGCTACCGGCAGGCGATCTTTGGCAACATCGAGGCGGAAGACTCCCCGCGCCCGCTTCCCTATCAGCTTGATCTCCTGCGCAAGGTCGGCTTTTCCGGTTACGACATCCTCCACCGCAACAGCGTTTTCGCCTGCTTTTTTGCGATCCGGTAGACTCCGGCGCTTCCCCTCCCCGCCATGCCCCGTCTCCTGTTCCTGATCCTTGCCGTCGGGCTTCTCACCGGCGGAGGGAAGGCGGCGGGCGACGGGGGCGACCGGCTGCGACCGCTCAAGGAGATCGCTTTTTCCGACCTGAGCGACCGGACGATCGCCGAAGCCGGCCGACAGGCGCTCGCCATGCGCCCGGAGGCATGGAAACATGCGGAAACCGAGCATTTCGTCCTCCACTTCCGGGAACGTTCCGTTGCCGCGCCGGTTGCCGTCGAAGCCGAGTTTTACTACCGCATCCTTTTAAGCGACCTGAAGCTCTCCCCCACTCCTTCCGACGGGAAGAGCCACATCTACCTCTTCGATGACCCGCGCGAATGGTCGCTTTTCGCCAGCGACGCCTCGCTGGAAGTCTGGACCGGCGCGGCGAAGATCGGCGGGGAACTCTTCGTCCCGCGCGACAGCGCCCGCCGCTTCAAGGGGCACGAACTGGGGCACGAAATCGCGCACCTGATCGTCCGCCGCCACCTGGGCGAACACCTGCCGCTCTGGCTGGAGGAAGGGTATGCGGAGGAAGTCGCGACCCGGGGGTACGCCGCCTTTTACCGCGCCCGCGGCTACCGGGCCAAACCGCGGGCCGGAGCGTTGCCCGCCCCGCCGGTCCCGCTTGCCGAACTGACCGCCCGTACCGGTTACCCGGCCGACACCGCCGAAGCACACCTCTTCTACCGGCAGGCCCACCGGCTGGCGTGGTTTCTGAACGCTTTTGGCGACGAAGCCCATTTCCGGCAACTGCTCACCCTCTGCGCAAAAGGTGAACCGTTTGAGAGCGCCCTGCGCCGCGCGTACGGCTCCCGCTGGGCCAGCCTCGACGCTTTGGAGGTTGACTTCCTGGCCGAACTTGCCAGACCGTAGGCGTCGTTCCCGCGATCGAACGCCTCCTTTTTTGTCATGCGCCTCCCCCTGCTTTTCCTGCTGCCCGTTCTGCTTTTTCACCCCGGCTCCTCCCTTCGGGCCGATGCCCCGCCCCGCGACATCCGCCTCAACGAAACGACCTTCGACGCCCTCTCCAACCACGAGATCAGCGAACTCGGCCAGACCGCGCTCGATCTCCAGCCCAAAAAGTGGCGGCACGCCGAGACGCCCCATTTCATCGTCCACTTCCGGCGGGCGACCGAAGCGCGCCGGGCGGTCCGCGAGATCGAATACACCCTCTGGTTCGCCGCCACGGCCCTCGGGGCAAAGCCGGAGGCGTACGCCAAAAAGTCGCACATCTACATCTTTGGCGACCGGCGCGAATGGACCACGTTTCTCCACAAGAGCAAGACGCCGTCGTGGTCGGCCAGTTTTGCCATGGGCGACGCGCTCTTTCTCCACGTCGGCGGCCCGACGGAGCCGTTTGACTCGCAGCTTCTCGCGCACGAAACCACCCACGCCGTCGTCGCGCGCCTCTACCCGCAGAGCCGCTGGCCACTTTGGCTCAACGAAGGGTTTGCCGAATACATGGGGAGCGCCAGCATCGCCGCGCGCAAGGGGCAGTACCTCAAAGGGTTGCAGAACCGGCTCCAGCAGGCCGACCTGCCGCTCGACGACCTTCTCACCCTCGTGCAATACCCGGCGGAGGCCGACGAGATCACCCGGCTCTACCAGACCAGCGAGCGGCTGGTCCGTTTCCTGATGACGCAGTTCCCGAAGGAAACCTTCCCGAAACTGGTCGACGCCATTCTTTCCGGAGCCTCGCTTGAAACCGCCGTGACGACCCTCTACAGTGAGCAGGTCGGCGACTACGCCGGGTTCATCAAACGTTACGACCGTTTTGAGCATTAAACCTGCTATCTGAGCAAGATCCCCGCCTTATGCCCCGCGCCACCGCCACCAAGCCCGCCTCCTCCAAAGCCGCCGCCGTGCGCGCCGTGGTCGGCAGCGACGAGTCGGAGGTCAAACGGGTCGCCCTCCAGCGTTCCGTGGAGATGGCCCCCAAGGAGAGCGGCGATCTCGGGATCGACGTGATCGACGGCGCGGTCGACAACGTGGAGCAGGCGATCACCCGCCTTCACCAGAGCGTCGAGGCGATCCAGACGCTCCCGTTTTTCGGCGGGGAGAAGCTCGTCTGGCTCAAAAACGCGAATTTCCTGGGCGATTCGGTCACGGGCCGCTCCGCCGGGGTGGTCGATGCGGCCCAGGCGTTAATCGACCTCCTCGCCGCCGGGCTGCCGCAGGGGGTCGCCTTTCTTTTGAGCGCGACCGAGATCGACAAGCGCCGTTCGTTCTACAAAACGCTCGGCAAGATCGCCGCAGTGGAGGTTTTCGACAAGCTCGACGCCAGCCGCTCGGGCTGGGAGGAAAACGCGGCGGGCCTCGTCCGCGACCAGGCGGAAAAAGCCGGGCTTCAACTCCGGGGCGACGCGCTGGAACTCTTCGTGCTGCTGACCGGCGGCGATTCCCGGCAGATCCGCAATGAACTCGAAAAACTCGACCTCTACCTCGGTACGGAGCGGCGGGAAGTGACCCTGGAGGATCTCCGGCTGATGGTCCCCCCCTCCCGTGCGGGGGTGATCTTCGAACTCGGCAACGCGCTCGCCGCCCGCGACCTCAACCAGGCGCTCGGCCGGGTCGAGCAACTGCTTTTCCAGGGGGAGAGCGCGGTCGGCATCCTTCTGGTCGCGATCATCCCGACGGTGCGCAACCTCCTGCTCGCCAAGGATCTGATGGATCGTTACCGGCTTTCGCGTCCCGCCGCGCCGTTCCACTTTGCCGGAGCCCTCAAGCGGCTGCCGGCCGATGCGACCGGGCATCTCCCGCGCAAAAAGGACGGGACGCTCAACACCTACGCCCTCGGCATCGCCGCCACCGGAGCTCACCGCTTTACGCTGCCCGAGCTTCACCGCGCCCTGGAAGCGTGCCTGGAGGCGAACGTCGAGCTGGTCACTAGCGGGCTCGACGCCGCCACCCTTTTGACCGAGTTGATCGTCCGCATCGCCGCTCCCGGCCCATCCCGACCCCTCTCCGCCCCTGCCGCTCCTGCCGCTCCCCGGCGACGTTCCGGCCGATGAAGTTTCGCCCCGTTCCGGCCCCGGCGGGACAAAAGAACTTAAATCCCCTTTTCAATTCCCTCGCAACGCATTAAAACGCCTTTCCTATTCTCATGGCTTCTTCCTCCTCGTCTTCCAAACTGACCTCGGTCGTCACCGGTGGAGCCGGCTTCCTCGGGTCGCACCTGACCGACCGGCTTCTCGCCGAAGGGCACCGCGTCATCGGCATCGACAACTTCATCACCGGGAGCCCCGCCAACATCGAGCACCTGAGCGGCAACACCGACTACCGCTTCATCCAGCAGGATGTCACCCAGTATCTCCTGATCGACGAACCGGTCGACTTCGTCTTTCACTTCGCCTCTCCGGCAAGCCCGATCGACTACCTCGAACACCCGATCCCGACACTCAAGGTCGGCGCGCTCGGCACCCACAACTCCCTGGGACTTGCCAAGGCGAAAAAGGCCCGCTTCCTCATCGCCTCCACCAGCGAATGCTACGGCGACCCGCTCGTCCACCCGCAGACGGAGGATTACTGGGGCAACGTCAACCCGATCGGCCCGCGGGGCGTCTACGACGAAGCCAAGCGGTTCGCCGAAGCGATGACGATGGCCTACCACCGTTACCACCATGTCGATACCAAGATCGTCCGCATCTTCAACACCTACGGGCCGAGGATGCGGCTGCGCGACGGTCGCGTCGTCCCCGCCTTCATCGGGCAGGCGCTCACCGGCAAGCCGCTCACCATCTTTGGCGACGGCTCGCAGACGCGCTCCTTCTGCTACGTCAGCGACCTGATCGACGGCATTTACCGCCTCGCGCTGAGCGACTTCCACGAACCGGTCAACATCGGCAACCCGCGCGAAATGACCATCCGCCAGTTCGCCGAAGAGATCCTGCGGATCACCCAAAGCAAGTCCGGCATCGAGTGCCGCCCGCTGCCGATCGACGATCCGAAGGTCCGCCAGCCCGATATTTCGCGGGCAAAGAAAGTGCTCGGCTGGGAGCCGAAAGTCAGCTTTGAAGAAGGAATCACCGCCACGATCGATTACTTCCGCCCCAAAGTCGGCTGAACTCCGCCCCGAAGTTGTGCCAAACGTCCCCTCAAGGCCGCATCGCCTCTTTCCATCACCTCCAACCCTTCGTCCCTTGGCGCAAGAAAGTTACGACTTTTCCTTTGCCAATTAGGGGAAAACCTGAATATCGTAAACCCGTCTCTACTCTTCCCTCCTATAGCATGAAAAAGCTCACGCTCCTCTTATTGACGCTTGTTGCCGTTTCCCTCCCGCAGTTCGCCAAAGCCCAGGCCCAGGAGTACGACATCAAGAAGGTCGATGTTGAATTTGTCCTGACACCGGAATACAGCGTCAACCCCCGGGCCAAGCAGGTCCGCTCGCAGAAGTGGATGCAGGTCGAAGTCACCTTCGACGCCAAGCCCGACTTTACCGAAGAGCTGGTCTTCAACTACTACATCTACTTCAACAAGCGCCTTTTCGTCGGTCGCGTCAACCACGTGAGCATCCAGAAGGGCCGCGATCTCCACTCGGTCGCCTACATTTCGCCGAAGTCGATCGCCAACATCCTGGAAGGGAAGGTATTGACCCCCTCGGCGCTGGAAAACGTCGCGGTCACGATCACCAAGCCGGGCATCTCCGCCCCGCTGGCCAGAAAAGACTGGAAGCCGTCCGTTGGCGAATGGTGGGCCACCATGAAGGCGGAAGAAGGGTTCGTCGTCGACAAGCGCGAAACGCCGTTCGCGCCGCTCTCCTGGGATTACTACGAAGCCCTCAAGCCGCTCAACCGCTAAGCCGGTATCATGGCAGCACCTCAACGTATTTTCACCCTCAGTCTGGGGTCCCAAACCGTCCGCCTCGCAGAGTTTCACTCTGACAAAAATGGAGGGCTGATTCTCTGGAACTACCAGACTTCCGAACTCCTCTCCGACCCGGCGGCCGACGCCGCGCGTGTGGGCCAGACCGCCATCGCCGTCCAGGAACTGGTCGGCAACCTCAAAGCGGGCGGCTCCAGCGTCAATTATTCGATCCCGGCGCAGTCGGTCTTTACCCGGTTTGTCCGGCTCCCGTCCGTCGGCGAGGAAAAGATTGAGCAGATCGTCACGTTCGAAGCGCAGCAGAACGTCCCGTTCCCGATCGACGAGGTCGTCTGGGATTACCAACTGGTCACTTCGAACGACCCGGAAAAGCTGGAGGTCGTCCTGGTCGCCATCAAGTCGGATCTCCTCGAGGAACTCAACAGCGCGGTGGAAGACTCCGGCGCGCGGACCGATGTCGTCGACGTGGCCCCGATGGCGCTCTACAACGCCTTCCGCTACAACTACAGCGACGTTGGCGGCTGTTCCCTGCTGATCGATATCGGCGCGCGGACCACCAACCTGGTCTTTGTTGAAGAACAGAAGGTCTTCTCGCGTTCCATCCCGATCGGCGGCAACACGATTACCGCCGCCATCGCCAAGGATTTCGACGAAAACTTCACCATCGCCGAAGCCCGCAAGAAGGAGCAGGCTTTCGTCAGCCTCGGCGGGGCATACGCCGCGCCGGACGACGAGGAAGTCGCCCGCGTCTCCAAAATGGTCCGCAATACCATGACGCGGCTCCACGCCGAGATTTCCCGGTCGATCTCCTTCTACCGTTCGCAACAGGGCGGCAAGCAGCCTGACCGCGTCTACCTCTGCGGCGGCTCGGTCGGCATGCCGTACATGCGGGAGTTCTTCAACGAAAAGCTCGCCCTCCCGATCGAATTCTTCAACCCGTTGCGCAACGTCAGCGTCGGTGGTTCCATCGATGCCGGTTCGATCGGCAAGGAAGCGCACGTTCTGGGCGAACTCGTCGGCCTCGGCCTCCGGTCGAGCAGTTCGTGCCCGATGGAGCTTAACCTCCGTCCCCCGAGCGTCATCCGCACGCGGGAGATGGAAGCGCGCCGTCCTTTCTTTGCCCTGGCCAGCGCCGCCCTTCTGCTGATCCTCGCAAGCTGGTTCTACTTCTTCCACCACAACGCCAAGGTCCAGGAGGAAGTCCTCGCCAAGCTCGAGCCGAAAGTCAGCGCGCTTGAGGCATTGCAGAAAAAGTTCAACGCCACCGAAGCCCAGCGCAAGACGCTTCAGGCCGCCGCCCAGCCGCTGCTTGATGCCGTCACCGAACGCGACTACTGGCTGCGCCTGCTTGATGACCTCAACGAGCGCCTGCCCAAGCGGTACATCTGGATTACCTCGATCTCCGTCGGCAGCAGCGCGTCCACGGCCTCCGCGGCCACGCCCGCCCGTCGTGCTCCGGCCCGTCCCGGTGCGGCAGCGGCGCCCGCCAGCAAGCCGACCCTGGTCGTCAAGGGGCTCTACCTTGCCAACCCGCAGGAAGTCCGCATCGTGGACGAGTTTGCCACCGCCCTCGCCCAATCGCCCTTCTTCTCCATCGATTTGGAAAAAAAGAACATCTACAACCCGGTCCGTACCACCCAGAACAATACCGAGTGGACGTTCCCGTATGAACTTCAGCTTCCACTGAACGACCCCACTGAACTTCCCGCGCCGGAAGCCACCGCACCATGAATTGGGCCCAGAACAAATTCCTGATCGGCCTGGGCGCCGTCACCCTCATCGGTGCCGGAGCGCTCGGTTTCTTCGTTGTCAAAGCCAAGAGTCAGTTTGATGCCTTGAGCGAAACCTATCAAGCCAAGGCCGCCGCCTACGACAATCTCCGCAAGCAGCCGCTCGCGCTCACGGAAGAGAACCTGACCAAGCTTGAAGGCCAGACCGACGTGGTCGCGCAGACCGCCGTCGCCTTGCAGGAGAAGCTGGCCAGCCACTCCTTCCCGCTCGAAGCGGCCACCCCCGAGCAGTTCCAGGACCGCCTGCGGACGGCGGTTTCGGAAGTCCTGCAAAAAGCGCAGGTCGCCAAGGTCACCCTGCCGGATGGCTTCTACCTCGGTTTCAACCAGTACCAGAACCAGCCGCCCCGCACGGAAGCCGCCGCGCCGCTGCTCCGGCAGCTCAAGACCGTCCAGCTTGCCACGGAGATTTTGATCGACGCCCGCGTCACCTCCATCGCCGCGGTCACGCGCACCCCCCTTCCCGAAGAGGGGGCCGCCGCCGCGACACCGCGCCCCGCCCCCGCCCCCAAGAAGAAGGCGGCCGCTCCCGCCAAGCCCGCACCCGCAGCGAAGCTGGTCGTCAAGTATCCCTTTGACATTCAGTTCATCGGCGAACAGGGGAGCATCCGCAAGGCGTTCAACGACCTCGCCAAGAACGACAAGCAGTTCCTGATCATCCGCCCGCTCAACATCCAGAACGAGCAGGACAAGTCGACACCGCGGCAGGTTGCCGCCCAGACAGCCGCCGCCCTTCCGACACCGGAAGCAACCCCTGCCGAGCAGGCCGCACCGCTTCCCACCCAGGGAGCCGGCAATGCCGCGTCGCGCCAGTTGCAATACATCGTCGGCACCGAGAAGATCAACGTCCTCCTGCGCGTGGAGATGACGGTCTTCGACAACCCCTTTCCCCACCAGTAGACATGGACTGGATCAAGCAACATTACGACCGTTTTATCCTCCTTCTGTTCGGCCTCGGGCTGATCGCCTCCTCCGTGGTTCTTTTCGGAAAAACCCGGGAGTTCCCGAAGCGCTTTGACCCGGTTCTGGCGAAAGTCGAACCCGGCACCGCCTTCAAGCCCGCGGAAGTGACCACCCTGGAGAACGCCATCGCCCATATCGACAAGCCGACTCTCTGGCAGAGCCATGCAGGCTCGCTGCTGGTCTCGCGCAAGTACCTCGTGCAGGACGGCAAACTGGTCGACCCGCTCGAAGGGGGCGGCATCACCATTCACCCGCCCGTGCCCAACGAATGGCTGTTGGAGCACAACCTCGACCTCCTCGACTCCAACATCCTCAACGAAGACCCCGATGGCGACGGCTTTACCGTGCTTGACGAGTTCAACGCCAAGACCGATCCGCAGGACAAGGCGAGCCGCCCTCCCTACTGGACCAAGCTCCGTCTCAAGCAGGCGCTGCTCCGCCGTTTCCGGTTGAAGTTCGCCGCCTATGTCGACGACAGCTTCCAGATCAACACGCTCGACCTGCGCCAGCCGAGCCAGTTCCTCAAGCTGGGTGAAACCATCGGAGGCACCAAGTTCAAGCTGCTCTCCTTCGAGAAGAAGACCGTCACCAACGAGAACACCGGCAGCGAACAGGACATTTCCGAGTTGACCGTCCAGAACGAGGAGACCCAGGAAAACGTCGTCCTGATCCTCAACCGGATCGTCGATTCTCCCGACTCGTTTGCCGATCTCGTTCTGCTCTGGGACGGTTCCCAGTACCGGGTCAAGAAGGACCAGACCTTTGCCCTGAAAGTTGAGCCGGATGTTGAGTACAAACTCATTGACATCCGACCCAACCAAGCCGTAATAACAAACCTCAAAACCAACGAACGGATCACGGTTCCCCGCCTGGAGGGGGCCCAGTGATCGTTTGAACGTTTCCGCCCCCCCTGATCACCCACCCGATCTGATTGTGTCGGGAGCGTCGCCGGACAAGCCGGTGCAAGTTCCGGCCAGACCAATCACCCGACAGTATCCCAAAGCCTCATCCCTGCAACTATGATAAAGCCCCCTCTGGTCACGTTCTGTTCTGTACTTGGCCTATTTACTGTAGCGACAACCCCCTTCGCCCTCTCCCAGAACGCTTCGGTTCGCGGAGTGGCTGAACGAGAAATCGTTCGCCGTCAGGAATCGGTTGTACGCGCCCGCGAAGCGATCCAGGCCGGTAACCAGGCTTTGACCGAAAAAGAGTACGATGTTGCAGTGCAGCAGTATCGCCTCGCGGTCGATCTTCTCCCGCCGAGCGAAACCACCGACAAGCTTCGCGCCCAGGCGCTCGCCCTCTTCAGCCATGCCAGCGTCAAGCTGGCCGAACAGCGGATCACCGAAGGCCGTTATGCCGATGCGGAAACGACGGCGAAGACCGTTCTCGAAGAGCAGTACAACCCCGGCTATCTCCCGGCGATCCGCCTGCTGGCCAATCTCGAAAAGCCCGACTACTACAACAAGACCATCACCCCCGGCCACGTCGCCAAGGTGGAACAGGTCCGCCAGTGGCTTTACGACGCCGAAGGGTTCTACGACACCGGTCGTTACGATCTCGCCGAAAAGCGTTACCACCAGGTTCTCAACCTCGACTCCTACAACTCCACCGCCCGCCGCGGCCTGGAGCGGCTTAACAACGCCAAGATCAAGTACGCCGAAGACGCCTACAACCACACCCGCTCCGAACTGGTATGGAAGCTCGCGCAGGCGTGGGAACTCCCCGTCCGCCGCTATGGCCAGGACCAGGGGGGCGTCATCGAACAGCTTCCGCAGTCGAGCAACAACACCGTGGCGATCAACGCCAAGCTCAACCGGATCATCATTCCCCGGGTTGAGTTCCGCGACGCCACCGTCCGCGAGGCGATCGACTTCCTCAAGCAGAAGAGCCGCGAACTCGACACCTCCGAGCCCGATCCGAACCGTCGCGGGGTGAACATCGTTCTTCAACTCGACACTGCCGGCGCTCCGGCAGCACCCGCACCGGTCGTCCCGGCCGACGGGGGCATCCCCGGCCTGGAACCGATCCTGCCTGATGGCGGCGGCGCGGGCGACCTGACCGGCGGCTTCGGCGGCACCAACCCGAACGATGCCCGCATCACCCTCTCCCTCAACAACGTTCCGTTGATGGAAGTGCTGCGCTACATCACCCAGCTTGCCGGCCTCAAGGTCAAGATCGATCCGTACGCGGTCGCCATCGTGCCGCTGAGCACCATCACCGATCAGCTCCTCACCAAGGAATACCGCGTTCCGCCAGGGTTCCTGAGCAGCAACTCCGGGGGGACTTCGGCTCCGATTCAGGCTTCGCCGACCGCACCGAGCGGTGGTGGCGGTTCCGGCCTTACCGGACGGGCCTCGGCCATCGACTACCTTCGCGCCAACGGCGTCCAGTTCCCGCCGGGAGCCAGCGCCAACTTCATCCCGAGCAGCAGCCGCCTGATCGTCCGCAACACGCAGGACAACCTCGATCTCATCGACACCATTGTCGAAGCGCAGATCGCCCAGGCTCCGCAGCAGGTCGAGATCGAATCGAAGTTTGTCGAAATCTCGCAGAACAACCTCAAGGAACTGAGCTTCGACTGGATGCTCGGGCAGTTCAACATCCCGGGTTCCGACCGCGTCTTCGGCGGCGGCGGCACCACCGGCAACGGCAGTCCGATTGATGCCAGCGACTTTCCGTTCACCGATCCCTACGGCCGGATCATCGGCGGCAACCCGATCACCGGCGGCAACCGGACCGGTACCGGTCTGGGCGGCGCGATCAGCGCCAACGCCATCGACGCGCTGCTCTTCCCGACCACCGGTCTGACGAGCGCCGCTCCCGGCGTCCTCGGCGTCGCCGGTGTCTTCACCGATCCGCAGTTCCAGGTCGTCATGCGCGCGCTCAACCAGAAGAAGGGGGTCGACCTCCTCTCCGCGCCGCGCGTCACCACCAAGAGCGGCAACCGCGCTTCGATTGAAATCATCCGCGAATTCCGTTACCCGACGGAGTTCAGCCCGCCCCAGATCCCGCAGACGATCGAGTCCGGAACGAATTCGTTCATTACGGACCCGCTCACGGGGATTCTGATGCCCTCGGGCGGCGGTGGCAGCATCCCGATCACGCCGACCACGCCGACCACGTTCGAAATGCGCAAGACCGGGGTCATCCTCGACGTCGAACCGGTCGTCGGTTCGGACGGCTCGACGATCGACCTGACGATGGTCCCCGAAGTGACGGAGTTTGAAGGGTTCATCAACTACGGCAGCCCGATCCTCCAGCCTTCGTCGCCTTCGATCATCGGCGGCATTCTCACGCAGAACGCCCCGCAGGTGGTCACCCCGAACGTGATCAACCAGCCGATCTTCAGCACCCGGAAAGTCACCACCAGCGTCAGCGTCTGGGATGGCCAGACGGTCATGCTCGGCGGCCTGATGCGCGAAGACGTGCAGAAGGTCGAGGACAAGGTGCCTCTGCTGGGTGATATCCCGTTCGTAGGCCGTCTCTTCCGCTCCTCGGTCGATCAGCACCTCAAGCGCAACCTGGTGATCTTCGTCAGTGCGCGCCTGATCAACCCCGCCGGCGAACCGTTCAACATGGTGGAGGAAGAAGAGGAAGTCGTCGAACCGCTTCTGGCTCCGCCGCTGCCGGAAGCACCGCTGCCGCTCTTCACCAAGTAAGAGGGGGGCGGCTTAAAAACCGCCAATCCAGGAAGGACCACGTGCCTGTTCTTGGAATCACGGGCAGCATTGCGACGGGCAAAAGTACTTTTGCCCAACGGCTCAAGGAGAGACTCGACGCAGAACTCTTCGATGCCGATGCCGTAGCGCGGGAGTTGCTGGAAAGCGACCCCGCGGTACAGGAGGAAGTTCTCTCCGTTTTTGGCCCTGACGTGGCAGGGCCGGACGGAACCATTCACCGGGCCAGGCTCCGGTCGATGATTTTCGGGCCGAAAGGCTCACCGGTGGATCTTCGCAGGGAAGCGCCGGGGCGCACGGCCCTTTCAGGCCGGGCAGCGACAGGGGCGATAAGAGCGACAGAGGCAACCGGGCCTGGAGTTGAGGGGACGGGGAAAACCGCTGGGGCACGGTCCCAACAGGGGGAGTGCTCGCAGGCGGAAACGGGAGCGACGGGAACCAACGATGACGAAACAACCCTTTCGCCCACGCCTAGAGAGAGACTCGAAGCCATTCTTCACCCGCGCATCCGCGCCCGCTGGATGGAGCTTGCCTCAACGTTCCGCGCCATCCCGCCCGGACGGCAGCGTTGGCTGCTGGTCGACATTCCGCTCCTTTTCGAGACGGGGACCGAGGGGGCGTTCGATGTCATCACCGTGGTGGCGTGCGGCGAAGAGACCCAGCAGCGCCGCCTCCGCGAGCGCGGCCTTTCCCCGGAAGTGGGACAGGCGATCATCGCCTCGCAACTCGATCTGCCGACCAAAATGAAACGAGCTTCGCATATCATCTGGAGCGAATCCTCTTTAACCTTTCTCGATGAACAGGCAGCCGTTCTCGCTGCCCACCTTCAACAACGTTATGGATGAAGTGCCACCGCAACCCGACCTGGAGACCGCCGCCGACAACCCGGCGCCCGCTGCACCGCCGCCGCTTCCCGAGCGTCTTCACCTCAACGAACTGCACGGGCTGACCCACGCCCGGCTGCTGGAACGGGCGGCTTCGGTCCGCCTCCGCGTCAACCCGGAGCGGACCCGCCACCAGCTCGTTCTCGACCTGCTGAAGTTTTACGGCAAGCAGGGGGTGGAACTGATCGCGGAAGGGGTGCTGGAGATCGGCAGCGACCAGCAGGCATTTCTCCGCTGGCCCCGCTTCAACTTCAAGCCGTTTCCGGAGGATGTCTTTGTGCCGCGCCACCAGGTGCAGCGCCTCAACCTCCAGCCCGGCCTCCTGATCACCGCCCGCATCCGCCCGCCGCGCGACAACAAGGAGCGGTGGATGGTGCTCGATACGGTCATCGCCATTGAGGAGATCCCGCTCGAGCAGTGGGTGGAGCCGAAGCCGTTCGAGAACCTGACCCCCCTCTTTCCCGATCGTCGCCTGATCCTTGAAAACAACGTGACCCGCTCCCTGAGCGCGCGGGCGGTCGACCTGATCACCCCGCTGGGCCGGGGCCAGCGCGCGTTGATCGTCGCCCCGCCGCGCGGCGGCAAGACGATGATGATGAAGGATATGGCGCGCTCGATCCGGGCCAGTTCGCCCGAGACCCACGTCATCCTCCTGCTCATCGACGAGCGGCCCGAGGAGGTCACCGACCTCAAGCGCGAGGTCAACGCCGATGTCTTTTCCTCCACGTTCGACGAAAACCCGCAGCGCCATGTCCAGGTGGCCGAACTGGTCCTCGAACGGGCGAAGCGGCTCGTGGAACTCAAGCGCGATGTGGTGATCATGCTCGACAGCATCACCCGCCTCGCCCGCGCCTACAACAACCTGATGCCGAACAAGGGCCGCATCATGTCGGGCGGGGTGGACGCCAAGGCGCTCATCAAGCCGAAGAAATTTTTCGGCGCGGCCCGCAACGTTGAAGAGGGGGGCAGCCTGACGATCCTCGCCACGGCGTTGATCGATACCAACAGCCGGATGGATGAAGTCATCTTCGAAGAGTTCAAGGGGACCGGCAACATGGAGTTGCACCTCGCCCGCGAGCTGGTGGAGAAGCGGATTTTTCCGGCGATCCACATTCTCAACTCCGGCACACGGCGCGAGGACCTCCTCTACCATCCTGAAGAATTTGCCCGCATCAGCCTCCTGCGCAAGCAGCTCGCCCAACTCCCGCCGATTGAGGCGATGGAGATCCTCGTCCGCCAGCTTCGCAACACCAAGACCAATGCCGAACTGCTTCTCACCGGCCTGCGCAGTGTTTAACCCGAACCACTCCGGTCGCTTTTTTGACCCTTCAAGCGTTTTTCGCCTCTTTTGATTACCACTCCCGAAGCCCTCGCCGAAGCGCTCGACCCGATCCGCCGATCGGACCGGGTCGCCCTTGATACCGAAGCCGACAGCCTCCACTGTTACTTCGAAAAGCTCTGCCTGATCCAGATCAGCGTCCCGGGGCACGATTTTCTGATCGATCCGCTGGCCGACCTCCCGCTCGCCCCGCTTTTTGACGAACTGGCGGGACACCAGCTCATCATCCAGGGGCTCGATTATGACCTGCGCCTGCTGCGCCGCGCCGGGATGACCGAGACGAGCCCCGTCTTTGATACGATGATCGCCGCGCGGCTCATCGGGTTGATGGAGTTCAGCCTGTCGGCGCTGCTCAAGCGTTTTTTCGGGATCGAACTGGCCAAGGGTTCGCAGAAGGCGAACTGGGCGCGCCGCCCCCTTTCGCCGAAAATGATCGACTACGCCAGCAACGACACGCGTTACCTCCTGCCGCTGGCGGAAAAGCTCGAGGCCGAGCTTCACCGGCTCGGGCGCTGGGAATGGTTCTTCCAGTCGTGTGAAAAGGCGCGGATCGCCACCCAGACCAGCCGGGAGCGCGACCTCGATTCCCTCTGGCGCATCACCGGGAGCGGCGAACTCCGCGACCAGGCCGCCGCCCTTCTGCGGGCGCTCTGGCATTGGCGCGACCAGGAAGCGCGCACGGTTGACCGTCCCTCCTTTCATATCGCCCGCAACGATCTGCTGATTGAAGCCGCCCGCACCTGGACGACCGGCCAGCGGTTCGAGATTCCCCACCTCCACGGTTCCCGCCGCAAACGCTACCTGGCCACGGTGGACGAAGCGCTCGCCCTCTCCTCCAGCGAATGGCCGAAACTGGTTCGCGGCAGCCGCCAGAGGGTCACCCCGGAGCAGGAACGCCGTTTCGCCGAGTTGAAGAAAATCCGCGACCACGCCGCCGCCCGGCACGCGATCGAGCCGTCGCTGATCGCCCCGAAAGTGACGCTGGAATCGCTTGCCAACGACCCCGAGGACGCCGTGCCGCGTCTCCTTCCGTGGCAGCGGGAACTGCTCGGGCTTGATTGAGGGTGGGTCGATTTCCGTGTCGACTGCGGCGGGGGACTTGAGTTCAGCCGTTTTCCCGCGGCGGTCCGCCAGTTCCTGGCAGGGGCGCTTGCCTGCTGGAGGGGCGGCCTCCGCGCCGTCCGCTGCGTTGGACTCCGCTTTCACACCCCGCCCCCTCTCCCGACCGGCGGCTACAACACCTTCACCCCGCCGCTCAACCGGTTCTTCAGCCCGACCCCGGTCAGGAGCGGGTCGCCGTGAGCCAGCAACAGGTAGGCGGCCCGCTCGCTCACGCTATTCCAGAGCCCCCGCGAGGCAAACCAGCGGGACGGCTCGACCGGCCGGCTCTGCGCCAGGTCGATCGCAAAAATCTGCCGCGCCCGGGCGGCGGCTTCGGGATCGTCGATCCTCAAAAGGAGTTCGTAGTTGAGCTTGAGGCTGCGCACGTCGAGATTCGCCGACCCGACATAGACCGCATCGTCGATCACAAAGAGCTTGGAATGAAGGATTTGCGGCTGGTACTCGTAAATCTCCAGCCCTGCCTGCAAAAGATTGCCGTACAAACTTCGCGAGGCGAGCTGCGAAAGGCGGACATCCGACTTTCCGGCCAGAATCAGTTCCACCCGCCCCCCGCGCGCGACCACCTTCTTCAACGCACGGCGGATCTTGAGCGTCGGCAGAAAATAGGCGCAGATGATCCGCACCGACTTTGCCCTGGAGAGATCCGCCAGAATCGACCGCTTCAGCGCATGATAACCGCGCCCCGGCCCGCTGAGCAGGAGGGTCCACCCCTCGCCGTAAATCTCGGTGTTGGGCCGCCGGTGGATCGGCGGAAAGGCCGGAAGCGGCTTCCCGGCGCGGGAAAAGAGGTCGTCAAAGGTCGCCGCCAGCGCCCGGACCACCGGCCCGGTGAGCGCCATCCCGAGATCGCGCCACCCGTGCAACACCCCGTCGCCGTGGTAATCCTCCGAAACATTGAACCCGCCGATGAATGCCTCCTCGTCGTCGATCACCACCAGCTTGCGGTGGTTGCGGTAGCCAAAGCGCCCCTCGCCCTGAAACGGGTTGAACCACTGGAACTGCCCCCCTTCGCGGATCAGCCGCTCCCAGAAAGCGTTCGAAAGCATCACCGAACCGACCGCGTCGACCATCACCCGCACCTCCACCCCGCGCCGCTGCGCGTCGGTGAGCGCTTCCAGAAACCGGTTCCCCACGATGTCGGCGGTGAAGATGTAGATCTCCAGCCGGATCGAACGCCGCGCCGCCACGATCGCCTGAAACACCGCGTCGAGCGCTGCCGCCCCGGTCTCCAGCCAGCGAAACTGGAACGGGGGAACGTCGGAAGCCTCTTCGGTCGGAGGGGTGCGGCCGGTGGACATGGTTTACACGGTGTCGTTGGCCCCCGCCCTGGGCGCGATCAGGAGACCAGCTCGAAATGCGTCATCCTGCGGAAGGTGTCGTAACGCTGCGCGATCTCCTCGGAGCCGATCTGCTGCAGGCGCCCGAGCGAAAACGCTTCGACGTTGAAGCTTGCCAGCACACTGCCGTAGACGACCGCCTTGCGGAGGTGGTCAAAGGTCACTTCTTCCGGGTTGAGGCTGGCGAGGTAACCGGCCAGCCCTCCGGCAAAGGCATCGCCCGCGCCGGTCGGATCGTGAATATCTTCCAGCGGATAAGCGCCGCACGAGAAAAACGCATCTTCAGAGAAAAGCAGGCAGCCGTGCTCCCCTTTCTTGATCGCTACAAAGCGCGGTCCGAGCCTGCGGATCGCCGAACCGGCGCGGATCAGCGAGGTTTCCCCGGTCAGTTGCCGCGCCTCGCTGTCGTTGAGGATCAGCATATCGACCCGCCGCAGCAGGGCGAGGAGGTCGTCCTTCGCGATGTTGATCCAGAGATCCATCGTGTCGGCGATCACAAAGCGCGCCCCTTGGGACTGGTCGAGTACATGGCTCTGGAGCCCGGGGGCGATGTTGGCGAGCAGGACATACGGCGCATTCGAGGCGGCCTGCGGCAGCTTCGGCGTAAAGTGTTCGAACACATTGAGCGCGACGCTCAACGTCTCCCGGCTGTTGAAATCCCACTGGTACTCGCCCGACCAGCGGAAGGTCTTGCCCGGCACCACCTGCAACCCTTCGAGATCAATCCCCCGGCACCCGAAAAGGTCGATATGTTCCTTTGGAAAATCGTCCCCGACCACCCCGATCAACTGCACCGGAGAAAAAAAGCTGGCCGCCACGGAGGCGTACGAAGCCGACCCGCCGAGCAGGTTTTCGTGGGCCTCCACGGGCGTTTTGACACTATCAAGGGCGATCGAACCGACAACAAGAACAGACATAAAGTAGAAAAAAAGGTACTCCTTAACAGGGGAGCCCCCCCTTAGGGAATCGAAAAGCGTTCCAGCCGTTGTTTTACGCTGCGACAATAAGCCGCAATATCGCCCGCCTGTAAAATTCCGGAGACGATCACCACCCGGCGCGCCCCGGCTTCAAGGATCGGCTCCAGGTTTTCGAGTTTCACCCCGCCGATGCAGAAAATCGGGAGCGCCACCCGTTCATGGACCTCCCGCAGGTCGTCGAGGCCGATCGGCACATAATCCGGCTTGGTCGGCGTGGCAAAAAGCGGGCCGAAACCGATGTAATCGGGGCGCTCCTCCAGCGCCGCCACCGCCTGCGCCACGCTGTGGGTCGATTTCCCGACGATCCGCCCCGGCCCCGCCGTTTCCGCGAGCGTGCGCGCCTGCGCCACCGGCAGGTCGTCCTGCCCGACGTGGACGCCGTCGAGCCCTTCCTCCCCGGCCCATCGGGGGTGATCGTTGAGGACCAACGGAACCCCCGCCTCGGCCGCCAGCGGTTTCAACGTCGCCGCCAGCGAACGGATCACGGCTTCCGGCTGCCCCTTCGCACGAAGCTGCACGAGGTCGACCCCTCCCCGGAGCATCTCCCGCAACGCCGCCGGAGCCTGCGCCGTCGCGACGTAGCCGAGGTCGACGATACCATAGAGGCGAGCTTCCCGAATCGGTTTCACACTTTCATCAAAGCCGATGCCGGGCGGTGCGTCAAGGGGGCGCTCCCCCGGGCGGCGGACGTGGGCGGTTTCCGCCGAAAAGGGCGATCGACTTTTTCGCGGCGGCGCGCCATGCTGGCATCCTCATGCCATCTCCGGTTGCAGACGACCACCCGGAAACCGACCCTCCCGGTTTCTGGCAACTGACGGCCCTGGGCGAACCGTTCCGTCTTCTTTTCCCTGTCGGCGTGCTTCTCGGCGCGGTCGGGATCATCCTCTGGCCGTTTTACTGGGTGCAATGGCTGGCGGTCTACCCGGCGATCCCGCACCAGCGGATCATGATCGAAGGGTTCATGACCGCGTTTGTCATCGGCTTTCTCACCACCGCGCTGCCGCGTCTTCTCGGCGCGTCGCGCGTTTCGCTCAGGGAAACGCTCGCGCTGGCCGCGCTTCTGGTGCTTTTGAGCGTCTTTCACCTCGCCAAACTCACGCTGGCGGGCGATCTCACCTTCGCGGCGACGCTCCTCCTCCTCTTCGGCATCCTTGGCCGCCGCATCCGGCAGCGCGACGACAACCCGCCCCCCGGCTTTGTCCTGGTCGGCCTCGGCCTTCTCCTGACGCTCGCCGGGGCGTGCCTGGTCGTCGGGCCGATCATCCTCCCGATCCGCTGGCCCGGCTTTGTCTACGCGCTCGGGCCGCTGCTGCTTTACCAGAGCTACCTGCTGCCGATCATGGGGGTCGGCGCGTTCCTGATTCCCCGGTTCTACGGGTTGCCGCCCAAGAGCGATTTTCCCGAGTCGCGCCAGCTCCCTCCCGGCTGGCTGCGCGAGGCCGGTTTTGCCGCCGGGTATGGCGCGGTGATCCTCGCCGGGTTCCTGCTGGAAGCGGCTGGCTGGCTCCGGCTCGGGCCGGGGCTGCGTGCGGCGGCGTTCCTCCTCTATTTCCACCGCAACCTGCCAAAGAAACGCTCCGGCCAGCCGGGCGGCACCCTCGGCTCCACACTCCACATCGCCGCAATGGCGGTCCCTCTGGCCTACCTGTTGATGGCGCTCTGGCCGCAATGGCGGATGGCGTGGCTCCACCTTCTTTTCATCACCGGGTTCAACCTGCTCACCTTCGTCATCGCCAGCCGCGTCCTGCTCGGTCACAGCGGCCAGTCGCACCGGTTCCGCGCAAGGCTCGTCCCGGTCATCGTCATGGCGACCTGCCTGATCATCGCCTTCGTGGCCCGGGCCGGAGCCGAGTGGGTCCCGCAGGGGCGGCTCCCCCACCTCGGTTACGCCGCCTTTTTCTGGCTGCTGGGGACGGGCGTCTGGGCGGCGGCCCTGCTGCCATGCGCCACGCAGCCCGATGCAGACTAGGGCGAGATTCGGACGCCTGAGGAAACCCGTTTTGGACCAAAAAGCGACTTTTAGTCGCCTTTCACTTAAATTCGTAGACACGCCCTAAAATGGGGTCAACCCCAAAGCTCGCCCGGGTACGGCTGCATGACCGACCCTTCGTACATGATGGCCACCGGCTGGTCGTGCTGGAGGAGCATCGGGGCATCAAGGTCAACCCAGTCGGCGTGTTGCGCGAGGAGCATTGCCGGGGCGATCGCCAGCGAGGTGCCGAGCAGACAGCCGCAGAGGACCTTCTTCTCGCGCGATTTGGCCCGCTCCAGCGCCCGGAGCGCCTCGGTCAACCCGCCCGTTTTGTCGAGCTTGATGCTGACCCCGTCGTATTTGTCGAGCCCGGCGTCGAGATCGCCGGTCACATGGAACGACTCGTCGGCAAAGACCGGCACCGGCCTCGGCATCCGGGCGAGAAGATCGTCCTCCCCCGCCGGAAGCGGCTGCTCGACCAGCACCACGCCGAGCCCCGCCATCGCCTCCAGCCATTTGCGGACGTTCGCCCGCGGCCATGCTTCGTGTCCGTCGACGATGAGCTGGCTTTGCGGCGCGCCCCGGCGGACGGCTGCGACCCGTTCGATCGCCTCCTCGCTCCCGGTGCTGATCTTCAGCAACGGCCGGTGCGCCTCCGCGCGGGCTTCGGCCTCCATCGCTTCAGGCGTGTCAAAACCGATCGTGTAGGCGGTCGTCAACGGATGGAGCGCCCCCCAGCCGACCAGCTCGCTCACCCGCTGCCCGGCCACCTTGGCCCGCCAGTCCCACCAGGCGCAGTCGAGCGCGTTGCGCGCCGAGCCGCTCGGCATGGCGTCGAGGATGGAGGCCATCGAACGCCCTTCCTCCAGCATCGCCGCCGCCTCCCGGAGCTGGGCGAGCGCCCCTTCCACCGTCTCGTGGTAGTCGATCGAAGGCGTCGCCTCGCCGCGCCCCCGGATCGAAGCGTCCGCCTCCCCCTCTTCGGGGATCAGCATCGCCGAAATGACCCGGGTCTCCGTACGCGCTCCGCGTGAGAGCCGTCGTGGCCGGACCAGCTTCCAGCTCTCGGTGTGAATGTGCAGTCTCATTCCGCTCCGGTATTACCTTTGGGTAAAGATAAACGAGAAACCGCCCATGGAAAGCGACGACCCCCGTTTTCAAGCCGTCGGGACGCCGGTGGAAAACGAATGCCTTGCGTTGCAAATAACTGGAAGACAGCGACTTGTGCGAAATCGACAGCCCCGGGGAGGAGACGCGGATCAGGGGAACCCCTAAAGCGCTCCCGGCTGGTGCAGGCCCGGTGATTCGATTTCCACGCGGTCTGCCGCAAGGCGGAGGCGGTCGCTCTTTCCGTCGGGCCGGGAGATGGAGAGCCATTCTCCGTCCCAAACCGCGCGCGGCCCGGGGCCATCCCCCTTTTCCGGCCAGAGCACGGCGTAAATCCGGTGATGAAGCACGCGCTCCCCGGTGCTCGCGCTGAAATGGTATTCGTCGGGAAAAAGGTCGATCACGCTTCCGTCCGGCCGGGTATGGGAGCGCCGTTCCAGGTAGTCGGGATGGACCGGCACCGGGAAGGTGGAGGTGACTTCCGCGCGGAAGGTTCCTTCCCCGGCGAGCAGGACTCCCCGGAGATGGACCCCGCCGTTTTCGATGCTCAACTCCGAGCGCGCGGGATTCCATTTCATCGGCCCTTCGGAATGCAGGAGCCACTGCACGGTGTCGGGCGCACTCAGTTCGACCTCATCGGCGACGACCAGGTAGCGCCGGTCGATGAACAGAAGATCGCGCCGGACGCGGGCGGGCGGCGTTTGCGCTCCAGAGGCGTAGGCCTGCGTGGCGTCGCCGGTCAGCCAGACCGCGCGCGGCAGTTCCACGCAACGGACGATCCTTCCCGACGCCTCCGGCGAATGGGCCTGCCCCCTGCCGCCGATCAAAAGAGCGTTCTGGGCGGCGGTGGTCCGGGTATACCGGACATAGTGGTCCGAGGAGTAGAAATCCCGGTGGCCCGCGCGGATCGCCAGCGGTTTGCCGTAGGCGGAGAAGAGGAATGCGTTCTGGTCCGCAAAGGCATGGCTGACCGCCCCATGCGGGCTCGACTTGAAGGCGAGGGCGATATCCTCTTCCGGCCTGCCCGGGGCGCTGTGGAGGCTCACCCACCCGACATCGTTGAAGGAGCGCGTTGGCGGAAGCTCCGTGAGGTCGCCCGGCGGCACGGGCGGTTCGAGCGAGACGAAAAAATCCTGCAGGAGGTATTCCATGCCGCCGGGGTAATCCTGCGAGCTGATGTTGAGAAGACGCCGGTTGACCTGCCGCACGCCCGGCTGACGGGCTCCCGCGATCAGATAGGGATCGCGAAACCTCCGGCCGAGCCGGTTCATGAAAGTGGTGACGGCGGGCTCCAGCGTCATCTTGCCCGCGGGCCGGGGGGTGTCTCCAAAGGTATAGGTCGGCTGCGGCCCGACGAAGTAGAGCGGAAAATAGCCGGTCTGCCTCCAGAACGGATCTTTCCATGCGTCGGGATGCCCGATGGAAAGGAGTGCGTCCTGAAAACGGCCATGCTCCACGGTCCCCCGCCAGTAGGCGCACCCCTCGGCATAACCTCCGTCGTCGCCGCCGTAGGGCGGGTATTGTTCCCGGTAAAAGTGCAGGGCAAAACGAAGCCAGCCGGGCGCGGCGTCAAGGTCGTCGTAAAGAGCGAGCCCGGCCAGGCCGATCATCGGAACAAAGCGCACGGCGTGGCTCGGGGCCTTTCCTTCCGCGGAGTTCCGGCGCGTCTCCCCGGTCATGGAAATGACGTAAAGCGCGGTCTTTTCCCCGATGCGCTTGAGCCCGGCAAGGATCGATTCGCGTTCCGCCGGCGAAAGTTCGCCGCGCAACTGGTCATAGACAAACGGGAGACGCCGCCAAAGCCGGAAGACCGCCTCGTCGTTGTAATAAAGCACCGGCGGGTCCCAACCGCTGGCCTGGAGGAGCGCCTCCCTCGCCCGCGCCTTGTAAGGCTCCTCTCCGGTGACCAGCCAGAGGAGCGTCGCCGCCTCCGCAATGCCGCTGATCCGGTTGCAGGCGATCTGTCCGTCGCGGGAAATGCGGATCGATTCCGGGGTCAACGGCAAACGGCTGCCATCATCCTGCGGTTCTTCAGGAAGAGCGCCTGTGAGATCACGTTCGTCGAACTCGGCTTTCATCGCCCGGAAAGCCTCCCTCCCCTCTCCCTCGCGGCAAAACTGCCGGAACGGCGCGCGGAGGGGAGCGGGGAGAAAAACCCGTGGAGCGACGGGGAGGCGGTATTCCCTTGAGATCGGAGCCGGAGGCTTCCCCGGCGGCAGATCCGCCGGCTGATTCCGCGAAAGGAGCAGGCAGGCGGTGACACCGAAAAGCAGCGCCAGCAGCAGCCCCCGGGTCCAACCGATTTTCGAGACGGGTTTCATGAAGGTGGAGACGCAAGCTAGGCGCAAACGAGGCGATCCACGACGGAAAATCCATTTATACAGTTAAGGAACCCCGAGTCATTTAACTGAATGATCAGATTCCGGCTCGCAGGCCGGGCGGGACTCCCGCAAAGCTTTCCCGTTTCAAGCCCATCATGCAAACCGAACCGATTGCCCTGCGAAATGCCCGGCTCTTCCCGCCGGGTCAGACCTGCCTTCTCACCCTTTCGGAAGATGAGCGGTCTCTTTTTTTTCCCGACGTGGACCTTGAAAACGCCCTCCCGTGCCGGGCGCTCTGGATCGATACCGCCCGTTCCCGCAACGGGTGGGAAAGCCTCCTCGCCGGGTTTTCGCCTTCGGTGGTGATGACCGGGTGGTCCACGCCCCGCCTCCCCGCCGCCCTGGTTGGCGACGAAGGCTCGCCTCTTCGCTATATCTGCCACCTGACCGGCTCCGTGCGGCGCGTGGTGCCGCGGGAGTTCATTGAGAGAGGGGGGCTGGTTTCCAACTGGGGCGGCGAGATCAGCCATAGCGTGGCGGAACACACACTCCTGCTGGCGTTGGCGGCATTGCGCAACCTGCCCGCCTGGCGGCCCTACACGGCGCAACCCGGCCGCACGCTGCTGGACCGGAGCCGGTTCCTCGCAACGCGTTCCCTTCAGGGGCGGCGGGTCGGCATCCACGGGTTTGGAAGCGTGGCCCGCCGGTTGCTCCGGTTGCTGGCTCCCTTTGAGGTATCCTGCGAAGTCTACAGCGCCGGAGTGGCGCCCGATTCCATCCACCGCCATGGAGCCGAACCGGCCGGTTCGCTACCCGCGCTTTTCAGGCGTTCGGAGGTCCTCTTCGAATGCGAGGCGCTCACCCCCGCGACCGTCAACTCCGTCACCCGCGAAATGCTTTCGCTATTGCCCGAAGGGGCCGTCTTCATCAACGTGGCGCGGGGCGCGCTGGTCGACGAAGCCGCGTTGCTCGACCTGGCCCGGCGCGGACGCCTGCGCGTGGGGCTCGACGTGCTCCGCGACGAACCGGTTTCCCCCTCATCCCCCTTCTGGGAAACCCCCAACGTCGTCCTCTCTCCGCATATCGGCGGCCCGACGCACGACCTCTACCCCCGGTGCGGAGCCTTTGCGCTCGACAACATCCGACGTTACCTCTCGGGAGAGCGGCCCGGGGGAGTGGTCGACCTGGAAGTCTACGACCGGACGACCTGAATCTGTGTCTTCCAGTTCCCGTCAACGGCGCTGGAGGTCGCTTCACCCAAGGCTACAACCCCGGGAGCCGGTAGCGATAGCAATCGGCCGTAAAGTCTTCCCAGCTTGTTTTGGGTTGCTCGGGCAGGGTCAGGACGACATCTCCGTTTTCCCGGTCGGTATAGAGGCCGAAGTTCGTATAACGCCGCCCGGTTTCCTCCTGCCTTTGGGTGGCGGGGTCGACGCAAGCGGGAGCGCCTGCGGGGAGCCCCTGGATCTCCCGCACGCTGGAACGCACCAGGCAAAGGCGCTCCGGGTCGAGTTCCGCAATCGCCAGCGGGTATCTCGGCACCTGGCCGTAAACCGGCCGGTCGAGAATATTGGCAATCCAGTAGACCTTTCCGGAATGCGGCCCCCGTACAAACCGCGCAAATGAAGCGGGCACGGCGACCGGCTCGCCATCCTCGTACGCCAGCGGCCGGGGAGGGCTCCAGCTTTTGCCGCCATCCGCGGACCAGGCCGCCTGCCGCGAACTGAAAAGGCCGAGCGGGCGATCGCCCTGGCAGCGCATCGTGGAGAAAAGGCGGCCACCCCCGAGATGCACCAGATCCGGTTCGGTGATGCCTGCGTACGATCGCGAAGGATCGATTTCAACGGGATCGCTGCAACTCCACGCGATGGCGTCGCTTCCGGCGTCCCACCGCCCGAGCAGGAACGCCACGCCGCCGTAGCGGCCCGGTTGCCCGTGGGGGTAGAAGAGCGTCCCGTCGCGGTTGACGGTGCGAAAATTCACCCCGAAAACCAGCGTGCCATCCTCAAGCTCCTCGAAAGGGAGCAGATCGCCTCCCATGCTGTTGCGCCCGTAGCTCGCGCCCGGCATCCAGTGGATGGCGTCAAAGCCCGCGCCGTGATGAATGACCTGCCGCCGGGGTTGCCATTGCTTGCCGCCGTCGGCGGAAACCCGGTAAAAGAGCCGGCCGGTCCGGGCCGCCAGGCTCCCTTCGAACTGGTCTTCGGCGAGGGAGACCTCGCGCTCATAGGAAAGCTCGATCAGCCGCCCGCGGGTGCGGCTCAGAAAAAACTGCGGAGGGTAGCGAAAGACCGGTTCGCGGCGTTCAGGCGCTTCGGTCGCGATCGCTCCCTCCACGCTCCACGTCCTCCCGTTGTCTTCGGAGCGGCGCAGGTAGCGTTGCGGCATGTAATAGATGCCGTCGTGGGCGGCTTCGTGTCGCAAGGCCTGAAGCAGCGAAACGCCTTGCGCCTCGCAATAGCTGGTACTCAAGGCATAGACCGCCTGCCCGGGTGGCGCGGCGATGAAGCGTTCCTTGTGAACGCCACGGAGCGGAGGGTGAAGGGAGGCGGGGACGGTGGTTGGATTCATCGGTTTTTTTGGAAAGGATCGGGGCGTTCCCTGCCGTCGGCCCAGACGGAGAGGCCCCGCGTCAGGCTCCAGGCCGTCATGCGGCGGGGATCGCCCTGCCAGAGCCGCTCCCGCGCCCAGGGGAGCCGTTCGGGTTCCCCCGCCAGGTCGAGCCGGATCACGGGAAAGAGCGGCCCGGGCGGTTTGGCGGGAAGCCCTGCAATGAGCAACCCCCCGGGCGTCTCGCGGAGGCCAAGGGATCGCCGCGGAGCGCCAAGCAGGACCGCACGCGCCCCGGGAGCCCGCAGGCCCGCCACGCGGGCCGAGCCGTTTCGCGGCCAGAAGCGGAAGATCAGGTAGAGCGCCTTTTCCCCGCGCACCTGATAGCCGCAGGTGACAAACTCCGTAAGATCTCCCCGGCGGGTCCCGTAAATGGCCGCGCCATACTTCCCGAGCCATCTCCCGACGGCGGCCAGCGCCCGCGCCGGTTGCGGGGGGATCTCCCCCTCCGCGTCGGGTCCGACATTGAGCAGGAGATTGCCCCCTTTGGAGGCGGCTTCGCACAGGAGATCGAGCAGTTGCGCCGCGCTCCGGTAGCGTTCCCCCTCCGCGTAACCCCAGTGACGCCACGCGGTGACCTGGCACGATTCCCACGGGCGGCCCGCTTCGGGGAGGATCTCGTGTTCGGGAGTGCCGAAATCCCCCAGCCGCCGCGCCGCGCCGGTCCCGCCCTCCTGCGCGCTGCGATCCAGGCGATTGTTGATCAACAGCCACGGCTGCCGGCGCTTCATGGCGGCAACCAGTTTGCGGCTTTGCCAATCTGCGGCGCGATGCGGCCACGGGCCGTCAAACCAGAAAAGATCAAGCGGGCCGTAACGGGTCAGCAATTCGTCGACCTGCCCGTGAACATACGCCCGGAAGCGGCTCCAGCCCCGGGGGTCGTCCCTGGGGCCTTCCCAGTAGGCGGGCACCCGCCAGTCGGCCAGGGAATAGTAAAGGCCGACGCGCAACCCCGCCCTGCGGAACGCGTCGAGAAATTCGCGCACAAAATCCCTCCCCGGAGCCTGTCGGGAGCTGGAATAATCGGTCAACGCGCTATCCCAGAGGCAATAGCCATCGTGGTGGCGGGCGGTCAGCACGGCATACCGGAAACCGCCGCGAACAGCCAGCGCGGCCCACTTTTCGGCATCAAAACGCGAGGGATTCCATTGGCAGGCCTCTCGGGCATAGACCTTCTGGTCAAGCTGCTCGCGGAAAAGCACCTGCTCGCCGCGCCCGATGGCGGCATAAGGCCCCCAGTGAATGAAAAGCCCGTAGCGCGCCTCCTCGAACCATCGCGTGTCGGCTGTTTTGGATCTCTTCATCTATTGAGGAACCCAGGGGAGCGCGCCGGTGACCCCCGGCAGCTCTGCCGGGCTGACGGCAACCACGTGCCCGTCGAAGTAAAGGAGGTTGGCCTTGCCCCGGTGCCGGGCGGCGAGGTTGCCATCTTCATAAAGCGACGGGGAGGCAATCCCCCGCGCCACCGCGTCTCCCGCAAAAATCACTTCCGAGGAAGGCTGCACGGCCACGAGACGGTAAACGATCCGATACACCTTTTCCGGCTTTTCATTGATATAAAGGTTTTTGCCGTAATCTGACTTATGGTTGCTCTGCACCAGCGTCGTCCCTGAAGGGCAGGCAAAGACACCCGGAGGCCGCGCTCCCTTCACCATCTTTGCACCGGGAAGGAGATAGGGAAGCAGCCCGTCCTCCCACGTCCCGCTCTCGCCCGCCAGGACATTGTAGACCACCAGCCCGTTATGATCGACGGCATACCCGGCCATGGCCGCGCCGATCCCCCGAAGCTGGGAGGCGCAGCGCAGTTGCCGGGAGAGATCGCTACCCAGATTGAAAATCGGAAAGGCCAGCACGATCAGGAATGCCAGGACGACCAGGATGACCAGCAGTTCCAGAAGGCTGAAGGCGGCGTGCTTATCCATGTTCAAGGCTTACCGGTGCGATCGACGCCGCAGCAGCCGGATGGCGAAGAGCGCGGGCAACAGCATCAACACGGTTTTCGGTTCCGGAATGGAAGCGACATCGTCGATGACGAGATCGTCGAGGTAGAGGGTCGCGCTGGAGACCTGCCCCAGGTTGGTGAAATTCAGCCAGGTCAGGTCGGTATCGCCCGCCAGTTCTCCCGCGTGAAGCAGGTTGGAAGCGATCTTCTCGCCGTTGAGCCAGAGGTCCATACTCTGCGCCTGAAGACCGCCGCCGGTATAGTGATGGGAAGCGGTGGTCTGGTTATAGACAATGACCAGTTGGTTGACCTGATCCTGATCGTAGGCTCCCAGCAGGTCGCCGCGCGCCAGATTGTTCCCTGTGGCGGCATAGAGATTCCCGTCGCGGAAAAAGAGGCCGAACGCCGTTGAACCGTTGCTGTTGTAACCGGTCCCCCCGCCGATGCGCAACAGGAAGCCATAGCCCGAGTTGTCGGCGCTGGAAGGCTGGTAAAAGCTGAACCCGATCTGCCCCGTCCGGCCAAAGCCGGTCCCTGTCCTGATGCGGGTGGCGGTATAGCTGATGGTCTGTTGCGAGATGGAATGGACCTCGAAAGAGGCATACTGGTTGTTGACACCCTTGCCAAAGAGGTTGGCCGCGTCCGCCTCGACGAGCGTTCTGGTATAAGCCTCCCCGCTGGTTGCATTGGAACTGCTGTTCCACGGAAGAGGATCGCCCGCCGTATAGGACGAGAAATCATCCTGCAACACCACGGCGGAGAAACAGGAGGCTCCCATGGCAAACAGGGCGAGGGTAAAGGAAGACAAGGAGAAGAGCTTCATGGCTTGGAAAGGGGAGGGAAGGCTTCGGGAATCGACCGGCATTAAAGACCCGACGCCGGCCGGTCGGCAACCGCAGGTTCATTTATACAGTTGACTGACCCCGGAAAGGCAGCCATTTGGGAGTTGCCTCTGTGAAGGGGACTCCTGTACTTTTGCCGGGACGATGCAATCGCGGCGCCCCACCCAGAAAGACATCGCCGCAATCGCAGGCGTGAATCCCGCCACGGTTTCCATGGCGCTCAACAACCATCCGCACATCCCGGAACGGACGCGCAACCGCATCCGCAAAATCGCGGAGGAGCTTAACTATTGCCCCGACCCGATGCTTTCGGCGCTGGCTGCCTACCGCAAGCGGAGCCGCCCCGTTTCGTTTCATGGCACGCTGGCCTGGGTGGCCAATGCGACTAAAAACGGCTGGTTGCAGAATCCGCATTTCGCCCGCTATTACGAAGGAGCCTGTCAACAGGCGCAGCGGCACGGCTACCGGATCGAGCCGTTTCACCTGAAGGAACCCGGGCTTTCCTCCCGAAGGCTTGCCTCGATCTTTCACGCCAGAAGCATCCGGGGGCTCCTGTTCGGCCCGCAGCCCGAACCAAACGCCGAGATTGCCTTTCCCTTTGAGCGGTTCGCGGCGGTCGCCTTCGGCCACGGCCTCGCCAGGCCGCTGCTTCATTCCGTGGCGACAGCTCATTTCCGGGCCACGGTGCAGGTGATCGAGCGGCTCAAGGCGCTCGGCTACCGCCGCATCGCCCACACCATGACCGCCTTTCAGGACCGGAAGGTCGGCTACCATTGCCTGGCCGGGTATCTCCTCGAACAGTTCCTTTCCCGCGATGAACTGATCGTCCCCTCCGTCGATCTCGACTACGATCCGCCCGCCTTCCAACGCTGGTTCAAGAAGACGAAACCCGATGCCATCGTGACCGGCAACCTGCGCATCCTGCCGATGCTGGAGAAGCTCGGCCTCCGCGTGCCGGACGATGTCGGCGTCGCCTGCCCCTGCCTTCCATGCGGGGAAGGGGTGTTGAGCGGCATCTCCGAAGATGCCGTCAACATCGGCCGCGTGGCGGTCGATACGCTGGTGGCGCTCCTGCTCAGCGACGAGTGCGGCGTCCCGGCCCAGCCGCGAAAGGTGCTGGTGGAAGGCTCCTGGATCGAAGGGGGGACGGTGGTACGCCAGCCGGGGGCGACGTGTCCCGCGGGAGTCGATTCAGAAAAACGGGAGGGCATTTAACTGTGTGAGCGTCAGCGGCATTGGTTGAAGCCCCTTCCTTTCGACACATTCCCGCTTGTGAAGACTGCTCCGGCCCGCCGCTTTTTCTGGGTTATCCTCCTCGCCAATCTCCTGTTCGTGGCGGCGGTTTCCTCCACCGCACAGGAAGCGAAAGTGCGCCTGCGGGTCTCGAACCTCCCCAGCCTGGGCGAGACCGATGCCGTTCACGTCGCGAGCGCCCGGGCGGTCAGCCGGTTTCTCGAACTCAACCCGGACGTGGTGCTGGAACGGGCCGAAGGCATCCGCATCGACGGGCTGGCCCAGGATGTCAGCACCATCATGATGATCGCGGGCGGCATCCCTCCCGACGTTCTGATGCTCAAATTCCGCAGTTTTGACAGCTTTGTCCGGCAGGGGATGCTCGCCCCGCTCGACGGGGAGGTCGCCGCGGCCGCTGCGGACGGCGACGACAAGCTCTCGCGGATTCCCGAACAGATCCGCCCCGTGATCGAGCGCATCGGCCCCGATGGCCGGCAGCATCTCTACGGACTGCCGATGCCGTTTTTCGTGACCGGGCTCTACTACAACCGCGAGCTTTTCCGGATGGCCGGGCTGCCCCAGCGCACGCCGAAGGATTGGGATGAACTCCTTGAATTTGCCCGGAAAATCGAAGCGCTCGGCCCCCAGTACAAAGGTCTCCTGGTCAACGGCGGGGCCAGCGCAAGCTGGGAACTGATGAATTTCATCTGGTCGGCGGGAGGCGACGCCCTCACCGAAGTCGCCCCCGACGAGTGGCGCGCCACCTTTGATACTCCGCAGGCGGTGACGGCCTACGAATTCTATTACCAACTGGTGGAGGGGGAACGGCTCGCCGCCCGCTTCACCGGAACGCTCACCACCCAGGAAAGGCAGCGGGCAGGGATGTTTTTTGACAACGTCGGCGGCGGCGCGATCTCCTTCGACCCCGAGCTTTTCGCCTTTGGCGCGGTGCCTGCGGGGCCGGACGGCTTTCGCGGCGCACAGATCAATGCCTGGACCCTCGGGATCTATTCAGAGATCGACGACCCCCGGGTCCGCGATGCGGCATGGCGCTATGTTTCGTTCATGACCGGCCCGGAGGCGGAACGCATCCGCATCGCCACCATGGTGGAACTCGGCCACGCCGGGCAGATGAACCCGATCACCCTGCGCACCCACGGCTACGGCGAATTCCTGAGCCTCTCGCCGCCCGGCCTGGAAGATGAAGTGCGCGAGGCGATCCAGCACAGCAAGCCGGAACCGTACGGGAAAAACTGCAACCTGATCTACATGGAAATGACCTACCCGCTCGACCGGATACTTTTGAGCGAAACCATCCGCAAGGCATGGGAGGCGGGCGATCGCGGGAAGGTGCGCGCGGAGATTCAGAAGATCCTGAGCGACGCCGTGCGCCGGACCAACGAGCGGATGATCGGCTATGTTCCGCCCGGCGTGATGCAGTGGCGCAGGCAGGTGGCCGCCGCCGTCGCGCTCGGGATCTGCGCGATTTTTGTGGCGATCGGCTGGAACGTGACCCGGTTTTTCACCGGCGAAGCCGCTGCACAGTCGCGCCCCTTGAGCCATCGCGGCCCGGCGGCGTGGCTCTGCCTCTTCCCGGCGCTGGCGTTGATGCTGGTCTGGCACTATGTTCCGCTTTTGCGTGGAACGCTGATGGCTTTCCAGGATTACCAGTTGATCCTCGACTCCGCTTTTATCGGTCTGGACAACTTCGCCATCGTCCTTTTTGACCCGACGTTCTGGCGCTCCATTCTGGCGACGTTCCACTTCGCCGCCTATACGTTGAGCTTCGGCTTCGCGATCCCGGTCCTGCTCGCCTATGCGCTGCATCTCATTCCCCGGTACAAGATCCTTTACCGGACGGTTTATTACCTCCCGGCCGTCATGAGCGCCACGGCGATTTTTTTCCTCTGGCGCGAACTCTTCAGCGTCGACGGCCCCTTGAACCTGGCGCTGCGGCTCTTCGGCTTGGAAGCGCGGCGCGCCTGGACCGAAGACCCCGCGCTGGCGATGCTCAGTTGCGTGGTCCCCGGCATCTGGGCGGGAGCCGGGCCGGGGTGCCTGATCTATCTCGCCGCGCTCAAGACCATCCCCGAAGAACAGTTCGAAGCGGCTGAGATCGACGGCGCGGGGTTCCTGCACAAGACCACGAAGATCGTCCTTCCCCACCTGCGCCCGCTGGTCTTCATCAATTTCATCGGCGCGATCGCCGCCGCCTTCCACGGGGCGACGAACATCCTCATCATGACCGGCGGCGGCCCCGAAGGGGCGACCGAAGTCGCGTCCCTGAAAATTTTCTTCGAAGCCTTCGTGCGGCTGCGTTTCGGCCCGGCCACGGCCATGGCGTGGATTCTGGGAAGCATGTTGATCGGGGTGACCGCCCTCCAGCTCAAGCGCCTGGGCCGGATGGAGTTCAAAACCGTGCGGTGATGACCGGCGGCACGACGGCTCCCCGGGGCTCACGTCGCGCAGGAGGCGTCGGCTCCGCAGAAGACCAGTTTTCCGGTCTTCAACGCTTCCGCCGTATAACTCACCCCGTGAACCTTCAGGTCGTGCTGGTTGAAGAGGGTCAGAAGCCCTCCCTCCGCGTCAAACTCCAGCGAACGGCCGACCGGGAAAACCCGGCTCTCCCCCGCCGCAAGCACCCCCTGGAGCTTCCACTTGAACAAGGCGCGGTTGGCGAGGCTCCAGCGGGCGACATCGACCGGAAACGGGCAGACGTTGAGCAGCGTCACGGTCAACGGATCGAGCGAAGCGGCGATGATCCGCACCATCCCGTCCGGGTGCGGCTTGCCGTGCCGGTCGAGCGGGACCGGCTGCTCGGCGTTGAAACTTTTCGGGGGAGCCAGCGCGTGCCCGCTCGCGTCGTCGGTATGCCATGACTGTGACTGGAACTTGAGGAAAAGGCCCAGCCAGCGACCCGCCGCACGGTGCTCGACCAGCAGCCCGCCATCCTGCCAGACGCCATCCTGCTCCCAATGGCTCGGGTCGTTGCCCTGGTTCATGTGGACCTCGTGCATCCCGCGCGCGGGGCGGAACCGGAAGACCGGGTCGCTTGTCCCCGGCGCTTCCCACGGTTCGCCAAAGGTGTAGACCCGCGCGTCGTCGTTGCCGAGGGTGTCGAGCAACATTTCATCGAGCACGGCGTTGAGATCGGCGCGGCAGCCGGGCCCTTCGCACGGGAGGACCAGAAACTCGTCGGGCTCAAACAGGTTGAGGCGGATGTAGTCGAGCGCGAGCCGCTGCGGCCGCGTCCCGTCGAGCCGGTGGAAACCGGGCGGCAATTCCGAAAGCCCGCAGGTCAGCGGATGGACGAAATCGTGCACGAAAAGGTACGCCACCGGCGAAGGGTGGAGCTTCGAGCGGACGTTGATCGCCACCCGGTAGTCGATGCCGCCCGCCTCCACATGAAGCTGATAATGCGACTGCCCTTCGCCCGCGAGGCGGCGCACTTTGGCGCGCGCTTTGAGGACTCCGTAAACGTCGAGGGGCATGAGAAGGGAAGGGGGGCCGGTCTTTCTTTTATCCCGCCCCGCAGGAACGTAACCGGTAAAGCTGGATCTGCAACTCCGTACGCCCGCGCCAGGTGTTGGCCTCGACGCGGAAGGCGATGTCCCACGGCGGTCGGGGGAGCGCTTCGGGCAGCATGTTGAAAAAGAGCGCTTCCCGGCGCACCCCGCGTTGTTCGAGGCTGAGGCGGAGATGTTTTTCCTTGAGCACCCTCGGGGCGGCCGTCGGGCAGACGCCGCGGGCGACCAGCAGCGGCTGCGCGTTGCCCATCCCGAACGGCTGAAGCGCTTCGTGAAAGGCGAGAAAATCGTCGTCCAGCGCGCCGAAGTCGACCTCCATTTCCGGGCGGACTTCCGGCAAGAGATCATCCGGACCGAGCGCGTCGCTCGTGCATTGCCGGAAAAGGGAGACAAACTCGTCGAACCGCTCGCGCCGGATCGTCAACCCGGCTGCCATTTCATGCCCGCCGAAGCGTTCCAGCAGGTGGCGACACCCTTCCAGGGCGGCGACGAGCGAAAAACCGCGGATGCTCCGGCCGCTCCCCTTGCCGAGGCCGTGTTCGTCAAACCCGATCACCCAGGTCGGCCGGTGGTGCTTGCGGCAGAGGCGCGAAGCGACAATCCCGAGCACGCCGGGGTGCCACCCTTCGGCTCCGAGCACGATCGCGCTCGCGGCGGCGGGGTCGTTGCCCGCCTGCAACTCGGCCTGCGTCAAGGTCGCCTTTTCGACCTGCTGGCGGTCGCGGTTCTGAAGGTCGAGCGAACGGGCGAGGACCGCCGCCCGCGCCGGGTCGTCGGTCAAAAGGAGTTCCAGCGCATCGTGAGCCGTGCCGAGCCGCCCGGCGGCGTTGAGGCGGGGACCGAGCTGGAAGCTCACCTCCGAAGGTCGCAGCGGACCGCTCACCCCCGCGACTTCCATGAGCGCTTTCACCCCCGGCCAGCGGGTCTGCGAAAGCTGCGCCAACCCGTGGTGTACCAGCACCCGGTTTTCATGCACCAGCGGCACGATGTCGGCCACGGTGCCGAGCGCCACCAGGTCGAGCCCGTGCCGGAGGTCAAAGCCCGGGAGCGGCCGTGCCTTGAGCAGGGCGTGGCAGAGCTTGAAGACCAGCCCCACGGTGCAAAGGTAGCGGTAATCCTCCCCGCACGCCTCCGCTTCCGGGGCGGCCGGAAGGTCGCACCGCTTCGGGTTGACCACGGCCACGCAGTCGGGAAGCGCCGCCTTGCATTCGTGGTGATCGACCACGATCACCTCCACTCCAAGCCGGTGCAGCACCGCGATCTCCTCCACCGCCGAGGTGCCGCAGTCGAGCGTCACCAGCAGTTGGGGCCGCAGGGTCTCCATGCAGCGGTGAACCCCGTCGGCGCTCAGGCCGTACCCTTCCTCCATCCGGCGCGGCAGAAAACAGCGGGGTCGCCCACCGTATGCCGTCAGCAGACGGGAGAGGAGCGCGAGAGAAGTCACCCCGTCGACATCGTAATCGCCATAGAGGACGATCCGCTCGCCCGCATCGATCGCACGCAGGAGCCGCGCCACCGCCGGTTTCAGGTCGGGAAGGGCGTACGGGTCGCCAAGGGTCCGCAAACGTGGCGCGAGAAACCGGCGCGCCGCCTCGTCCTGGCAGAACCCGCGCGACCAGAGGAGCGAAGCGAGCGCTTCCGGGCATCCCAGCGCCTGGGCAAGCCTCCGGACCTCCACCGTCGCATTCGCCCCGGGCAAAAACCAGCGGGCGGCAGGCGGGGAGGCGAGGAGATGCTGCAATGGGAAGCGGGAAGACGAAGTTTTTTTTAAGACCGGGGCGATCTTACGGCATGTCGCCGATCTGCCCGACGGTCAGGCCGCCGTCGACGACGATCGTCTGGCCGTAGATGTAACTGGCCGCATCGGAACAGAGGAAGGTGGTCGCCCCGGCGCAATCCTCGGCGTTGCCGATGCGACGGGCAAGGATTTTCCGGTTGTAGTGCGCCACCTTTTCAGGGCTTTTGGAGATCCACGAGGTCAGCGGCGTGATGATCAGGCCCGGGGCGACGCCGTTGACGCGAATACCGTGCGGCGCAAGCGTCATGGCGAGCGAACGGGTCATCATGACCAGCCCCCCCTTGGAGGTGTCGTAGGCCGAGGAGTCGTTCTCCGCCTGAAAACCGTTGGTCGAACTGATGATCACCACCGCGCCGGAGCGGCGTTCGGCGATCAGCCGCTTGGAGAAGCCCTGGATGAGAAAATAGACGTGCTCGACGTTGAGCCCCATGGTCCGGCGGAAGCGGTCGCGGTCCATCTCCAGGAACGAAGTGTCGTAGAAGCTCCCGGCATTGCAGACGAGCAGGTCGAGCCCGGGCGCTTTTTCAAACGCTTCCTTGAGGAGCTGGTCGACCCCCTCGGGTTGGGAGACATCGCTCAAAAGCACGTCGGTCTGCCCTTCTTCGGGGGTGCGCCCGTGGCGCAGGACGGTGGCTCCGGCATTTTGCAGGCCGTCGGCAAGCGCCGCGCCGATCCCACGGGTGGAGCCGGTCACCAGGGCGCTGTGGCCGGTAAGGTCAAAAGGATTTTTCATGAGGAGAGGGGTGGAAATAAGGTTTTTTCAGTAGCGGTCCTATCGTTTGCCTTCAAGAAAAGCGAGCGTGTTTTGCCGTGCGACGCGCTCCTGAACCTCCGGCGCGAGCGAATGCAGCGTCTTCGCTTCGGCGGCGTAGCTGCTCCGCAGGCTGGAGCTGGAGTCGATCCACGAATCAAACGGCGCGTCGCTCCCCCAGAGCAGTTTGTCCGGGTAGGCCTCGGCGAGGTCGTGCAACACCTGGTCGGGATCGCGGTAATCCGACGGGAAACGGCGTTCGGGCGCGGCGACGCTCGGCGAATCCTTTTGCGCCAGGAGGCAGTGAATCCGGTGCGCGGAACAGTCCGACCAGGTATTGTCGAGTTCCGCCACGCGGTCGAGCGTCGGCCGGTCAAAGCGGCACGAATGGGCGAGATTGAAGCGGATGCCGGGCCGCGCCTCGGCCACGGCCACGATGTCGGCCACGGGCGACCACGGGTCCGTTGGGGCGACGCTGGTGTGGATCAGGACCGGGAGGTTGTTCTCCTCCGCGTAATCGAGCAGGCATTCGCCTTCTTTAAGCAGGTCGCGGATGTACGACTGGATGATGGTCGCCTGAATCTTGAGGCCGCTGCACCGGGAAGTCGCGGCGAGTTCCCGCAGCGCGCCGACCTGCTCCTTCTGCTTGCGGGAGGGGTCGAGCATCCAGAGCGGAAAGGCGCGCTCCTGCAACTCGGGGAAAAGGGTTTCGATCTCCCGCATCATCCGCCGGTTCTCCAACTGGTAGGGGATCGACTCCATCCCCCCCTCGTCGGTAATGGTGCCGGTGCGCAGGTGGGGCACGTTGAGCGCGAGGTGGGTCACCATCGGAAAAACGACAAACCGGCCGATGCCGGCGGTTTCCCCCATCCGGACCAGCGTCGGCCAGTCGAGCGCATAGGGATAGTTGCCTTGCAGGTAAAACATCAGGTCCACGCCGATGTGGGTATGGGCATCGATCAGATCGCAAGCGGAAGCGGGGTGGGTCATTTCATTTTGCAAAATAGAAATTTCGGTTGCTGGAATCAATGCCTTTTGACTACGTTCCGGAAGGTTTATGAATGTCTCCAGTGTCGAGAAAGCGTTTGGTTTGCTGGAGCATCTGGCCGATGCGGGCCGGCCGCTTTCGCTCAACGAGATCACGCAGGCGGCGCAGTTGCCCAAGCCGACCGCGTACCGGCTGCTCCGTTCGTTGCACGAGCTGGGCTACGTCGGCCGTCCGCTCGGGAGTCGCGACTATGCGCTGGGGCCGCGGGCGGCCCGGCTGGCGGGGCTGATCGGCAAGGGCGACCCGTATGGCGCACTCAAGGCCGCCGCGCGCCCGCTGCTGGAGAAATTGCACGAACAACTCGACGAAACCGTCAACCTCGGCGTCCTCTCGGGCCGGAGCGTGCATTACCTCGATTTTGTCGAAACGACGCAGCCGTTGCGCTACATCGTCATCCCGAGCGACCGCGATCCGTACCACGCCACCGCGCTCGGGCGGGCGATCGTCTCGCAGCTCGACCCCGCCACCCAGGAGGCAATGCTGGCGGCCACCCCGTTCAAGGGGAAGGGAGCGCCCGCCGAACCGGAAGCCTTGCGAGGGCTCCTCGCCCGGGCGCGCCGCAACGGCTACGCCGAAGAGGTCGAGGAAGCGGTGCCGGGCGTGGCGTGCCTGGCGGTCAGCCTCGCCCCGCGCGGTTTTTCCGAGGCGGCGATCAGCGTCGCCGTACCGGTGCAACGTTTTGACGCGCCACAGCGGCAGGCGATGCTCGACGCCCTGCTCGCCATGGCTCAACCCTGACTTATTTTTCCCATGTCCCAAAAACGCATCCTCCTTGCCGGTCTTTTCCACGAAACCAATACCTTTGCCCCCGGCGAAATGGGGCTCGACCAGTTTGCCGTGACCCTCGGGCGCGACTGGCTCAACCGCAAGGGAGACGGCTCGCCGACCGGCTCGTTCCTGCTGGAGGCGGAGCGTTACGGGTGGGAGGTCGTCCCGTCGGTCGATGTGCGCGGCTATCCCGGCGCGATGCCCTCGCCCGAAGTGCTCGAACGTTTCTGGAGCGAGTTTGAGAAAGTCGCCGCTTCGCCGCAGGCCGAGGGGCTCGACGCGATCTTCCTGGTGCTGCACGGCGCGTTTGTCTCCCCCGGCATCCCGGACGTGGAGGGGGAACTGCTCCGCCGCATCCGCGCGCTCCCCCGGCTGGCCGCGCTCCCGATTTTCGGCGTGCTTGACCTTCACGGCAACATCACGCCCGCCATGGCGGAACACGCGCAGGGGTTGCTCGCCTACCGGGAAAACCCGCACACCGACGCCGCCGAAACCGCCGTCCGCGCCGCAGCGTTGATGGAAAAAGCGCTGGCGGAGCGGCTGGAACTGCGCACCCGTTTCGTGCCGACCCGCCTCGTCTGGCCGCCGACCGGCACCGGCACGGCGGTCGAACCGATGCGCGCGCTCGAAGCGCTCGCCCGCAGCGAGGAGCGCGACGGGATCGAAGCGGTCAACATCTTCGCCGGGTTTGCCCAGGCCGACACGCCCGACACCGGCGTCTCCTTCACCATCGTCTACGACGCGGCGCGCGTTGCGCCCGACCGGCTCGATGCCATTTCGCGGGAACTGGTCGCGCTGGCGGAGAAAAACCGCCATCTCGGCATCCCCGACGAGTGGGAACTCGAAGAGGCGCTGCTCGACGCCGTGGAAAAAGGGGCCTTCCCGGCGCTTCTGGTGGAACCGGCTGAAAACATCGGCGGTGGCGCCCCCGGGGACGGAACCAGCGTGCTCCGCGCGCTCCTCAAGCATAAGGTCGCCGGAAGCGGGGTCGTTCTCTGGGACCCGGAAAGCGTCGCCCGACTTGCGGGAAAAGAACCGGGGAGCGTGCATGAACTCCGGGTCGGAGGAAAAAGTTTCCCGCTCGACCCCGGCCCCGTTCCCGTCACGGCCCGGCTCCTCCGCCTGACCGACGGGAAGTACGAACTCGAAGACCACCACAGCCACGCCGCCTCCATCGGCGGGATCGACATCGAAATGGGGCCTTCGGCGGTGGTCGAGGTCGAGGGGATCACCCTTCTTTTGACCAGCGAGCGCTCCGCACCGATGGATCTCGGCCAATGGCGCAGCCAGGGGGTGGAGCCGTCGGAACTGAAGCTGATCGGCGTGAAGGCGGCGGTGGCGCACAAGCAGGCGTACGATAAAATCTCGAAAGCGAGCTACTGGGTCCGCACCCCGGGGCCGTGTACGAGCGACCTGAAATCGCTCCCCTACCAACGGCTCCGCAGGCCGGTTTTCCCTCTCGACGAGGCGTGAGGAGCCCGCGCGATGAGCGGGGAGTTTGGATTGACCTGCCCCGCCAGCCCGTTACATTGCCCTGCTCTCACCGGAGACTGCGGAGTATCGCGCCATGAAAGTGCTCATTTCAGCTTACGCCTGCGCCCCCTTCCAGGGATCGGAACCGGAGGTCGGCTGGCAATGGGCCCTGCAGATGGCGCGCTTCCACGAGGTGACCGTCCTGACGCGAACCTATAACCGCGAGGCGATCGAAGCAGGGTTGCAGACGCTCCCGCCCGACGCGCCGCGGCCCGATTTCCTCTACTTCGATTGCAGCCGCCCCGTCATTTTCCTGCGGCACTTCCTCCACCTTCACCACTTCTTCTTTGCGCTCTGGCAATGGAGGGCCCGCCCCACGGTCAAAAAGGCGCACCGGCTCCACCGGTTCGACCTCTTTCACCATGTCACCTTCGCCTCCTACCGCTACTCCACCGCCGTCTGGGGATTGGGCGCGCCGGTCATCTGGGGGCCGGTCGGCGGGATGGAGACGATCCCCTTTCGCCTGCTTCCGCTCGGCGATTGGAAGACCATCTTCAAAGAGATTTTCCGCAATCTCGACCGCCTCGGGAAACCGCTTCTCGCCTGGAGGGCAAGACAGGCGGACCTGATCCTCGCTTCCATGAGCGAGACGCAGCTCATGTTCCGGAAGATGGGGTTCGAGGCACGCCTCTGCCCCACGATCGGGATCTTTCCCGCACCGGTCAGCAGCGAACCCCGGGAGACCGGCGGCCCCTTGCGGTTGCTCTTCGTCGGCAGGTTGATGTCGGTCAAGGGGATCATCCTCGCCATCGAAGCGGTCGCCCGATCGGGAAGGGAGGTGGAGTTGACCGTCATCGGTTCCGGGCCGTCCGCGAACGTGGCGCGGGCGCGGGCCCAAGCGCTCCGCCTGCAACGGCAGGTCATCTTCCGGGGGGCGCTCCCGCAACAGGAAGTGCTCGCCAGCTACGCCCGGCACCATGTTTTTATCTTCCCGAGCCTGTACGATTCCGGCGGGTTTGCCGTTCTCGAAGCGATGAGCAGCGGGCTGCCGGTCATCTGTCTCGATGCCGGGGGGCCGGCCCTCTCGGTGAACGAAACGTGCGGCGCGGTCATCCCCGTCGGCACGCGGGAGGAGATCGTGGCCGGGCTCGCGGCGGCGATCGCCCTTTATGACGACGACCGCGAACGGCTGGCCCGGCACGGCGAAGCGGCCCGGCAGCGAGTGGAGCAGGTCTACGCCTGGCCCGCCAAGGGGGAGGCGATGAACCGGATCTACTCTGAAGTCACCGGAAAAGCGCTCGCGGGCGAACGGACGCTCCGGTCGTGAGGCGCGGTCTCAACGCCGGGCCAGTTCCGCAAGCGCCTCCTCCAGCTCGGCTGTTTTCTGCGCCAGGGTCCGTTCCAGGTTCACCACGCGCTGGCCGACCTTGAGCCGCGCACGAAGTTCGTCCGGGTCAAACGGTTTGATCACGTAATCATCCGCCCCCGCGTCGAGCCCTGCGGTCACTTCTTCCTTCTGGCTCTTGGCCGTGAGCAGGAGAAGGTAGACGTACGGGCGATCGGTACGGGCGCGGATCTTCCGGCAGATTTCGACGCCATCCATCTTCGGCATCATCCAGTCGAGGATCGCGATCGGCGGCGCATCCGGCGAGTCGAGGATCTCAAAAGCCGCCTCCCCGTCTTCAGCGGTGATGACGGTAAAGCCCCAGTTGCTCAGGTTGCGTTCGAGAAGGTGTCGGGAGACATAATGATCCTCCGCGATTAAAATACGGTTGGCGTCGGCACTCATCGAGCTAAAGAAAGGTTCATGTCATGGATCGGCAGGCAAGGCAAGGCGGCGATGATACTCCAGAAAAACGCCGATGGGGATCACAAAAACATCGCCAAAGAAGTCCTTTCGCGGCGATTTTGCTTAAAGCCATCGCAGGGGGAGGGTAGACTCCCAATACCTAAACGCTTCGGTTTCGGCTTCCGGCTTTGCGTTTTGTCTGCAATTTTCGAAATGAAAGTCTCTGATCTGCGTGGCATTTTACACTACGTTCCCCGTTTTCGGGAGCGGATTTTTGTGGTGGCGATCGACGGCGATGTCGCGGCGTCGGCCAACTTCGGGAACATCCTGCTCGACCTCGCGGTCCTGCGGTCGCTCAACATCCGCGTCATTCTGGTCCACGGCGCAGCGCACCAGATCGAAGGGCTCGCCGCCCAGCGGGGGGTGACCCCCTCCAACGCCGACGGGACCGGCATCACCGACGAGGCGACGCTCGCGCTGAGCATCGAGGCCTCGATCCGGCTGACCAACGAGATCATGCAGGGGTTGACCTCGGTCGATCTCCGCGCGGTTTATGCCAACGCGATCATCGCCCACCCGTTCGGCATCCGGGGCGGGGTCGATTACCAGAACACCGGCAAGGTCGAGCGGGTCGATACCGAGGCGCTGCGGCTCTTTCTCAACGAAGGGATCATCCCCGTGGTGCCGCCGATCGGGTTTGACGGCGAGGGAAAAACCTTCCGGGTCAATTCCGACAGCATCGCGATGGAGATCGGCGAAGCGGTCCGGGCGATGAAGATCATCTACCTCATGTCGGAAGACGGGCTCTGCACCAAGGGCGAGGTGATCCGGCAGCTTTCGGTGAAGGAAGCCGAGGAGATCGTCCGGCGGCGCAAGCTCAACCCCAACCTCGCTTCAAAGATCGAGTACGGGGCGCAGGCGTGCCGCCACAGCGTTTCGCGGGTCCATCTCCTCAACGGGCTGGTCAACGAAGCGCTTTTGAGCGAAGTCTTCAGTCACGAGGGGATCGGGACGATGATCTACTCCAACGAGTACCAGCAGGTCCGCCGCGTTTACAAAAAGGATGTCGGCCAGGTGATGGCGCTCATCCGCCAGAGCGTCAACAGCGAGGAATTGATCCGGCGCACCCGCAACGACATCCTGGAGCGGATCGACGACTACTGGGTGCTGGAAATCGACCGCAAGCTGATGGGGTGCGTGGCGCTCCATTACCACGCGGAGGAAAAAAAGGCGGAACTGGCATGCCTCTACGTCAGCCGCAACAGCGAGGGGCAGGGGTATGGGCAGAAGCTGATGACCTTCGCCGAAAAACTCGCCGCCGAAAAAGGAGCCGAACAGATCTTCGCCCTCTCCACCCAGGCCTTCGCCTTTTTCCAGCAAAAAGGGGGGTACCGGGAGGTCGGGATCGACGCCCTGCCACAGGAACGCCGCGCGAAGTACACCAGCAGCAAACGGAAGTCGAAGATCCTGATGAAACCGGTCGGGATAAAGAAGGTGGCGTAACCCAGTCCAACGCCGCGGTCGACGGAGGTCGACCCTCCAGCAAGCAAGCGAGGTAGGCGGGTTATTGGAGGGCGGACCTCCGCGTCCGCCGTAGCGTTTGAGGCCGCTGCGAGCATGCGGGTAAGCCAATCCGAAGTTAACCGTCGGCGCGGGAGCCCCCTTCCCTGAAGGAACTCCCCTCCCCTACTGCAACCCGGCAGGGAGGTTTCTCGTATGGTCTTCCCAGCGGGTGAGAAGGTGGATCACCAGGTTGGTGCCGAATTTGTACGAGGTGTAGAGCGCTTCCGGGCTCAGGTTGTGGTAGTAGACTTCCTTCCAGTCCCAGACCTGGCGGTTGGTGACGATGTAGCGGTCCTCTTCGTCCCGGCTCAGGTCGTACTTGCGCTCTGCGGTCAGGGCGATCCGCCACATGTCGTTGTAGTCGTTGGCGGTGTAGATGATCGCCACTTCGCCGCCGAACTTGAGGGCGTAGACCGGTTCCTGGTAGTAGTTCATCCCGGGAGGGGGCGCGGTGATATCCTTGTAGTAAAGGTTCTTGGTGAAAAGCGGGTGGTTGGGCGGAAGCTGTTCCCAGTCCTTGTCGGCGTCGGGGATGATCCGGCGCATCTCGCGGCGGAAGGCGATGTCGAAGCGCGAACGGCGGCCGGGCAGCGAACTGTCGCCCCAGATGCAGCCGCCCAGGGTGATGTACTTGCGCAGGTTTTCGACTTCGGTTTCCGAGAGGACGAAGTCGCGGTGCCCGGTCATGAGGATGAACGGCGGCTTCTTGGCGAAAATCTCCTGGCTGGAAAGATCAAGCGGCATGGCGTTGGGGAGCGCCTGGATCTTGTCCTTCGACATGGTGTTCATCAAATAAAGGAGGTTCGGGAGGCTCCCCCGGACGATCTTGCCATCCTTGATTTCGTTGGTCGAAGCCCAGTCGCCCATCCGCTTCGGATCGCGGGGATCGCCATATTTGGCGAGGTAGGCGGTAAATTCAAACTCGCGGGTCTGCGGATTGCTGCCGACGCCGCTGCCCGATTTTCCCTTGGCCCAGCTCTGGGTGAAATCGCGGATACCCTGAAGCTGTGCGGTGCTCAGGTTCGGGCCTGAACTGAGTGAGGGAGCCGTCGGCGTCGCGATCTGGTTGTTGATCTCCATCGAGGGGTTGATCACGGGCGCGGCGATGCTCGGCAGGACGAAGCTTGGTTCCGAAATGGTCGAGTTGGTGGTGATCGCTTCAATGGAACTGGTCGCCGTGGGAGTGGAGACTTCAATCGCCGGGGTGGAGTCGACCGGCTGCTGGACCGGCGGCATTTCCATCGGCGCTTCGTTGGAGACGAAGCCCTGGCCCGGGTCGCCCGAGAAATCCGCCGGTTCGGTATATTGCTGGACCAGTTTGGTCCCCCCGAAGGCGAGGATGAAGATGAAATGAAGCAGGACGGAAACCGTAAAAAACCGGGAGGCGAAAAGACGGCGCTGAAAATCAACGAGGCTTCTGCGTTTGGATTGGATGGACGACATAGGGGAACGGATCTTTTTTTCTCCGGGTTTTCTCCGGGTTTTTCCTCAAAAACGGCTCAAAAGAGTGCTTTGCAGGGCAAGGCCGGAGACCCTCAAATTCTTAAACGGCTGAAGTTAGATCGTCTTTCCGGCCAAAGCCAGCCTTTTTTTGTGCGGGAAGCAAGGGCGTCCCGGGAAAGAAAGCGGCGGCGGAAGAGGACGGCGCATTGACTTTGGGGATACGATCTCTATTTTCAGCAACCCGTGAAAGAGCTGTCGAGGGCCGAGATCAAGGCCGCCAATATTCCCAGGGAGATCCGGGCGACCTTTGAGTTGATCAAGGAGCCGCTTGCCAACGTGGAAGAACGAATCCGGGCACAGGCCCGGGAGTTTGATCCCGCTGTCGAGGGGTACGTCGCCTATGCCTGCGAAAGCAGCGGCAAGCGGCTTCGCCCTGCGCTGGTGTTGCTGGCGGCCGGGGCGACCGGTGCCATCCAGCCGGTGCAGGTGGAACTGGCGGTCATCCTGGAACTCATCCACGCGGCGACGCTGGTTCACGACGACATCATGGACGGGGCCGACATCCGCCGCGGCGAGCCGACCGTGAACGCGAAGTGGGGCAATACGATCTCGGTCCTGCTGGGCGACTGCATGTTTGCCCACGCGCTCAAGCTTTCGACCCAGTTTACCAGCACGGAGGTGACCCGGCGGATCGCCGACGCCACGGCGGAAGTCTGTTCGGGCGAGATCATGCAGACCCAGCGCCGGTTTGACCTGAACTTGAGCGTTGCGGATTATTTCAAGATTATTGAAATGAAAACGGCGGCGCTTTTCGGGGCGGCGACCGAACTTGGCGCGCAACTCAACAACGCCCCGCCCGAAGTGGTGGAGGCGATGCGGCTTTTCGGGCTCAAGCTCGGGATCGCCTACCAGATTTACGACGACTGCCTCGACCTCGCCGGGGACGAGGCAAAGGCGGGCAAGACCCTCGGGTCCGACCTGCGCAAGGGGAAGTTGACGCTTCCCCTCCTCCACCTGTTGCGGGAGTGCGACGAAAACCGGCGCGCCCGGTGGAGCGAGGTGATCCTCTCGGGCAACGGCGTGGAGGCGCTGGTGCGCGAAGTCAAGGAGCGGGGGGCGCTCGACGTGGCGGTGACCACCGCGCGCGGCCTGCTCGGCGAAGCTCGCGAACAGCTCGAGCTGGTCGCCGACGGCCCCTTCCGGCGCGGCCTTGCCGACCTCTGCCGGTCGGTCGACCGGCTGCTGCGGCAGTTTTAAGCGCTTTCAGGCGCCGGGCGCGGAGGGGAAATCTCCGGGCGCGCGGCCTTCGGTTGGCCCTTTTTTTGCTTGCCCGGGAAGAAGCACCCGGTAAGGTCGGCTCCTTTGCTCCCGCGGGAGATTTTTGACCCGGCGGGTGTTGCCCGCTTCGTTTTGATTCATCCTTCATGCACGGCGAACTCGACATCATGACCCCCGGGAAACCGGCGAGGGAGCATGAATTGAAATTTCCCCTCCCCGCCGCTCGTGTGCCGCTCGTGGAGCAATGGCTGCGCACCTTCTGCCGACCGCACCCCGGGTTTGCCGATACGCTGATCTCCAGCATTTACTACGACACGGACGACTGGCGTTTCCTCAACGAGAAGGTCGATTCGGATTACCTGAAGGGAAAGGTCCGCCTGCGGTGGTACCATTCCCGCCGGGGGAGCGCCCCGGTCCACGCCTACATCGAAGCGAAGCTCAAGGAAGGCGGCCAGCGCTTCAAGCACCGGTACGAGACCTCGCTCACGGCCGAAGAGGTCGACCGGCTGCCGCTCGACTCCCCCCGTTACCGGGAAGTGCTCCGCTGCCTGGAGGAACAGGGGTTGCGCGGCGTCTCGCGTCTCTCGCCCGCCTACCAGATCACCTACCGCCGCCTCCGGTTCGGGCACTCTTTTACACCGAGCATTTTCTGTCTCGACCACGCTATCGAGGTGCCGAGGGTGAACCACGGGCGGTTCCGGCAGGTCCGCGCCGGTTATTACCCTTCGGCGGTCTTTGAACAGAAGGGGCCGCTGGAGGAACTCGACCCGGTCGTGCGCGGCGTACGACATTTCCGGCTTGAGAAACGTTCATTTTCGAAATACATGGCGGCCTACTTCTGGTTGACGGAAGCGGTCTGAAGGGGTCGGTTGCTTGCGGTTTTTTAGTTTATGAAATGGTATCGAGAGTTGGAAGAGGTTCTGCTGGGGCGCGAGATTCACCGGATCAGCGATCTCGGCCTGCTGCCGCTGGCGCTGGTGCTGGTGCTTTCCCTGGCGAGCGCCTTTATCGCCTCGTGGCTCTATACCCGGTTCTACGGGGGGCGGGCGACCGGGACGCAGATTCACCGCGCCTTTCCGCTGCTCGGGCTTTCGATCACGGCGATTTTCATCTGCATCCAGTTTTCGCTCGCGCTTTCGCTCGGGCTGCTCGGGGCGCTTTCGATCATCCGTTTCCGGACGCCGATCAAGGAACCCGAGGAGGTCGCCTTTGTCATGCTGGTGATCGCCACCTCCATCTGTTGCGCGACGTTCAACTTCCTTTTCCTCGCCGTCATCCTGGCGGCGGCTTTCGTGGCCCTGCTGGCGCTGCACTACGGGCCGGGCTTCTGCCAGCCCCGGAGCGGGCACGGCTCGCTGGTCCTGCGGATGCCCGAGGGAGAATACCGCGCGCAGGCGTCGGCGCTCCACGGGATCATCCGCCAACAGCTCCCCAAGGGGGAAATGGACAGCCTCGCCCTGGATGGGGAGAGCGCCCTGGTCACCTACATCTTCCCGAAACTTTCGGCACAGACCTTTGAAACGCTGGAACAGGAGGTTCGCCGGGCGGTGCCGGGGTGTGGGTTCAACGTCTTTTATACCCGTGCGGAAAATCTGGTTTGAGGGAGAAAAACGTCGGCGTCGACGCGATCTGACCGCTCTCGCGGCCTTCGCGCTGTTGGTGTTGGGGGCGCTTTGCCACATGAGCGGCCCGGTGCGGAAGGTGCAGGCGCGCCTGCATGAAGACCGGCTCGAATTTCAGGGGCAGGATATCAACCGCCTCCGCTACCTGCTGGTGCAGCGCGGGTTGGTTCAGGTAAAACAGGGCGACCCGCTCCCGAGCACCCTGGTGGTCCCGCCGGAGGTGGTCGCCGACGGCCTGCCGACGGTCTCGATCGTCACCTCCAAAGATGGGCTCTATTCCAGCGACCGGGGGATTTTCACCCATGTCTGGGAACGGGGGCGCGCCTGGGAGCGACGGGCGAGTTTCTCCTACTTCGAGGAGGGCCGCCTGGTTTATGAAACCCCCGCCGGGGTGCGCCTCCACGGCGGCAAGAGCCGTACCGACGACTACAAGAGCATGCGGGTGGTCTTCCGCAGGTCGTACGCCGGTTTTCCCCGTTCGGAGCCCGGGGTTTTCTTCAGCGGGGAGAGCCCTCCCCTGCGCGCCATCGTCCTGAGCAACACCCAGGGGCTGGTCCGCTTTCTCAACCCGATCGCGCTCGACCTGGCCGGGGAGGTCGGCTGCACCACCTCGCGCTCGCAGCCGGTGCGGGTCTATCTGAACGGGGAGCGGATGCCGGTCGGCTATTTCCTGATGGAACGGCAGTCGCCCGAATACCTCGAAAGCCGTTACGGACACTCCGAGTTCCTCTGGGTGCGCCAGAAGGGCGACCGGCAAAAGCGGGACCGCGTCTGGCAGTTTACGGTGCAGAAGAAATGGGTGGAAGACGAGCCTTCGCCGATGACGATGGAAAAAGCGGGCGCGCGGTTCGATCTCGACCAGCTTTCGGCCTGGATTCTGGCGATCTCGTTCTGCGGCACCAACGACGAGGGCCAGGGGGCGTACTATTTCGACCTCCGCAATCCCGACGCCCGCTGGCGTTCCACGGCGTGGGATATGGACGGCTCCTTTGAGCATGGTTTCGACGCGAACCCGGGCGATTTTTATTTCGATGTCATCAAGGGCGAGCGGGGGCGGCTTTTTCGTCGCCTGATCGCCGACGACCCGGCCTACCGCGATTTTTTCCGCGCCAAGGCGCGTCACGCGCTCGACACCTGTTTTTCGCCGGAGGCGGTCCGCAAGCTGATCGCCCGGTACCGCGGCTACCTCAATACCGACCTTTTCGCCTCGCAGAGGGAGGAGATCGCCCCCCGGCTGGAGGGGACGCAGGATTATCTCGTCGCCCGTTCCGCCCTTTACATGGACGCGCTCGAGGCGTTCATCGAGCAAATGACCGACCGCGGCGACACGCTGGCCGATAACTGATGAAGAAAAAATAGCCTTTCTGAAAAAGAGTTAGTCGCCTTTTCTGCAAAAGGTGGTTTATTTTAGTGAAGTTGAAGCGTTGCGAAAGACGACACTCCCGCTTGAGGGCGGGGTGTAATCTCTCCGCTTGACGCCTCGAACCGCCACCCGTAAGGTGAGGCGGTTGTCCGAAACACCAGTGGGCCAAAACCCACTTTTTTTTGTCTACGGGCGATGGATTTCCTATGAACAGCGATCTCATTTCAGGGTTGGACTATTTTGAGCGTGAGAAGGGTATTCGGCGCGAAGTGCTGATCGAAGCCGTGCAGAACGCCCTCCTTTCCGCTTCAAAAAAGGCGATTGGACCCGCGCGCGAACTCCGCATCGACATTGATGCGAAGACGGGTGCGATCCGTGCGATGGCGTCATTGATCGTTGTGGAAAACGTCACCGACTCGCATGGCGAGATCGCGCTGGCCCAGGCCCGCAGGATCAAGCCCGACGCCCAGCTCGGCGACGCCGTCGATGTCGAAGTCACCCCGAGGGACTTCGGCCGGATCGCCGCGCAGACGGCCAAGCAGGCGATGATGCAACGCATCCGCCAGGCCGAAAAGGAGATGGTCTACGACGAGTTCAAGGACCGCGCGGGAGAGGTCGTCAGCGGCACCGTGCGGCGCTTCGAGCGTTCGGACGTGATCGTCGATCTCGGTCGTTTCGAGGCGGTCATGCCGTCGCGTGAACGGGTGCAGACCGAGGATTACAACATCGGCGACCGCGTGCGGGCCTATGTGGTCGCCGTGGAAAACGGGCCGCGCGGGCCGGAGATCATCCTTTCGCGCAGCCACCCCAACTTTGTGCGCCGTCTTTTCGAAATGGAGGTCAGCGAAATCGCCGACCAGACCGTCGAGATCCGGGGGATCGCCCGCGAGGCCGGTTACCGGACCAAGATCGCCGTCCACAGCACCAACGAAAAGGTCGACCCGGTCGGCGCATGCGTCGGCATGAAGGGCTCGCGGGTGAAAAACATCGTCCGCGAACTCAACAACGAGAAGGTCGACATCATCCGCTGGAGCGAGGACCCGAGGGAGTTTGTGCTCGAAGCGCTCAAACCGGCGCGGATCAAGAGCGTCACGCTCGACGAGAACAAGCGCGCGGTGCAGATCCGCGTGGACGAAGACCAGCTCTCCCTGGCGATCGGCAAACGCGGGCAGAACGCCCGGCTCACCTCCCGGCTGCTCGGGTGGGACATCAATATTGAGAAAGACGAGACCGCCAAGGAGGTCTTTGCCCAGAACGTGGCAAAGGCTGCCGAGTCGCTGGCGACCTCGTTGAACATTGATGAGGCCACGGCTCATCAACTGATCACCTCAGGCATGAACAGCGTGGAAGTGATCGTCGGCGCGGAACCTCAGGACATCGTCGAGGTGACAGGGGTCAGCCTTGAGAAGGCGCAGGCGATTTTCGACGCAGCCCAGGCCGAGTATGACAAGGTAAACTCCATTTAACCCCCTTGGATGGAGTCATGAAGCTTTTACTTTTTTCCTGTTTTAAGAATGGCATCCCGAACAAATCAAAAATCACACGGTTCGAAACGTCCTGCTCCCCGGCGTCCCGGAGAAGGCAGGGGTTCCGCCGCTTCTAAGCCCACGGGTACGCCTGCTTCCAAAGAGTCCACCTCTCCCAAAGCCAAACCGGCGGCCCCCGCTGCGGCCCCGCTCGAAACGGTTTCTCTGATCGACAAGGAGCGCGTGGTCCGTCGGCGCACTCCGCAGAAGGGGTTCTCCGCCCTTCCGCCGATCTCCAAGATTCTCGCTCCCCCGGAGCCGCCCCGCGCCCCCGAACCGGTTGAAGAGCCGGTTGAAGAGGAAGAGCTTGCGCCGCAGCCCGTGGAGGCTGCCGCCGTCGAACCCGCCGAAGAGGCGATCGGCCCGGATGACGAAAAGGTCATCCACATCAAGCCGCCCGTCATCGTCAAGGAGCTGGCGGTTCATCTTAACCTCAAGCCGTTCCAGTTGATCTCCGACCTGATGGAGATGAACATCTTTGCGGCGATCAACCACACCCTCGACCCGGAGATCGTCTCCACGATCTGCAAAAAGTACGGCTTTACCTTTGAGAAGGAACGCCGCGAACGGGGCGCCGGGGTACACAAGGTGGAGGTCGCCGTCGAACCGCCCAAGCCGCCCCCTCCCCCCAAGAAGGACGAACTGAAGCCGCGTGCGCCGATCGTCACCTTCATGGGACACGTTGACCATGGGAAGACTTCGCTGATGGATACCATCCGCAAGGCCCGGGTCGCTTCCGGTGAAGCGGGGGGGATCACCCAGCACATCGGCGCTTACACGATCGAGTACAACGGACAGGGGATCACTTTTCTCGACACGCCCGGCCACGCCGCGTTCAGCGCGATGCGGGCGCGCGGGGCGAACATCACCGACATGGTGGTGCTGGTCGTCGCCGCCAACGACGGGGTGATGCCGCAGACCATCGAAGCGCTCAACCACGCCAAGGCGGCCAAGGTGCCGATCGTCGTTGCAATCAACAAGATCGACCTCCCGGCGGCCAATATCGACCGGGTCAAGGGCCAGTTGCAGGAACAGGGGTTGACGCCGGAAGACTGGGGCGGTGAAACGATCGTCTGCCCGGTTTCCGCGATCAACGGAACGGGGGTCGACCACCTCCTCGACATGCTCCTTTTGCAGGCGGAGATCCTGGAACTCAAGGCGAGCCCGACGGTTCCGCCGAGGGGCCGGGTCGTCGAAGCGCGGCTCGAAGCCGGTCGCGGACCGACCGCCACCGTGCTCGTACGCGCCGGAACGTTGAAGATCGGCCAGCCGTTCATCTGCGGGAACTACTTCGGCAAGGTCAAGAACCTGATCAACGACAAGGGGCAGCGGGTCAACGAAGCCGGGCCTTCCGTGCCGGTGCAGGTGCTCGGTTTCTCCGGGTTGCCCAATGCGGGCGACCAGTTGCTCGTCATGGAATCGGAAAAGGCCGCCAAGCTTCTGAGCGATGAACGCCTCGCCGCCGAACGGACCGGCAAGCTGACCGTACCGAAGGGGCGCGCCACGCTGGAGAGCCTTTTCGCCAACATCGCCGCCGACGCCAAGAAGGTGCTCCGCATCATCGTCAAGGCCGACGCCCAGGGGGCGCTCGAGGCGTTGCTTGCTTCGCTGCGCGATATTGCTTCCAAGAAGGTTTCGCTCGACATCATTCATTCCGCCGTCGGTCCCGTCACCGAGTCCGACGCCGTGCTCGCCGCCGCTTCCAACGCGGTCGTCGTCGGGTTTGGCGTAAAGGTGGAGAACAGCGCCGCCGCCGTCGCCCGTCGCGAGACGGTGCAGATCAAGCTCTACTCGATCATTTACGAGTTGATTGACCAGATCAAGGAGTCGATGGCCGGGCTGCTCGACCCCGAAGTGCGCGAAACCGTCATCGGCCACGCCGAGGTCAAGCAGGTCTTCCAACTGACCCGCGGGGTTGTGGCAGGGTGCGCCGTCACCGATGGCCGGATCAGCCGCGCCGCAAGGGCCCGCGTCCTGCGTCGCCGCCAGGCGGTCTACGACGGCAACATCGCCACGTTGCGCCGTTTCCAGGACGACGTGAAGGAAGTCCGCAACGGGCTGGAATGCGGGATCAAGCTGGGGGATTACAACGAATATGAGCCGGGAGACATCATCGAGTGTTACCAGCTCGAAAAGTACAAACAGCTTCTTTAATCATCGTTCGGGGCAAGGGGCCGGTCGATCGCCGGCAACCCTGAACGGAGGCGTCGTCGCCGGGGGAAACCTTTTTCTCCCGGGGAGACTTGGGGGGGCCTCCCCTCCCCGGAGAAACCGCCTTTTTTTCACCGGGCTCCGCCCCGGCCATTCGCATGAAATACCGTCTTAAAAGAGTCAGCGAAGTGCTCAAGCGCGAACTGGGCGACCTGATTGGTCGTCACCTGGCGTTTGAGGAACTGGTGACCGTCCAGGAAGTCGACCTGACCCCGGACCTCAAGCAGGCCCACGTCTTCATCAGCGTGCTCGGCGGCGACGAAGCGACCGGGCAGCAGGTGATCGCGCGGTTGCAGCGTCATCGCAAGGAGTTGCAGATGTTGATGGCACGGCGGGTGGTGCTCAAATATACCCCGTACCTTTACTTCAAGCTCGACGAGTCGATCGAACGCGGTGCGCGGGTGATCGACATCCTCCAGTCGCTCGACATCCCGGAGGACGAGCGCGATGAGGAGGAGGCGTTGGAGTCGGAGGAGGAGGAGGACGATGACGTGACCGCCCTGGCCGACGAGGACGGCGAAGACGACGAGGATGACGAGGACGACGAGGACGACGAGGACGACGAGGACGACGAGGACGACGAGGACGACGAGGACGACGAGGACGACGAGGACG
>DATMFV010000113.1:0-37432 GCA_035555975.1 Chthoniobacteraceae bacterium
TCGGTTGCGCGACAGGGACGGCAGTCGGTTGCGCCTGGACGGGGGTGGCGGTCGGTTGCGCGACAGGGACGGCAGTCGGTTGCGCCTGGACGGGCGTGGCGGTCGGCTGTGCGACAGGGACGGCAGTCGGTTGAGCCTGAACAGGGGTGGCAGTCGGCTGCGCAACGGGGCCAGCGGTCGGTTGAGCCTGGGGCTGGGCGACCGGAGCGGGAAGGGTCCGGACGGTGGCCTTCGGTTTTCTGGGAGGCAGGGCCGCCTCGACCTTCGCTGCCGCGGCCAGAAGCGCTTCGCCATCAACCGGTTTCGAGAAGACATCGCAGCTGTAGGTGTGGGCGGCATAGTCGCTCAGGTCAAAGCCGGAGATGAAGATGGTCTTCATTTCCGGGTAAATCTCCTGCAATTGCCCCCGCAGCGTGAAGCCGTCGGTCGGTTCCATGACGACATCGGTGATCAGGAGGTCGACCCCCCCGGCCGATTCCGCGTTCTCGATGGCGAGCGGGCCGTTGGTTCCGATCGTCGTGGTATAGGCGGGGTTGCGCTTCAGGATGGCCAGGAGGACCTGAAGCACGGCGGGATCATCATCGACGAGGAGAATCTTCATTGCGGTAAATCGTTGGCTTGCAGAATCTGGGGAGGTGGAAACTGGTTGAGGAGCAGGGCGGGTTCCGCGTGGGTGTCGTTGAGCATCCCCTTATAATAGACGCGGACGACATAGCCAAAATAATTCCGCCGTTCGCGCCCGTGTTCGGTGAGGGTTTCGGATTCGATCTGCTGGTAATCGACCTCCAGCACTTCGGGTTCCGGGGTGGTCCAGTCGATCATGGCGTCGCCCTCTTCGGTGACGCGGTTGGCCCAGGCGGACTGGACGTCGGCGTTGGTTTCGACCAGGCTGCCGTCGCTGATCCGGTCATAGAAGAAGACCTGGATGACCACGTCCTGCACGTCGATCGCGCTGCCGGGCCGGGCGAGGATCGGCACCCGCAGGCGCAGGCGGCGCAGCGGTTCCGAGTTGTGGGTGTCATGCGTGGTGGCGACTTCGCCGAGGGAGAGCAGCGGGGTGGAGAGGTCGAGCTGTCGTCCGTCCAGCCCGAGGGCGGGCTGGTCATACGCCTCGGTCTCGGGAAGCTGCAGGGCACGCAGCTTGGCCTCGGCCGCGGTGTAGTAGATCCCGGCTTTTTCGCCGAATTCGTAGATGCGCCGCCATTGCTCGATCGCCTTATCGGTCAACTGCATCTTTTCATAGGTGAGCGCCATTTCGGAGACGATCAGGGCATGGTTGGGGAGGATCACCTGGGCTTCGCGAAGGCGGGTCAGCGCCGTGCTGGTGTCGCCCCGGTCGCGGAGGGCGCGGGCCAGTTGGACGAGACCGTTGACGCGGCTTTGCGGGGTGATGCTCTGGCTGTTCTGCCGGGCGGGCTCGGAAGCTGGTGCGGAAGGGTGAGCCTGGGGGAGGTTGGAGAGGAGTTGCAACTCGGCGGCTTCCAGTGCGATCTCCCGTTCGCGGGCGGCGAGTTCGGCTGCTTCGGTCGCGGCGTTTGGGGCGGCATTCTCTGCGGTTGCCGTGCCGGGCTGGGTCGCCGCGCCGGTGGCGGGCTGCGGCGTCGCGGCGATCGGCGGCGAAACCGTGCTCGCCACGCCCCCTTCGGTATTTCGGGTCATGGCCGGAGACGACGGGGCGGGCGTCAACACCTGCCAAAGGATCGCTCCCAACTGAACGAGCCCCACGATCCCGAGCAGCGAAAGGGCGACGAGGAATGTCCTGCCCCCGGGCGGCGGGGAGGAAGGCGAACGCGACGGTCTTGCGGACCGTCCCGCAGGGGGCGTTGCCAGTGGAGGAGCATCAACGGACATTTCGGGGGTGAAAAAGGGTGGGTTGAGGGGGAAGTTACGGAGGGCGGCGGGCGCTGTCAACGAAGCAAAGCAGTTCCCCCCGACCCTCTCCGCCCCGGCCTCCCCAAAAAAGAACCAAAATTGCGATTGATGTTTGCGCAAAAGCCCGCCTAGAGTGTGCGTTCCTTTTCCAACCGGAAAACCTCCGGGCTCCTGCCGCCAACCCGCTAATGGGAACCGACCGGGAGGAGAAAAGGCGTCACAAAGAGGATGGGTGGCAGAGTGGTCGAATGCGCACGCCTGGAAAGCGTGTTTACCGCAAGGTAACGGGGGTTCGAATCCCCCCCCATCCGCCAGCCTCAATACCAACGACTTACAGCGGTTGATGGGGGAATTTACAGCAAGCCTTACAACACCGGCAGGCACCATCGCCTAACGGTTCGTAAGAAAAGGTCACGCCAATCGGCGCACCCCCCGCAAACTCGATCGCGGGAACTTGGCGATGTTGACGGCGTTCGATTGATTCCCGCCGTAGAGGGTGATCGTCCCGGTATCGTGCGCCAAGTAGAGCGCGACGTGGTTCCCGCCGGTGCGGGAAATCACCACGATGTCGCCCGGCCGGGCCGACGCGAGCGGAACCTCTGTGCCGATGTCGAGCCATGACGCGGCACGGTAGTGCGCCACGGGAGGGGTCAGGCCGATCTCCTTAACCCAGAGGCCCATAATGCACCCGCACCAGGCCGTGGCGCTGTCGTCGGGATCGAGCCACGACGCGGCCCCAAGAATCGCTTCGCGAATGCGTGGGGTTGATCCCTTCCCGGCCGTCTCGCGCAAGCCATCATCCTTGAGTGCGTGCGCGTAGAGCTGGGCGCTTTGATCGGTCGATCCGGTGCCGCCCGGCCGTGGCACGGTAAATCCGTCGCCGACCAGCAGCCCCCATGCCTCGATTGTCTGGGGCCCGGCCCAGCCGTCAACGGTTCCTGTGTAAAGGCCGCGGCCGTGCAGGTCCGACTGGACCCGGCGCGCGAATGCTTCGTTTGCGATGTTCTTGCTCATGATTTCTTCCTCTTATGCCACGACATCCACCCGCCCAGCCGGACCCCCCGATACATCAGGCGACGCCGCAGGCGGGGCACACCCGCTTCACGAAGGATGCGGGCAAAAAGTTTGTCGGCCTGAACGCGAGTCCACGGCATGTCGATCAGGGCGATCAGCCGCCCCCCGGGCGCTTCTTCCCAGAAGGAGCCGTTCGGCAACACGCCGCTGTTGCGGTAGATGAAGTCGTGAACCAGCGCGGCCGCGCGGTTCAGCCCGTCCGGGGTTGCCCCGATCAACGTCCAAAGGAAACGCGGGACGCTCGCCCCGTCGCAGATAAACCCCGCGGGAACGACGATTCGGTAAATGCGCCCTTCGTCGACCCATCGGTAGATGTAGTCGCACTCCAGACGATAGCCGTCCTTAATGGGAATGTTCAGCGGTTGATTCATTTCTTCCTTTCGCGCTTCTCGGCGATCAGGTAATAGGTTTTGAGGCCCGTGTAGACCATGGCCACCAGCATCCCCGCGATCCGGACCGATGTTTCCAGGTCCGTTAATGAGACGATAAACGCCGTAACGTTGACGGCCGCTACCTTGATCAGGTCATAGTGTTGCTGCATGGTGTTAAATCTCCTCCAGATCAGGCACCGGCCACTCCTCCGGCAGTTTGTAGGTCAGAGGGAGCGATTGCAGGATCGGCAGCAACGCCGCCAGCCGCCCGGAGTCGAGGGCGTCGGAGAGCAGATCGACGCTGATGAAGAGATCGCCATCAAGATCCTCCCGCCCCGGGTACTGGTTGCCTGCCGGCACAACGGCATTGATGTCGGCCACCTGTTGCACTGTGACCGGCAGCCACCAGAGGCTCACCCATTCGCGCTGCTCGTCGGTGAAGGTCGGGCGCGGCATCAGCAGCCGGAAAGCCGCTTGTTGCTCGCCGGAAAGCCCGCTCCACGGCAACGGATGCTCCACCAGTGGGGCGGAGAGATCACGCAAAAGATCAATTTCTTCCGGAGTCATGCGATCGCCTCCATGTAAGCGTTGACTGCCGAACGCAAGGCGATCAGATCAACCGGCTCGCCGATGCTATAGAACGTCATTGGAATGTTAGAAATGTTCCCCCCATTTCGAGCAAAAATATGATAGGGAATTAACGCAGGACTTTGGTGGGTTTTTCCAGACGCTACACCCTCCTCATTTCCGAGAGCCCATTGAACATCCGTGTCAGTCTGTGATGCCCTGGATACTCCTATGAAGCCTGAAGATTCAGGCTGGTATTGAAGAATCGGCTCATTGTCCCAGGTTGCAATTTTGGCAACGACCGATCTTGGATCAAATGATGGATTATTAATGAATAGAAGCATGGAGCCCGGCGTGGAACTAGCTCCAGCGCCCATCAATGCAGACGAATTAATGGCTTCGAAGTTGCTCCGCGTGTGGACGGCCATATGAACCTGTCGGGACCCCTCGATCGTGTTGAAATTTGAAATGAGGTATTTGCTCGATCCGTTGCCCTTCAGGCCGTCCACAGGATGGTAATCCCCTGAAACGAAATTGATGTTGGTGGGCGCAGGTCCGCGCAACGGGATCAGCGCTCCTGCCAGCGTCCGCGGCCCGGCCAGCAGGCACGTTGCTTTCATCGCCTCCCAGTTGCTGACACCCGCCACCGGCGAGGCATCCCGCTTGCATTGCCCGACCAACCGGTTGACCGCCAGCCTGACCTTCGGCTCCAGCGGAGCGCCGTCCGCCGTTTCCACCTGCGCGATGTAGGCGAGCGCGTCCGCGTCCCATCGCTTGACGATGATCTGACCCCGCCAAAGACCCAAACCTATCCCGATCCCAATCATGCAATCCAGGCAAACACCTTGCCGCTCGTCAAGGTTACGGCCGTAAACTGCAAAGGAAGCGTCAGCCCCCCCGGGATTGGCACATCAGTATGCGTGCCGGTCGGCGTGGTGATCGAAGCAATCACCGTATCCTCCACGGCCGTGACGGCAAACCAATCTCCCTCATGAAGGGTATCGTCGTGGATATACGTCTCCCCCTTCCGGGCGAACAGAAACGCTGTCAGGTCAGCCAGCGTTTTGTCCGTGGCCGCACCGGCGGGCTTCCCGTCCTGGTCGAAGCTGCACACCGGCATTATACCGGTCCCAACCGGAAGCGCCCGGCCATCAGCCAGCGACATGTAATTCAAGCTCATAAGGTCTCCCTTTCTGTTGATCGCCTAAGCGCACCCCGCCCTGCGATGAAGAGGGCAGGGGAGCGCAAAACAGCAGGCGCGTGCCTTACTGCGCGGCGGAAGCTTTCGCTTTGTCCTGCGCGATCACCTGATCGGCGATCACGGCCAGGAACTCCCCCTTCTCGGCGATGTCGCGCGGGGCGGCCTCCACGACAGTCAGGCGCTGCTGTTGGAGCCAGTCGTAAGCGGCGATGGCGTCGGCCCCCATGCCCTTGAGCTTGGCGGCCACGTAGGATTTGTAGTTGTCGAGAGAGAGGTACTTCGCGGCCTCCGCCGAGTCGAAGGCGTCGTAATCCCCGCGCGGGAACGCGAGCCCGACGACCCAGGAGCGTGAAAGCGTCACGTCTTGAAAGGTGAATCCGGCGGCCTTCAGGCTGCTGTAGAATTCATCGTTCGAACGGGCTTCCAGACGCACGGCATTGGCGCGCAGGGTTTTGGTGTACGACTCAGGCAGCTTGTCAACCAGCGCGTCGACGTTTTTGGGAAGCTCCGCAAGGGCGCTCCCGGCAACGGCGATGGCAAGGCAGAGGGTGGTAATGTATCGTTTCATGGTATTGTGTCTTCGAATTGGCCTTCTTTACTTTTTCTGCCTGGAGAGTTCGGCCTTTAACCCCTCCAGGAAAGTTGCATAGTCGTCGGCGATTACCGCGAATCCGAATTGCCTGATCGACCGCTCCCACCGCTTGAGCTGCAACCCGTAGTGGGTCGCACCGTTGATCTTCGGCACCGGCCCGCCAAAGAGATCCCACTCAATAGCTGTCCGAAGCGCCGCATCGGTCACCTCAAACCCCGGTGCCGATCCGAACCGTTTGACCCAGGCGCTTTCCGGAGTGGCTTGATAGTCAATGGCACTGGCGGCATGCACCAGGAGCCCGAAGGTAAAAATGAGGATCAGTTGCTTCATGGGTTGAAGGGTTGCGACATCCAGACCGGCACGATCGGCCGCCAGATACTCCGGCCGCCCGGGTCGTCTTCCGTGCCGGTCGGCGTCATCACGGCGTACGTCCAGATCAGCTTCGGGTTGTCCTGCGAGATGGCGCCGCCAACATCTTTCACCACCAGGATTACCCCGCCGATCTCGCTCGATCCATTGACGCGCATTGCGGCGATGGACTGAGAAGCGCTTTGCCTGATCCACTGCCGCCGATCGGCGCGCTGCGAATCCGTGAAAAACACGTCCGGCCGGGTGCTCCAGATCTGAGATGGGATGAACGCCTTCGCCGGGTCAGGGCTGTGATAGAAAAAGACCATCGTCTCGTAGTTGTCGGTCGTCGCCTTGAGTTCAAAGTCCGTGAACCCCGGCGGCAGATAAATGTGGAAGACGGGGTAATACGGCCCGCCCGACACCTCCCCGTCCGCATCTGCTTTAAGCGCACCCTTCACCCCTGGCATCGTCAGTTTCTCCGCCGTCAGATCCTCGAACGTCTTCGCTCCCTGCGCCCGCTGCGCCTGCGGTCCCGTCATCACGGCATGGTTGGGAGGATTGGCAGCGGTCAGCAGCGCCACACCGATGAACGCCAGCGCGAAGAAAAGTAATGCACGAGCCATATCTTTAAGATCCTCCTCCTGCCGGGATCGTCCCGAGCACCGAATCGTCCACCACGAGCCGCCGCGTCTCGCCCGTCACCCGGTCCACAAAGAGCGTAGGATCGCCCGGGAACGGAAGCGATCCAACGCCACCCCCCGACCCGTCGTCGACATCTTCCGGAGCATCGTTGTTCACCCGTGTCCAGACATGCACCACGATATAGGGAGGCATGTTGTTGTGTGGCTTGCCTTGCCCTGCGGAGCGGGTGTTCTGTTCAGGGATGGAAAGATTGTAGGCAGCCGAACTGCTGGTTCCTGTCGTTACCGACGCAATGGTTACGGAGTGAACGTGAGCGCCCGCTTCCCCGGTATTTCTCGTCGTCGTGGGGCTCTGCGCGTAGTCGTCATCAATGATAATCTGATTGGTGGGACGATTCGCCGAAGCTGATTCTTCGTAGCCGGTAATCGGGTGCGTGTGCCCACCAGAACTTGACGTTTGCACGGTCTGCCCCGGTACCGTGTGCGTATGGCCCCCTCCTTGAGCCTGGCCAGAGAACGCTGGCACCACGTGCTGGTGCGCCGGACCCTCTTCGAGCGTTAATGAATGCACCGCCGCCCCGCCCGTTGCCCCCACCTGGCTCAATGTCGGGTTGCTCGGGTCCAGTGACACCATCATTCTCCCAGCCCCAAAGCGGACCCATGTTCCAAAGCCGAGAATATCACGCGGGTTTTCGTTTCGACGGGTAAAGTACAGACACCCCACCGGATACTGCACCATCAGCGCATTGAGCATCGCAGGCACCGCCGCCATCGCCGACAATTCCTCTTTGAGCCGCTGCATCGACCAAAGATGGAACTTGCCGTCATCGCCCATCACCATTACGCCCGTGTCGCCCGAGGTCAGTTCCATCATCGGGTCAAGCGGCGGACTGGAATCGGACAGCCGAAACGACCGCGCCACCCGGCGCGAAAGCTGTTGAGCAATCATCGTCAGATCGTCAAGGCCCCGCTCGATCGTCGATGCGGGCATCGGCCCGTTCTCCACGAACTTCGATTGCTGCACCACCGGCACTTCGCGGTAGATAGTCAGCTTGCGCGTGGTCGGCACCGGCGCGAGCGTCGTCACTGATCCGCCGGTTTTTGAGCCCACCCCGGCCACCACATAGTCGGTGCCGAGTGCCAGTTCGTCCTGCGTCCCGTCCTCCGCCACGACCACGGCCTTCAGATGAACCGCCTCATGAAAGACAAACGGCACCGGGTACGGCGTCGCGGCCGAGCCGTTGCCCGTGTATTGGATACTCGAAATGTCCGACTGGACGCTCATTGACAAGCGTAGTCGGATTTCCGCGAAAGCGATGCAATAGTTATTTTCCCGCCTCGCTCACATTCTCGCCCACACCAAAGAGATCCCGGGCAATGTGCGAGAGCGAAGCCGCCGCCGCAAGGTTCGTGCTGAAAAGCCCCATCCCCATCAGGATGGCCTCCATGTCGCGCAGCACCTCCGCCCCTTCCTGTTCACCGGCCAGCGTCGCGGGAATCCGCTTCACGGCGGAGACCGCCCGCCCAAGTTCAAGCAGCCCGCCCGAGAATTGATGCTCTCCGGCACCGCGGTAAACTGCCGATTCCACCAGATCGCCAACCACGGGAACCCCCGCCAGCGGCTCCGTTAGGACGGCAAGCGCCAAGCGTTTCGCGCTCCAGTTCTTTTCGTCAAAAAGATCATCGTCCTCATCATCCCGCGCATCGCGCCACGCCGCCCGGATCAGATTCGCCATCAGCGATTGAAGCACCCACATCGCCATGACCGTCCTCCCCGCCTGAGCCCCGCCGCGGCGCGCCATCGCGTAAAGCACCACGCCAAGGTTTTTGCGCGCTTCACTGGCGAAGTTCCACGCCATTCGAAACGCCGGGTTCCCGCTCATCCGCAGTTCCATCATCGAGCGCGCACCGGCCCGCATCGGTTGCGCCAACCGGTCGGTGATCCGTTCCGCTTCCTCTCGCGCCATGCGCTCCGCCTGCGCCAGCCCGACCCCGCCTTCCATCAACTTCGTCAGCCGGTAGTCGTAAACGATCGCGTACGTCCCTGCGGTGAAAAGCGCATCCGCGCCGGAGATCGACCGGCCCAGCATCTGCACCGCGTACTTGATCCGCGTCGGGCTGCCCGAGTTCAAGCCCTCCATCAACTGCCGAACCACCGGCGGCATTTCCTTCAAGCGCCGCTGAATGTAGGGCGAATCCCAAGCCGCCTTCAAACCCAGTTGCCCGCTGGCCAGCATCCCCATCCGCTTCAAATAGGACGCCGTCGGCATTTCCGCGAGCGCGGTAAGGATCTGCGTGCTCTGCACCGCCAACACGCCCGCCCGCCCGACGATCGCCATTGCCGACGCATTAGAAACCAGCTTGGAAATGAATCCGACCAGCTCCAACCTCGACCCCGCATCCCGATTCCCGCCCTGCGCAAAGTAATCGAGCCACTGCCCGAGCATCCGGCTGGTCGCTTCCCCGCCGCTCCCCTCCACCGCGTTCATGACATCCCGATGCCCCACCAGTGATTGAAACTCCCGCATGAACTCCGCGTACGCCATCCAGTGGTTCATCTGCGTTTTGTGCTGCACAAAGGTCAGCAGGGCGTCTTTGAAATCCGGCTCCGCCACCAGCTTCCCGCGAGTCCGCAGGCTGCGCCTCCGGGTTTTCTCCAAAAGCGAGAAACAGCACCTGCTCAAAGGAGGAGAGGTTCAGCCGCGCCGCCCGCAGGAACGCCAGCCGTTTGCCGATCATCCCCGCGTCCTTCTTCGCCCGCTGGGATCGCTCCGACTTGCTCCCCGTGGAGCCGGTGGTCGCAACGAGTCTTTCCCGGCGTTCCTTCCGCTCGATCCGTTCCTGACCTTTCTTGAACCGGAACTCGGTCAGCCCCTTGCTCAAGAGCGCCTTCAACTCCCGCACGGCCGTGCCGCGCCGCCCCGAGTCCGCGTGCTTCCAATCCACCACCAGATTAAGCATCGCCTTTTCGAGATCGGCCAAATCCTCCCGCTCCGGCGTCAGCGTCCCGTCAGCCTCCCGCTGCTCCAGTTCGGCGATATACCCCTCCAGCTTCGCCGCGTCCCACCCGGTCGCCTCTTCGAGCTTCGCAAAGAGCGCGTGCAGCTCCGGCCCCAGCTTTCCAGCCGGTCGCTTGCCTGCCTTGCCCTTCGGCTTGGCCTGCTTGAAAATCTTCTTGAGCGCCGCGTCGTATTCGTCCCGCAGGTACTTTTCGTAAGCCGCCTCGATCTTCGGAAACTTCTCCCGGAAAAACTTATCCCGCGCCCGGTCGGTCTTGAGCCGCGCCAGCGTCACAAACCCGCCCAGCTTCCCGCGAAGCTCCGCCGGGAGCGCCATCATCGCCGCGTTGTAATCGACCAGCGACTGCAACGTCGCCGCACGGGCCTCTTCATGGCCCGCCTTCAGCCGTTCCGCCTTCTCCGCGCCAAGCGCCTTTTCACGAAGCACCTTCTCTTCGCCTCGGAACCGCTCCCGCAACGCCTTCTCCTGCGCCTTGAAATCCTTCTCGATCCCGCGCTTGAGATCGGCCGCCGTCTCGCGGGCCTCCCGGCGCAAGAGCGTCCGCTCCCGCTCCGTCTTCGCCGCCTCGATCCGGTCCATGAACTTCGCCATGCTCCCGGTCCCCGCCTGCTCGATCTGCTCCGCCTTCTGCTGACGCAGTTCTTCGATCCCCTCCTCCTGCCGGAGTTGAAGATTGGCCACATCCTCCTCAAGCTGGAGCGCCCGCGCATCCGCCTGCCGCTCGTAGATTTGCTCCCTCTCCAAAAGATCAACCCGCTCCCGTCCGCGCTCCAGATTCCGGCGCACCTTCTCCGCAAACGCCAGCTTCTCCGCCGTCCCGGCCCGCTCCATCTCCTTGGCAATCCGTTCCACATCGGCCGCGCGGGCGACGGAGAAAGAGGGATTGACCATCGGATACGAAGACAACTCCCCAAACTTGACGTCCTTCAAAAGATCGGCGATATTGATGCTTTCCAGTGGGGTCGCCCCGGTAACGGGGAGCGAGCCTGGAATCCTAGACGAAAGGTCAGCCTCCGGGTTGGCCTTTCGTGTTTCAACGGGTTCGATCTCGGTCAGGCTGTGGTCATAGTAGTGGTGCTTGTCCCCCTTGAACTCCTTCACCGTCAGCTTCACCCGATAAAGCTGATCGCCAACCTGCAACGGTGCGGCCAGGCGATGGATCTGATGCAGAAGCGGATCACCCTCCAGCGCCCCTTTGGATGGGTCATGGGACACCACCAGAACGGCATTTTCAAAAAGCTGATCAATCACCCCGGCCGCCTCCATGTGGGCGCGAAGATGAGGATGCGTGACACCGAGATGCAGCCCATGCCGCATCTGCTTGCCAGACGCCGCGATCTTTTCCTTCAAGTCAGGAGTTGAAATCCCGCCTTCCTTGGAATGGGCCTCGAAAATAGAACGGACAACCTGAAGCGCATCCTTTGCAGCTTCTCCCAACGTGGCATGGCGAGCAAAGCGCCTTTCCGTCACCTTGGTGATCTTCACTGGCGGTTTTAACCAAACCTTTGCGTCTTTCGGAATCGTCTGCTCATCTCCAGGGTAGCGTCCCACCGAATACGAAGCAGCCGCCCCAACGGTCTCCGCCGTCTTCTGATTTAGCTCCACCTGCTCATCGATCCCGAGCGCCCGCGCCAGATACCCCTCCGCACTTTCCGAAAGCGCCCCCGCCTCGCGCATCTCCACCAGTTGCCTAGCCCGCCCAAACGCCTCCCGCAGGTACACCCCCAGCCGCTTGATCAACCCGAAGAGCTTGGGCACATCGGGAAGCTCCTTACGCTTGCCAAGGAAATGCGCCTCAAACATCTGCGAAGTCGCTTCAAACACCTCCGCCATCGTCGGGTTGGCCGGATCGGTCAGCTCAAAACCCGTCTTCTCGCTCCAAGCCCGCGTCCAAGCCTTCGCCTCCTCCTCGCTCACCAGCCCGTCACGCAGATCCCGCCGCAGAAACGCCTCCCCGGCCTCCTCAAAGACCGTCATCGCAGTGCTCCCCCCGTAAAGCTTCAACGTATCGACATAAACCCCTTCCACCAGCTCGGCAGAATTTTCGCCAAGGATCGCCACCTGATCCGGGTCAAGCCCCGCCTCGATCCCATGCCGCCGCATACTCGCCGCCAGCTCTCCGCGATCAAGCGGCCCCATCTCCAGATCGCTCGCCCGCTTGCGCTCCCCGGTGCGGTTCTCCACCGCCAACCCCTTCGCCCACGACTGAAACCACCCGATCGCCGCCGCAACCGATCCGTCGTTCTCCTTCGCCAGCCGTTCGGCGCGAAAGGCCACCCGTGCCATCAACGCCTCCTGCGCCGACGCGCCATCCTCAAACCTCGCGATCACCCGCCCGTCGCCGCGCACAATGCTCCACTGGCCATCGCGCACCTGGAGCGTCTCATGCTCGCTGATCGCCGGGTCCGCCGCCGCCTCCCGCGCCAGCCGCATCCGCCCCTCCATGTACCGCGCCCCCGCCTCAATCTGCGCCGGTTTGAGCGCCATATATTCCTGATGCATCAACGCCTCCGCCTGCCCGTACTTCCCTTCGGCCGCCAACGCATTGATTCGCCCCGCCGCCTCCTCCGAAAGCCCAAGGGAACGCATCATCTCGCGCGATTCCAACCCGCTTCGCACCATCCGGCTCTCCGTCCACGTCCCGGCCCCCACCGCCGGAAGCCGCATGAAGAGCGAGGCAAACCCCACCTCCAGGCTGATGTTGTCCATGAACGCCTTCTTCGCATCGACATGCGGGTAATCGGTCAGGATCGCATTCTGCACCGTGGCTGAAATCCACCCCTGCACCGCCTCCTCGCCCATCTCTTCAGCCACCCCCGCGCCCGTCCGCGTCAATACCGGTCTCGCAAACGCACTCGCCGCCCCGCTGGCCCGTTCAAGCCATGCTGCCAGGTTGGGAGTCTTGCGCACCAGCAGCGAGCCGCCAAAGCGCATCCCGTAGGTTGATGCCAGTTCCACCACCCCCTGCGCCAGCCCGGAAATCGTCGCCGCCTTCTCCGCCCGTTCCAGATCGATGTCAGGAAACTCCGTCACCAGCCGCTGAAACTCCTGGGAGCGCATCGCATCCGCCGAACTGGCAAACGCCAACAACGGCCCCGCCAGCGGAATAAAGCTCGCCGCAATCCCCCGCGCCATCATCGGAGCCGAATTGGCCACCCCGTAAAGCCCCATCTCCGCGCTCTTGAAAGGCGTCACCGCCCGCAGCGGCCGCATCTCCCGCGTCATCTCCTCCACCGCAAAGAAAAACTTCCCGCGCTCGATCCGCTGCGACAACCGCCCCGCCACTTCATTAGCCTCCTTCGGCGTCAACACCCGGCCATACTCCTCCGTCGAATGGGAATAAGTCTGAAGCCCCGTGCCAAACCCGCCAATCGCATTCGTCGCCGCCACATCCGCCTCCGTCACCAGCCGGTCGAGTGACACAAACCCGCCATCCCGCGCTGAAACCCGCACATCGCGCCCCTCCTGAATCGCCCGCAACACCTTCGCATCCCGCGTCATCTGGTCTTGCACTCCCTTGCGATCCCCCATCATGGAGGAATACCCCTGCGCCACCTCGCCCCAGAACTGCGTCATCAGTTGCGCCACCGCCTCCTGCGGGTCCAGCTCCCCGATCGCCGTCAGGTACGCCGGAAGCAGATCGAAAAACCGGCGCACCTCCTCGCGCGGCACCGTCATCAGCTTGTCAAGAATCGCGTCGGTCTCCACCTCGCCCGGGTTCCCTCCCGCCGCAATCCTGCCCGCCGCCATCCGCGTCTGCATCTGCCGGGGGTTGCGCTCCGGTTCATCCCCGGCCCCTTCCGCTGGCTCGTCATTGCGCGTCAGATCGGCCCGCCCCGCCTTCGCCGTCATCATCCGGAAAACCTCAAGCAACGCCGGGTTGTGATCGAGCACCCCCCGCGCCCCTTGCCAGGCCAGGCGGTACGCCTCGCCCACCTCCTGCGGCTGGTGCTCCTTCATCAGAACCGATTCCGCCGCCCCCTCGCGCCACTTCTGCAACGCCGCGCCCCAATTGGGAGCCTCTCCTTTGAGCGCACTGGCAAAAGCATTCGCCGTCGCCGCCCCGATCATCTTCGTCGTCTCCGCCTCCACCGCCTCGGACTTTTCAACCCGCGCCTTCTCCGCGTTCCAGAACTCCACGTTCGTCTTGGGAATCTTGCCGCCAAAGTTCCGGCTCGCGTAATCCATCTTGAGCAGATCAAACTTCTGGCCAGCCTCTTCAAGCGGAATATCGTAATGAGCCGCAAAAAGCTCCTTGAGCGAAAGCCCGGCCTTGATCGAATCCTGATTCGGAGCCCAGGCAAACTGCGCGTCGATCTCTGGCGTCTGGTTGCCGCCCCGCGTTTCGAGGTCGACAAAGTTCCGGCGCACCCGCTCCGCCCGCGCCTTCTCCCACATCCCCCGCTCCCGGCCCTGCCTGCGCTCCAACTCCGTGCCAAACTCATCAAGCGCCGTCCGCCGAAGGTTCACCTCATCGGGTGAAAGCTCCAGTTCCCCGCTCTCGAAAAGCTCCTTATCCTTCAAATACTGATCTGCAACCTCTTGAGTAATCATGGCCAAAAAATCAAACCTTGTTCCAGCTAACTGCCTTCCGCCCATCCTTGGGATGCGGGCCGTCAGGTGAGTAGAGATCAATGCGACCGCGCAACTCCTTGCTGGTCTTGTCCATCCACCGCCCTTCGGTTGTTTCACCATCCGACCACTGTACAGCTACCATGTCGCCGGGCTTGATTCCCATCGCCCGCAACGCCTTCTCTATGTCTGGCGACGCGGCGAAATCATCGGTTCGCATCTTCTGCTCGCTCGGCAGCCCCGCCTTGATCCTGCGCTGCTCTTCCGGGCTGACCCATGCGCCAATCCCCGCCAGGCTGTTGCTATCCTTGTACGGGTCGCCGGGATACCCAAAGCTCGTTTGCTTGCTACCTTCCGGCGCGGGAGTCGGCGCAGCGGAAGGCTTCGGCGCGCGCGCTGGCGCTGGTGCCGGAGACGGCTTCGGATCATTCGGCCGCGCCTTCCATTCCTGCCCGCCTTCCTTGTATGGATTCGCCGCTGGTGGATGGTGCTGTTCAAAGGTGCGCCGCATCTCGCTGGCTTCCCCGTCCGGAGACGGCCCAAACCACCTTTGCCACCACCACCGTTCATCCTTCGCCGGAGGCATCCACCCGTTGGCTTCAATGTAGCTCTGGTACTCCTCGCCCTTCTCCGCAGTAGAAGCCTTCGGGTGGTCGCGTTCCCACTGCGCCATGTGCTCGTTGACCTGATCCATCTTCACCTCCGTCTCGTACCGTTTACGCACCTCTGTGAGATCACCCTCATCCGCCTTCTTCTTGTCATAGCCGCCATCAAATCCGCCGCCGTCCAGAATACCCTTGTTCATGTTCTCGATCCGCTTCTCGCTTGCCTTGCGCGGCGGTCCATCGAAATGCTTGTCCGCCAGCTTCATCCATTCCGGCCGGTCATCGGTTAGCAACACCGCGCGCAATTCGCTCTTGAGCGCCGTCCGCATCTCCGTGCGATCCACCTCGTCCGCCGGTATCTCCATCGACCGGTACTTTCTCAGAATCGCCTTCGCCGCCCCCGTATCGGTAAAAGCCCGTGGCGCAAGCTCCCGCTTGAGGTGGTTCAGGTTGCGATCCGAAAACCCCACCCCATACTCCCCAAGCCGCTTACGCACATCCTCCAGGCTTTTGACTTCCCCCTTGTCAATCATCACCGCGACCTGCTTCATCAGCTCCCCGTCCTTCGCCGCGATCGCCACCCGCGAAGCCCGCTCCTGCTGCAAACGTTCCTGTGGCGAAAACTCCGGCGTCTTCTTTTCATCCCGCACCGCCTCCAGCGCCAGATCAGGCCGATCCAAGCGCATCTGATCCATCCGCACCCCAGCCGCCTGGTTGCGGAAACCCTTCTGCTTCATCTCGATCTCCAGATCATCAAAGCGCCCCTTCCCGTGTTCCTCCTCCATCATCATCGCCGCCCCTTCGCCGTCGCCCACACTGGCCAGTTGTTCCGCCTCCCAAAGTACTCCCGCCCGCTTGTTCGCCGTCACCTTGCGCACAGCCATCTCCTGCGCCCGACCATAGAGATCGCCACTTGTCGCAAGATATTCCTGCTCAATCCGCTGGCGCGCGCGCGCCGAGAGGTCTTGATTGTCTTTAAGAAACCCCTGGTAACCCTCCTCCATGTGCCGTTTGATGATCTCTCCATACTGCGTGAAATCCTCCGGCCTCGCCTCGATTTCCTGTCGCCCCGCGCTCGCCGAGTCGCGAAAGGCCATCTTCGCCTTGAAAACCTTGTCGTCGTCGACCAGGTCTTGCAAATGCAGCGCCGCCTTCATCGCCTTCTCGCTCGCCCCGGCAATGCTGCCCACCCCCCGCGCCAGCGCGTCGAGCCCCTTGGCCGGTCCGCTGAAAGCCTCCGGCGAAATCGTGGGCCGCTGAAGCAGCGACATCGCCCCGCCCAGGTTCACCCGGTTGCCTCCGCGTCCGCTCGGCCCCGCCACCGGCTGCGGAGCATTGGGAATGTCTCGTAAAGGAATTCGTGCCATAGACTTTTCTCTCGTTAACCGCCGCTCTTCTTATTTACCGGCACCGTAGCCGTGAATTTTTTGTAATCGCCATACTGCCCGGCAATGTTGCTGGCCGAACTAAGCAGAGTCCCGTACCCCGAGAGTTTGTACGCCCGGGCCGTCGCCGCCCCTTGAGCCAGCGTCATCGCCGCGTTGTTGTATCCAATATCGCGCCCGGCCTTCGCCGCCTCTGCGTTGAGCTTCTCCACCTCCATCTGCGTCCCGAGATCCTGCCGCTGAATCGCCGCCTCCCGTCGCAGGGAATCCGCCTGCTCACTGGAAGCCTTGAAAATATCCATCTCCTGCAAAGCGAAGTTGTATTCCGTATCGGAAAACACCGCCAGCGGCGTCCCCTCCATCAACACCCCCCCGGCGGCAAACCCTGCCCGCTGCGCCCCAATCAAGCGCAGCTTCTCCTCCCGCAATCGTCGTTGCTCCTCCCGCGCATGCGCCTCCGTAGAAGCCGCCTGATTGTCCAGCGCCGCCGTCTGGTTCATCTGGCTTTGCAGCATCGACTGGTTAATCTCAGACTGCCGGATCTGAATCTTCGCATTCAGGTCCGCCTGCTGCCGCTGCACCGCAGCGTTGTAGGCGGCGATGCTCTGCGAGGTCGCCGCCTGCTCCTGCGCAGAGTAATAGGAAAGTCCGCCAGCGACCGCTGTGGCGACCGCACCGACGATTAAAGCTGTGGTTACAGATGCCATATTATTGATCCAGAAAACCCACGAAATGAGACACCCCCGTGTCGGACTGATTGAAGCCATTACGTTCCAACAACCGCCCGAGCGATTCCTGGCGACAGGTTGATATTAGGGTGTGATAACCCATCCGCTTTGCTTCGGACCGGATGAACTCGATCACTGAAGCCAGTGCCCGGTAAACATCCCGCGGCGAAGCGTCGGGCCGCGCAACCAGCCATTCGAGCCAACCCACGCCAACGCTGTTGTCCATATAAAGCCATCCGGCAGCCGTTGGCTCGCCGCCGCGCTCGGCAACAATCCCGAGCCTCGGGAGCACCTGCACGGGTACAGCGCTCCACCCGTGCGCTTCCCACCAGCCGCGCACGGTCTGGTAGTCCCGCTCGGGTTCGAAGAAGCGAAGAAGAAACGGTTCAGGTGCCACTGACATCATACTTGGGAATCATCGCCAGCAACGTAAAAGGCAACGGCTGGCGCTGGCGCACGCCTACCGTCCCCGTCGATTCATACCTCCGGCTCACGTAAACCTCCTTATCCCCCGTAAACGGAGGAGGGGAAGCATCCATCGGGTCGATGGTATTGCGAGAAAACACCGGGTCCCACACCCCTTCCTTAATCTCCACCTCTCCCCCAAGGCTCTTGTAAACCCGCAACACCTGCCGATTGACCTTGAACTTGCGACTCTGCGCCGTCCCGTCCCCCATCGGCCCCGGGTCGAGCGGCATCGGCGTCAGCCGCGACACGTACGGCAGCCCCACCAGCACATTGCGCGCAGGCCGCTCCAATTCGATCCTACCGCCGTCCACCACCTTCGCCGCCTCCACGGCCCCGTCGACCAACACCTCCACTTCCCGGCCCTCGAACCGCCCCAGCCCGCTCACCTCGCTCGTAGGCGCTCCAAACTCAAACCGACTCGCGCAATCCAGATACCACCATGCCCCCTTGTCCTCGCTCTCCAGGCTCTCCCGGTACTCCGGATCGAGCCGCTCCACATACCGCACCCCGGCGCGCTCCACGATCATCCAAACCTCATCCGCCGCATCCGCCGAATAAATCGTGGCGACACTCTCAATCTTCCCCGCCGTCGTGTGCCGATGCCACCCCACCACATTCTGCGCCCGCTCATAGGTCATCCCCGCGAGCGTCCCCTCCTTGGTCACACACCAGAGGATCGCGTCCGGCTGCTGCTGAAACGCCGTCTGGACCACCCCGCCGCCGGTAATGTGATCGGCCAGCAGTGTCAGATCCTGCGCCACGTAGCCGTCCTTCTGGAACTCGTAGACAAACTCCCGGATTTTGCGCCCCTGCCGCTGAATGAAGAGCGCGACATCATTGGCCACCAGCGCCGGGGCATACTTGCTCCCGAAGTGCGATTGCCTTTTGACCTGAAACCCCGTCGGCGTGATCGCCCCGTCTGAACTGGAGGTGAGAATGTATTCATCCCCCGCCGTCCCGATGCAAAGCGCCTGTTGGCTCACCATCCACGCGATCGCATTCGTCTCCGCGCTCGCCAGCGTAAATGCAAAAGCATCGTCATCCTTGCTCCCCAACTCAAACGTGTAGAAATCCCCAATGGCGCTCGCCCAAAGCGTCTGCGGCTTGGCCTTGGTCCCGCCGTAAATCATCCGCTGCTCGTGGAGGCAGACAGTGCGAGGAAACCCCTGTTCCAGACTCCACGCTCCCTGCGCCCAGTTCTTCGTCGCGCTGGTCGCTTCCAACGGCTTGATCACTGTCCCCCGCACGCTGGACGACGAAATGTACTGGGTCACTTTTACAATTCCGTCATGCAACGTGTCGTAAGCTTCAAGGTAGGCCGTCGGCGGCGTCGGGTTGAGAGGGTCTTCAGGGTCGTCAAGAGGCTTTGGAAGGGCCGGGTCACTGACAAAAACAAAGCGCATCCGGATCAAGGTCTCCTCTTCCTCCTCCCCGTTGGTCGCCATGTTGCGGTCTCGCTTGCTCTCGTAGACGCGAATCACCGTCCAACTCGCCCCGTCGTCCATGCTCCGCTCCACATAAACCGTCCCCGACCAAGTTCCCTTCGTCGAGAAATCCCATTTTCCGATCACCCGCATCGCACTGGTCTGCCCATTGCTCCCCAGCGAAAGCGTCTGGTGCGTCGCCTCCCGCTCATGCGTCAACAGAAAATACGAACCGATATGCCCGGCCTTGAAGATCGCCTCGCTCGCCGTCAATATCACCGTCCCTTCCGTATCGCTGGCCGCGATCGTCGTATCAGAGACGTTCCCGTCCAGAAACGGCGGCCAATCCCACTTGGGCGACTCCAGCCGCCAATCATCATCAGCGTGCCGGGAAAGCGTCATCGGCTCATGCGAGGGATGCACGATGAAAAGCACATCGTTGACCTGGATAAACTGAAACTCGAAAATCTCCGCCTCACTGTACGGCGTCACAATCTCCAGTGGCGCACCCCCGCCCGTCTTCACCTGCGCCCCATTGGTCCAGAAGCGGCAATAAAGATGCCCGAACTCCAGCACGAAGTTCGTGCTCACCGAAAAGTTGAACCCCACCGCCCGCGCCTTCCGGTCCGCAAACTTCGTCACCCCCAGAAACTGCGTCCCCGGCCGCCGGTTCACCCCGCCGTAAGGCATAATGAGAAAATTCTCCAACACCCGGCACCCCGCCCCGTACTTCTCCAGATCGGGCCGCGACATCAGCCGCGGCGACAACTCCCCGGCGTTGAACGAAGGAATGAGATGATTCATACCCCATACCTCGCTCTCACCAGATCACTCTCCACATAGGGAAGCTTGCGCCGCGATCGCCCCTCCCGGGCATTCGCCTTCATCGCCAGCGGCGCCACCAGCTTGTCGTATTCGCCAAGCAAACTTTCCGCCTTCGAGCGGCTCCCCATGATCGGCTCCGCCAGCTTGCTGGCCAGCTTGGTGTAGAGCGCCTCCACAAAGAGCGGCGGGAAAATCTCGGAATCCTCCACCCGGGCCGTGTAACGCAACTGCGCGCTCTCCTGATCGGTGAGCAATCGCTCCCCCTCGATCTCGTAAAGATCCCGCGCCTCCCACGCCTGCCAGGCATTGAGCTGGATCACCGACAGGCAGTCGACCGGCAACTGGTACTGGTAAGCCCAGCCGAACTTCGGCGTTTCGGCCAGCCGGGAAAGCACCACCCGGCGGATCGCAAAGTTCCAGTTCGCCGCCTGCAACACCTCGTCCCGCGTCTGCGCATAGAAGAGCGCACAAAACCGCGCAGGCTGGCTCGGCTCCGACAACGCGGAAATCCGCAGCTCCCCGATCTTTCCGAGCGCCAGATTACAAATCTCAATCGCATCCGCCATTTTCGTTTCTCTCCCGTTTCAAGCAAAAGGCCGTGAGCGTGACAAACCAGCAAACACGCCCACGGCCCCTCTCTCTATGTCCCCGCAGAATCCGTTACCGTCCCGACATCACGTAGACCAACTGGAAGCGAACCTTTTTGCCTGCGGTAAAGCTCCCGCTGGCAAGCCCGATGGTTCCGGCGATCCGCTTGGTCTCCTCGGTCACCCGGTACGGCGTCAGCGCGGCCGCATTGGTCGCCGTGACATTGACGATCCCCGCCGCCGTCAGCGCGATGGCCGTGGCCGAGTAGCGATCATCGTCTTCCGCATCCCCCAGCTTCGTGATCGTCCCCGTAGTGCCGCCAAGGCCTTCGGAGATCACCGTGCAAAGGTTGGGCACCAGTTCCGCGCCGATCGGCAGTTCACCGATCTCGATCACGTCCCCCGCAGCTTCGTCGCCGGTCGCCGTATAGGTCGCCGTCAAACGAAGCAGCGAAGCCCCGGTCTCGTACCCCAGCGGCCGCGCCTTCGGGCTGGTCGCTTCGAGCTTTCCGATCAGGTCAGTTTTAATTGTAGCCATAAACTTGTTCTCCTTTCTGTGTTAGCAGGTCTCCTACGGGCTTTCGTCGCAGTAGACCTTCGCCACCAGTTTCTCCTCCATCCGCGCCCCGCCGAGTTTGGCAACGGAGCGGATCTGAAGCGCGTGGTTTTCGGTCGGCAGGATGTCCATATGCACCTTGCGGCCCGAATCGGTGAACTTGACTCCCCGCTTCACAAACGCGAAGCAAGTGCGGATGTCACTCGAATCCTTCGGCAGCAGTTCGGACCGTTTGAAGGTCATCCCCATGAACCGAGTCACCGCCCCCTCCACCAGCGCCTTGACCGCCGCGTAATCGCTGCTGGTCACCTGCGTGGTCAGAAGGAGGTCGTCAAGCTGCTGCTGCGTGTGAACGAAGAAGATTTCCTCCCCATCCTCCACCAGGTTCTTGCCGAACAGGCTCTTGAGGGCGATCAGCTTCGCGAGCGTCAGCCCGGAGTTAGCGGGGCTACCGCTGGTCACATAGTCCACCGCAACCACCTGGTTGGAATCAAACGGGGCTGCAATCACCCCATCCTCGCCGGTGTAAGTCGTCCCGAGCGCCGAATCAATGATCACCTGGTCACACGCCCGGTTGTAGGCCATGTGGTGCGCCTGCACCGTCTCGCTGGTCGGCAGGACGACGGACCCCAGAAAATCCTGGTCCCATTCGTCGTACCGGTTCGCCACATCGTACGGCACGCTGGTGAGCCAGCGCTTATCACTCGGCAGTTCAGAGACGCGGGTCTTACCCAGTCGCTCCGTAATGCGGCTCATCTGCATCTGCCCAAGCTGGTTGAACGACTTCTTCTCGCCGTTCACCGTCGCCGGGGTGACGCATCCCTTCAAAATTGAAGGCTTCTGCTGAAGCAGAAATTCCCAGTTCGTCCCGAACTCGATCGGGAAATGCTGGGGAATCGTCAAATCAGGCATAATCTTTTTTCTTTTTGGTGTTTGAATTTCAAATGCCTCATCAAACCGATCCGATTATCCACCACCCCGGCGGGTCGTCGTTCGTGCGGCGAAGGCGGGCTTGGTTCCCCAAGTTGTCCACCAGACTTCTTCGTGGTGGGATTTCCATCAAAGCGATGCAATAGTTATTTTTCGCCAGGACGCGAAAAAGGCCGGAACCTCCCAAAGGAAGTCCCGGCCCTTTCTCATGGCAGAAAACCTTAAAGCCCGCGCTGCATCAAATCCCGCACCAGCGTCACCGCCTCCGGGTCGCCCTTGAGGTAGCGTGCATGGTGGGGATTGGACGGGTCGGTCTGGATCGACTTGGAAGTCATCCCGCCCGCCACCTGGCCGCCACTGATCGCCGCGATCTTGTCTTCACTGACCATCTTGGCCATGTTCACCAGCGCGCGAACAACGTTGGGATCACGCAGCCCCGGTGAAGCCGGGTCCAGCCCCACCGTGCCCGCCATGCGGGTTGCAAGCTGGATGTTTGCTTGAAAGCTCGCGCCGAACTCCTTCTGAAGCGCCTGCTTGCCTGTGGCCAGTTCAGCCTCCGCAGACTGCGCGTAAGCCCCCAGCTTCGCCTCCTCGCTCGCCACATACCGGGCCGCCAGCTCCTTCATGGCAACTGCCGGGATGTTGTGCTTGTGCGCGATCTCGGCAAACCCCTTGCCAAGCTCATCGTCCCACGTCAACCCTTCGGGAAGCTGCTCCGGTTTGAGCTGGTAGCCGTCCGGCGCTTCCGGAACACCAGCCGCCTTACGGAAAGCGGCGACCTCCTCCGGCGTCGACTTCTCGTTGGGAAGGAAGACCGCATCCGCCTTCTTGCCCATGACCGTCTGGAGCGAGGTGTAGCTTTTAGCGAGGTCTTCGAACGACCGAAACTTCTCCAGCGAAGGCCGGGCCTCCGCCAGCGATTCCGGCAGTCGGTCAAGCCAGCCATCGGAGAAGGTGCCATCGGCATTAAGCAGCCCGGCGGGCGGAGTTGCAGCGGCCCCGGCAGCACCGGCACCGGCATTCTGGTCTGTGGTTCCGGCCGCCGCAGCGGCCCCGGCATCGAGTAGTGATTCAGGCATAAAATTACAGCTTCACGCCATCAGGGATCGGCTCGACGATGGCATTGTTTGGGTTGTGCCCCTCCTTGTAGCAAGAGACCCCGTTGTTGAGCGCCTTCATGTCCATCCCGAGCCACATGATGGCCTCTTCAATCTTGGTTACCGCAAGGGAGCGCTCCCTGCTTTTGCGGTCGGAGTTCTTCACGCTCTGAAGTATCTCGTCCAACCCAAGGCGGAACTTCTTGTTTTCAACGATGCTTTGTTCTGTTTTGGCGTCCATAAAGTTTATCGCGAAATTTTCCGGTTCGCGTACCGGTTTGCGGCCTCCTGCGGCCGGTTGCGAAACATCCAATCGACAAACGCCGGGGTCTTGTCGCCCCGGTAATCCTTCGGCGGCTCCGGCTCTTCCACCTTGGCGGGTGGCTCAGGCTGTTTCGGCGGCGCGGCAGGCGGTTCCTGCGGATTACCGTCGGGAGTGGCGACGGTAATCGTAAGCCCCGTCTCCTTCGCGATCTTCTCCGCCACCTTGTGATGCAGCTTCTCCGGCACGATGAGCTTGTCACCGTCCACCGTCCCGATTGGTTCATCATCGCGGTACACCGCGCCGTCTTTAATCTCGATCATTTGATTACCTTCGTTTGTGGTTCTTCAACGTTTCCGTCCCCCTGCGCCGGGAGACTCATCTGGTGTTCGACATGGATCACCACCTGCCGCTGCCCGTCGCGCACCGCCGCCCAAAGCGGATCAAACCCGCCGTCAGGCTTCGGGATGAAAGCAGGTTTATCGGTGCCGAATTTTCCCCGCAGATCCTCCAGCACCAGCTTGCCCTCCTCCGACCCGAACACCCGCCGGTAGGCGTTGACCACCCGCTGCGCATGCTTGGCTCTCTCAATCGCGTCCATTTAGCCCAAAGCCTCCCCGAGCACCTGACCAACGGCGCTCTCCGGTTTAATGCCGCCCACCTTCGCCGCAGCATCGGCAGCCATCTGTGCCTGCTCCATCTGAGCCTGTTGCGCCTGCGCCTCCGCACGCGCCTGGCGAAGCCGCTTCACCATCTCCTCGTCAGCGATCCAGTCAGCAGGCACGCCATCATTGCGAGCCGTCTCGCGAATGATCCGGTCAAAGTCAAAGTTGTCGAGGATGTCAGGCCGCATCTGCGCCACCGGCATCAACCGCTCCACCATCCGGCCAAAGGAATTGTTCTCCAGCGCCCGAACCGACATCGCAATGCGCGAGGAATAGCTGATCTTCGGCTCCGGCAGGAACGCTCCCGTTTCATCCATCACCACCGCCGCCTCCGGCACCGGCGGAAACATCCCGGCGCGAAGCAACACCGAGAACACCCGCGCCAGCATCGGGTTGAAAAGCTCCGTCGTCATCCGGGCAAAAGTCGGCGAGAACTGAATCAGCTTTTCCGCCGAACGCTCCATGATCTCCGTCGCCGTCATCTGCTTCTCATTCCGCGCAAACATCTGGAAAAGGTCCACGTGGTAGGCATCCTCGATCGTCTTGCGCTTGCGATCCTCACGATCCAGCCCCACGTCATACCGCCCCCCTGTCGCCCATTCCTTCGGCATCGCGTTGGGGTTGTTGGGATCGAAGTACGTCACCCCTCCGGCGCGGGTGTCGACCTCTCCAACGTAATTGTGCGGCACCAACAAACGCGGAAACGCCGTCACCTCCGCGAGCGCATCCATGTTCTTAACCAGGAAGTTCAACTGCCGAGACTCCGGCAACGCTACCCAGGAGGGCGACCAGCCATAAGCCGACTTACCCCACTTCAAGAACCGCGTAACGAAGAACGGCAGTTCCATGAATCCCGACACCCGCACCACCTTCTTCGCCTTCTGGTCGATGTAAACCGAAGCAATCGGCATGTTTTCGGGGTCGGCCTTGGTCGGGTCGATCTCCGCCGGGTCACGCGGGAAGATCATGTGAATAAAGGTCCACTTCTCATCGAGCTTCTTCGGGTCGCTCTTGGCTTCTTCGAGCCGCTTGCGCATCTCCTCGGAAAGGGCATCCTCCCCGAAATGCTGCCGCGCCTGCCGAAGCGTCAGGCAATACTCGCGCGAGACCGTATCAATCAGCCCCTCGTCATCCTCCGCAATCGAGTAGGAACCAACGTTCCAAGTCTCAAACCGCAACGCGCTCCGCTTGCCGGTATCGCAAAAGATCGCCGCCGTCCCGAACGCCCCGCGATCCAGATAAAGCTCGTGGATCTCGCTGTAGAAGTTCGTCCGGGCAATCTCCAGGTGCGCGATCTCCGTGCAACGCTTGAACCACTGCTCAACAGCATCCACCCCTTTGAGTTCCGGCGGCGCGTCAAACGAAAACCACCGGCTTTCATGCGGCGTCATCCAGGCAAGCTGCCCGTTGGCAAGGATGTTGTTGGCCCGGATCGCCGTGGAATCAAAGAGCGCCTGCTGCTTCGCGGTCCCTGGCACACTGACCTGTTCCATGATGTCCGCCTTGCGCGGCATCACGTAATCGCCGACTTCCTGCCAAAAGGCATCCCACGGCGCACGCTCCGCCTTCAAGGCCGCGTGCCGTGCAATCAGCTTCTGCGCCATCTCTGGAGAGGGTTGCGCCATTTATCCCAAAAGCGTCCGCTTCCCGTTTGCGTTGGTGCCGCCGGTCTCCCCGGCCAGCAATGTCGCCCCGATCCCGCGCTTCTTCGCCTCGCGGTTGCGCGTGTCGAGCGTCACCTGCTCAATGTCCGGCCGGTACTCCGTGGGAGGAGGCGGGGGCGGGATCGGCTTGGGCGGCGGCGGAAGTTCCACCTCCACCTCTTTCGGCTTGGGAGGAGAGCCGCCCTTGAAGAAAAGCATGAACGGCACCGGCTCGCCCCAGGGACCTCCTCAAGCGGCGTCCGCATCACGGCAGCGAGGAACTGACGCTTTTCCCGCAACGAAAGCACCGTTTCGTCAGCCGCTTTTTGCTTCAACTCATCAATTCTGAGCGAAACCTTATCGTTCCTCATCAACCGCGAGCCGTTTGCCTCAGCCGCCCGCCCTTTTTTGCCATACACCTCCGCATAGGCCGCGCTTGCAGCCTTCCCCGTTGCGATCAGTTGTGCGAACCGCTCATGCTTCTGATTCTTGAGCACTCCCATAAGTCAAAACCTCGCGGCAAAGCGATCGGTCTCAACCGCCCGACCCTTGCCGCATTTCTCTTGCCATGCCTTTTCCTTCTTCATCCCCACACGGGCCAATCCGGCAACCCGATTCGCACACCCCCGGCTGGCATAACTTCGTTCTGCGGGGATTACCCATCCACATCCGCAATGACACCGCTCAAGCAGAGCGCCCAGGTTGGAGGATCGTCTTGCCATGCCTTGCGCTTTACGCATCATTTCCCGGGCTATGCAAGTTTGAAACCACGATCTCCACCCGAGGGCTTGCCCGATCAATCGCAAACACCGGCATCTCCCGACGCAGATGGCGGGAGTTGTCATCGACGATCAACCCGGCATCCACGATCCCGTCATAGGCCGCCTTCAGGCTCGCCACGGCGTTGTCCTCATCTCTGCGGCGATTGTCGGGCCAAAAGAACGTCACCGTCGCCAGCGCCCGCTCCCACGGCCCGGTTTCCACGCAAGCCGCCTCGACCGCCTCCTTCGCCATTGCTCGGTACCGCTTCACCGCTGACGCCTTGGCAAACCGCCCGCCGCGAGTCGCCACGACACAGTTCGGAGAGAGCCGCTTGGCGGGGAGAGGGAGAATAATCGTGACGGTTTCAGCGTCAGGGTGAATCACTTTTCCCGAAGTGAAGTGCAAATCATTGTCTTTGAGCGCCTTAGAAAGGGAACTCACTGGATTTCTGGCTTCTTTCATAGAAAAAGGAGATGAGAGGAAAAAGAAGGGAATGAACAGGATCGATTTCAGTGAAGTTTAATTGTAAACTGCTTATTAACAGGCACTTGCGCTTCACTAACCGGCAAGTGAAGTGCAGGTGAGGTCATTCGTGAAAAGGCGCATCAACGCCCCAGGGGGTTTTGAAATACCGGACTGCGCTCCCTTCCGTCTTCGCGACAACAAGGCCGGAATCAACAAGATCGCGGATCGCCATCTCCCGCACGTTTGGCGCAAGGCTCTGCGTCGCACGGGTTACATTCATTTTCCGAACTCCCGCCTGACCGCCCCGCTCAATTGCACGAAGCACCCGCAGCTTGTCCCGCTCAAACTGCGTCTCTGCCATGTTGTCCGCGATCAGCGCCATGAAATCGCCGATGATCTTCGTCACCACCATCGAAGCCCACTCCGCATGACAAAGCTCGATCTGCGTCCCCCATTGCCCGTCCCGGCAATCGCCCACTGCGCAGATCATCGCCAGCTTGCGAGCGTTTTCCGCCGCCTTCCCCCAAAGCGCATTGCGATCCTTCTCTTGCGGTGAAATGAGCCGCTTGTGGCACTCCACCGCAAACGCGTCAAACCACGCCTCCGCCTCCGGCGTCTCCACAATCGTCACCTGGTGCGCCCTCGTCTGCGCCTCGATGTTTCCGGCCTCCTGCGGCGGCGCCACCACCATCTGCCAAAGCGACCGGACCCGCTCGACCAGTTTTGGCGGCACCGGACGGGTCACCATCTTACCCTTCTTGATGTCCGGCATCGGGCGCGTCAGCGAGATGAACACCAGCAACCGGGCGAGAAACCCGTCGCTCAACTGCTCTGCCGTGATCCCGCCCATGAACCGCCCTGGCACCCCCGTCCCGTAAATGGAGAGGCACGGCTGATCAAACACCCGCGGCGGTCGATCCGCATACGCCTTGCCGAGCACCGTCTCAGACGCCGACGAATAGAGCCGCATCAGCAGGGGCAGGATCCTCTGCTGGGCCGAGTTGTTCTTGTCCTGCTGGAGCGTTTTGAAGAGATGCCCGATCTCGTCCCAAAGGAACAAGGTCACCGGCTGCGCTTCGAGCTGCGTCTCGATCGCTGCGTCCGAGGTAACATCCTCGCCGCCGATCAACTGCAAGCACCCCGCTTCGGCCGCGAGCTTCCGCAACGCCTTCCGGGCATGATCCTTCCCGGCGCTCGTCTCGGCCACCGCCATCGCATAAATGTTCGTCCTCGAATCCGTCTCGCTCCGCACCTTCCGCCCCATGAGCGCCCCGCAAAAAGTGATCGCCGCGCCAAGGTTCAGCCATGGCTGCGTACAAAGTGCCGTCTCCTCCAACCACGCCGCAATCTCCCCCACCAACCCCGGCGGGTGAAGAAGGTCGATCTCGGGGGCCGCCACTGCGCCATTCTGTCCCGATATGGGAATCCCCATATCGCTCGGACGCAGCAACCGCCCCGCCAACTGGTCTGCGAACGCTTGGAAAGCTTCATCCGCCGGTGCGAACGTCTCTTCAAGAAGCCAGCCATCGGGGCGACTCCCCGGTGTCCGCAACGCTTCGAAGATCTTCCGCCGAAAATCCTTCTCCTCCCGTGGATTGGAAAGATCCCACGGCGGCACACAACGGGGGTTGTAATGGATCGCCAAAAGCGAATACGCCACCTCTTCGGGAAGCTGAAACCCGCGCACCATCGCCCGCGCCGCCCAAAGCAGCTTGTTGTGACCGTTGAACCCCTGTACCGCTACCTCACACTGCGCCAGGTAAGCAATCGCCCGCTCCTCCACGCCGTTCTGCGCAGGCCGTGGCCCCGGCGCGTGCCATGGCGCCGCCTTCGGCTTCTTGGGCCGCATGAACTCGGGATACTCCGCCAGCGGCACGTCCCACGGGGACGCCCCTTCGCGCCATTCGTAAACGCCCCCGTTCGGGTGCACCGACGGCGCGACAAGGATGTAATACCCGTCACCCCGAATATCCACGCCGGGCCGAAAAGCGTTCTTATTGGCTGGCGGATCGTCCGTACGAAAGAGCCAGTGAAACCCGCCGCCAGGCGTCTCCGCCACGGGCGTCACCGGCAACGCCGGGAGCTTCATCATGGAGTTCGTGCCGTCGATGCCCTTCACTGGGGAAACGTCGACGTCGACCACGTAAACGCCCGACGCCGGGCCGCACGCCAGCCCGATATTGTAGGATGGGTTCTGCGTCCACCAGCGTTCAATCTGCTCGGGATCGTTAGAGGCATCGCGGCATCCGTGCTCCGTCGCCGGTTTCTTCGTGCCCGGAAAGCAGGGGAACACGTACCAACCCAAGGCAATATAGGCCCGCGCGGCTTCAATAAAGGGATTCATTAAGCTATTGCTTCCTCCGCTGCTTCAATGAAGACCGCCGCGGCTTCCGGTACGATTGCATTGCCGTAGCCCCGCAGGAGTCCCACTCTGCCGGGTATCCCATGAGCCAGCGGGAATGTGCCGGATTCAACGCGCCGCGCTTTTCCGTCGAGGCATGGGAGGACGTCGAAATCGCTCCAAGAACTTGCTTGCTGAGTGGTTTGCCTTGGGGCCTGCTCGAACGCCTTGCCATCATCCCCGGCGATCCGTGCTCTGATCTCATATCCCTGGCGGTCGGCGTCGCCCAACCCACCAGCGCAACCGTCTTTCTGCTGCTGTCGGTGTTCCCCGCTTCGTTGTTCCCGTTTTTGGCTGGTGTCCCTGCCATTGGGGTGGGCCATCCTGCAAGCAGGGCTACTGCCGCAAGGTTCGGCGTGAAGTCCTTCCGTGTTTGTGGTGTTAGCTTGTTCGCGAGCGGCGTAGGCCATCCACCAAAGCCGTTGCCTGATATGCGGCGCGCGGACGCCCGCAGCGCACAAATCGGCTCCCGCAACGGCATATCCCACGTCTTCCAAGTCAGCGAATACTCCAGAGAGCCATTGACGTCCAAGCTTGCTTGCAACCTGCTCGCCAAAGATCGTTGCAGGGCGGCACTCGCTGATGAGCCGTAAGAACTCGGGCCAGAGGTGGCGTTCGTCTTTTTCTCCGAGTCCTTTTCCCGCCGCGCTGAACGGCTGACAAGGGCAGCTGCCGGTCCAGACCGGGCGGTCTTCCGGCCATCCTGCGAGTCGCAAGGCAAGGCTCCATCCTCCGATCCCTGCGAAAAAGTGACATTGAGTAAATCCAGAAAGGTCGTTTGCTGTAACATCGGTGATTGATCTTTCATCCACCTCGCCCGGTGGAATGTGGCCTTGCTTGATAAGCTCCCGGAGCCAAGCGGCGGCCCTCGGGTCGAACTCGTTGTAGTAGTTCATTGGAGCCGAGCCAACGCCGCCTCCAGCGCCTCTGCCTGCTTGTCAGCAAGATTCGCCCTCACTCGATAGCTTGCAGCGCCCTTCTTGTGCTTGCCTGATTCATACGCCTCCGTGATCTCGCGCAAGTAAGCCGCGTTTTGCCGCTCCTTCGCTGCCATCTTCCGCAATGTCTCAATCTGGTCGTTTGTCATCAAAGTCTGGTTTGTTTGGTTTAAGTTTTAAGAAAGTTGATAGTCTAAAATCTCGTGATACCGACCGCGCCGGATCACCTGAATCTGCTTGGTCCGCGCCTTGATCTCGCCCCCAAGGAAAAGGTTGCTCACCGCCTCCGCCACGGTCACCGTCTGGTAGTCACCGGGAAGCTTGCGAGCCAACCACCATTGGCCTGCCTTCTTACGGGCGAAGCCCGAGTGGTTGAGACAGATCCACTCGCTCACCACGGTAATCCCGCAGCGGTACTGCACCCGCAGGCTGTCAGGCGCATCCACCTTCCGATGCAGGTGCACGCTCACGTCATCGACATCGAGCCAAATCGGCTCACTGATGACGGGGTCATCCTTCGGCTTCGCCGCGTGCATCCGACGCTCCGCCTCGGCCTTCTCCTCCGACTCCAGCCGTTCCATCTCCACCGGCGGGATCTCCCACCCGCAATGCGGGCAGACCCGGATCGCCCGAGAAAACGAGTCACCACACCCGCCGCACCGCGCCATGATCACCACCCCAGCATCGAGCTGGTCAATCGGCCCGTGCTCCGCGATGCACCCGGCAAAGTCGAGCACCAGGCAATCGCTCTTGTCCGGGTGGAGCCGAAGCCCGCGTCCGACCATCTGCACGTAAAGCCCCTTGGATAGCGTCGGGCGCAGCAGCACCACACAATCGACGCACTTGGCATTGAACCCCTCCGTGTAGACGTTGACGTTGAGAAGAACCTGCAGCTGCCTGCGCTTGAACATCTCCGCCAGCCGGTCCCGCTCCGCCACCGGTGTCTTCGCCGTAACATACGGCGCGGCGATGCCATACTTGCGAAGCTCCCGGCTCACGTTTTCGCAGTGGGCAATATCCACACAAAAGACAATCACCGACTGCCGCCGCTCCGCCCGGATGATTCGCACCATCTCCGACACCGCCCCGGCCACCACGTCGCTCTTGTCCACCGCCTCCGCGAGCTGCTTCTCGATATAGTCACCCTTCCCGTTGCGCTGCACCCCGCTAATGTCCGGCTGCACCTCCCCGATCCGGGAGCGCAACGGGCAGACGTACCCACCCTGAAGCAACTGCGTGATATGGACCTCATAAGCGATCTCTTGCAGGATATGGTCCCTGTGACAGATCGGCCCTTCCATCCGGTACGGGGTCGCGGTAATCCCGATCACTCGAAGGTGCGGGTTGAACTGCTTGCACCCGTTGATAAACGCCCGATACTTTCCTTCACCACGCGCCGGGATGCGCTGCGCCTCGTCAACGAAGATCACGTCGAACGGCTCGAAATCGCCCCACTTGTTCCAGATGGAATCAATCGAAGCATAAAGGATCGAGTGGTAGACATTCCGCCGTCGCAGCCCCGCCGCGTAGATCCCGATGTCCCCGGCAGGCCAGATTCCGATCAGCTCATCGCTGTTTTGTTTCACCAGCTCCTTGCGGTGCGCGAGGATGCAAACCCGAAGCGGTGGGTGCGCCAGCTTCCAACGGGAGATGGCCAGCGCCATGATGAAACTCTTGCCGCCCGCCGTCGGCACCACGACGCACGGGTTCGTCTCCTTCGTCGCAAGGTGCTCGTCAAGCGCATCGAGCGCCTCCTCCTGGTACGGGCGCGGCGTGAGCGTCGTGGCGGAAGGCGGCTTGAAATGGAGCGCCGTCGCCATCACTTCTGCAACTCCTTCAACCCAAGGATCTCTTGCGCCACCGTCGGGAACTCCCGTCCGCGCGACAAGCTCCACCAGCGCGTCACGGTAGCCTTGAGCACCTTCTCGCAATCTTCTTTTGTGCCCTCGAACAGCGTCGGCTCGGCATCCCGAGAGAAGATTCCAACAATATGGAAGCGACCCGACTTCTTGATAATCCTGAACCGATCCGCGCCCTCTGGAATGCAGCGATACCTGCGTGTGTTTCGGGTGGTATAGTCTGCCGGGAAGTCTTCCGCGAGCCGATCAACGGCACCGGGCGAAATGCGAAGCTCCCGAACAATGCGAGAGAACGAATAAGGGAATGCATCCTTGACCCTGATCTTTGGCACGGCCTTCTTGCGTTTGCGTTTCTGGTTTTTCATTGGGAAAAGAGTCCGGTTAACCACCACCGGAAGGTTTTGGGGTTTGCCCGATCAGACCACCTTGAGCGTGACGGCGGGCTTCTTCGGGGTGACGGTGACGTACTCGCTGATGTGGTCGAACAAAGCGGTATTCTGCTCGCGCAGCGCCTCGTACGCTTTCGTGTCGAGTTCCTTCTTCGTCGTCACCTTGACAAGATCGGAGTCAATCACTTCAATCGCGTCGATATCCGCCTTGTAGCTAAGGTCCGTCTTGATGGTCACCTTGAGCCCGTTACCGGGGTCGACGGTCACCGTGCTCCGCTCGCCCGGGTCGAGGAGCGCCACGATGGCCTCTTCTGCCTGGATGCGCTTCGCCTTCGCGGCGGCCTCCTCCGCGCGCGCATCGGCAAGCTGCGAGGTAAGTTCGCGGAGTTTTTCTTCTGTCTGTGTATCGGTTGTTGCTGTCATGATAGTTTGGCTTGAGGTTTCGGGTTGATCGGTTTACCGCTGCCAAGGCATCTTCTTGGCGACAGGCGCGGCAGCGGCGGCCGTCGCCGGGGCATGTTGCTGAGCCTGTGCCGGGGCGGTGTACTGCGCCACGGGCGGCGTGGACGGTGCCGGGGCGCTCCCACCAATCGGCTTGTACGCAGAGAACTTGTTGTCGCCGTCCTTCACCTTCACCCGCCCGATGAACGCCTTGTTCACCAGTTCACCAGTGTCCTGAAGCATCGGCGCGCCGACGGCGACCGCCAGCTTCGCCAGGTCACTGCGACCGATCCGCACGGCCTCCGCGCTGGAGTTGACGATATTGAAGTTCTCGAAGACCTTTCGGCCCGCGTATTGCTCCCCGGTAACGGTCGCCTGAATCCAGACGTATTTTCCCGAACCGTCCTTCGTGTCCCGAAGCTCCGCCTTCTCAATCAGGAAAGGGTAATCTCCCGGAGGAATCGGCGTCGTGGTGTCGGTCGTGTCGTGTTCGTTGGCATTGAATGCGCCGCCAATGGCGCTTGCGATGTTGCTCATGATGTTTGCTGCATTTTGGTTTGAGTTGCCGTCTCTCCGGCTGTCTGTGAAAAAGGAATAGCTAAATCGTCCCGGAGCATTGCTGCTCTTATCCGCGAGGTTCCTCAGATGGGCGGGCCTTTTTATTTGATGCGCGTCGAGCTATTAGGAAAAGGTGCAGGCGGGCCGGATTCGAACCGACTGAATGGACGCACTTTCTTTAGGGGCACCGTCTCTCGCTGCCCCTGCGTGTCTACCTGCCTGCGCTCTCACCGGGCGTCCCCGGATATACCGCTTGGCTCCACGCCGCCGCCTGCGTAAAATCACACTGCCGCTGCCACGGCGTTCTTGAACGCTTCCCACGAAAGCGAAAGCTCCGCAGGCAACCGACCGTAAACGCCCCGACCGCCGCCGGGGTGCGCAGGAGTCTTCTGCGTAAAGAGAAAGCGGTTGCCGTTGGCTGCATCAACCGCACGCTTCACCTCTTTGCCGAAGCCCTGCTTTTCGGTCGTGGTCACAATCTTGTTGTTGGCGAAGCCGATGAAATCAGCCCATCGGAAAAGCGCATTGCTCGCCCGGTCGTTAATGTCGAAGGTGTAACGGTTGTAGCTATCCCGCTCAGGATCGTTGAAGTGAGAAACCTTCACGTGGCCGATGATGATGCTGGCCATATTCTTGTGCTCGCGGAGCGCATCCAGCCCCTCCATGATCGATTGCCACCGGGAAAGCGCCTCGACGTACCCCTTGCCGAACCCGCCGTTCACTTTTTCAATCGAAGCCGCGCCGTTCTCCTGGCACACATCTTCCCAGATCACCGGTTCAAGCGCGGAGGAGGAATCAATCACTGCCGTCTGGTACTGGTGATCCTCCTGATAAAGCACGCTAATCGCGCTCATCACGTCGCCAAAGGTTTCGCATGCGGGGAATCGGGCAACGTTCAGGTCGTCGATCCCTTCTTCTCGTTTGATCGGGATGAAGATCGGACGATCGGAGCCAGCGGCAAACGTACTTTTGCCGATCTTTTCCACGCCAAGAACGATCGCGCGGGGAGGTTTGAGAACCGAAGATGTGGTAATGGAATCAAGTGAAAAAGCCATGGGTAATTAAAAGGGAATGTTGTTGTATCTGATTTCGGCATAATCCTCGGCAGGGGCCACCAGAACAAAGTCCCCTCCAGGAAATTCAGTAATCTCGTAGCCGTCGCCCTTCTCGGTCTTGAGCGGCTCGGGAAAATCATTGAGGTGCGTGAGGTGCTTCCATGCAGCAGTCAGATGCTCCAGCCCATGCACCGCGTAGCTGGTCATCCCCCATCCTTGGCTTTGCTCCAGAAGGCTCGGCATGCGAAGCTCGCCCATCGGCTTCGAAAGAAGATCGGCAACCGTCCAGTGCCCCGCCTCCCGGTCCGGCCCGTGGTGCCAGATCGACCCGTCCGCCAGGTTGCGAAACTCGATCACGTCGTCACCGCTCTCGGTCTTGTGCGCATCCACCGGCTCAGCGAACGTCACAAAGTCAGGGATCAACAGGAACGATCGGCAGGTGCGCTCCTGATCTTCCGTGGAAAGGTCTTTCCCATGCTTGGCACATGACCACCGGCCATCTCCATCCAGTTCCGGCGTCGCATGGACACACTGCCGGCAAGACGGCTTCGAGATCGGCACCGCAGGCTCTTCACCGCTGGTCCCGTGGCAAAGGCTCTTCGCCGGGCAAAACTTGCAGCGGAAGTCATCGCGCCGCTCCGCGATCCGCGCCGGGGGCTTCGTTGCCGTGATGATCCGCTCCGCCTTCGCTTCGAGGCCCGCCGCAAACGCCGCATCGTACCGCACCCGCTCCACGTAAACCTCATCGGTGTCCTTGTTTACCGCATAGTAGAGCGCCCGCGTCATGCCCGACTTGCGCATGTAAATCTGCATCTGCGCGTAGTGCACCGGCTTGGCCGCCTGCACGCCTTTCTTCGCCAAGTCAGCGAACAACTTCGCCGAGTGCGTCTTGAACTCGCCCAGATGCCACGTCTTCGGCGCTTCCGGTACACCAAGGATCGCCGCGTCCATATGGCCCTTGAAATGCCCGCCCACACCCGAGAAGCCGAACTGCTTCCCGTTCTCGTCTTCGAGCAACACCGTGCAGCCGATCCCGCGAAGCTCTTCGGCGATGATCTCCTCCTCCCGGTGCCCCCGATTAAAGAGCCGGTAGAGCCGACCAGGGAAATCCTCCTGCGCCGCATGCCGGAAGCTATACCAAAGCCGCCGCTCGCACTCCTCGCCAATAGCTGACATGCCAAGGTAGCGCCGCCGTGGTTCCGCATCCCCGCGAGCCTTCCACCAGGCGAGAACCGCCGTGGCCGTCTGCGACTCTTCGGGGAGGACGTTCGTGAGATTGCCACTCATGGTTGGCTCCTTTCGGCTTTCGATTTGAGCCGCTGACGTCGTTCTATTTCCGCAACGATCAATGCGCCAGCGATAGTCAATAGCTTCACCGGGTTTCCAGCATGCTTCTTAACGATCCCCCAGCCGTCACTGCCCTCTCCTGTTGCGGCGGCGAAGATGACCTGTGTTGCCACAATTGATAGGTCGTCATTGTGCTGGTCATCATGAGTAGCGTCGTATCCTTTTGAAATCTGACGATCTCGTTCGGCTGCGATGAGTTCTAAAGCACTCACAGTTTCCCCCCTTCGATGAACTCGTTCAGCGAATCAAAGGAGATCAGTCGAACCCCCCGGATCTGCCCCCGGTCTTTCAGCACCCGGCTCTTGATCTTGTTCTCCGAGATCAACCCTTTGATGTAGCTTTCGGAGAGGTCAAACAGCTTCACAGCCGTGCGAATGCGAATCCATTCCGGCCTTGGCCCGGCCTCCTCGATTGCCTTGTGGCGCTCTTTGGTCCGGGTCTCCGTTTCCGCAGCGATCTCTTTCATGAGACCTTTGATGTAGGTTTCGCTCAAAGAGAAGATGCGTTCTACTACCTGGCTCATTTGGATGCTTCCTTTCTGTTGATGGTCGGGCCGAGTTCTTTGAAGGCTTCGTTGAATTCCTCTTCAGCCTCTTCTCGGCCCCGTCGCCACCCGAAGAAGTCTCCGGCGGCGTAAGCCACAAAGAGCAGCACGATAAGGCACATGAGAAGGAAGGGGATGTCGGAGGGGGTGACTTCGATCATGGCTGGCCTCCTTCCGCTTTCGCGATGGCGGCAGCCGCTTTGTCGCGCAGGTACTTGGGGTAGGACATACCACCCGCGTAGACGGCTTTGGCGATCTCCAACAGATCTGGAGCAGAGCGGATTAGTTCGACGGCATCCCCAGCCTTGACGACAGCAACGACGCGCTCGTCGTCTACGATGAGTGTGCCCTCGCCCGAGTATCCGGCGACATACCAGGCGCTCACTTCGCCACCTCCTCCCGGCTCCCGACATGCTTCTTGCCGAACAAGTCGGCCTCGATAGCGGTGACGACGTTTGGCGTGTCCCAAGGCCGCCGTAGCGCCGCCGTAACCGTTCCGGCGGGGTAACCGATCCTCTTGGCAAGAGCTTTGATCGTCTCCCCGTTGAGCGCGATCTGCGCCTTAGCCTTCCGGCGGAAATGCTCCGCCTCAATTTGCTGCTGTTCAGTGATTAGCGTTTTTGGTAAAGATTTCTTCATGAGATTTTGTGTATCGACTTCACTTTTTCAGATAAGGGGGTGTTGATGAAAGAAAGTAGTACCAAAAGTGTTATTGGGGCAACCAAAAAAGTGGCACCACCCGAAGATTTTTCGAAAAGGGTGAAATCCGTTCGCTCAAAACTGGGCATGACACAGGAGCAAATGGCTGTCGCTCTGGGGATTACGAAGGGATACGTCTGGTCGATTGAGAAGGGAGAGAAACGGCCCAGTCAAAAAGTGGTATCAAAATTGGATGCCCTGGAGCTTCCCTCCACTTCGTCAGCTTCAACGCCCCGCACCCTCCTGAAAGCCGCCCGCGAGGCAAAGGGAATGACCCAGAAGGATCTGGCTCGCGCCACCGGCTACGGCATCGGGTATATCCAGGCGCTCGAAGACGCCGGGGCGCGACTCTCCGAGAAATTCGCGGAAAAGGTCGCCTCCGTGCTCGGCCTCGAAAAAGAAGACCTCATGCGCGGTTCGGATCAGGTGCCATCACTCGGAGTAGGGGAGGGCACCGTCGGCTCCATCTCCAACGTCGTCACCACCGACGGAATCAAAGCAAAGAACATCCCCCTCATTTCAATGGCCCAGGCAGGC
>DATMFV010000114.1:0-12954 GCA_035555975.1 Chthoniobacteraceae bacterium
CAAGCCTCCAGCACCTGCCCGCTTTTCCCCCACCGGAAAAGCATCACCGGCTTGCTGATCATCGCCGCCGCCGCGCTCGCCACCATGCGCGAAGGGGCCAGCGTGTAGATCACGTTGGGCTTGACGGCCTGCAGTTGCTCCAGCAGGGGAATCGGGACGGCGCTCATCCCGCCGATCGTATAAACCGCCCGCTCCGAAGAACACCCAAAAAAACTTCCCGCGTCCTAAAAGACCGCGTGAACCGGGGTCACCACCTCCAGCACCAGTTCCTGGCCGAAAAGTTCCATGTAACGCTTCCGGAGCGCGTCGATACGGGCGTGCTGGTCGGCAGTGGCGGGGTGGACGATCCGGAGAATCTTGGTGTTCTCCCGGACGGTCACGCCGTTTTGGGTCCGCCAGCGGCCGGTGCCGTCGATCAAGGTCAACCCATCCGGGAAACGGGGGGCGATCTCGTGTTCCACAAAGTGCTCCCATTCGCGCGGGGAGACGGTTCCGCCCGACGGCTTGGAAAGGCCGAAATAAAGCTCGGACATCACCATCTTCCCTCGTGGGGAACCCGTGCCGGTGGTGGAACAGGCCGGGAGTACTGCCAGCACGATGGCCAGCATGAGGAGGCGAACGGTTGAAAGCAACGACATAGGCCCTCCATCACAACACCTCCCGCCCCGGGGGGCAATCTCATTGTTCACAACGCTAGTGATCCCTTCCCTGCCAGAAGCGGGAAGGGACTTCCGAGGGAATATCATCCATGAGCACCGGGCGCACGCTGCCGTCGGCAAAGGCGGCGTTGAGTGTGCCGCCGTGCCGGGCTTGCAGACGGGCGACGCGGTCCTTGCCCGCTTCGCGCAGCCGGGCATCGCTCAAGACATAGTGGGTGGTAAAATCCATGTAGAGGACCAGATCGGCCAGATGCTGCACCGCGCTGCGCGTGGTGCCGACGCGCCGTTTGGCGCTCAGGTCAAAGAGATTGCCGTTCTGCGCATAGCTCAACCCCCGCGAACGGACCAGATACACCCCTTTGTAGTAATACTGGGAATCGGGAATATCGCCCCGGTCTGCCGGGCAGATGAACGGGCTGTTGAGGAAGTCCGAATCATTCTTGAGCGGAATGCGCTGGAAATAGGGAAGCAGCGAATCGATGAAAACGAGGTTGGTCCCATTCGAGACCACATCGTTGGGCGGCCACAACCCCTGGTGATCTACGGAATAGGCGGCGGAGGCGATCGAAATCTGTTTCAGATTGGAGACACACGTTGCCGCGCTGGTCCGCTGGCGGACGCTCTGGCCAATGCCGAAAAGGATCATCGACAGGAAAGCCACGATCCCGATGACGACGACCAGCTCCACCAAAGTGAAGGCAGCTTCGCCTCGTTGCCGAAGCAATCCTGAAAGACCGGGCCTGTTCGGGGGAATCTTCATAACGCTTACATACCGTCGAGGTTGATCTTTTTAGCCTTCAGGGTCTCGGGCCGCACGACGATCTTGCGCCGGTTTTCGCTATTGGTGATCTGCGCCGCCCAGATCACATGCTCCCTGGCAAGCCTCTCGCGCAGTTCATCCAGCTTTTTTGCCCCATCCGCAAACCCGTCCAGCAGTTCCGGATTCTCTTCTTCCACGATCCGCTGCCCGAGCGCAATCTGATCCCGTGTGGCGCGGAGCGACATCAACCCCTTGCGCAGGAACTCCACCCGAGCCAGAGCCGCTTCGTCGCTCGTGCCGATCATGGCCCTTGCTTCATCGAGCAGACGCTCCCCGGGAGCCAGCACCTCCTCTCCATAAAGGTAGGGAAGCACGTACTTGCTACCGACGAGGATGCTGCCGGGGATCTTCCCTTCCCTGACCAACGCTCCATAGGGATGATCGGGATTGTTCAACCGCCCGACATCCTTTGCGCCGTTGATCGGATAATCATACGCCGTGGTCACCTTCTGCCAATAGTCGATATACTCGCGGATCTTTGGCGCTCCGCGGCCGAAGGCACTGGTGTACTCATCAAGGATCTGATCCAGCGTCAATTCAGGGTGAACCATCTGGCGGGCCACCATGTAGTAGCTAACCCCCTGAGTTCCCCAGTAGCCGAGCACCGAGTCCATGTCGATGCCGAGCATCCCGTTCTCAAAAGCGAACTTGATATAGTCATACGTCTCCTTGAGCGCGAGGTAGGGCGCGTCGCTACCCAGGTGCCACCAGTTCGGGCGCAGGAAAAGCCCTTCCGCTTGCCTGGCCCACTCTTTCCAGCTACCGTAGCTATCTTTATCGTAGCTGGAGACGATCCCGAGAATCGCCTTTGCCGTCAGCGGGCGCTCCGGTGGCGGCGGGTTGCGATAGCTTGAATAGGCGTAGGTCGTCAGAACCACGTCCGGATTGATCTTGACCAGCCGCTCGTAGAGCAGATTCCAGAACTTGACGTAGCGCGCCGTAAGCTGGCCCCGCGCCGTGATAATATCCTTGACCGGCTGATTGGCCGGAATATCCCAGGCGAGGGTGTCGGGATGAACGTCAAAGCCGCTCCCGTCGTTGGGGCAGACGTTGTAATACTTCGGCTTTCCCGCCTCAATGTACTCGACGGCAATCTGCTCGATCACCTTCGGGTTGGAAAGGCGCAGTTTGACCGATGACGGCTTCAGATACGGCTGCCTGATCTTGCCCAGATCGGCGAAGTAATCGGGATGCTTTTTGGAATACTTTTCCCACCAGTGGGTAAAGGCGTGGCGAAACTTGATGTTGCCCCGTTTGCCGATCTGATGGTTTTCGCCCCACCATTTGGCCTCTTTCTTCAAGGGCAGATCGCTCTCCTGGTCAGTGGACGCCAGCGGAAAGTCCGCAGCATAGCGAAGGGAACGCATCATCAGCCTGGGCTGGTAGCTCCGGTCCACCGGAGCGAGCTTTAGCGAAGGGTGCCGTGGAATCACCGTCCCGAGTTCCCCCGGCCAGAGCCAGCGGACCTGCAACTCGTCCTCCAGAATCCGGTTGAGCGCCCAGAGCGTCGGCCTTGAAACACGGGCGTGCGGCGAGATCATCGGGTCTTCCCGGTCGGTGCCGATGATATAGATGGCATGATCACGGGCGACCATCCGGTAGCTCTCGGGCTTTAGCCGGGCGGGGTCCAGCCCCTGCTTGAGCGCTTCCTGACATGGCCCGAGAAAGAGCCGGGTGACCTCCGGCTCCAGCCCGGCGGCTTCCGCTTCGGACACGATCGGAAGCGTCGCCCCGGTCGATTTCTTCACCGTCTTAACGAACATCTCCGCCGCTTCCCTGATGAGGGGGTTGGCTTCGGTCGCAAGCACGATTGCACCAGCGGGTTCTCCATCGCTGACCAGGGCAATGGAGGAGCCGGCCTGGCCGTAAAGCAGCGGGGCGGCACCCAGCAGAAGGCAGGCGATCAGCTTTGCGCCGGTGCGTGACATTTTTTCAGGGAGGAGGGTATGGATCATGATCAAAGGATCGTCTGCGTGCGACGGCGATTGAAATGAAAGGCTAGCAGAAGCAGCCCGGAAGTCAAAAGCAGCCCGAGGGTCGAGGCTTCAGGGATGGGGGCGGGGGTGTAGAGGACGGCGAAGTCGAGATCGCGGTCCCGTACGTCGTAGTCCATGGTATCGCTGTCCGCCAGGTTTGCATACCAGAAGCCGGTTCCCCCGTCATAAAGCGATCCTGATCCTGTCGCAAGAGTGATCTGGTTGCCGCCTCCGTAGGTGTTAAACGCGATCTGAACACTATATAGCGTACCGGGTGTCGCCTCAAAAGCTTCCGGAAGAGTGAAAGTCAGATAATCTCTGGCAAGCATTCCTGCGGGAAGCGTCCCGGTTCCGGTATAAAGCGCAGCACCAACCGGCGTCGGGTTACTCGTTCCGGTCGCCTGATAAATCGACAGGGTGACGGCCTGTCCCGTTGCTTTCGCCTGCTGGTTTCCATCGAAATCCGCCGTCCCCAGATTGAGCCGGAACGCGAACCCTTCAATCGCTACAGGATCGGTTCCGGAGAGCGAAAAAATCTGACCGGTCTCCCTGCGCCGGTTGGCTCGTTTATCGTCCCTCGTGTCCCACCACTTCATCTGGTATTGCGTCCCTGTTATCTCCTCCGGCACCTTGATCCGCACCGCCGAGTGACTCTCAAGCGGTGCGGCTGAACTGCGGGAGATGAGAATCTGGCTCTGCGCCGTCGTGGCGAAACAGGTTCCCAGGGAGACGACAAGAGCCAGGAGGCGAAGGAGGGATGCTTTCATGGGAGGAGATGGATTAGATTTTTTCTATTCAGGCGATGGCGTGCAGTTTCTGTTCGGAAAACCATTGTGCCGGGAGGTAATCGCGCTCGGCTTCGAGGAGATCATCCATGCACCGCTCGACATCGGGGATGCTGACAGCGACCATGCTGGCCAGGAACGCCTGCCGCAGCGTTTTGCGCGAGAAATTGGTGGCGGCTTCCACCGCGAGTTCGTGTTCATCAAGCACCCGATGGATATAGCCGAGCAGCGGGCGGGGCATTTCGCCAAACGGCAGCGGCTGGACGGCGTTCAGGTTGACGACGGAAAGCAGTTCAAGGTAGGCGTCATCAGGCATGTTGGAGACGGCTCCGTTGTTGGGCGTATTGATATAGAAGGTCTTGCGGAGCCCGGCCCACATCGCTTCGATGATGTCGGAAGCGTGATCGTGCTTGGTATTTTGCAGAAAGTCGCTGATGGAACGCTTCCCTTCGGCGAGACCCTGCATATCTTCCCAGCATTCGTTCATCCAGCGGTTGCGGACATCGACCCTCCACTTGTTGAGCTTGATTGCCTCTTCCCTGCTGACATCGTGTCCCTGAAAGAACGGGAGGTATTCCTGCGTGTGCCAGACACACATCGGCGCATAGCCCAGAGCGGTTGCCAACTGGTAGGCAATCCGGTTGGCGAGCGCCTTCTTGCTGTCTTCGGAGGCGGCCACGTGCATTTCCTGGCTGTCACATTTGAGCTTTTCAAAAATCGCGGGGGTGACATCCCGCCCCTCGTAACGCATCTCCACCAGCCAGTTGAAGTGGTTGACCCCGGCGCTGCGGATCAGCACGCGGCTGCGCAGGGCGTCGGTGATCTCTTCGGGCGATTGGGCGAGGCCCGCCTTGATGATCAGGTTGTCGTCGAAACGCGGGTTGTGCGGGCCGTCACAGATCGCCAGTGTTTTCAGGTCGGGGAAATGACGCATCATGGCGATCCCCATCGCTGCGGTCGGATTGACCCAGTTGACGACCCAGGCCTGCGGGCATTGACGGCGGACTTCGTTGAGGATTTCCGTCTGCCGCGGCACTTCGCGAAGCGTCCGCATGATCCCGCCCGGCCCGACGGTGTCCGCCGAGCACATGGTCATCCCGTACCGGGTGCTGATATCGGCGTCCACCTCGCGCAGCTTGACCCCTTCCACCGCAAAGGCCAGAATCACAAAGTCGGCCCCCTTGAGCAGCGTCCGGTAATCGGTCGAAGCCTCCACTTTCAGGGAAACCCCTGCCGCGCTCACCGCGCGTTTGGCAATGGAGTGCATCCATTGGAGCTTGGTTTCATCGGTATCAGCCAGGGCAAGGCAGCCGTTCTGAAGGGAGGGGCGCGTCACCATGCTGCAAATGGTCTGGCGTCCGAAAAAGGCGCTGGCAGCCCCGATGATGACCACTTTCGGGCCGTTAAAAAAAGAGTGGTTGGAATGATCTGAATGCGGAATCATAGTGTCGTAGGAACGCAAACCAAACTACGACCACCCTCCCTCTTCCAATAGAGGACTTTGGTCCTAAACATCTGGATTTTTGTGACCGATTTTTTTCGCAGGATGTTATTCCGGCCCATGAGCACGCCAAACCCGGCGGTGCCCCTGGGCGTACGCAGCATTGGCCATTACCGCCTGCGCCGCGGCAACAGCGACTATCCGATCAGGAAGAATTTCGTCCAGGTTTTCTGGTCGATCAAAGGCGTGGGCATCATCGGTCGCGACGGCCGCCCTCATGAGCTCAAGCCGGGGATGATCGCGTTCTATTTTCCGGGCGATCTTCACGATGTCCGGTTTGCCGGGCCGGGGCTGGCGTGGGAATACCGCTGGTTTACCCTCGACGGGGAACTTGCCCTGCCGATCGTCAAAGGGTTCCGGTTTGACAATCACCGCGTCTACTATGCCGATGAGGCCCCGGTCGCCCTGTTTGAAAAGCTGACCGACTGCGTGCGCAATGTCACGGTCAGCGGCGAGATCGAAGCCGGTGCGATCGGTTTCGAGATCTTGAGCAAGGCCGCCGAGCGGGCAAGACCGTGGAAGGAGGAGGGCCTCCAGCGCAAAATGAGACCGCTGGCCCCCGGCCGCACCAACGCGATGGACGATTTCCGCAAACGGGCCGTTTCCCTTCTCCATGAACATTGGCGCGATCCCGGTTACGGCGTCGAACAGATCGCGGAGGAACTGGACCTCCACCGCTCGACCTTTTCCCGGAAGTTCCACACCGCTTTCGGGCTTTCGCCCTCCGACTATCTTTTACGCTGGAGAGTGCAGAACGCGCTCAATCTGCTGCGGGACTCCCATCGGCCGATTGCCGAAGTCGCGCGGTCGTGCGGCTGGGAGGATTCCAACTATTTCGCGCGCTGCGTCCGCAAGGCGACCGGCATGTCGCCCAGCGAATTCCGCCGCATCGGTCCGACCGGGCCGATGGGGAACCCGATGCCGGAGACTTTTTCCGGCTGATGCGGAACGCTCTCCTTTTGAAGTTGAACTTTGCCCGGAGCGCTTCATGCTTTGGGGTGTGATCACTTTTCTGGAAGGTACGCTGGCCGAGGCGTTTCCCACCCACGTGGTGGTGAACGTCCACGGCGTCGGCTATCATGTCCTCATCCCTCTTTCGAGCTACGACAAGCTCCCCCCCGTCGGCCAGCCGCTCAAGATCCTGACCCACCTCCAGGTCCGCGAAGATGCCCATATCCTCTACGGATTCATGAGCCAGGAGGAGCGCGATCTTTTCCGGCTGCTCGTCAACCATGTCACCGGCATCGGGCCGAAACTGGCAATGGCTGTCCTTGCCGGGATGAGTGTCGTCAACTTCAAGGCCGCCGTGGTCAACGGGGAGACGAGCCTCATCTCCAAGATCCCCGGGCTCGGCAAGAAAACGGCGGAACGGATCGTCCTCGAACTCAAAGACAAGGTCGGTATTGCCGCCGCGTGGGAAGCCGCTTCCGCGCAGAACGCCCCGAGCGCGCGCGATCTCCAGATCAACGACGCCGTCCTCGCCCTCATCTCCCTCGGTTACAAGCAGGTCGACGCCCACAAGGCGGTCAAAGCGGCCATCGGAGCCTCCGAAACCGACCTCTCCGCCGAAGAACTCGTACGCCACGCGCTCAAACGGCTGATCTGATCCACGCCCCAACGCCTTAAAAAAAACCTCCGTGTCGCAACCCAATATCATGGACTCCAACGAGATTGCCAAGGCCGAGGCGATTACCAATGCCTTGCCCGAAGAAGGGCTTTTTTCCGAAAAATCGTGGCTCGTCTCCCCCACCCCCTTCATGGTGGAAGATCGCTTCGCCGACGAACTCGAAAAGCTCGGCTACCGGCTTCACCTTTTCGTCCAGGCGTGCAACCAGCTTTACTTCGCCAGCGTGAAAGGCCGCCAGCCGCGCTGGATCGCCGAATTGCTCGACCGGGGCAAACCGCCGCACCTCATCGAAGCCGCCCGCCGCGCGCGGATGGAACTTCCCCCGGTCATCCGGCCCGACCTCGTGTTGACCGAAGAAGGCTTTGCCATCGCGGAACTCGACAGCGTCCCCGGCGGCATCGGCCTGACCGCGTGGCTCGGGCGCGCCTACGGCGAACTCGGCTACGACCTGCTCGGCGGCGCATCAGGAATGTTCGAAGGGTTTGCCGCCATCACGCCGGAAGGGGCCGACATTGTCGTTTCCGACGAGGCGGCCACCTACCGCCCGGAGATGCGCTGGCTCGCCGGGGAACTCAACCAACGCTTCGCCCCCGCCTGCTGGGAAGTGCTCGACACCGGTGCCGACTCCGGGCCGCTGCCGATCCGCCGCCCCCCTGCGAGCGTCTACCGCTTTTTCGAGCTTTTCGACCTCCCCAACCTCCCCGCCACCGCCCCGCTGCTGGAGGAAGCGGCTGCCGGGACGCTCCGGGTCACTCCGCCCTTCAAACCGTTCCTGGAGGAAAAACTCTGGTTCGCCCTTTTCTGGCTCAAACCGTTGCGGGAATTCTGGCGGCGGGAGTTGAGCGAACGCCAGTTCCTCAACCTGCAAAAGGTGATCCCGTACACCTGGCTGGTCGATCCCGCGCCGCTGCCGCCGCACGCCGTTCTGCCGCAACTGGAGGTCAACGACTGGGGAGAAGTGATGGCGTTTTCCCAGAAACAGCGCGATCTCATCCTGAAAATCAGCGGTTTTTCCGAACTGGCGTGGGGAAGCCGGGGGGTCCATCTCGCCTCCGACCTCCCGCAAAACGAGTGGAAAGCGGTGCTGGAGGAAGCGCTCGCCTCCTACGGCGAACACCCCTACCTGCTGCAACGCTTCCACAAAGGGCGGCTCACCCCGCAGCGTTACCTCGACCCCGCCGACGGCACGCTCAAGACGATGAACGGCCGCGTCCGGCTCTGCCCGTACTACTTCATCGAAAACGGCAAGGCCCGCCTGCGCGGCGCATTGGCCACGATCTGCCCGGCGGACAAAAAGCTCCTCCACGGTATGAGCGACGCCATCATCGTCCCGACGGCAGTGGCCCCGCGACCATGACCAGCTACCACCTCGTCACGCCGAGCGAGCTCAACCACCATCAAACCTGGTTTGGCGGATCGGCCATGGCCGCGGCTGACAAGGCGGCCTACATTGCCGCCAGTTTGAGGTTCAAAAATGCCTCTTTCGTCACAAAGTTCTTCGACTCCTTTGACTTCGTGAGTCCCGCAAAGTCGGGCGACATTGTCAAAATCGACGCGGAAATCGTCAGAATCGGGCAGACCTCCGTGACGGTCAGGGTAGTGGCTGACAACCAGATCACCGGGGAGAAACTCTTCGAAAGCACGGCCGTGCTGGTCAATCTCCGCGACGGGAAGAAGGCGGCTCTGGAAGGTTGAAGCCCCGCCCTTTCCTGACGCTATCGGAGGCGGTCGATTTCAGGTCATCGGTTCCATTCCATGTCATCACCTCCGAGCGCCAGATTCGCCCGTCGGGAAACTCGCTGATCGCCTGAATTTCATGGATGATATCGGCTTTGAGGTCGGGCAGAAGCAACCATGCGAGGACGGTCGGGCGGGGTTGGAACTGACGACGCCAGTTTCCGCCCCCCTTTTCCCGGTAAAGCACGGAATGGAGGGCCGGCTCGGTAAGCTTCCATGTCAGCCTGGCATGCCGCCGCACCGTGGTCAGCCCGTCAACCCCGCTCCATCGGCTGATGGCGATACCCCCGGGGTTGAGGGATGAGTCCGTTACCGGTTTCACCGGAACCCGCCCGCTCTCCTCCCCCAAAAGACGCCCGTTCCATTGCCCTCCCACCCTGTGCTCCTCCAGCAGGTCGCCGACCCATTGCCCCGGCCCGGGATCGCTCGCCAGAAATACCAGCCTGCCCTTTTCCAACACCGCCACAAAGGGGCGCTCCGCCGAACCAGCCGCTTCCCAATAGATGGTTGTCGCCGCTTCCCCATCGCTCCCCACGGCGACACCCCGAATCCCTTCCGCCGTTGCCACGGGCGTGATGGACAAAGGCGGAGCCGTTTCACTCCCGGCGCGCAGGAGAGTTTCAAAACGAACCCGCCTCCCCTCCTGCCTGGCCTGGATGAAATAACCGGGAGCATCTCCTCCGGTTTCATACGTTCTCTTCCGCCATGGCGAGGTCAGGGAATGAATTTCGACCCTCCTCTTCTGTGAACGGAGAATGCCCTCTTTTCCATTCAACTCAGGAAGAAGCTCTCCCGTGTGGGCCTGCCAGAGTACGGAATGTCGGGCGTTTGCGGAAACATCGTCGAGCAGCAAAAAAAGACCGGGCTTGATAAAAAGAACTCTGCGGCGCGTACGGACCCGACCGGCTTCCCAGCCGAGATGATCCGCATCCAGATAGTCTATTTTGGCGGAAGTATACCCGTTTCGCAATGAACCGCTTTCCCTGGTGAACGCGCCGCCTTCAATGAGGATATTGTTGGAGAGCCGAGGCGTCCGTTGGTAGCCCGGCGGATAACCCCGTGCGTAACCTGCCCTCCCCTGAAGTTTGACAAAGAAAGGGATGCCATCGTGCCATAAGTTAAACCCGAGGGCTTCATACCCGGAGTGGTATACCTTTTCCGAAGCCTTGTAGGACAACGCCATGACGGAGCCCTTCCCGCTCCAGTCAGGGCGAAGGATCGCCCAGCCGGTGTCTGGAAAGATCACCGAGGCGCAGGAGGGATGGTCCGCTTCTTTTTCAATCCGCAGAGCGTCGGGCGCTTCAGCGGAAAGAGGGGAAAGAAAGGCTCGCACCGCTTTTCCCAAGAGAGGAGTGGCGGCCGGTCGGCGATCAAGCGGCCACGCTCCGCCAAAAGCGAGCGCCGCCCAGGCGTCACGGGCGGCTGCGGTGCCGGGGCCACGCGCGCTGTCGCCAAATGGAAACTTGAGTTGATGCGGGTCGGAAAGGCCGACGAAGAACTGATGGAGACGATAAACGTTCTCCCGAAAATGTGCCGGAAACGCCACCCCATACCGCGAGAACATCATATAACACCATTCAAACTGGGCCGCGATCTGGTTTGCATAGTCGTAGGAATATTCGATGACTCCTCCGTCCGGAAGGATCATCCGGTCGCTATGAACGCCGATTCCCTCGGCAGCATGTCGTGTCCACTCTGCGGAAACTGAAATCTCCGGGAACGTGACAGCCACTGCCAGCATCCCCTGAAGCTGATAGAGAATCCAGTTTCCATAGCCAAAAGGGTTATACCCGGGCCAGGGACCATAAGGGACCGTCGTATAGCGAAGGTAACGTCCCCGTTCCACAAAGCTTTTGAGAAAATCGAGGTGATCCCTTTCCGTGAGCCCCTTCCAGCCGCAGATCAATCCATACGCCTCCACCAACATCGGGGTGCCCGCCCCCGCCGTGAGCGGGTGCCACATGGTCCTCAACTTTCCCGCAGCGCTTTGGACCTTTCCCGCAGGGGGACGAACTTTCCGGTAATAGGCAAGCGCCAGATCGCGCACCGCCGCCGCCCATTTTTCTTCTCCCGTAAGTCGGTAGAGCCAGGCCCATCGCAGAAGTTCCTGGTAAGGCGGTTCCTTCGGGATCAAATCGCGTGAAAGCAACCGCCCCCTGGCGTCAAACCATTCGTCATACGATCGGCTGGCGGAAAGTCGCTGATCGCTTCCTGTAAACCCCCATATCTCCGCCAGCAGCGCCGGTGTTTCCTGCCACCTCGCACGCACCGCCGCGATCAGTTCTTCCGTGCCGCTCCCTTCGGGAAGGGTAAGAAGCGAGCGCAGTTCCTGATCGCTCATCGGTTTTCGGGTGGGGAAAAAACCGCGTTCCCGCAGGTTACGATAGTCCGCTACGGAAAGCACCGCCTGCCCTGTGCGAACCTCTCCATCGCGCTCCACCAGTTGCTCCGCGACCCCCTCCGGATAAGGCCCGGAAAGCGGGGGAGCCTGTTTCTGCGGCTCGGAACGCACCCGAATATTCTCCTCCCGGCCAAGAGGCGGTTCCTGCGCCTGCGCCGGGAAAGCGGCAAACCAGAGGAAGAAAGCAATGACCAGGCGAAGAAACATGAAAAGGCGCCTCCGAAAAACTAGCAGAACGAAACAGCCTCCCCAGGGGTAGCTGTATAGCGTTGGAACGCCTCGTAATTCCTGCGGGCATACTCATTGTGATGCCAACCGATCTCGCCGTAAATGCCGACGCCTTCAAATCCGGACCGCGAAGCGATTTCACAGAGGCGGGCCACCCTTTCTGAAAGATCGCACTGGTCGGTCCGGTTCGCTATTGAAAAAAGATGGGCGAATCCCCGGTTGCGCTTCGGAAGAAGATCGCGGCGATCCGTACTTTCCTGCGAACGGGTCAGCGTCCATTGGCAGACCGCCTCCGCGGGGATTCGGTGGGAAAAGGCGGCGTTGCGGCGGAGCTGCTCCTCGGGAAAATCAGAATAGGTGGCATAAGAGATCTCGCGCCCGGGATGCTTCGCGATCAAGCCGCTGATCAATTCGCCATAGTGCAGAGCCAGCATCTGGAAAAATTCATTTTCCACGCCGTCAATCTCTGCACGTCGGGCGATGGAATGCTCATCCTGCGCCACAAAAAAGTCGCCCAACTCAAGATTGACCCCTCCGATGGAGAACGTTTCCAGCAGCCAGTCGATTCCCTCCGTCAGCCATTCGATCACGCGCGGGTCAAGCGGGTTGAGCGTCGCCCCCCGTTCGACCGCCCCAAGCTCATCCACCTTCCGGTTGGCCACGACCAACTCCGGGTAGCGTTCCATCATCGTCCGTGCGGAGAAGGGGTGTTCGCCTTCATAATAGATTCCGCCATAGCCGCTGGTGCCCACGCCCGGGATCAGCGAAACACCCCGCTCCGCCGCGTAGTCGGCCAGCCGCCGCGCCGCCTCCACTCCTCCATGGCTGTCGCGAAGAAACCCCCAGATGACGATGCCGGGCGAAGGCGTCCACGACTTGACCGCATCAATCAACGCATAATAGTTTTCGAGAAATGCGCTCGTTCCGCCGGTAAATGGAAACGGCTGATCGGGGTAGGCCATGTCAGGGTTTCCGCGGCAGGGCGGGTCAGCCCACTGCATCCGGCTATCCCATGTCCAGAGGATATTTTGTGTCAGTGCATTCATTGGCAAGTTCCGGTCAAACGCCCAGGGCGGCTCAGAGGCTGTGAAAAAATGATTTTAATGGCCTCGGAGCCCCTATTTTTAGCCTATAACGAAATTCCGACGACCGCCTGTATTCAAGGAATACAGAAGGGAGAAGGAATGCAGTTAGAGGCAAAAAGAGGTGCTCCATGGCCT
>DATMFV010000115.1:0-10329 GCA_035555975.1 Chthoniobacteraceae bacterium
AAAACTGGTTCACCGAGTATGCCTCGTACGTCATCCTCGACCGGGCCGTGCCGCATATCGACGACGGTTTGAAACCGGTGCAGCGCCGCATCCTCCACTCGCTGCGGGAACTTGAGGATGGGCGTTACAACAAGGTCGCCAATACGGTCGGCAACACGATGAAGTATCACCCGCACGGGGATGCGAGCATCACTGACGCGCTGGTCGGCCTCGGGCAGAAGGATCTCCTCATCGACACGCAGGGGAACTGGGGCAACATCATCACCGGCGATCCGGCGGCCGCTCCGCGTTATATCGAGGCACGGCTCTCGAAATTTGCGCTCGAAGCAGTCTTCAACCCGAAGATCACGCAATGGACCCGTTCCTACGACGAACGCAACCAGGAGCCGATCACGCTGCCGATCCGTTTTCCGCTGTTGCTGGCGCAGGGGGTGGAGGGGATCGCGGTCGGGCTTTCGTGCAAGATTCTGCCGCACAATTTTGTGGAACTGATCGACGGGAGCATCGCGGTACTGCGCGGCAAAACGCCGACGCTCTATCCCGATTTCCTGACCGGCGGCCTGATGGACGCCTCCGATTACAACGACGGGCAGCGGGGCGGGACCGTCCGGGTGCGCGCGAGGATCGATATCCGGTCGCCGCAGCTTCTGGCGATCACTGAAATCCCGTACGGCACGGTGGTTCCCAACCTGATCAACTCGATCCTCGCCGCCCACCAGAAGGGGAAGATCAAGATCAAGAAGGTCGACGACAACACGTCGGAAAAGGCGGAGATTTTGATCCATCTTCTTCCCGGGAGCGACCCGGAAGTGACCAAAAAGGCGCTCTACGCCTTTACCGACTGCGAGGTGCTCATCCATCCGAACGCCGTCGTTATTCTCGACCAGAAACCGTCGTTTACCTCCATCGGCGAAATCCTGCGCGTTTCGACCGAACGGACGCGCGACCTGCTCGGACGCGAGCTGGAGATTTACCTGAACGAACTCAACGCCCGCTGGCATCAGCTTTCGCTGGAGAAGATTTTCATCGAAAAGAAGATCTACCAGAAGATCGAAAAGTGCGAGACGTGGGAGAGCATCCTCACGACGATCGCCAAAGGGCTCGAGCCGTACACGAAGGGGTTGCGCGATCCGGTGACGCAGGACGACTGCGCCCGGCTGACGGAGATCCGGATCAAGCGCATTTCGCGGTTCGACTCCCGCTCGGCGGACGAGGAGTTGAAGAAAATCAAGGCGTCGATCGCGGAAACGAAGTCGTCGCTCGCCAACCTGACCGCCTACACCATCGACTGGTTCAAGGCGCTCAAGAAAAAGTTCGCCAAGGGGCGCGAACGGCGTACGGAACTGGCCGCTTTCAAGACGATCGCCGCCGCGAGCGTGGCGCTGGCCAATGTCAAACCGTTCGTCAACCGGGAGGAAGGGTTCATCGGCTGGGGGTTGCGGCGCGATCCCGCTGCCGAGCCGCTCGGCGATTGTTCCGACCTCGACGAAATCGTCGCCATCCGCGCCGACGGGCAGTTGAAGATCAACAAGGTGGCCGAAAAGGAATTCTACGGGACGAACCTCCTTCACGCCGCGATTTTTACGCGCGGCGATACCTCGACCACCTACAACCTTCTCTACGAGCACGAAAAAGGAGGGGTGTTCGCCAAGCGTTTCCACCTGGGCGAGGGGATTGTCCGCGACCGGCTCTACCCGGTTGCCCCCGGCAAGGTGCTTTTCTTTTCAGTGACGAAAAAGCCGCAGGATGCGCCGTACGTCTCCCTGCGGCCGCGCGCCAGAAAGGGTGAGCCGAAGGCCGATGATCTGGAGTTTGATTTTGCCACGCTGGAGGTCAAGAGCCGCAACAACAAGGGGACGCTCGTGACGAAATTGAAGGTGCAGAAGGCGGCGCGGTCCAAGCGGTCTTCGTAGCCGGTCGGGCTTCGGGAGGATCCCGCAGGGATCCAAGCAAAGTAGCCGGGGGTTGAGCGTAGCGACACCCCCGGAATCATGAATGGAAAGAACCATCGACCCCGGGAGGGGTCGCAGAGAGCAAGGCGCCTGATTTCTGCGACCGCTTTCAGGGTCGGTTTCCTCTCTCTCGAATTATCCCCGGGGGTGTCGCTGGCGCTCGACCCCCGGCTACCCTGCCGGGATGCCGTTGGCATCCCTATCTTTCCTGACCGGGAGGGTCGGTGATCTCCTGCAACAGGTCGTTTTCCGCCGGGGTGGTGGAGTGGCCGATGAGGTATTTCATCGGAAAATAAATCCCGGGGACATCGCGCATCTGGTTGGCGGAGCGTTTCCAGAAAAGGCGGACGAACTCTTCGCCGATCTGTTCCACCGGTTGCAGGGTGGTGGTCAGGGGGAAGGAGTCGTCGCTCGAAGCGCTGGAACGACCGTCGTGATCGCCGACGATGCTCACGTCGTCGGGGACCGAGAGGTTCAGTTCCCGTGCGGCATCCAGAGCGCCGCGCGCGACTTCATAGGCGGTGCAGTGAACGGCGTCGGGAGCTTTTCCGGTCCGTTGAACGAAATCGAGAAAGGCGTCGCGGGCAAGGACGCGCAGGTTTTGCGCGATGTTGAGCTTGATGACTTCGGGCAGGGTTTCGGCCTCTGCGCCCAATCCGTTGACCAGGCCCGCCAGCCGCAACTGGCACGAGGTCGACATCTCCGTACCCGGGGCCTGCAACGCCATGATCCGTCGCCGCCCGGCCCGCGCCCAGACTCTCCCTATCTGTCGCGCCGCGCCGAAATAATCTGGCGAAAGGAAGTTGCTGGTGTCGGTCGGCGAGACCGGGTTGTAGAAAATGCACGGGACCGAGAGGTTTTCCAGAAATTTACTGACGGTCGCCGGGTTGGGGTAGGTGAAAAAGAAACAGTCCGCCCCCTGGAGCGCCGCCTGGACGCTTTCGAAGTCGATGGTGTCGGGGGTCATCAGGTCGAGCGTTACCGGCTTGAACCGGATATCGATCCCCTCGCGCATCGCAGTGCGGACCATCTCTCCATAAAGGGTGCTCCAGCGTGTTTTCATCGGCTCTTTTAACCGCTGATCGCTGAACGTATTGATGCCGACCAACAACTCGCCCTTGTTGCGCTGGATTTCGGGAATCCAGAAAGCGCCGTTGCTGGGGAAAATTTCGACGCGCTTTTCCTCCGAGAGTTGCAGCAGGGCGTTGCGGACGCTGCTGGGGCTCACCCCGGCATTGCGGGAAATCTCGCGGATCGACGGCAGGCGGAAGCTCTCCGTCTTTTCGTCCACCTTCAACTGGTGGTGCAGGTAGGAGTATACTTTCTCAAAGGCGCGAAGCTTCGTGCCACGGTGTCGGTCAAGGTTCACGTTCCTCAAAAGGACACATGCAACCTTCCGGCCCGTCAAGCGGTTCTTTTTTCGATCGAGAAAAATAATCAAAAATGCACGATGAAATTTATTGAACTTTTTTTGTTTAAATCATTGGCCGAAACCTTATACTCGTCGCCAGTGCTATGAAACACCTGCGCCTCCCCCGCTCTCTTTCCACCGCTGCGGTAATCTTTTTTCTGGCCGCCGCTGCCTCCTCCGCTTCCGGGCAACTCCTGGAGTTCCGGTTCAACGACAGCGGCACCACCACCGCCAATGCCGGTTCATCGACCGATACCGGGGCGTTTCTGGACGGGCCGACGGCAACCCCGACCGCCGTCGATCTTCACGGCGCTTCCGGGAGCGGGGTCTCCGGGCTTGCGGGGGATCTCGCCTTTGACAACACGGGGACGACCTGGCAGACGAGCGGCAGCAGCCGGCTGAAGGTGGAGGCGTCGACGGCGCTCAACGGTCTTACGTCGTTCACCTTGTCAGGGTGGTACAAGACTTCCGAGACCACGGGCTGGGCCGCCGCCAGGCTCTTTTCAAAGAATACCACGGGCAACGCGCTGGAACTCTATTTCTCCACCGGCAGCAAAGCTGGGGGGGCGGGGCTCAATCTCGCGCTCGCGACGCCCGGCCAGACGACCAGTACCAGTGTCAGTTCCGGGCTTTCCGCCGACCTTGGGCTTGCGGATCAATGGGTGTTTTTCGCCGTGAGTTACGATGGGACGCTGACCGAAGACAACATCCGCTTCTACTATGGCTCCACGACGACCGAAGTCACCCTCCTTACGGTGGGAACGCTCAATGCCGGGACACTGGCGGCCAGCCCCTTTGACCTGAACATCGGCAACAATGTCAGCAACCGCCCCTGGGACGGCTATCTCGACAACATCCGCCTCTTTGGTGCGACTTCAGGCGGCGGCGGGGCGCTCGGGATGGCCCAGTTGGAAAGCTGGCGGCAGGTCGATGTCATCCCGGAAGCTTCCACCGCCCTTCTTTTGATGACGGGCCTGACGATGCTGATGGCGCGGCATCATTTTCGTGGCCGCCGGAATGAAGCGGCGTAAAATGATTCAACATGAAAAGCGCCCCCCGGAATCAGCGTGGACTGACCCAGCTTGAACTGCTGATGGTGTTGGTCATCCTTGCCATCCTCGGCATTCTGGCGATCCCCGTCTCCAATCGGGCCCGGGAGACCACCAACGGGGCGAAGAATGTCGCGAATCTCAAGGCGATCGGCGCAGCATCACTAGCCTTTGCGGCGGATCACGAGGGTGTCCTGCCGAGCAACGGAGCCAACCTGAATGTCCGCAATACCAGCCTTGGGAGCGGGCTTTCGCTCTCGGGCGGTCCGCCGCGTCACCTGATTTCCAGGAAACGGTGGCTCGGCCTCGCGCCGACCGATTATCTCCACGTTACCCATTTCTATAGTCCTTTTGCTGAAAAGTATGCCCGGGAGGTGAAGGAAGATTTCTTCCAACTGGAAAAGAACAGCGGCCGCATTGGCTATCTTTTCTATTCGCTGCCGAGAAGAAGCTCCAACAACAAGGACCTGGTGCCCGGCTTGTATAACGATACCGTCCGGGAAAACCCGAGGGCTCCGCTCTATAGCGATTTCTGTCTCGATTCCCGGGAAAACGTCGGGTTTCGCTCCCCGAACTGCTCGGTGGTTTATCTCGACGGCCATGTGGAAATCTTTTCACAGGAAGAGGTCTCCAGACACAAGGCGAGCTGGAGTTACGTCATCCAGTATTTTGCCGGAATGCGATAGATTAGCTTTTGTAAGATCATGCTGAAAATATTTGCCCTTCTTACCCTTGTTTCCGCGCCGTTCTGCTGCGCGGGGTGGGATTCCTTTGATGCGGAGAACCTTCGGGTGGAACCGCCGTTTGCCGTCAGTGCCGACGCTGCCTATAGCGAACCGCAAAGTCTCCGGCTGGCTCTGGACGGCTCCAGAGTGACCGCAGCCCTGCCGGTGGCTCCGCTGAAAGTGGAGGGGGCGCGGGTCGGCGTCGCTTTCAACTACCATACGACGCCGGAAGCCGGTCCCGTGGTCCTGCAAATGGTCTTTGGGGAAGGGGAAGGCGCGGCGACGCTCCAGCGGATGCTAGCCCCGGCGGCAGCAGGCTGGGAGCGGTTTGAGGAGGTGGTGGAGGTGCCGGAAGGAGCTTCGGCGACACAGCTTTCGCTCCGTCTTAAATCGCCCGCGCGCAAGGAAGGGGCGGCGATCTTTTTTGACAACGTCCGGTTGGAGAATCTGAAGAACGCGGCGGACTTTCAGCAGGAGGAATTTCATCTCGACAGCTTCGACGCCTGGGAAAAAGGGAGCTTTGCCCATGAACGGCTCCTGTTCGGCGAGGGAGGGAAACATTTCTTTGACTGGCAGAGATCGAAGTTCGGGGAATCGTGTGCGGAACTGACCGGGAACGGGAAGTTGTTCCAGTATCCGCTTAAAATCCGTTCGCTGAAGGTTTCTCCCGGGGATAGCTATACTTTCAGTTTTTACTATGACGCCTCGGCGGACTATCGGACCAACTCGGCTTCCGTCATGGCGTTTTTTTACGATGCCGAAGGCAAGCGCATGGAAGGAACGGGGCGCTTTCCATTGAGAAAGACCGACGACTGGCGGGAGGCGGTGTTTGATTTTGTGGCCCCCGAGGGGGCGGCGTCGGTCGACCTGAGCTTTCGCCTGGCCGAGGTGCCTGCCGGGGTGCAGCTCTACGTCAACAGGATCGCGTTTGCCAAAACCGCGCCCAAGGTTTTCCTGGAGTCGACCATTGATGCCGACCGGCACCTGCTGCATGGCAGGGTGTCTGCCATCATGGCCCCGAAGGAGGCGACGATCGCCGCCCGGCTGGAGAACGCAAAGGGGGAGACGGTGGCGACGCCGGGGATCGACGGCGAGGGGGCGTTTTCCATTGATCTCGGCAAGCTGCCGGACGAAGAGTTTGAACTGGTCGCCGAAATGTCGTGGCCGGGCGGGGCGAGCCGCGATGTGCGGGAGTTTACCAACTACAACGAGCGCCCGTGGAAAAACGACCTCGGCATCCTCAAGCCGGAGGAGGCTCCCCCTTCCCCGTGGAAAAGCCTGGTCTATGATGCGGAGCGGCGCGAGGTGGTCACGTGGGGTCCGCGGCTGGTTTTTTCCGATCGTCTCGGGCTGGAGCAGGTGGTTCTGGCGTCGTCATCGGAAAAATTGCTCAAATCGCCGGTTCGCCTGCTGGTCAACGGGAGCGATCTTTTCACCGAAAGCGTGGCGGAAACTCCGCTGGAGGCGTCGCCCTCGCCCAACCGGGTGATCCTTGTCCGGAAATTGAGGGGCGACGGCTACGTGGTGACGGTGCAGGTGCGCACGGAGTTTGACGGGATGGTGAAAACCACCTGCCGGATCGAAGCGACGCGCGACCTGACGCTGGAGGCCGTCGATCTCCACTACACCCCTGCCTTGACCGAAAACCTGATCTGCTCCGCCGGGGGATGGATTCACCACCATGTGATGAATCTCGAAAAAAAGAAGGTGTTCGGGAGCAAGCGGTTTTTCCCGATGGTCTGGAGCGGAACGCTGGAGGCCGGGCTTTATGTCTGTGCGGAAGCGCTCTATCCCCGGGTGGAGGTTCAGGAGGAGGAGTGCCAGCGGTTCGCCCACGATGGGGAGTTTACGACGAAGTTCATCAACCGGCCCGTGACGCTGAAGAAGGGCGAGAGCCATCTGGTGGAATATGCCGTCGGGGCGACGCCGATGCGCCCGCCAACGGTGGACGACCCGCAGTGGCGCTTCCGTGCCGGGGAAAAATCGACGGCCGAGCTTCGCTGGCACCAGTCAAAGCTCGACCCGTTCATGGGCTACCCCGAGGCTCCGGACCAGCCCGAAGTGCTCGACCAATGGCTGGCGCAGTACGGCGACAAAGTGCGGACCTTCACCTACCAGATTCCGTTTTTCGCCATGACCAACCTGCCGCAATACCCGTACTTTGAGGCGGAGTGGCGGACGGAGCCGGGCATGGTCTATACGGCGAAAAACACCGGCTATGCCGCCGACCTGCGGGCGGTCAACATCGCCCGCAGAAGCTGGCAGGATCTCTACCTTCAGGCATTTGAGAGCTATTTCTCCCGGTATCGGTTTGACGGGGTTTATTACGATTGCGTCGGCTTCAGCCTGGAGAAGGAGCCGGACGGGACGGTCGGCTACGATCTTTTTGCGACGCGCGATTATCTGCAACGGATCTACGTGCTCCAGCATCAGCTCAACCCCCGCACCTGGAGCTTCATGCACGTCGGCGCAACGGTCTGCAACTTCAACACGATCTTTGGCGACGTGATGTTGACCGGCGAACATTATCGCGGGTTGGCGCGCAATCACCGCTATTACCTGGAATTTCTGACGCTGGAGGAGTTCCGCATCCAGAACTGCGTCGAATTCGGCCCGTTACGAATGTTTCTGCCGCAGTTCCCCAAGGACCGGGCGACCGATCCCGATGTGACGACCCATACGCTCGGGATGGTGTTGCTGCACAATCTCTACCTTTACCCGAATTTCGTGAACAAGGAGATCACCAGCGCCTGCCGCGACCGCTATTACGCCTTTTACGACGCGGGAGAGGGGAATCGCTTCGTCCCGTACTGGAAGGAGGGCGGGCCAAAGACGGGGAACGCCGCCGTGGCGTGCAGCGCCTATGAAAATTCCCGGGGGGCGCTTCGCATCTACCTCAACACCACGCCCCAGCCGCAGACGATCCGGTTGGATGCTGCCGCCACCGTTTTTGATCCGGTTCACGGCCAGACCGCCACGCTCCGCGCGGGGGATGAAATGAGCCTTGAGCCGTACCTGATGAAAATGGTGCTCCTCGCTCCGCCGGAGGTCTGGAGTGCGGTTCCATAAGCCCCGCCCTACGTAGGCCGCTTCACGTGCTTTCCTGGCGGCAGTGCTTTGGTTGCCGCCTCCATCATGGAAGTGAGAATCGCCTGAGCGTGCGTATATGGGATCCAATAATCGCTGATTTCCTGAGGGGAATAGTCACCGCGTTCCCATTTTTTCAGGGCTCGATCCAGTGCGTTGACGTAGGCTTCGTCGGTATCCTGCAGGACAAGGTCTCCATGGTGCGAGGTGGCAGCCCACCGCGTGCCCGGTAGATAGGGCGTGTCGAGACCTACGGTGGTTGCGCCGCAGGCGAGGCACTCAAAAAGAGCTTGGGGGCCACCTTCAAATGAAGAGGGGAAAAAGGAAACCTGGGCTTTTTGCATCGCGCGCGTCGTGATGGCACCCGGTTGAATGCCGTGCACGTGGATGCGTTGTTGCAGGTCGGGATTTAACCGGGCATGCCATTGGGCCAATGCGTCCGTCTTTTCGCCAAAAATGTCGATATGCAGATCGGGGTGAAGCGAGGCGATTCGCTCGCTGACGGCCATTAGAACGTGGGTTCTCTTTTGCCATAAATCACTCCATCTTCCGATGGCGATGATCCGTTTTTCCTTTGGGGTGGCATCCCATCGGCAATCCGTGGAAATAGGATATCCCACCAACCGGAGGTTTACCTTGTGGTTGCGCCCCCCCAACAGCGTGCAGGTCCGCTGCCGTTGTAAAAGCGACTCAGGCGTCTGGAGGGTGGCAACGGTGGCGTAGCGCAGATGCCAATAACAATGATAGCTGTGGCGCAAGAGGTGCTTGACCGCGGTGATTGAGGCCGCTTTAAGGAATTTGAAAGAGCGGTACATCCAGCCCTTGCCTGTTCCGCGTCCGGCGCACCAGAACATTTTGAATGTGCTGATGACTTCAAATAATGGATAGGAAATACCGGAACCATCCAGGTGGATGACGAGTGGAGTGCCACTGGCTGCGATGGCCCGGACCATAGGCGTGTCGCGATGGCGCGCCCATGCGACCATGATGACGCCGTCCAGAGTTTTGGAGCGCCACCATGCTTCTGAGGATAACTCCTCTGCGGTTGCACGCACGACGTCGGGCGGATCGTCACGGCGGGGAGAGCCGAGCAGGACGACCTGGCTTTCATGCCCCATCGTCTGCAACGTCCGGCAAAGCAGTCCGGAATCCCGCCAGAAAAAAGCCGGGTCCGCCGTGAAATCCATGGGCGCGAACGTAAACCACCTACTCATCAGGGCCTGCTATTTTACCATGGTGGATAGTCCTTGCCGGGAGCAGGTTGTCGCTGTTGGGCTCAGATCATCCCGAGCTTCATCTTGCCTTCTTCGCTGATCATCGACTGGTTCCACGCCGGGTCCCAGACGAGTTCCACGTCGGCTTCGTCCACGCCGTCGAGCGCTTCGATCTTCGAGCTGGCTTCGGCGGCGAGGGTCGGGCCCATGCCGCACCCGGGGGCGGTCAGCGTCATCTTGACCGAGACGCGTGCGCCGGCGTCTTCACGGCGTTCGATGGCGCAGTCGTAGATCAACCCGAGATCGACGATGTTGACCGGGATTTCCGGGTCGTAACAGGTGCGCAGCACATCCCAGATTTTTGCCTCTTCGACTTCGATGCCGTGTTGCTTCTCCTTTTTCGGCGTACCGTCGGCCTCGAAGCCGAGGGCATCCGCGTTTTCTCCGCTGATGCGGACGAGGTGGCCGGTGTCGGTGGCGACGGTGTAACTGCCGCCGAGCGACTGGGTGATGATCACGCGCGAACCTTTGGTGAGGTGAAGCGTGGTCCCTTGAGGGATGCGGACGGCGTCGCAGTCGCGCAGGAGTTCGATTTCCTTGTGCATGGTTTCAGACATAAGGGCGCAAGAGGGGAAATAATTTACCGGCGCGGCTTGAGGACGATTTTCGCCTTGGGAGCGCCTCCGGCATCGGCGGCGGCTCCGGCCTGGAGCTGTTCGAGCAGGGTCGGCGCGACGGCTGCGGGAGGCGAGGCCGGTTCCTGCGGTTTTTCCGCGTCGTCGGCGAGCGCGGAGCGGAGCGCCCCCTCGACGAGTTGGGCGCAGTGGATCTTCATGGGAGGCAACGCCCCGAGCGGTGCGGCCAGCGCCTCGCCGGAAAGGGAGAGCGCTT
>DATMFV010000116.1:0-7315 GCA_035555975.1 Chthoniobacteraceae bacterium
CCCCGCACCCCCTCCGCTTCCCCCTGCACCCGGGACGATGATATGACCGGCCTTTCCGCCGTAAGTCCCCCCGCCGTCGGTTCCAGTGCCGTCGCGTTCATCGTCCCCGCCGCCTGCTCCTCCACTCCCCGCCGTACCACTGTCGGAAACCCCTCCGGGCCCGCCTGCTCCTCCCGTTGTGCCGTTTCCATTCTGGCCATTGCCTCCATCCACCGCCCCCCAGGCGCTCACCGTCAACGCAAGGGAGCAGGCGCAGATCGAGGGCAGCCAGCGGCGCAACAGGCCGGGCGATTTCGAAGGAAGGGTGCTGAAAAGGTGGCGAAGGGGATGGGAGGGATCGGGGTGCGTCATCAGAGGTTTCTTATTTTTGAGAAATCCTGAAATACCGTTGATTCCCCACCCCAAAAAGAAAAAAAGTCGGAGGGGAGAAACTTTTCTTCCGTTTCGCGCATGGTTTCGCCGCTGCTGCGAAACCCTCCAGGCGATGGTTCCCGCCTGACGCCTGTTTCCGGCGCTTTTTCAGTGTGACACGGGTCGTTCTTTTCTCTAAAAAGGCTCTGTCATCATTCCGGCTGGTTTTTGGGTATTGCCGGTTAGGTTCACGTCTCGGTGAAAAAAAGCGTATGAGGAAAATCATCATTGCAGGTGGATCGGGACAGATCGGCTCGTTGCTGACGCAGACTTTCATCAAAAACGGGGACGACGTGGTGATTTTAAGCCGCCGCCCCCACCCGTTGCGGGCCGGTCGGGTTGTGGAGTGGGACGGGAGGAACCCCGGCCCGTGGGTGGAGGAACTGGAAGGGGCGGACGTGGTGATCAATCTCGCGGGGCGGAGCGTCAACTGCCGCTACACGCCGGAGAACCGCCGGGAGATTCTCGCCTCGCGCGTCGATTCCACCCGGGCGATCGGGGAAGCGATCGCGGCGTGCCAGCGCCCGCCGCAGCTCTGGCTTCAGGCGGGTACGGCGACGATCTACGCCCACCGGTTCGATGCTCCCAACGACGAGAAGACCGGGCAGTTCGATGCCGACGACGCGGACCTGCCGGAAAAGTGGCGTTTCACCAACGAGGTCGCCCGCTCGTGGGAAGCGGCGGTGGAGGAGGTCGGTCCCCTGCCGGAGACCCGCACGGTCATTCTCCGGACGAGCCTGGTTTTAAGCGCCACGCCGGGCGGCGTTTTCGAAGTATTGCTCAACCTCGTCCGTTGCGGGCTGGGCGGCAAAAACGGCGACGGACGGCAATATGTCTCGTGGATTCATCAGGACGACTTCGTGCGGGCGGTGGAGTGGCTGATCGACCGCGACGGGTTTTCCGGACCGGTGAATCTCGCAGCGCCCCATCCCGTTCCCAATGAGGAGTTTATGCGCGTGTTGCGCGAGGCATGGGGAACCCGCACCGGGTTGCCGGCGACGGAGTGGATGCTGGAGATCGGCGCTCTTTTCCTGCGGACGGAGACGGAACTGATCCTTAAAAGCCGCCGGGTGACACCGGGCCGGCTGCTGGAAAACGGTTTTGAATTCGAGTTCCCGACCTGGCCGGAAGCCGCCAACGATCTCTGCGCCCGTTGGCGGAAGTTCCGTTTCCGGGCAACGGAGTAGGCGGCCAACGCTCGAGGGTCGACCTCCGCGTCGTCAGCGACGTTGGACTTCGGTACACCCGCGATCCCCCGGCGACCTCAAACCCCGCGGCGGACGCGGAGGTCCGCCCTCCAAGGCGCTCCCGCGCCAACACTGAAAATCCGCCTACCTTCGCCGGCCGGCCTGCTCGGCGTAGTTGTTCAGGATGGCGTCGCGGACCTGCCAGGTGCCGGAGACCTTGGAAGTTTGGAGGTCGAGGTTGCCATCCTTGCCGACGACGAGAAGGGCGAAAGGCGTATTGACCCCGTAGTGGGCAGCGACGGCCCCGCCGTTCTGCGCGACGACAAAGGGAATGTTGGAACGCAACCCCGCCGCGTTCTCCGTAAAGGCCGCTACAAAGACCGTGCCGCGTGCGGCGAACCGGGGATAGTCGCGCTCCAGGCGCTTGACCTGCTTGCGAAACGAGCGCGACTGCGGATGCGGGGCCACCAGGATCACGACCGGCTGCCCCCGCAGCGACTTGAGCGATTTGCCGGTTTCGAGCACGACGTCGGGCGCCGGGCGGACGACGTTTCCGTGGGAGACGCAAAGAGTGGCAAACAGGGCCGCGAGGCCGAGGGAGAGGAAGCGTTTCATGATGGAGCCGGATGGAAGGACGGAGAAAAAAATCAGACTTTGAGGATTTCAGCCTCCTTGGCGGTGACGTTCTCGTCAATCGCTTTCACGAAACGGTCGGTCAACCCCTGCACCTCTTTTTCGAGCGTATGGAGGTTGTCCTCGGAGATTTCCCCCGCTTTTTCGAGTTTCTTGAGCTGGTCGATCCCGTCGCGACGGAACCCGCGAACGCGCACCCGCGTCTCTTCCGCCATGCTCTTGACGGTCTTGACGAGTTCGCGGCGGCGTTCCTCGCTCAACTCGGGAATGCGCAGGCGCAGGATCTTTCCGTCGACGTTGGGCATGATGCCGAGACGCGACTCCTTGATCCCCTTCTCGATCGCCTTGACGGTGGTGGCGTCGAAAGGCTGAATGACGAGCAGGCGCGCTTCGGGCGTGGTGATCAGCGCCAGTTGCTTGAGCCGCATATGGCTGCCGTAGACCTCGACGTCGAGATTTTCGACCAGGCCGGGTGAAGCCTTGCCGGTGCGCACTCCGGCGAAGTCCTGTTTCATGAAATCGACCGCTTTTTCCATCGCGGCCTCGGTTTCGAGAAGAATGGTATCTGAGTCCATAGGTGAAATTTTAATCGGAGGTAACCAGCGTGCCGACCTGTTCGCCGAAAACAGCCCGTTTGATATTTTTGGAAACGGCCATGTCGAAGACGACGATCGGCACCTTGTTGTCCATGCAGAGTGAAAAGGCGGTGGAATCCATCACCGCAAGGCGTTTGGCGAGCGCTTCGGAATAGGTGATCCGGTCGTAACGGGTGGCAGTGGGGTCTTTTTTCGGGTCGGCGGTGTAGATCCCGTCGACTTTGGTCGCTTTGAGGATCACTTCAGCGCCGATTTCGCTCGCCCGGAGCGCGGCGGTCGTGTCGGTGGAGAAAAAAGGGCTCCCCGTCCCGGCGACAAAGATGACGACGCGCCCCCGCTCCAGGTGGCGGATCGCCCGGCGGCGGATGAACGGCTCGGCCACGTTGTCCATCCGGATGGCTGTCTGAACGCGGGTGACGACCCCCGCCTGTTCGAGGCCGCTTTGAAGCGCCATGCCGTTGATGACGGTGGCGAGCATTCCCATATGGTCGGCAGTGGTCCGTTCCATGCCGCGATGGCTGGCGGAAAGCCCCCGCCAGATGTTGCCGCCGCCGATCACCACGGCGACCTGCACCCCGCACTGGTGGATCTCGCGGATCTGCTGGGCGATATCCTGCACGATCTGCGGCGAGATGTTGTCGCCGCTCCCCGGTTCCCTGAGCGCTTCGCCGCTCACCTTGAGGATGATCCGCCGGTACTTGGGCTTGGGCTTGACTGAAACGTTCTCCGAGAGGGTCTCCGGACTGGCCGAAAGGGTGGATTCTGACATTTAAGGCATCACTCAACACGAAGAGTCTCCCATTCTTCAAGCTTGTTCTTGAGCGCGGCGGGGATTTATCGTTTTCTGCAACTGTCGGTTTACCCATCTCCCATCACCCATGACTCTCATCTCCCACAACGACTCCCGCCTTGCCTGGCTGGGGGCGATCACTGTTGAAACGACGGAAGACTTTTCGCGCGCCTGGCGCATTCCGTTTCACAAAAAGGGGCTTTTTGAAGAAACGCTGGTCCTTCGCGCGGGCATGCCTGCGGGGGTGCGCCTGGCGTTCCAGAGCAACACCCGTGCGCTCGCGGTCAACCTCGTGCCGCTTGAGGGGAACACGAAGCTCGACCTGATGGTCGATGGCCGCGTGCTCGACACGGCAACCCTCGACGGCCGCGACCGGGTGGAGTGGAACGACCTGCCCGAAGGGGAAAAGCGGATTGAGCTTTGGCTCCCGCAGCGGGGGCAGTTCGACCTCCGTTCGCTGGAAATTGACGACGGGGCGACCTTTGCGACCGTGACCGACGAGCGGCTCCGCTGGATCACCTACGGCAGTTCGATCACCCATTGCGGGGAGGCGGCCTCCCCATCGCAAACCTGGCCCGCGATCGTTGCGCAGGCGTACGATCTCTACCACTTCAATCTCGGGTACGGCGGCCAGTGCCATCTCGACCCCGGCATTGCCCGGATGATCCGCGACCTTCCCGCTGATTTCATCTCGATCTGCGCCGGGATCAATATTCAGGGCAGCGGCAGCCTGAACGCGCGGACGTTTCCGAGCAACCTGATCGGTTTCGTCGAAATCCTTCGCGAAAAGCATCCGACGACCCCGCTCGTCATCATCTCGCCGATTTACAGCTTCAAACGCGAGACCGAGCCGAATGTGATCGGGTGGAACCTCTGCAATTACCGGAAGTCGGTGAAGGAATCGGTGGAACGGCTTCGGGCGCATGGCGACCACGCGATCCACTACATCGACGGGCTGGAACTCTACGACGAGTCGCTGGGCCACCTGATGCCCGACAACCTTCACCCGAACGCGGACGGCTACCGGGCGCTTGGCAAGCGGTTCATCGAACAGGTCGGCCCGGTGCTCTTCGAACCGCACGGCGTCCCGGCGGTGGAGGAGGCAAACCTCCGGCGTGTGGCAAACATCGCCTGAAAACCTTCAGGTTACGGAATGCCGACCACGCTCACGGCCAGTTCGCGCTGGTGAGGGGCGTGGCGGTGTTCAAAAAGAAAGATCCCCTGCCAGGTGCCGAGTTGCAGCTTGCCCTGCGCGATCGGGATCGTTTCGCTGGAACGGGTCAGCACCATTTTGATGTGGGAGGTCGAGTCGTCGGCTCCTTCCGCCGTGTGGGTGAAGTAGTCGGTCTCTTCGGGGACGAGGCGCTCGAAATAGGCTTCGAGGTCGACCCGTGCGGAGCGGTCGGCGTTTTCGAAAATGATGAGGCTCGCGCTGGTATGGCGGATGAAGACGGTGGCGACCCCGGTCTCAACGCCGGTGCGGGTGACGATCTTTTCGATCGCCGGGGTGACTTCATAAGTCCCCTTGCCGCGCGTGGAGACGGTGAACGATTCGGTGTGGGCGATCATCTTTAATACAATTCCACGGGTGAGCGTTTTCCATCCTCGGGGCTGCGGAATTTTGCCTGTTCCGCGCCGAGCGTATCGACCCGGAGCTGGTAGACGGCGGCGTCGCGGCGCTCGAACTCCTCTTCGCTGAACGTGTCGGGCGGCACCAGTTTCTGTTTGAAACGCGCGACGCTGGCGAGCGCCCGGTCGGTGTCGCGCGCAGGAAGGGTTTGCAGGATCGAGAAGGCTTCCTCCACGCATTCGACGCGGTGGCAGATCATCGCCAGGTCGTTCCCCGCCGCGAGGGCGAGGCGGAGGGTTTCCTCCAGCCCGTAGTCGTTGAGGATCGCTCCCATGTCGAGGTCGTCGGTCATGATGAGCCCCTGAAAACCGAAATGCTCCCGAAGCAGACCGGTGATCACCTGCCGCGAGAGGGAAGCCGGGGTGCGGGTGGTGTCGAGGGAGGGATAAAAGGCGTGGCCGATCATCATGCTGTCGATATGCGGGACGAAGTGCCGGAAAACCGCGAGTTCGTGGGCATCGAGTTCGGCGCGGGAACGGCGGATTTCCGGCAGTTCGTGATGGGCGTCGACTTCCGCGCACGAGTAACCGGGGAAGTGCTTGCCGCAACTGGCGATCCCTTCCGCACGCAGGCCGTCATTGAACGCTCCGGCGAGGTCGATCACCTGTTCAACATTCCTGCCGTAGCAACGGCCGCGCAGGGAGTTGTCGGCATCGTCGTCAAACGAGATGTCGAGCACGGGGCAGAGGTCGAGGTTGAACCCGAAGAGCCGCAGAAGGCGTCCGGTGATGTGGCCGTGGCGGGAGACGAGTTCGCGTTCGCCCTTGTCGCGGAGTTGCTGGGCGTTGGGCGGTTCGGAACCGATCTCGCGCAGGCGCGACACGCGGCCCCCCTCCTGGTCGATGGTGATGATCGGCTCGACCTGCGAGAGATCGCGCAGGTCGTCGATCAGTTTGCGAAGCTGGCGCGGGCTCTTGATGTTGCGCCCGAAAAGGATGAAGCCGCCGGGTTGAATCCGGCGGAACCGCTCTGCCGTTGCGGCGTCGAGTTCCGGCCCGGGAACGCCGGAGAGGAGGAGTTGACCGATGTGGTTGGAAGCCATGGTGCTTGAGTAGTAAAATTTTACACGTTCAAAGCAATCGAAATCGGGCGGTTGTCAGGGAACCACTTTCCTCAAGTGGAATCGTGTTGCCATGGCGGGATGCGCTTTTTTTAAAGGGGATTCCATCGTTGCACGGGGCGGTGCCGGCTCGCTCCAACCTCTGGCGCCAAAGCGGGCATTGAGGAACGGGAGATAAATTAAATCCGCTTCCTGATCAGGGCAAGCAAGCCGGGAAAACAGGTGTCGAGTTCGGCGCGGCGCAGGGAGGTCATGCAGCGGGTTCCTTCCATCTGATGGGAGATCAACCCCGCCTCGCGCAGGACCTTGAAATGGTGCGAACGGGTCGCCTTGGTCACTTCCAGCGGCACCTCATTGCACGCCAGCGGGCGGTCGTCGGCAAGAAGGAGTTCACGCACGATCGCCAGTCGGCACGGGTCGGCCAATGCCTGCATGAGCACCGGGAGCGTGATCTCCTCCATTTTCGGGTGGGAATATTTTTTGGTCGTCATGAAAGATCGGATCGGAGACCTGTGGCGGAAGGGCTCCGGCGGTTTCTCCCACCTTACCACCTGCCGCATAGTTCGACAATCATCGAAATAGTTTTTGACGAACCGCGAAAAGACGTGATAGTTTGATGTTCATCGAACAAAGAAGCTTACCAACCTTTTGCTCATCATACCCATGCCTACCTTGACTGATCCCGTCCGCCTTGGCGCTTTGGACCTCCCCAACCGTGTCATCATGGCCCCGCTCACCCGTTCCCGCTCGGGGGCGGAGCGCATTCCCAACGATCTGATGATCGAGTATTACGTCCAGCGCGCCAGTGCAGGTCTCATCCTTTCGGAAGCGACCTCGGTCACGCCGATGGGAGTTGGCTATGCCGATACGCCCGGCATCTGGTCGCAGGAACAGGTCGCCGGTTGGAAGCGGGTGACCGATGCCGTCCACCAGGCCGGGGGGCGCATCCTGCTGCAACTCTGGCATGTCGGGCGGATTTCGGACCCCGTTTTCCTCAATGGCGAACTC
>DATMFV010000117.1:0-10333 GCA_035555975.1 Chthoniobacteraceae bacterium
GCGGGGGCGGCGGTACTGGCATGAAAGGTGGAGTTGATGAGCAGCGTGCCGTGGTTCTGGACGACGGTATTGCCGTTGAAGGTGGTGGAGAAAACGGTCGAGTTGCCCGCAAAAACGGAGACTCCGCCCGCTCCTTCAAAGGTAATGTTTCCGTTTCCCTGGAAGACGGCATTCCCACCGTCCCGCTCGAAGATCAACCTCCCGCCCTCGACCGTAATCACCGTATCGGAAGCGAAGTTGACCCGTCGGATAAACGTCACATCCCTGGACCCTCCCTTGTTGATCCGGGCTGATCCGCTGGTCATCTGCAAGGTCAGGCTTTGTGAACCGCCGCCGCCGAAACTGAAGTTCTTGAGGTCGCCATATCCGACATTGAGAATCCCCACGGAACCGTTGCTGACGCTGACATTGCCCGAGGTGGACGAGAAATCGACATGGGCCGTATCGTCGGCGCCGGGGTGGCCCGTACCGGGCGACCAGTTGTCGGAATCGGTCCAACCATTGCCGGCTTCGCTTTCGCCCGTCCAGGTAAACTCGGCGGCATGGAGCGGGGCGGGCACACCGCCCGACAGGATCAAAAGGCCCAACGAGGCCAGGCTGTATTGACAGATTTTGGGTAAGAAACGTGTTGCCATGGTGGGACTCCGGATAAAAAGACCAATCAGGGAGGGAAGGTGGAGGTCTCCAAAGAGTTAACGCCGGGACATGGCGGGTGGCAATAGCTGCACTTGACATAAATTATCCCTGATTGATAAACTGATACGAAGTTCGGCTTATGACCCACATTCTCACAGAAGTCCTGCTGGAGCCGCCCTTCCAACGTCTTGCGGAAGCGATGACGATGATCTCCCTGCCGTTGCACATCAAGGCGCTGCAATCTTCCCGGATCATTTTCATCCTCAATGGCAGTTGCCTGATCCGTGTCGGAGAGTGGGGTCCCCAGGTCTTCCAGAAGGGCGATATTCTTTTTCTTCCGATGGGCACGATCCTTAATCAGGAGGAACACCGCGAAGGCAAGCCATCGACCAAGGCATCCCGCAACCATCGCCTTTCGCTATATATCCCGCCGGTTGAAGGTGGGACGGACGATCCGCTCGCAGCCATGCTTCAGGAGCAGATGACCAGCCTGCGCTTGCTCCCCCATAGCCAGACCAGCGCCATCCGGAGCCTGATTTCGGAAATCCGCCACGAGGCGCAGGCTTCGCTGGCAGGCGCTTCCATCAAGATCAACGCGCTGGTCCGCTGCCTGGCCCTCGAAGCGATCCGGCAGATCGACCAGGGCAACACCCGCCACCGCGCACCGGCCCGTTCGCGCTCCTACATTGCCAATCAGGCCAAGGAATATATCAGCAAGAACTTCCACCAGCCCCTCCGGCTGGCTGATGTCGCCTGGCACGTCAACTTGAGCGAAGAACACCTGTGCCGCCTGTTCAAGGCTGAGACCGGCATGACGCTCTTCCATTTTCTGACGTTCTACCGGATCGAAGAGTCCAAGGACGCGCTCATGCAGTCCAACCGCTCCATTGCGGAAATCGCCACCAAAGCCGGTTTCTCCTCTCCTGCCCTTTATTCCCGGCAGTTCAAGCTGCATTCCGGAATGTCGCCCAAGGAATACCGCCTCGCCTACGGCGGACGGTTTGGCCTGGCCAACACCTACGGCAGCAGGATGTAGGGCGCTCAAGGCATCAAGCAGAGCCAAGTATCATCAATCAGGGCTATTGTGAAGCGCGAGCGCCCTCCCGTATGCTATCGGTATGTTCACCCGCTTGCTTTCCCGGGCCCGTCGTGCCGGTTGTCCCCCCAAAAAAACCATGTTGCGCCGCCGGGTCGCGCTGCTCCTTTTTGCCCTCCTGCTCCCGGGGGCGGCGTCGGGGCTGGGGGCGGAGTATTTCGTGGGGAAGAAAGGTAGCGACCGCAACGACGGGCGAAGCGTTGAAAGCGCGTTCCTGACCATTGGCAAAGGGGTGGAGGCGCTGGCGGCGGGCGATACCCTGACCATCGCCCCCGGCGAATATTTCGAAGCCGTTTACCGCGAAAACCTCGGCAGCGCGGAGGCGCAGACCGTGATCCGGGCCGCGATCCCCGGGACGGTCCTGCTGCAGGGCGATGTGCCGCTTTCAGGCTTCAAGAAAGCCGAAGGCTACCGGTTTATCTACGTAGCCGACTTTGAGGGGGAGCCGCAGATCGTCAATGAAACCGATACCCTGACGATGTTTGACCCCGCGCCGGGCCTCCGGGAGCTGGAGTACCACACGGGGCTGTACTATCACGACGCCGAAAAGGGGAAGCTATATATTTCGACCTCCGACCTCAAAGCGCCGGAGGAACATCGCTATACCGTTTCGATCACCCACGCCAGCGGGCTGCACCTCGTCGCGCCGCAGCGCGTCCTCATCGAAGGGCTGGCGGCGACAGGCTTCAACACCGGCGCCTTGATGTCGAGCCGGGAACAATTCGGGACGATGTGGGGCTTTTACCTCAAAACCGGAAAGGGGTGCATCATCCGCAACTGCACGGCCTATCTCAATGGCAGCGGGATCGGCATCCAGAGCAACAGCGGCGGCGCAGCCCACAAAAACAGCACCGAAGGGGGCGGCAATCTGGTCGAGCGATGCACGGCGTACGGAAACTATTCGCGCTCCAATAGTTCGGGCGGAAACATCGCCATCTACTTTCCCGATGGTGACGAGATCCGCGACTGCACGGCCTACCGGAGCGTCCGCAACGGCATCCGGCTCTACGGCGGCTTCCGGGGCGACCCTTCCCGGCTGGTTCGCAACCTGGCCTGGGCCAACCAAATGGGCAACCTCTGGGTCAAGGGAGCCAACAACGTCACGCTCGGGAGCGCAAGGGAGAATATCGGCGTTGGCAATGTCAACATGCGCGTCTCGGAACACGGTCTGGTCGGCGGAAAAAATCGCTATGCGAACAGCCAGCCGCCGAGCGAGATCTGGCTGGCTGGCGAAAAGAATCTCGACCGCAACGCAGAGTTTGCCGATCCCTACCATTTCGATTTCCGGCTGCAATCGACCTCGCGCTTCCGGGGGGCTGCGCCGGGCGGAAAGGACCAGGGCCCCTTCCAGTACCAGCCCAATATCTTCTACGTCAGCCCCGACGGGGACGACGCCGACGACGGGCTTTCCGTGCGAAAGGCATGGAAAAGCCTGGAACGGGCCCTCCGCTCGCTGCGCCCGGGGGATACGGTTTACCTCGAAGCGGGCCTGTACCCCGGTGATGTCACGCTCAAAGCCGGGAGCACAGGAAAAGAGGCGATTTCGATCAAGGGACGCGGCGCAGGGGCGGCGGTGCTGACCGGTTCTTTGGAGATCGACTCGAGCCACGGCCTCCGGCTGGAGCGGCTCGGCTTCCGCAGCGGCGTGAAAGTCCGCGGCGGTTCGGACATTGCATTCAACAACTGCCGCTTCAACGGTCCGGAAAAGGCGTTGAGCGCGGATGGTATCGATGGCTTGCGGGTGACTCATGGCAGCTTCACCGGTTTTTCAAAAGCCGCTCTGGAACTTGGGAAAGACTGCACGAAAGTCTTCCTGCAAGGCAATCTCTTTGACAACCGGAGCAGCCCCGCCGTGGTTTGCGACGCCTCGTCGATCCTTTACAGCGATTACAATAGCTACCACGACGGCGAAAACGCCTGGAGCGCCGCGGGATCAAAGACCGGCCTGAAAGCGCTTCAGGCTACGCATGATGTTTACTCCCAATGCCTGAGCCCGCAATTTGTTGAAGAAAAAGCGGGGCCGCGCCTGGCGAATGCGGTCCTTTTTGCCGCGGGCGGAGGGCTTGGTACTGGCATTGGCATTCATCAGGAGCGTAAAGAGGCGGCGCTGAACGTCTTCGGGCCGGTCGTCCATTCAGTGAGCGACACCACAGCCAACCTCGAATGGTGGACCTCCCACCCCGCCACCTTTGAGGTGGCCTGGGGCAGGACGCCCGAATGCGAAAACATCGTCGAGCATGAAGTCACGACCTTCGGCTCCCTGAGCCTGACCGGGCTTGAACCCGGCACGCCGTATTATTTTGTGATCCGTTCGGGGAGCATCGACCGGGCCTTGAAGGAAGGCCCGCTCGAAGCCGTCGCGCTCCACCGGAAGCCGATCTCCTTCACCACCGAAGCGACGGCGCGGACGCCCAAAACCTACTACGTTTCCAACGAAGGCAGCGATGCGAACACCGGCTTGAGCCGGGAGGAACCGTGGCAAACCGTCAGCCATGCCGCGGAACGGGTCCATGCGGGCGACACCGTACTGGTGGCGGCGGGGCGCTATCAGGAGACCGTCCGCATCCGTACGACCGGCACGCCGACGGCCCCGATCACCTTTGCTCCGCTCGACGGGGGGCGGGTGGAGTTTGACGGCAAAGGGCGGTCCCTCATTTCGGCGTTTTCGGTTCAGGGGAAATCGCACCTCCGGCTCGACGGCTTTTATTTCAAGGATTTCAGCCATTTCGCAGGAACGGGCGTGGTGGATCTGTACAGGGCCGATGATGTCCGCGTGACCCGCTGCTTCAGCGACGGGCGCGGGACGGGTTACGCTCCATGGTTTGTCAAAGCAGTGCAGGCGAAGGATCTCCTCCTTAAAAACTGCGTGATCATGTGCAGCTTTCACGGTCTCTCCATGAATGCAACGCCGGGGTTGACGATCACAAACAACGTTTTTGTCCGCAACATGATCACCTCCATCGTCGTCTCCGGGACCGACGAGCCTTACGACATCAGGAACAATCTCTTCACCGACAGCCTTCTCAAAAAGATCAATACCCATATGTTTGAGATCAGCGGAACCCGGGCGATGCGGTTCGACAACAACGCCTTCCTGCTCCGCAAGCCTGACAAGCCGGCTTTCTTCTTTGTCATGTCCAAAGGCGATAACCTGCGGATGACGCTGGCAGAGTATTCCCAAAAAGTAAGGCAGGCACATACCCTCCTTGCCGACCCGAAGTTTGCAATCTTTGCCAACGAAGAGCCGGCACCCGATGCGGAGGCCGCCATCTTCCCCGCCGACCGGTTGGCGAGCCCCGGCCTCGAACTCGATTTCCGCGACCTTTTCGCGACCAACCCCGAAGTGGTGGAACGCGGCATCGGGCTGGAACCCGGGGCGTTTGCCGACTTCCCCCGCAGATAGAAACCTTCCGTATGAAACCGCCCCCCGCTTGCCGTTATCGGAACGGAGCCGATCCGTGGCGTCGCCATCGCGCGCCCGGCTTTACCGTGCCGGAAGTGTTGCTGGTGCTGACGGTGATGGTGATCCTGGCGGTCCTGCTCTATGCCGCGACCACGGTGGCGACCCAGAACACCCGGAAGGTGGCGAGCCTCGCCACCATGAGGAACATTGCCGCCGCGCTGGCGCGTTATACCGAAGAGAACCGGGTGCTGCCGGGGCCTCTGCATGGTGGGCAGAATCTGGTCTACTCGGGCACCAGCTATAACCTGACCACCCACCTCTGGCCTTATCTCGGCATTCCGACCGCACCCAGGGCGGGCGACATCCTGCCTCAATACGTTCCCTCCCACTGGATCGCCTGGCACCAGAATACCGGAAGGGAGAAGACCATCCTTTATAGCATGACCCCCCGTGTCAAACCGTACGACGGAGGAGACGAAATGAATCTCTGGGGTTATCCCGCTTCAGGGGAAAAGGGCGACCCGATCCGCGAAGCAGGACGCTACAGAACGCCGTGGATCACCCTGGCTTCGTCGGCCCCCCTTGGAACCACGGTCATCATGACCGACACGGCTCAGAAAAACGCTTCGGAAACCGACCGGCCCAAACGGGGCGAGTTGCAGAATTACCGGACCCGCCTCTTCCTCGACTGGCACGCGGATACAGTGCCGTGGAAATAGAGGTGGGGATGCAGGCAAGCGCCGTTGGCGGAAACCGGGCGGGCCTCCGCGCCCTCCGCGCGGGTTGAGGCCGCCGGGAAGGTGCTGCCCCAAAAACCGAAAAACCCCACCCCCGTGTCGCCGCTTCCGGCGAAAAGGGATGGGGTTTTTTTGAATGGATGGCGATGGTTCCGGCTATCACTCTCCCCGCAGGCGAGCGATCACGATCAGACGAGGCTGCGCAAGCCGCTGGAACCCTTTTTCCGTGGGGGAGAACGATGAGATGCCGCAGACCGGCAATCTGCCTTACTTTGCCGTCGGCTTGATATGGCCGGAAACCAGCTTGGTCATTTCAAACATGCTGACCTGGGACTTGCCGTTGAAGACGACCTTGAGCGCGGCGTCGGCATTGATCTGGGTCTTCTTGGCCGGGTCCTGCAGCTTGTGCTTTTTGATGTAGTCCCAAAGTTTTTTGGTCAACTGACTGCGGGGGATCGGCTCCGAACCCACGATGGCGGAAAGAGCCTCATCAGGCTGAACCGGTTTCATGAGAGCGGAGTTCGGTTTGCGGGTGGTGGTTTTTTCGGCTTTAGGCATGCCCTCGCTCTACCTCAATTCGTCATCGTTTGGCGAATGAAAAGTGGCGTCCGGGTCTAAAAAAGGTGTTTTTGGTCACTTTTCAACGCTGAAACACCCCGGGGCCGCTCTCCGCCTACCCTTCGCGAAGCAGACGCCGGGCTTCCGCGACGGCGGCGGTGCGGCTCTCCACATTGAGTTTGGTGAAGATATGTTCAACATGTTTGGCGACTGTCCGGGGGGAGGCTTTCAGGATGGTCGCCACGTCGCCGTTGGACTTGCCCTGGGCGACCCAGTGGAGCACTTCGGCCTCGCGCGGCGTGAGGCCGATCGTCAGCAGCCGTTCCACGCTCAGGACGGCGGTGTCGGGAAGGTTGCCCCCCTTTTCGAGGGCGACCCGCAGTTCGGTGATCTCGCGGCGCGCCGAGTATTGCCGGCGGTGCTGCGTCAGGGCGACGAGGATGGCGGAACGGAGCTGGATGGCGCTGAACGGCTTGTTGAGATACGCCTGGATTTCGAGGTGCCGCGCGCTTTCCAGCGCCGCGGAGTCGCTTCGCCCGGTACAGATGATGACCGGCACGCACAAGGTCTCCAGGATCTTCGAAGCGGCCGAGACACCGTCCATCCCCGGGAGGTCGATGTCCATGAGGATCAGGTCGGGGGAAAGCTCCCTGGCGAGCCGGATGGCTTCGCTCCCGTCGCCCGCGACGCCAATGACTTCGTGCCCGAGGGTTTTTAACACCGTGGCCAGGTAGCGGGCGACATCGGGATCGTCCTCCGTAAGAAGAACGGAAAGCTCATTGGTTTTCGAGGAGGTCTCGGAGAGTGCTGGCCAGGATGTCACGGGTGAGTGGTTTGGGCAAAAATGGAGTTTGGCGCGAGGAAACGGCCGACTCCACCGACTCCGGCGCGTAACCGGAGGTGAGGACAATTTTTGTCTTCGGCAGGAGATGGCGCAATTCCTCTGCAAGGTCGGTCCCGCTCATCAGCGGCATCACGACATCGGTGATGACCAGGCGGATCTCCGGGTGTTGACCGGCAATCCGGAGCGCTTCGTCGCCGTTGGAACCACAGATGACCGTGTAGCCGAGCCGACGCAGGATCGTACCGTAAATCTTCTGAACGGCAAGATCGTCTTCGACCAGCAAAATCGTCTCGCCGTTGCCACGCGGCAGGCGCGCCGGGCGTTTGGAGGGGCCGACGGGGCGTCCGGGGCTGCCCGATTTGCTGCGCGGCAGGTAGATGCGGAAAGCGCTCCCTTTGCCCGGGGTGCTTTCGACGGTCATTCGGCCCCCGCACTGTTCGACGATGCCGTAGCAGGTCGAAAGGCCGAGCCCCGTCCCTTCCCCCGGTGGTTTGGTGGTAAAGAACGGCTCGAAAATGTGGCCGAAAAGTTTCGCATCGATGCCGATGCCGGTGTCCGATACGCAGAGAACGACGTAGGCTCCCGGTTTGAGGCCGACGGTGTTGGAACGCGGCCTTTCGGCACGGAGGACGGTGTTGACCGCTTCGATGGAGAGCCTTCCCCCGTGCGGCATGGCGTCGCGCGCGTTGACGACGAGGTTGATGAGGACGGTCTCGAGCTGCCGCGGGTCGGCGTAAACGGAGCCGAGGTCATCGCCGATGCGCATGACCAGTTCAACATCCTCCCCGATCAGCCGGCGGAGCATCTTCTGCAGCTCCATCAGAAGCTCCCCCAGGTCGACCTCCCTCGGCGCGGAGCGTTGCAGCCGCCCAAAGGCGAGAAGCTGGGAGGTGAGCGCTGCCGCCCGCTCCGTCGCGCGCCGCATTTCGTCGAGGTACTCGCGGTGCGGGTCGGCCTCGCTGAACTCGGAAATGAGCAGTTCGGTGTAGCCGCTGAACACGGTCAGCAGGTTGTTGAAATCGTGCGCGATCCCGCCTGCAAGCCGGCCAAAGACCTCCATCTTCTGCGCATGGTGGAGCTGCATCGCCAGCCCGCGCTGTTCGGAGATGTCAACCAGGACACCGACGCGGCGGCTGCGGCCCTTGGCCCCGACGGTGACGATGCTCCCGTCGTCGCGAAGGCTGACGACCCGGCCGTCGGGAGCCATCAGCCGGTATTCGAGGTGGTACGACTCCCCCGGGGTCGCCGCGGAGCCGAGCTGTTGCAGGAGCGGGCGGTCGTCGGGATGGATTTTTTCAAGCCACGCTGACCAGCTTTCACCAATCTGCGCGGGAGAGTAGCCCGTGAGGTTCTGAAGATCGCCGGTAAAGGCCACGGCGTCGCGGGCGGGGTCGACTTCGTAGACCACCTGGCCGGTGGCAAGGAGGATCGACTCATAGTGTTCCTTCCACGGCAACGGCTGGTCGCGCAACTGGCGCTTGGCGAGCCGCCCCGCCGAAGAACAGGCGGGAGCCGCCCCGAGCGCGGGAAGCGCCGGTTGAACCGACAACAGCAGGGAGGGGCGCTCCCCCTCTCCGGACGCCGGGAGGGTGGTGATCTGGAGGGTGGTGGCGATCATCAGGTCGTCGCTGCGCCGGAGCCGGTGCTCCACGGTGATGCAGCCGAGCTTTCCTTCAAAAAGATCGCTGCATGCGAGCCAGTTTGCCGCAAAGTCGTCGGGATGGGAGTGGCTGCTCCACCGTTTTCCCTCCAGTTCCCGGGCGGAATATCCGAGAAAACGGCAAAGCCATTGATTGACGGTGACCCAATGCCCTTCCCGCGAGATCCGGGCCAGGCCGGTCGGGGCATGTTCGAAGAGCAGAGCGGCAGCGCCGTCCTCCCGTCGGCTGACGGTGGAGGGCGGCGGCGTACTCCAATCCTTTGTTGGTGCTGTCATCTGAAAATTCGGGGGAACCTAAACCAAAGCAGGGCCTTGCCGCTCCCCTCCCCTCCCGGCCCGAAGAATCGCTGGCCATCAAGAGCGCGAAACAAAAAAGGGGGTGGGTGATTTCATGTCAGGAAATCGTAATTCTCGACATTCTTCTATCAAAAGAACGACGCCAACGGAAGAAAAAGTCGCCCCATTTACCGCGTCGGGGTCCTTCCCCGGGAGCGCCTTGCCAAAATCGGCCGGAAAGGCAAGTGGTTGAGAGGCGATGACTTGCAGGAAAACGGCGCGCTCGCCCGCCTGCCGCAAACCGCCCGTCCACCGCCTTTCTCCATTCCGGGATAAAACCTTGCCAACCCGAGCGCCAACGCCTATTGGAAGAGCGTCCACCACCCCCATTTTCAACCCGGAGGGATGGCAGAGTGGTCGATCGCGGCGGTCTTGAAAACCGCTGTACCGCAAGGTACCGGGGGTTCGAATCCCCCTCCCTCCGCCACCACCAGACTTCGTCTGGACTATTTGTGCGTTTCCACAGATTGCAGGCAGGCCGCTGTGGCCGGAAGTTCGCATTTTTTGCTCACCTGCCCCGCCACCAGGCTTCGTCTGGACTACCTTCGCGCTGCCGCGCGGGTTTCCAAGGACCCGCTAAAAAAAGCCCCCGGGCCGCATCATCGACATCCCGTTTGCTCCGCGAGCTTCTTTCATTCCTGAATTGACCCTCCTACAGAGCCTGATAGTCGTTGCAGGAATACGCCGATGCCGATCCATCCCAATAGCTGGCAGCAACTGCTCGACACGATCTACGAGATCCATTCCGCAGGCAACCACACCAGCTTCAGCGAACGGGTCGTCTCCGGTTTGAGCCGCATGATCGTTGCGGATGTCGTCGTCTTCCACGTCCTCGACCCAAAGACACAGCGCATCCTCACGCACATGTCGCCGCCCGCGCCGCACACCGAAGAGGAAGTCGCATATTACACCGCGCATCCCGACAAGCACCCGGTGGGGGCTTATTATTTCCGCCATCCCGACGCGCCTGCACTCCGTATTTCCGACGTGATCGGCGAGGAGGAATGGCTGGCGAGCGATTACTACCGTAACTGTCTCCAGCGCCTGGGGCTCGTTTACAGCG
>DATMFV010000118.1:0-49144 GCA_035555975.1 Chthoniobacteraceae bacterium
GACCGACGGAATCAAAGCGCGGAGCATACCGCTTATCTCTATGAGCCAGGCAGGCGAACTCACCGACTACACGGACGAAATCTACAATTACGAAACCATCACGGCGTTCGATGTCCGCGACGCCAAAGCAATCGCCGTCCGCATCAAGGGCGATTCCATGTCCCCGGAGTTTCCAGAGGGCTCCATCGCCGTCATCTGCCCCTCCTACGAAGCGCAAACCGGAGATTACGTGATTGCCCGGCTAAAGGAAGGTGGCGTCGTCTTCAAGAAACTGGAGCGCGTCGGCACCACCTATCGGCTTATCTCCTCCAACCCCGCTTACGATATGATTTCCGCAGACGCCAGCGAACTCGCCTGGTGCTATCCGGTCGATCAGGTCATTAGAAAGATGAGGTGAATATGGGAACGTTTATTGTTTGTCTTTTAATATCGCTTTTGATAGCGGGATATGTTTATTTTAATCTTTTCAGTAGAGACGGATACGATGACGATCCCACAGAAAAACTACTAAAGCCTCAGCGTCAAACTAAGGAAAGGGAAGCCTCCCGTGGAGCTATTGCCAGGGACATTATTAGTAGGCAGTCAAAGCCGGGGAGGATTCACATTAAAAGCCTAGGGGTGTTTTTGGGAACCTTTGGGAAAGATTTATCATCATCTCTCTCTAAAATTGGTTTACCAAGTGGACCCGTGAGTTTCGAGTACGGATGTTTTAGAATATCAGTGGCTACTATATGGCTTCTAAATAAGAACATTTCAGTTGAAATATACAAAAAGCAGTATATAGAAATGCTTAGCACACTGCTTGATATTTCAAGTGAACATCTGCCCATTAGTCGAGATTCCCTAAATGAAATTTCAAAACAAAGGATTCGATTTTATAGGGATGTGCTTACATCTGGCGGGAATCCCGCTAGTGTTATTCAACACCACCTTTGTAGAATCGCATTAAGTTCATCAAGTAGAGGGCATCCAGAGATTTGCGACACCGAAGTAACGGAGTTTCATGATGCGCTTAAAGTATTCTCTTTGTTTAGCGTGATAAGCCAGTTCGATCAGAAGTATATGGAGGCTTCATTCTCGGCAATGGAGGAGTTACTTGAAGAGGTTTCGACACCCTGATTATTGAATCGCAGACAATAGATGAAGAACATTCTCATCTTAAAGATTCTCGCCTGGGTCGCCCTTCTCTTCAGCTTCGCCGACATGCCAAAGGGCTATTACCAGCTTCTACGCTGGACGGTCTGCGCCGCCGCTATTGGCGCAATTTGGGAGAACGCAAACAGCAGCCGATCCGAAGGATGGAAAACCTTCGTGATGTTCTTCTTCGGAGCGATGGCAATCACCTTCAACCCGATCCTCCCAATCCATTTTGACCGAGACGTTTGGGAAGTTTTGGATATCGTGGCGCTCATAGGATTGGCAGCTTCGGCGTTCTTTCGTCCACCTCAGTAGAATTCTAACCTCATGAAATTCATTCTCTCTTTCATTGGCGTCATCTGTTTGACGGGCTGCGCAACGAGTTACTCCACTGGATCACCGCGAGACGGAAAGCCCGGTGTTGTGTACCAGCTTAACGAGGCTCAGGCGCTTTCATTCATTGCCGTAAACATGGCCATATCCTTTCCCTCTCATAGGATCAAAAAGATCGAAGGGCCGGTTAAGGGCTATCAAGCACGTTTCCGCTTTTTAGCTGACACCTGGGACACCTCCGTTTTGGCGGTGCCGGTAACTGGCGTTACGCAAAATGGAAGAGCGGTAAAAGGCTATCGGTTCGATGTCAATGGAAGCGGAACGCTCATCATTTCCGGGCGCGGCAAAACCAACAATTTCCGCGATCGCCTCATTTCCGATCTCAATCAGTCAGGAACGGGCATTCCTGTCGTGAAAGCGGTCCCTATAATGTGATCCTTTTCGTCAGTCGGCGCGCTCACAACTCCGGAAACGCCTCTGCCGCCTTCCTCAACGCCTCGCTTCCCACGTGGGTGTAATGCTGGCTGACCGCCTTCGAGTCATGCCCGACCAGCTCCATCACCACCGCTGCCGGGATGCCTGCTTCCTTGAGCATCGTCACGGCCGTGTGGCGCAGGCAGTGGAAAGAAAGCCCGCGGCTTTTGCGGGGGGCGCTCCGGCCCCGGCCACCTTCGAGCTTCTGTTTCGTCGATTTCTCCCGCAAGCCCGCTGCTTCGAGGATCTTCGCGAACGCATTACTCAACCCGGCTGACCCCTTTGTCTTCGCCCGCAGGTCGTAGCATTCACGGTGGATCGGGGTCGATGGTGACCGTTTGGTCACAACGGTGTCCGGCGGCGTGGGTTTAAGCAGACACTGGACGTGCTCCCATAGCGGCCCTGCAAGCGGGATCACAATCGTCTTGCTGGTCTTGCTGGCCACCATCCGCAGTTCACGCGCCGGAAGGTCAATGTTCCCCCAAGTCAGCAGGGCGAGGTCAGAAAGCCGCTGGCCGGTGTAGAGCCCAAAGAGCACCATGGAGCGCCACTCCGGGCTGCACCGCTTCAACACCAGGTCGATCTCATCCCGGGTGAAGGGTCGTCGATCGTTTTGATTCGCCCCTCCCGTTTCCTTCACCGCCTTAACGAACTCCGTGGGATCATCGGCAATCAATCCTTCGGACCTCGCCTCCTTGAAAATCAAGCGCAGCGATTTCAGCGCCTTGTTGACCGTCGGCCTTGCGAATCCCGCCTCCATCCTGGCGTTGCGAAAAGCCACCACCTCAGTCTCGGTAATGTCCGAAATTTCCCTCTCCGCTTTTGGGCCCAGAAAGACGACGAACGATTGAAGCGCATCCTCGTACGATACTTTGGTAGAATCGGACACTTCGTGAGTTTTACGCTCCAGCCAGTCCTTCACGTATCCGCCAAAGGAGACGACCTTGAGCCCCTCTCCCGTAACCATCTCTGACAATTCAGAGAGCACGCTGCGGATCTGCCGGACGGTCCTCTTCTGCCGGGCCGCCGTCTCATACCCGTCCGCAATCTTCTGCGCTTTCTTTCGGTCCGTCTCGCTGGTAGAACGTTGCCTGCGTCGCCCATCTTTATCGGTGAAGCACGCGATCCAATTTTTACAGCCGGGGATTTTTCGGAGAGAAGCCATTTGCAACATGGCTTACAACAGGCAGAGCGGTTCCGGCAAGGTTTTCTAAAGAATACCGTTCACTCTACCATAGAGAAACTGTTTCGGGACCCTCGTGAAATCACTCATAGCACAACGGGGGTTCGAATCCCCCCCCATCCGCCACCAGACTTCGTCTGGACTATTTTTGTACCGTCTCACGCGAAATGAGAAAAAATCTCAATGGTTTAGGAATTTTGCTGTTTTTCGCGCTGATTTTCCGCCGCCTGCAACGTCGCTGAAACCCTTTTGCACGGTCCGCGCACGGCAGGGCTACTACTCACAGACCAGCGCCTCGTGCTGCCGCGCCGAGGTGCGCCACGTACCATCCTCGTTTTGGTGCCAGTCGGTGGTGGCGATGGCTGGCGCGGGGCAAGTACCCGAGGAGGAGATTGATCTGGCTCAAGTGAATGCCGACATGGTCGGTTTTGGAAGAGAAGATCAAAGAAGAAACAGGAGCACACAACAAATTCCTCAAGGAGCTGGGTTTATCTTCACTGCCGTTAAGAGAAACGGCTCTTGACCCACTTTTCGGGCTTATGCAGATCATTTCTGATTTAGGCGAATCTCCCGAAGCCTACATCCGTGAGAAGCTTCATACGAGGGTTAAGCCTCCGAAGCTGTGCCCGAACTGCGGCCGGTCAGGGAAACTGCAAGCCCTCGGCTACTATGAACGTGGGATTATATCGCAAGGGTGCCCTGCCTACCTTCGCTTTCTTGTCAGGAGATTCAGGTGTACCAGTTGTCGGCGTACGATCAGTATCCTGCCTGCCTTCTCTCAGCCCTACCGTTTGGCGGCAAGCCGGATCATCGATCGTTATTTCCGGGGCGGATCAAGCGCGGCTCCTCCGCAATGGACTTATATGCTCGTCCGGTACTGGAAGCGGTTTGCAGATTGGCTTCCTTTTCTCGTCTCAAAAATTCGCAAGGATTTCGAGTTCCCCATGCCTACGGGTACCCCGCTTCATTGCTGGTGTTCACTCAAAAAGGCGTTGGGGGACATCGGGGCGGCTACATTGAGGCTTACGAAACAGTCCCGCGTAACGCTTTTCGGGGCGTATCTCTGTCATCAGCCTTTTTGTTCTAAACATCGAAACAAGGGCGTCCACACAACTGTATTCTTACCTTCCGGAAAAGATCCGCCAAGATCGGTGGTGTGAACGAAATGAGAGAGACTGAAATTGCGACCCCCACCATTAAGGCTGCCGCCTATGTCCGGATGTCAACCGAGCACCAGAAGTATTCGACAAGTAATCAGATGGATGTGATTCAAGAGTATGCTTCCCAAAGGGGAATGGAGATCGTTCGAATCTATTCGGACGAGGGAAAAAGCGGCTTGAGTATTAAAGGACGCAAGGCTCTTGCCAGAATGTTCTCCGATGTGGAATCGGGGCAAAATGACTTTGGATCAATTTTGGTCTATGACATCAGCCGCTGGGGACGCTTTCAGGATTCAGACGAAGGTGCGCACTACGAGTTTATCTGCCGTCAGCACGGCATCGCCGTTCATTATTGTGCCGAACAGTTTGAGAATGACGGCAGCATGATGGCGAATATGAACAAGATGATGAAGCGGGTGATGGCCGGGACCTACAGTCTCGAACTTTCCGCTAAAGTCTTTCAGGGAGCGTGTCGCCTGATTCAAATGGGCTACAAGCAGGGAGGGACTGCCGGATTTGGCCTCCGCCGAATGTTGATTGACCAGAGCGGTCAGCGGAAGGGGCTTCTTAAGATTGGCGAGCACAAAAGCATTCAGACAGACCGAGTCGTACTGGTGCCCGGGCCCGAGGATGAGATTATCGAGGTGAGATGGATCTACGACGCGTTTATCCGGGAAAGCCTCAGTGAATCCGAGATAGCATTGGCGCTTAATTGCCGTGGAATACGAACTGACTTCAACCGCCCTTGGAGTCGCGCAACGGTTCATCAGATTCTTACCAACGAAAAATACATCGGTAATAATGTCTACCACCGGACCTCATTTAAACTGAAAGCAAAGCACGTTAAAAATTCGCCCGAGCACTGGATTCGAGCAGACGAGGCATGGCCACCGGTCATTGATAAGGAAATATTCCGCAGGGCACAGGAAATCATTCTTGAGCGAAGTCGAAAACTCTCCGATAAAGAGATGCTGGAGAAATTACAGAACCTCTTCAGGAAGCACGGTCGAATCTCTGGGATTCTGATTGATGAGAATGAGGAAATGCCCTCAAGCGCGGCTTTCCGCTATCGCTTTGGAAGCCTGATAAAAGCGTATTTTCTGATCGGTTACTCGCCCCCGGTTGACTATACTTTTATTGAAGATAATCGGGCAATTCGTAGAATGCGTCCGGAGCTGTTTCGCGAAATTATTTTTCATCTCGAACAAATGGGTGCTGGAATTGAACTGGATCGAGAAACGGACCTGCTCTTGATCAATCACGAGATATGGGTATCGATCGTGCTTTGCCGGCACTTTACGACTGGTCGCGGATCGTCCCGTTGGTTAGTCCGCCTGGACTCAGCGCTTAATCCGGACCTTACCATAGCTGCCAGGCTCTGTTCTGGTAATAAGACCATTCAGGATTATTACCTTCTTCCCGCCCTTGACATAACCCCTTTTGCGACGAGTCGACGGTTAGCCGACGAAAATCAAATTGAACTGGACGCTTACCGGGTGGACGATCTCTCGTTCTTTTTCCGAATGGCTGAACGTGTGGACATTAAAAATCTGCTATGAATAACGAAGTAATTAATATTCCAATCGATCGTATACGGGTGCCTAACCCACGTCATCGTGACAAGAGAAAATTTACCCTGGTGGTGGAAAGTATCAGAAAATCCGGCCTAAAGAAGCCTATTCAAGTTACCCTTCACACCACTAAAACGGGCGAAAAGCCTTTCTACGACCTGATTTGCGGCCAAGGACGAAAAGAAGCGTTTGAGAGCCTTGGATTCACGCATATCCCTGCAATTATTGTCGAAGCAGATAAGGAGACAAGTATGCTCATGAGTCTCGTGGAAAATATGGTGCGACGTACGGTTACACCGCAGGATCTGGTTGAAGAGATTCTCCGCTTGAAAACGCAAGGCTACAACAATGTAGATATAGGAAGAAAGCTTGATATTTCAGATGGCACTGTTGGTGGGCTGCTTACTCTGAACAACGCGGGAGAAGAGCGGTTGATCTATGAAACGATGAATGGCAAGATCCCCCTTGGGGTTGCTATTGAGATTGCGAAGGCTGAGACCAAAGAGCAACAGCGTGAGTTCCTCACTGCATATGAGAATGGACACATCAATCAAGAAAAAATTCGCGTTGTTAGAAGGGTTCTTGCTCAACGGAACGCCTTCAGTAAGAAACTCAAAGGATACCCAGGAGCCAATAAGAGTCGAACGGCCGAGAGAATTATCGATACCTTAAAAAAGGAAACCCAACGACAGAAATCTCTCGTTCGAAAAACACAAATCTGCGATGCCCGTAGGATCTTTGTCGTCGAAGCATTCAGAAATCTATTTGCGGATCACGATTTCCTGAACCTTCTGCGTGCCGAAGGGGTAACCTCCGTTCCAAAGGAACTCGACAATCGGACTGCACCCAAAATCTGACCTTATGAGCGAAAGCAAAAATAAACCTAAAGAACCGAAGATCGCGTTTGGAATGAACCGTTTGATATTGCCGATCAATCGGATTCTTCCGATTCGTCAAATTGATGCAACCGGCAAGAAATTCTCCCGCTACCGAGCGATTGTCACTTCGATCCCGGAAACAGGTCTGATCGAGCCTTTGATTGTTTACCCGCAAAAAGGAGTGAAAGACTTCTATCTCCTCATGGATGGGCACTACCGTTTCGCAGCTTGCCGGGAGCTTGGAATAACAGAAGTGGAGTGTCTTATCGCTTCTGAAGATGAGAGCTACACATACAACGCCAAGGTCAACCGATTGGCTCCTATTCAGGAGCAACGTATGATCCTCAAGGCGATCGAAGGCGGTGTTCCGGTCGCGAGGATCGCTGCGGCCCTCCACCGGGATGAAGCGCATATCAGGGCAAGCATGAGGATAACGGAGGGGCTCTGCCGGGAGGTCGTCAATGTATTGAAAGACAAGCAGGTCTCCCGGGGCACACTAAACCTGCTGAAGAGGGTGATCACCAGTCGTCAGATAGAGATTGTTGACCTTCTATCTGGTGCAGGAAATTATACGAAGCCTTACGTGGAAGCTCTTGTTATGGCGACTCCGCGCGAGAAGCTGGTGGGGAAAGCCATTCCGAGGAACAGGAAAATCCGGCCAGAAGAACTGCACCGAATGGAGGTGGAAATGGATTCTCTTCAGAAGGAGTATAAGGTTTGTGAGCAAACGTTCGCGGGAAGCATGCTTCAGTTAACTCTGTTTCGTGGCTTTCTTAAAAAACTGCTCGCCAATACTCGGATCGTTCGCTTCCTTAAAGCCAGACATGCGGATCTCTATCAGGAGTTGGCAGAAATCGCCTCCTGTGAAACAATCGGCTAAATCTTTTGAGTTTCTCCTATAAAGGGTGGTGGACGGAACGCTTGCGAAACCACCGTGCCCGGAGGGACGGAGGCTGGAGTTGCGCTTTATTTTGGAGGGCTCCCCCGCCAGGGTAAGCCTGCGCATGCTTTCCAATATCCACGAGTACAGCAGGGAGTGCCTGCTTCTTCTGGCGGCGTGGAATTGGCCACAGTTGCCTTGATCCTGGCTCGCCTTGGCAGAATGGGCCTGTGGAGAGCGATCGGCTCTCTCTTCCGATCCTTCGGGCAACCTTTTCCTGAGAGGCTGTGAAAAAAGTCCTTCAAAGGCCATGGAGCACCTCTTTTTGCCTCTAACTGCATTCCTCCTTCCTTCTGTATTTCCTGAATACAGGCGGTCGGCAGAATTTCGTTATAGGCTAAAAATAGGGGCTCCGAGGCCATTAAAATCATTTTTTCACAGCCTCTGACCTTCTATTCCCCACTATGAAAAACAGAAAATCACCCATCAAAACCTCGTTCCTCCGGCTCGGTTGCGCCTTGTTGCTGGCTGCCGCCATGCCGGTTCCCCTCAGCGCCGCTCCCGACTTTACACCGGAGGAGCCGCGACTGGTGCTCGACTTCAACTCCTTGGGGGTCGGCGCCAAGGTGACGAGCCTCCCCGGGTGGAGCGGCGGCAATAACGACGATATTGTCGGAGCCGCTCCCCGCACCCCGACGCAGAACCCCCACTCCACTATTCTGACGACCACCAACGGCCAGAACCAGTCGGTGACCAGTCCGGCGCAGACCGTCACACCGGCGCTTCCCTCCGATGCCACGGTCTATTTCTCCGCATGGCTGAACTGGAGCGGCAGCAACTCGTCCAATGTACGGATCAACCTGCAAAACAGCGAAGGAATTTCCGTCGGCGCGTTCGGGCTGGCTTCCAAGGAGTTTGGCATGGCGGATGCCGACGGCAACTGGACGTATAGCAATCTCACCCTCACCGCGCATCAGTGGTATGAACTCGCGCTGGTGGTCGATCTGCAACCCGACGACCTCGCCGCTTCGCTTGGGTATCTCTACTACCGGCCGGTCAACAGCGACGCCTTTGAACTCCTGCCGGGGTTTGAAAACGGCATCCTCATGGGGTATGGCACCGACCTTGACGCCACCCATTTCGCCGGTTGGAGCCTGCAACTAAGAAACGAGATTCAGCTCGACCATCTCACGGTCGGCATTGCCGCCATCCCGGAACCGGGCAGCGTTGCCCTCGCGGCAGGGGCGCTCCTGCTGCTGTTTGCCGGGCGGCTGGTTTCAAGGGGCTCTCACGGCAGGCTGACATAACCGGTCTCGTCGATCAGCTTCCGGCCTTCCGGCGAACGGAACCACTCCACCAAAGGCGCAACATGGGGATTGGCACTACCGGCGGTGACGGCATAAAGATCGACCGTATAGGGGTAGCTGCCATTGCGGATGGTCTCGCGGGTCGGCGGGACGCCGTCGACGGCGAGAAGCTTGATTCCCGGCACCGGGTTCATCCCGGTTGCGTAAAAGCGAAACGAATAACCGATCGCCGCTTCGCTGTTCCGGTAGGCGGCGACCCGCTGGATGACGCCGCCCATCCCCTCTACCACCTCCTCCCGCAAGGCGCGGGCTGGTCGGGTCCCTTTGAGAACGGTCTGTTCCAGCGCCGTCTGGCTGCCCGAACCGGCGGGACGCTGAAACGGGAGGATCGGCAGCGATGCTCCCCCGAGTTCCGACCAGTTGACGATGTTTCTGGTATAGATATCGCGAATCTGTCGGGTGGTCAGCCCGGTGACGGGGTTCTCCGCATGGACAAAGAAGATGAACGCCTCCCTGCCGATCGGCGTCAGGTGAAGGGCGACCCCGGCGGCTTCGGCATCGGCGCGTTGCCGGAGCGACGGCTCGGCGACAAAGATGAGATCGACCTCCCCGGCGATCAGTTTCCTGTACGCATCGGGCGTTTTTGAACAGGCGACCAGCGGAGCGATGCTTTTGGCGTCCACCCCCGCATAGATCGCCTGGGCGGCGGCAGCGTAAACCGGCTGGAGGGCGGTGGCTCCGTCGAGCCGGGGGTGATCGCTGGCAATCGTGAAGCCGGGAGCGTCGATTGGAACCAGTTCGTTGCCCGGCTCCAACGGTTGAAAGCGTTCCAGCGGACGGCGTTCGAGCGCAGCCTGTTCCAGGTAGCCAACCAACCGTTCCGCTTTCAGTACACCGGTGCGCAGCGTATGAGCCCGCCAGTAAAACAGCCCGAAGGCGACGAGAAAAGGGGCCACAACGGCGACGCGGGCGGAGAAGGGAGTCGCCGGAAGGGAGCGTTGCCGAAAACCGAGGACCAGCCCGATCGTATAGGCAAGATAGATCGCCAGGGGAGGGATGATGAACATCCACGGAGAGGGGGTGGAAAAAATAAAGATCAGAAAAATGATCGGCGCGGAAGTCAGATGCGCCAGGGAGAAGAAGGAAGTGAACGGTCCGAAGACCGCCCCGTTTTCGGGCGCAAAACGGAAGATGGCGATCAAGGCCATGAGCATCGTATAACCTGCCGGGATGATCACCGGCAGATAACGGCTGACAAGGCGCCCATCCCCCTCAAAACGCCGCGTCAAACGACGACCGCAACGGCAGCAAAACAGCAGGAGGCCGACGGCAAGAAGAATCCCCGGTAGCGATGACCAGGGCGACTTGAGAGACCATGGACCGTCGCCGATCCACTCTCTTGCAAAAACCCCGGCCAACAGACAAAGCTGAAACAACAGGGGCAACAGGAGCAGCAGGTCGACCAGCCCACGCTGGAGATAGGAAAGCGGCTTCATTTTCGGGGAATGATATCTCCCTTGATATCATGCCCGGCCCCGAAAACGAAAAAAAACTTCAGATCTCCACCCAGAGCACCCCTTCCGCATCGACTTCGCAACGGTAGGTCTTGACTCGCGCACGATCGTCGTACAACCCCTTGCCGCTCGGCACGTCAAACTCCCACCCATGCCATGGGCAGCGCTGCACCCGACCTTGCAGGGCCGGTTGGTACTGGTGGACCTCTCCCGGCGCATGAGTCGACATCAGCCGCCCCCGGCAGAGCGGCGCTCCCTGGTGGGGGCAGACGTTGCGGATCGCATAAAAACGCCCGCCGATCCGGTAAACACCGATGGAGAGCTTTCCTTCCTCCACGATGGTGCAAAGCCCTTCGCCAAAGTCGCCCGCGATCCCGACGCGGAGCCGCCCCCGTTTTCCCCCGGGCGGTTCGGGGGCCTGCCGGGCGGCGGCAAAGGCGGCGTCGATCTTTCCGGGGCAGGCGCTCATCGTGCGGCTCCTTCGGTTTCGCGGGCCTTCATGAGAGGGGCCAGCTTCTTCTCGTAAAGTTCATAGGCATTCCCCCAAAGGATGCGCTCCATCAATGCTTCCGGAGTCCGGCTGGGAAACGCCCGGAACGGATCGTCGAAGTCCCAGTGCGGGTAGTCACTGGAGAAACAGAGGGTGTTTTCCGCGTCGATCATCTCCATCATCTGCATGGCGTGAACCGGGTTGGCCGGTTCCTCCACCGGCTGGGTGGTCAGGCGGACCTGTCGCCGGATATAGGTGGAAGGCAGTTCGCGCAGCCACGGCACGGTGGCCCGCAGCGCCTTGAAGTTTTTGTCCATCCGCCACATCAGCGGCGCGAGCCAGCCATAGCCGCCCTCGGTCAGAAGCACTTTCAGCCCCGGGAACTTCTCAAACACCCCCTCGGCCACGAGGCTGCCGGTATGCGCCATGAAGGTTTGCGGCAGGGAGGTGTGCCACTCAAAATAGGAAGAAGGCCGCCCCACGGGGGTCGAGGAACGGAACGACCCTTCGCTACCCGGGTGAAGGGCAAAGACAAGCCCCTTGCGTTCGCACGCTTCATAGACCGGGTGATAAAAACGGTGCCCGTAAAGGAGCAGCGCCTCCCCCGGAGCGAGGATCTGGACCATCTGGGGATGATCCCCGAGCCGCTCGATCTCCCGGACCGCCCCCGCCGGATCGCTCATGTTGACACAGATGGAGCCGAGGTAGCGTTCGCTCCGGTTCAGGTAATGATCGACCTGCCAGTCGTTCCCCGCGCTGCATAGCATCGTGCCGATGTCGGCGTTGTGGATCAACCCGTAGTCCATCGTCGGCTGCGGCTGCATGACGGCAAAGGTGATGCCGTAGCGGTCGAGGTGGTCGCGCTCAAACCCCTCCGCCGAACGGTAGTCGCAGTCGCTCCGGTGAACCTGCCCGGCCGGGTTGCGATAGCCGTGCGACGGCCGCGTCGCCATGAAAAGCTCCATGGCCGTGCGGAAAGTTTCGGGGATATAGGGATCGAGCCCGTCGGGCGATTCGATGCTGTGATTGCAATGCACATCGCAATCAATGATCCGCCGGGGGGAAAGGGTGGTGGTGCTCATGACCCCGCCATCATCCACCGATGGGGCTGCGGGTTCAATGAAAGGCGATTGGAGAAAACCGGGAAAAAGTTGACCCGCTTCACGGTTGCTCCGCCCACCCGGCCCGCTGGCGGTACTCCGAAGGGGAGACGCCGTGCGCCCGGCGAAACCAGGTCGAAAAATCAGCCGCAGCGTGAAACCCGAGGTCGGCGGCAATCACCTTCATCGCGATCGCCGAATGCCCCAGCAGCCGCCGGGCGTAGTCGCAGCGCCGGTTGGCCAGGTACTTCGCGGGGGAGAGCCCGAACGCTTCCTGAAACATCCGGCTCAAATGGTCGGCGGTCAGCCCGCAGGCGCGCGCGATATGCTTCCAGTCGGGCGGCAGGTCGAGCGGCCACCCGTCGAGACGGCGCAGCACCGCCAGAAGCCGTTCATCGGTCTGCCCGACCCGCGACGGGATCAAACCGCGTTTCTCCAGTTCCCGGAAAAGGAGGAGTAGAAAGGCGCTCCCGTGGTGCTGAAAGGTGAGGTACTCCTCCAGCGTCAGCAAGGCCGAACGGATTTCAAGCGGGTTGACCGGAAACCGCTCGCGCACCGTGTCGAGCATCCGCCGCGCCGCCGCCTCCAGCTCCCGCGCCTCCGCCGCCGGAAACGCGATGGAGAGTCCTTCGTCAAACAACGGCTGCCCGTCCGGCCAGCGGGCCTGGAACTGCGTGGAGAGGATCACGGCATCCCCGGAAAACTTCTGGTAGCGCGGCCCCGGGTGCGCCACCACCCAGCTTCCCGCCCCGGCGACCGTCACGCGCCCGTGGTTTTCCACCCGCACCTCCCCTTTGAGCAGCAGCCAGGCGTAATAATTGCCGACAGAAGAGGAACGCGCGTCGCGCCCCACCGGCGGCACCACATCCTCGTAAACATGCAGGACGACCGGGCGCAGGCTCGGCCAATCCATCATCCGGGCTTTGAGTTCCACGGCGTGCATGCGGGATGGGTCCCTCCCGGGCCTATGGCACCACGACAAACGAGCGTGCCTTGCCCCGGCAGATCGAGATCAGCACGCTCTGGCCCGGTTCCAGCGAAGCGGCGATCTCCCTGAAATCTTCCACGCTCTCCACCGGCTGGCGCGCGATCTCCTCGATCACGTCGCCGGGGCGCAGTTGGCTGCCGCGAAACAGGGAGGGATCGACCGAAGTCACGAGCACGCCGTTGACGTTTTCAGGGTAATCCGAACGGCGGTCTTCCGGGATGGAAGCGACTTCGATCCCCGCCAGCGGTCCCTGCGAAACTTCCGGCGCGGGGCGCTGCGGCTGCGGTTGCTGCGGCTGCTGCGGCTGCCGCCGGGGGTTGCGGAAAGGTTGCTGGAAGGGAAAGGTGCGAGGCCCGGGGCGCTGCTGGCTGCGCGGCCCGGGCTGGCCGAAAGGCGAGGGAGCGTTGGGAGCGGGCGCGGGCGCTTCGCTCTGGAAGTCCGCCGGTTGTTCTTCGATGAGCGCTTCGAGCTCCTTCTTTTCCCCGTTGCGGATCACCTCGACCTTCACCGTGGAACCGACCGCCACCTTCGAAACCTGCCGCAGCAACTGGCGGACATCGTCAATCTTGTCGCCGTTGAAGCTGACGATCACGTCCCCGGCTTCAATCCCCCCCTTTTCAGCGGGCGAACCGGGCATCACCCCCTCGACGAGCGCCCCCTGGTCGGTCTTGAGCCCGAGTTGCGCCGCCCGCTCCGGGGTCAGCGCGTCGACCGCCACGCCGAGGTAGCCGTAGACGACGCGCCCGGTCTGGATGATGCTCTCCATCGACCGCCGCGCGGCGTTGGAAGGGATGGCGAAACCGACCCCCTGCCACGTCCCCGAGCCGGAGAAATTGCCGATCGCAGTGTTGATCCCGATCACCTCCCCGCGCAGGTTGACCAGCGGACCGCCGGAGTTGCCGGGGTTGATCGCCGTGTCGGTTTGCAGAAATTCGATGCTGTTTTCATCGGAAAGCTGCCGCCCCATGGCGCTGATCATCCCGTGCGTCACGGTTTCCTGCAAACCGAACGGGTTGCCGATCGCCAACACGAGCGAACCGACCTTGATCCGGTCGGAATCGCCCAGTGCGAGCGGTTCGATGTTGTCGGCGTCGATCTTGAGCACGGCGATGTCGACCTTCGGGTCGTTGCCGATGAGCCGCGCGGTGAATTCCCGCCCGTCGCGGAGCTTGACCTTGATGTCGTCCGTATCGGCCACGACGTGGTTGTTGGTCAAGACATGCCCTTCCTTGGAGACGATCACGCCGGAGCCGAGGGAATTCTGGATCGAGTCGCGCCCCATCGGGCCGCGGCCACGGCGCGGGCCGAAGAAAAACTCGAACGGGTCGGGCACGGTGTTATGCACCACGCGGGAGGTATAAATGCTGACCACCGACGGCATCACCGCCTCGGCCAGCCGGGTGTACTCCTCGTCCATGGCGGTGAGGACTTCGACGCCGTTGAGGTCGAGCTTCGGCGTCGCCGGGGTAAAGACCTCCGGGACGACGTGGGGGGCGTTGGGCGTGCGGCTGGCGTTCCAGCGCGAGAGACCGTAGACGATGAGCGCGATCACCGCGACGAAGATGAGAAACCGTTTCATGAGTGGCTAAAATGAAGAGCTTTTTTAAGGAAAAAAGAATTCCGGGCACCAAAAGAGTAAAAGGGGCGTCAACCCCCGAAAAACGGGAAAGCAGCCTTAAAAAAAGCTTATCCGCCGCCAAGCCACGCCTTCCTTCTCGAAAGAAGATCGCGAAAGGGACGGTTTTCGGGCTTTTTTAGTTCGGGATCAGCCACAAAAAGTGCCGTGGCGGCGTTGCGGGCGAGCGCCATCAGGTCGGCATCGGCGAACAGATTGCCAAGCCGCGTCGGCAGGCGGCCGCTCTGGCTGGTGCCAAGGAGATCGCCCGGACCGCGCAGGCGCAGGTCGGCTTCCGCGATCAGAAAGCCGTCGCTGGTCGCTTCGAGCGTCGCCATTTTCTCCTCCGCCTCCGGCGTTTCGGCGGCATGGATCAGAATGCAGTAGGAACGGTGCGTGCCGCGCCCGATCCGCCCCCGCAACTGGTGCAACTGCGCGAGCCCGAAGCGCTCGGCGTTTTCGATCAGCATGATGTTGGCGTTGGGGACGTCGATGCCGACCTCGATCACCGTCGTAGCGACAAGCAACTGGCTCTGGTTGGTGCGGAAGCGCTCCATCACCGCCTCCTTTTCCTCCGCCCCGAGCCGACCGTGCAGCAGTTCGCACCGGAATGGAGCAAAAGCGGCCTCCCACTTCGCGAACTCGTCCACGGCGGCCTTGGCCTCCAGCCGCTCCGAAGCGTCGATGAGCGGATAGACGATGAACGCCTGCCGCCCCCGCTCCAGGTGTTTGCGGATGAAGGCGATCGCATCGGGCAGCTTGTCGGCGCGCCGGGCGGCGGTGACGATCTCCCCCCGGTGGGCCGGGCGTTCGTCGAGGACGGAGAGGTCGAGGTCGCCGTAGAGCGTCATCGTCAGGCTGCGGGGGATCGGCGTCGCCGTCATGACGAGGAGATCGGGCGTCACCTCGCCCTGCATGAGCGCGCTGCGCTGGAGGACGCCGAACTTGTGCTGTTCATCAATGACGACCAGCCCGGGTCGCTCCAGTCCCGCCCCTTCGTAGAGGAGGGCGTGGGTGCCGACGACGATCCGCGGGCGTTCGCCGTGGCCGCCCGCGCCTTCAAACAGCGGGAGGGCGCTTTCGCTCTTGCGGCTGCCGGTGCGCAAGGCAAGGGAGACGCCGAGCGGTTCAAGCCAGCGCCGGAAGTTGAGGTAATGCTGCTCGGCGAGGATCTGCGTCGGGGCCATCAGCGCCGTCTGGAACCCGGCCTCCGCCGCGAGCAACATCGCGCCGAGCGCCACCACGGTTTTCCCGGAGCCGACATCGCCATGCAGCAGGCGGTTCATCGGTCGCGTGGAACGGAGGTCGAAACGGATGTCGTTCAACGCCCGCTGCTGTGCCTGCGTCAGCGGAAATGGCAATTGTTTGAGAAACGCCGCCAGCAGATCGCCCCGGCCGCAATGGGCCGCCCCCGGCTGCGCCTGGTGGTGTGCCCTGCGCTGGGCGATGGAGAGCTGGATCTCGAAAAACTCCGCAAGGACCAGTTCGCGCCGCGCGGAATGGAGCGCCTCCCAGTTTTCGGGAAAATGGTAGGTCCGCAGCGCCTCGAAATAAGGAATCCCCGCAAGCTGCGGCGGGAGCGGGTGCGGCAGCGGGGCCGAGGGGGCCAGTTCGCTCAACAGGCGGTCGATCCAGCTCCGCAACAGGCGCGGAGTGAGCCCTTCGGTGGCCGGGTGGATCGGGACGATCCGCTGGAGATGGACCGACTGGCTTTGCGCATCCTCCTCCTCCAGCACTTCGAACTCCGGGTGGTCGATGAGGATGCGTTTGCCCGAACGCTTCGGCTTGCCGTAGACGACGATGCGGTTCCCGGTGGCGATCCATTTGGTGATGTAATGGAGATTGAACCATCGGCAGACGATCCGGGAACTCAAGGCATGCCCCCCCTCCTCTTCGAGGGTGACCTCGACCATCTTGCGCGGGCCGAACCGCCGCGTGCTCACCCCGATGACGCGCCCGCAGACACAGACCGCCTCCGTCCCCGCCTCGCGCGGAAAGGCGTCAAAGCGCCGCCGGTCTTCGTGCCGACGCGGAAAATGGAGGAGCAGGTCTTCCACCCTCAGCAGGCCGAGCCGTTCCATTGCCCGTACGCGCGGAGGCGGCAACCACCCGAGTTCCCCGAGCGGCGTGGCAAGGGAGAGCGCGGAGGCGGGTGGTTGGGTGGCTTCAGGCATAAAAGGTCCGGATGGACAAATAAACCGTGACGTTAAAAGAAGCGACCCGGCGACGCAAGGCAGCGCTGTTTTGCGCCGCCCTTTCAGGCGAGTTCATTGCCGGGCGCGATGGTCCTCCCTTTCCCTGCCGGTTGAACCCCTCGCCCGGAGCGGATTTCAGCCCCGCTCGCCCGACTTATTCCCGCGCTATTCCCACGATATTCCCAAAAACGATAGTTATTCACAGGGGCATTTTTGCGTAAGGCGAAGACTGACCGGGTTCTCCTCCATTGGATGGGCGAGGGAACGGGGGTGCGCCGATTGCCGGTTTGCCACGAGCCTCCTACGCTTGGTCCTGCAACCCACCAAACTTTATGATGCTTAATACCCTACCCGACCCAGCCCAGACCGAAACCCTTGACGAAGTTCTCAACCCGACCGACGGTCGTCCGCAGCTTCCCGCCATGCCGGTGCAGGAGGAGGGAGCGTTGTCCGACGAAGCCCTCATGCGCGGCATTTCCTGTGGCGACTCCACCGCGCTGGCCGCCCTTTACGACCGGTACTCCTCCATCCTCAAGGCGCTGATCGTCCGCGTCGTCCACGACGAAGCCGAGGCGGACGACCTCCTCCAGGAAGTCTTCATGCAGGTGTGGCAGCAGGCGTGCCACTACTCCGAAAGCAAGGGCAAACCGCTCGGGTGGATCGTCACCCTGACCCGTCGCCGCGCCATCGACCGGCTGCGCAAGCGCCAGGCGTACTGCCGCGCCAAGGACCGCTTCGAGGTCAATGTCGAACGCCAGCCGGAGTCGTGGGTTCACAATCGCATCGAAAATGACATTCACCTCGAAGATATCCGCACCTTTCTCCAATCGAAAATCAAGCTCCTCCCGGCCTTTCAGCGGCAGGCGATCGAACTCGCCTTTTTTCAGGGGATGAGCCAGCGGGAGATCGCCATCGCCACCGACACCCCGCTCGGCACGATCAAGACCCGGCTCGAACTCGGGCTTCGCAAGCTCTCGGATTCCATTCGCGGTATCCGGCACAAGATTTAAGCCCCCCCGGGTCCCCCGGGTGCAAACAGGCTTGCCGTGGAGGTGGAGATTCCGTGATGATCTCCACCTCTTTTTTTATGCCCGCCATCGAAGCCTCGCAACTGACCAAGACCTACCGGGTTTACCGGAAGGAAGCCGGGCTTCTCGGCGCTCTCAAGGGGTTGGCGCGGCGGCGTTACGACGAACTGCGCGCCGCCAATCAGGTCACTTTTTCCATTGAAGAGGGGGAGTTTGTCGGCTTCCTCGGGCCCAACGGCGCGGGGAAAACGACCGTTCTCAAGATGCTCTCGGGCCTGCTCAACCCGAGTTCCGGCCAGGCGCGGGTGCTGGGATATGTCCCGTGGGAGCGACACAACGAATTCAAGCGCCAGTTTGCCCTGCTTCTGGGGCAGAAAAATTCGCTCTGGTGGGACATCCCCGCCCGCGAATCGCTGGAACTCAACCGCGCGATTTACGAGATCGACCGCAAGCAGTTCCGCCAGATCGTCGGCGGCCTGGCGGAGTTGTTGGAGGTCGATGACAAGCTCGACATCATGGTCCGCGAACTGAGCCTGGGCGAACGGATGAAGATGGAATTGATCGCCGCCCTCATCCACAGCCCCCGGGTGCTCCTTCTCGACGAACCGACGATTGGGCTCGACGTCGGCAGCGCCCGGAAGGTGCGCGAATTTCTCGCCGCCTACCATGCCGACCGGCCGATCGTCACCATGCTCACCAGCCATTACATGCAGGACATTGAGGCGCTCTGCCGCCGGGTCATCATCATCGACCACGGCCATATTTTCTTTGACGGCCCGCTCCATGAAGTGGTGGAACGCTTTTCCAAGGACAAAATCGTCCGTTTTACCTTCGAGAGCGACACGCCGCGCGATTTTTCGCGGCTGGGCGAGGTCGCGGAACAGTCGCCGCGTTCCGTTTTGCTGAAAATCCCGCGCCAACAGGTGGCGGAAACCTGCCGCCATGTCCTTGATCAGCACTCCGTCGCCGACATCAACGTCACCGAAACCCCGATCGAAGAGGTCATCCGGCAGATGTTTCTCTCTCTCGGCGTCGAAAACCCCGCTCCGGCACCGCCTCCCGGTGAGTAGCGATTCTCATTTTCAAGAATGAGAAAACGAAGTTCCTCCCTCCCGATTCCGCCGCTCCCCGCCCCGCCTTTTTCGTTGCCTTTCCCCGCAACCTCCGGCACCTTGAAGCCCGCCCGCGCCGGGGTGGCGAAATTGGCAGACGCGCCAGACTTAGGATCTGGTTCCGTTGAGGAGTAGGGGTTCGAGTCCCCTCCCCGGCATTTATTCTTAAAACCTCTTATTTCAGAGGGTTGCAGGCCGACCCGCAGAATCGGCGGTTTCCATTGGAATGCCATGGAAATTTGACACGATGCATCAAGGGTTCCGCCTTGACTTTCCCGTCCTCCGAAAGGCACCATGCCTGCGCACATTAGGGTGCATCCGGGTCCGCGGAAAGGGTTTTAACCCGCCTTCTAAAAGAACATGGCAGCGAACCAATTCTCGCCCTGCTTTGCGGACCGCCGGGCGCAAGAGAAAGGGTTCTATCATGAAGCGCAGTAACGCGCCGCGCAAGCGGCTGCCTGTCAATCCCAGCTTGGAATACCTGCAAAAGCAGGCCAAACGCCGGGTCAAGCTGACTCCCTCCCTTAAACTGGCAAAAGCGCAGCACCAACTCGCCCAGGAATATGGATGCAAGAACTGGGCGGAACTGGCCCGCGTGGTCCGGTCGATGGGACGAACGGCCAAAGAGTTGACGCCTCGGAAAGACTTCAATCCGCTTCCGGATGCCGCTAATGACGGTGACATCGATAAGGTAAGAGCGATTCTCGCCCAGGGAGAATTCACGCAGCACGATCTTGATCTTGCGCTTTCGCGCGGCACATGGAATTTGAGCCGCCACCCGGAGCGGCGGCCTCTCGGGGAGTTGCTTTTGGAACATGGGGCCGATCCGGATGGCCAGTATGGCAGCAACTATGGCCCCATCATCCTCTCCCCTTGCGAAGGACTCGATCCCGAAGGCATTGAATTTCTCATCAAAGCGGGAGCCGATGTCTCTTTCGGCCCGTTTGCAAACAAATACGCGTCGGATAATACGCCGATGAACGCGGTTTTGAGCACCTATGGGCGCGGGAGGAACGAAGCCAAGCATCGCTGCATCGATCTCTTGATCAAGCATGGAGCCCAGTGGGAGGATGATGTCATTATGGACATTCATCGAGGCAACGCCAAGAGCCTGGGCAAGCAAATAAAAGCAGATCGTTCCCTGATAGGAATGCGCTTGCCCTCCCAAGCCAATTCGCGTGCGAATGGAAATATCAGCCTCCGGGGGGCTACGCTTCTCCATTTGGCGGTGGAGTTCGGTGAGAAAGAGTGCGTAAAGGTGCTGTTGGATCACGACGCGGATCTTAATGCCCCTTCCGAGATCATCGACGGCATCGGAGGGCAGACTCCGGTTTTCCATGCGGTGGCGACATGGGCACTCGAAATGCTCAATGAAAGCCCTGACCTGTTGGAATACCTCTTGCAAAGGGGTGCCCGGACGGATGTCAAAGCAACATTCCGCCTTTTTGGTGAAATCATAGAGCCCGCTCTCACTCCCCTGGAATATTCCTGGCGCCGGGTGGATGAAACGAAGGCAAGCCCCGCAAAGCAGCGGGAGCTTCAACTGTTGCGCGGGGCCGACCGGAAAACTCAACTTAAAGAGGCCATCCGGCGCGAACAGACCGGGGAGATGGTGCACCTTCTGAATAAGTATCCTGACTTGCTCGATATTGATCTCTGGCCCGTGGCGATTTTCCAGGCCCAGAGTTTTGCCATGACTCAACTCTTGCTCGATCGTGGACTCGACCCCAACCGATGTTCCGCACCGCGCAAGCCATTGCATTTGGCCACCACGTGCAAGCTGCCCAATGTGGTCGAAATTCTGTTGGACGCCGGTGCCGATCCCAACATCACCGACGGTGAAGGCTTGATGCCGCTCGATCTTTATGGCGGCCTGATCCCCGGCCCACGCGATGAGAGGGACCGCGAGATCATCGCCCAACTTCTGGCCGCCGGGGCAAAACCAAATCTATGGACGTGGATACGCCTTGGTGAAACCGAACACGTTCTTGGAATACTGGAAGAAACCCCATCGCTAATTCATGCCAAATCGCCCGATCTCCAGTTCCTGCCGCTTCATGTCGCCGCCCGCATGGCCAACGTTCGGATCGTCCGCTATCTCATTGAGCATGGGGCTGATGTGAATGGGGGAGAAAACACGGCGCTTTGGTTTGCAGCACAAAGCGGCGCTGAACCCGCCGCTGACAGAATCGAAATCATGAAGTTCTTGCTCAACGCGGGAGCTGACGTGAACCGACGATGTGAGCAAGGATCGACCGCTCTGCACTATGCGGCGTGGCGCGGACCGGCGGAGGCCGTGGAATTGCTTCTCTCCCATGGAGCGAGAAACTGGATCGAAGACCACGAGGGAAAGCTGCCGCGCGACTATGCAACAAAAAGCCAGGTCTCGCCGGACAAAGAGGCGATCATCCGGATCTTCAGCACTCCCCGCATCGACGATCCGCTTTAGAGGCAAAAAGAGGTGCTCCATGGCCTTTGAAGGACTTTTTTCACAGCCTCTTAAGAGCTGCCTCCGCCGACCCATTTGATCGCAAGCAGGCGGTCGCAGTTAGCCCGTACTAAGGATGGCAAGGTTTCATGAGCGACGTCGACCTTCGGAATAAGGTTGAGGACTTTCCGGGCCGTCACCTGAAGATGCCGGACGGCTATGGTTGGATTCAGGCCCGCGTCCTCAAATAGTCTTCCCCAGTGCTTCGCCGTCAGTGCCATTGGATTGCGCTCTTTGCCAATCTTCATGGCCATATCAGCGCTGAGCGTCGGGTAAGCCTGTGTACTGACGAGATCGTAAAGAGGGGCCAGTCTTGCCGTTCCGTCCCGGTATAGGAACGAGAAGTTTTTCCCGTGGGCATCGTTATTTCCAATCAGGAAGTTAAAAATCACGGCGTTGAAAAGTCGAAGGACATCGACGCCGGGCACGGAAGAGACACTCCGCACCAATTCAAAGCATTGCTTCAAATTGGGGCCGCCCTCCTGCTGGTATTTCAACTCGGGCGCAATACCTAATGCCTGACAAAAATCTTCCTGATGAATGCGCTTGGGAAATCCTTCTGGCGCCAGGATTCGATCATACCGTTCAATCAGTAGAAATTTCCGTCCTTCCGCATCGTCAATTTGAACCTTCGCGACATCAAGTCCGGCTAATTCTGCCAGTCGCATGCAGAAGCACTCGTTTTCCACAAGCAGCTCAAAGCGGGTGCTTTCGGGTTTTAGAATATGCGTACTGGGAGCCCCATCGATAGGCAACCGGTAGGCGCCATCGGGATCGACGGCCAATGCCAATTTTCCCTGCGCTCCGGCCAGTGAGAGACGTACACCCGCTTGCCCGGCAAGCAGGGGTCGCCGGGGAAGCTGGGCAATGAATCCGGCCAGTTCGGGTTTGGTGAGTTCGCGATAAGAGCCCGCGATGGAACTCAAAGCCGTGGCGGGCGCAACCAGCATGACGGCTCCCGCACACTCCCCGCCAATCCGTTCAAGAATGGCAAAGTCGTTGCGGCTACTCACCCCCAGAACCTTTGCAATCACCTCGCGGCTCTGTTCCTCGGGCAGAAGCCCGGCAAAGAAAGGACGACATTCGTTTCGCTTAAATGGCTCTTTTCGCAACGGCAACGAATGCGACAAAGGGACGGCATCGTGCGAAGCAAGCCAGTCTTCCGCGTAGCGGAACCAGAGGGAGCCGGAATCATCCTGCTCCAGTTGCCCCACCAATCGCTGGTTGAGCAGCACATCAAGGAAGCGTGCCATGCGTTATCGCCCCTCCTTGAGTTGAAGCCGAATCTCGAACCCCAAACTTTCGGCAACCTGGATCACCTTCCCGATGTGGCACGACGCTTTGCCATTTTCCAGATCGCTGATAAATCGCACCCCGGTTCCAGAAGCCAAAGCGAGGTCCGCCTGCTTAAGCTTGAGTTCCTTTCGCCTTCGGCGAAGAGCCTGTCCGATGACCTGGGTTGTCATAATTTTTCCCGATGGGGAATATTTACAGAAACCACCGTGAAAATCAAACAGATTATTCCCGATCGGGTTGATTTTGATGGGCTATGAAGCACCGGAGGTGGATATTCCCGATCGGGAGTATGGTTCATCTCGCTCTCGTCGTCCACCACCGCCCGCTAGCGTATTGCCCATTTCGGCAGCGGCAAGGGAACACCGGCCCAATGGGCGCACCACAATGGAACGCCGGAAATGGTGTCCGTTTTTACGCAACCACCCTTCTCCCGGCGAACGAAATGAGGGGGCACAAAACAGAACATCTATGATCAAAACCTTCCTTCTCAAACCGACCCTCCCGCTCGCCCTCCTCTGCCTGGCTCTTCTGCCGTCGGCCCCGGCCCGGGCGCAGGACAAGGCCGCACCCCTCTCCCCGGCGGAGAAAACCTTTATCGCGGAGGCATATGCAGGCGGCCTCAGCGAAGTCAAAATGGGCGAACTTGCCAAAACCAAAGCGACGGGAACGGAAGCCAAAGCGTTGGCCGAGCGGCTCGTCACCGATCACCGGAAAGCCGACGAGGCACTCAGGAAACTGGCGATGAACCATGGCGTCACCCTCCCGACCGAACCGCCAGCAGCGGAACAGACCGCCTACCAGTCGCTCGAAAAAAAGCAGGGAGCCCAGTTTGACAAGGCCTTCGCGCGGCATGCCACCAAGGACCATAAGAAGGATATCGCAAAATTCGAAAAGGCAGCCAAAAAAGCCACCGCCGCGGACCTGAAAGCCTTCATTGATCAAACGCTCCCCGTCCTGAAGGAACACCTGGCGCTCGCGCAGGCCGCAGGAGGCAAGGAGAAATGACCTCTTCACAAAAGCCGGACAAGAAGCGGGGCGCGAAGTCGAACCCACACACCGAAAAATCGACCATGACCGAGCCCCAGGAGGAGTTTATCGAACCGAAGGGCCGCCCCTCGAAACCGGATCACCCTCCCCGCGCCGGAACCGGGAAAAACCGGGAAGACAAAAAGAAACCCGCCGGTGGCCGGTCGTAACCCGTCGCGGCTTCCGGATACACCGGTCCGGAACACCGCCGGTTGATCCAGCCACGGCAAGGCGGAACATCTCGGAGCGGGAAGGCACCACAAGCCCTCCCGCAGGGTCCGCAGCAGCGTCGTTTAAGCTGCCTTACCGGCGGCGGTTGCCACACGACGCCCCCCTCCCCCCCGGGGGGCGCTCCTCCCTCTCAACCCCGGCAGCGTTCGCTACGGAACCCGGAAGATTTTCCCGCTGTACGGGTCGCGCACATTGGAGCCGGCCGGGATGCCGGTGACATCGACGTAGCCCGACCCGGGAGCGTAGGGGCTGATGACATAACCCGGGCGTGCGGCGACCGGGGAGGCGATCGGCGTATTGTTGACGCGCGGGCCTTCGGCAACTGCCGGCAGCCTGCCTGCGGTCGATGCCGTCCCGATGATCTGCTGGTTCGGGGTGGAAAGGGTGCGCCCCTCTTCGTCCACGGGGAACGAAGTCGAAACACTGCCCGATGGTTGCGGGATGCTGCCGCTTCCGAGCACGCTCGACTCAAACGAACTTGTCTTCTCCTGCCGTTGCAGGGCCACCTTGCGCAACGCCATCGCCTGCTGGGTGCGGGTAATCTCCACCTGCTCGGGCTCCCGCCACACCCGCTGGCGGGACCGGAGCCCCTCCACCGTCTGCGAGTAACGGCCCGGTTCGTTGCCGGTCAGCCAACTGTCCCGGTAAATGTCGTCGCGGCTTTGTTCAATGCCGACGGTGGTCTCCGAATCGTAGGAAGCGCAACCTGCCAGGAGAACGGCTGCACAACCGGTCATCATCAATGCTTTCATCATGGGTCTCTCCTTCTTCAACACTGGTTTGTCTGAATTTATTAATGGTTCGGGAACAAAATGGCTTTTGGCCCGTTGGGGGCATTTTTGCCGGGTAACGGCACGGCTACGGAGCTTCCTCCCCGACCGGCGCGGGAGGCGCGGGCGTCTGCATGGTTTCGAGAAAGCGCCTGTCTTCCTCCAGAAGGGAGGGGAAGAGCTTCTCCACGCTCATCCGGCCTTCGGTCTCCGCATCGAGGCGACCGCTCGGCCGCAGCCGGTGCATCATCTGGTAACGCCGGAGAGCCGCCGCCGTCCGCCGGTCGATCCGGCCGTTGACCTCGCCATCGTAAAGCCGCCGGTTCTTCAAAAACTCCTGCACCTGCGCCACCTCCGCCGGAGTCACCTCCGAAGTCGCCGCCGCCACCCCTCCCCTCCCCGCCAGGCAGAGCAGGAGGAGGACCGCCGTCATCCATTGCCTCGTTCTTTTCATTTTCCTCGCCCCATCGCGCTTCGTCTTCCCGATCCACACACCTTCGGGCGGGTCGATCCGCGTTGTATCGGAAAGCCCGCTCTTCACCAGAAGTATCGGAACACTCCCCGCCGGCGGCGTGCCGCCCCGGGACAAACAGTGGTTGCCTTAAATTTTTGCCTTTCCCGCCGTTTTGTGCCTCATTGCCTCAATGCCACGCCCCTTCCTCTCCATCGGACACCGAGGAGCCTCGGGCTACGAACCTGAGAATACGCTGCGCTCCATCCGCCACGCGCTGGAACTCGGGGCCGACGGCGTGGAGATCGACGTCCGCCTTTCCGCCGACGCGCACCCCGTCGTCATTCATGACGCCAAACTGCACCGGACAACCGGGGCCGCCGGGCTGGTGAGCCGCCTGCCGCTCTCCTTCCTGCGGACGCTCAACGCCGGCGAAGGCGAAACCATCCCGACGCTGGCCGAAGTGCTCGCGCTGGTGGGCGAGCGGGAACGTTTTCTCAATATCGAACTCAAAAGCCCCGGCAGCGCGATCGCCGCCGTGCGCGAGATCGGCCGCAGCCTCGCCGAAGGGCACCGCTGGTCGCCGGACCGGCTGGTCGTCTCGTCGTTTGACCGCGAGGAACTGCGCCTCCTTCGCCATGAACTCGACGGCCGGCCCGAAGTGGCCGGGGTTACTTCCATCGGCCTCCTTCTCTCACGCCCGGCGCTGAAACTCTCGCGCATGCTCCAGGCGCTGCGGGCCACCTGGCTGCACATCCCCCGCCAGCTTGCCGGGGCGCGACTCATCGCCCGGGGGCACGAACTCGGCGCCAAAGTACTCGTCTTTACCGTCAACGGCCTCGCGGAAGCGGCCCAACTGCGCAAGGTGGGAGCCGACGGCATTTTCACCGACTACCCGGGCCAGCCGCTCCCGGGTGCGGGCGAAGAGGCGAAAAACCAAAAAGCAGGTTGCGATCTCTCCGGAAAATGGCATTGAAACTGCATACCAAAAAACACCTCCCCCATGCCCCTTCCCGCCAAGCCTCCCCCTGCGCCTTCACCCACCGCTTTCCATCGCGGCAACTCTTGCCTCCTTTTGCGCTTTACCTTGACGTTGAAGGCGCTCCTTCCCTAGAAACGGGGCTTGGATTTTCGTTCAGACCGCTGAAATCGGGCGACTTACTTTTTGATGAGCGGTCTGTCTGCCATTTTTTCCGACTTTTTTTAACCTTTGTACATTTTCAACCATTAGAACGAGGATTTCTTAATGATTAGTGGTCTTTTAGGGCTGTTCTCCAACGATATCGGGATCGACCTCGGAACAGCAAACACGCTCGTCTACGTGCGTGACCACGGCATCGTCCTGCGCGAACCGTCCGTCGTGGCGGTTCAGGCCGGTTCCAGCAAGGTGCTGGCCGTGGGCGATGAAGCCAAGCGGATGCTTGGGCGCACCCCCGCCAACATCATCGCGGTCCGCCCGCTTAAAGATGGTGTCATTGCCGACTTTGAAGTGACCGAAGCGATGCTGCGGCACTTCATCACCAAGGTCCACAGCCGCCGCCGGTTTTTCAAACCCAAACCGCGCCCGCGCGTCGTCATCGCCGTCCCTTCCGGGATCACGGAAGTGGAGAAACGGGCCGTCAAGGAATCGGCCCTCCACGCGGGAGCGCGCGAAGTCTTCCTGATCGAGGAGCCGATGGCCGCCGCGATCGGGTGCGGGCTGCCGGTGCAGGAAGCCGCCGGGAACATGGTGGTCGACATCGGGGGCGGCACGACCGAAGTGGCGCTCATCTCGCTCGCGGGAATCGTCTTCAGCCGCAGCGTCCGCGTCGCGGGCGATGAACTCGACGAAGCGATCATCCAGTACATGAAGCGCGCCTACAACCTGATGATCGGGGAACGGACCGCCGAGGAGATCAAGATCAAGATCGGTTCCGCCTACCCGATCGAAAACGAGACGACGATGGAGGTCAAAGGCCGCGACCTCGTGGCCGGGCTGCCGAAGACGATCGCGATCACCTCGCAGGAAGTGCGCGAGGCGCTCCTCGAACAGATCGCCCATATTGTCGACTCCGTCCGCGTCACGCTGGAACGCTGCCCGCCGGAACTCTCCGCCGATCTGGTCGATCGCGGGTTGATGCTGGCCGGGGGCGGGGCCCTGCTCAAGGGGCTCGACCGCCTCCTCTCCGAAGAGACGGGGCTGCCGGTCCATGTCGCCGAAGATCCCTTGAGCGCCGTCGCGGAAGGGACCGGGCGCGCCCTTCAGGAGATCCGCTTTTTGCAACAGGTCGCCACGACGGAACGCAGCTACCGGGGTTGACGCGCGCGGTCGATCCCCCCGAAAGGCGTTGACGCCACGAACACAAGACGAACCATGTCGTATGCACGGTTTTTCCGATTCCAGTCCGGCCCGACCGCTCCGCGCCCCGTGCGCCAGCGGCCGGGAACGACCGGCGTGAACCGTGGCACCCTGCTCCACGCCATGCGGACGGCCCTTCTCCCTCACGATCCGCCATGATGAAGCGCTTCAACCTCGCCGCGCTGATCATCGTGGTGATCCTGGTCGGAGGGTTCCTCTGGATGGGCCCTTCGGGCACGCAGCGCATTCAGTCGGCGTTTCTCGGCTTTATCTCACCGTTTCTGAAAACCGGCTCGGCGCTGGAGAAGAAAATCACCGCCGTGCGGCACGGGCTCAAAACCCTGGCGCAACTGGAAGTGGAAAACCAGCAGTTGAGCGTCCGCAACAAGGAGCTTTCCGCCGTCAACTCGATGCTGCGCGATCTCGAAGCCGAAAACCGGCAGCTCCGCAAGGCGCTGGAGTACCGTGAACGGGCCGAGTTCAAGCTCGTCCCGGCCCGGATCATCGCCCGCGACGCCTCGACCTGGTGGAACACCGTCGAGATCGACCGCGGCACCGCCGAAGGCATCCGGCGCGAGATGCCGGTTTTGACCGAAAGCGGGCTGGTCGGCAAGGTAACGGTCGTCAGCGACCATGCCGCCACCGTGGTCCTCATTTCCGATGAAAGTTGCAAAGTGGCAGCAAAGATCGAAGGGACGCGCGAACAGGGGATCGTCAGCGGAGAACGCGATTCCGGGGGCGGCGTGCCGTTGATCAGCATGCGCATCCCCTCCAAGCAGGCCGAGCTGGAGCCGGGGCGCAAAGTTTACAGTTCAGGGGTCGGGGGCGTCTACCCGGCAGGTATTCTCATCGGAGTGCTCCGGGATTTCAAGGCCCGGGAACTTGACGGGTACGCCACGCTCATTCCAGCCGTCGACCTGACGACGCTGGAGGATGTCTTTGTCGTAACCGGAGCCGGGAGCCAATGATCGCCTTTCTCCTGGTTCTCATTGTCGCCTGTTTCGGCTCGCTGGTGGTCCAGCACTTCATCCCGCCGGTCGCGTTTCTGGAAGGGGCGCGCGTCTTTCTGATGCCGGTCGTCTTCTTCTACGGGGCGCTCGCGCTGCCGTACGGGTTGACGCTCGCGCTCGCCGTCGTCTGCGGCTTCATGTGGGACGCGCTGACCGTGCAGGTGGTTTCCCTGATGGGCGAGGGCGGCATCACCAATGTGGTTGAAATCGCCTTCGGATGGTCGATCGTGCTTTATGCTCTTCTTGGCGCGGTCATGAGCGGTTTCAGGCCGTTGTTCCTGAGAGGGCGGTGGGAGATCCACTGCCTCATGAGCGGTCTCCTGGTTTCACTCATGGTCCTTGCCGAATTTCTGATGCTTTCGCTACGCCGCGTCGCCCTTTACGAAGCGACCGGCTTTGTCATCAACCGCGAGATCTGGTGGCGGATCGGCGGCGCGGGGTTGATCGCCCTCGCCCTCGCCCCCCTGGTCTACTGGTTCCTCTCGGGGCTTTCGAGCGTCGTCAACTATCACCCGCGCGCTGCCGCAGCCCGCAACCGGACGGAGGAGGTCTGACCCGATGGCCCGTTTTTCACGCAGCGACTTCCGCCTCTTCCTCTTCGGCCTCTTCATGCTGATGGCGCTGGGGATCATCATCGTCCGCCTCTGGGTGGTGCAGGTGATCGACCACGAAAAATATGCCAAGCGGGTCGGGAGCCATTCGGAGCTTTCCGTGCGCATCCCCTCCGTGCGGGGCGAAATCCGCGATCGCAACGGCATCCCGCTCGTCCAGAACCGGGCCAGCTACAACGTCGACTTCTACCTGCCCGACATGGTGAGCGGCTACCGCAAGCGGATGGGGAGCCTCCCGCTCCTCAACGAACAGCGCAACATCCACGGGATGAAGCGCGATGTCGATGTCAGCGATGTCATCAAGATCGTCAACACCGGGGTGATTCCCCGCCTCCAGGAGCTTGACCTCGCGCGCGACTACAACGCCGCCCGGCTCAAAAAACATTACGACACCAACTCGCTCGTCCCGTTCACCTACATCGAGGATGTCGATTTCCCGACCATCGCGAAGTTTTCCGAACACGACGTCGGCCTGCCCGGGGTCGACATCTCCGTCAAACCGGTGCGCGAATACCTCTACGGCGCGTTTGCGGCGCACATCCTCGGCTATGTCGGGATGCCGGTCGACATCAACGAACTGCCCGACGTGCGCAAGTTCAACTTCTACCAGCCCGATGTCGAAGGAAAGGCGCAGATCGAAAAGGCGATGGATGTCTACCTTCGCGGCAAGCCGGGGGTGCGCATCCTCAAACGCAACGCCAAGAACATCATCGAGGACGACGAACATATCGTCGCGCCGGAGCCCGGGGCCAACGTCTACCTGACGATCGACGCCCGCATCCAGTACATCGTCGAACAGGCGCTGCGCCACCCCTCCATCGGGCGGGGCGCAGCGGTGGTGGTCGACCCGAACAACGGCGACATCCTCGCCATGGCCTCCGTCCCGTCGTTTGACCCGAACATCTTCATCCCGAGCGTCTCCACCAAGGACTGGACCGGGCTGATGAAGGATGAAGCGGTGCCGCTGGTCAACCGCGCCGTGAGCGGCTTCCCCCCCGGCTCGACCTTCAAGATCGTTACCGCCATGGCCGGGGCGACCAAGGGGCTCGCCAACCAGAAATTTACCTGCAACGGCGGCATCCAGTACGGCAACCACTACTTCAAGTGCTGGATTGCCAAAAACCATGGCCGCCACGGCTCGCTCGGACTTTCCGACGCGCTCAAGGTCTCGTGCAACTGCTTCTTTTACCAGATGGGGAACGCCGCGGGCGGGGAAGCGATGGAACGGGTCGGCGGGATCGTCGGCATGGGGCACCGGTACGACCACCTCGGCCTTTCCGACCAGAAGGAGGGGATCATGCCCGGCCCGGCCCGACGTCGCGAACGGTACGCCAACGGGCGGTGGACCAGCGGCGACAGCGCCAACACCTCCATCGGCCAAGGGAGCGTCCTCGCCAGCCCCCTCCAGATGGCGCTCGCCTACGCCATGGTCGCCAATGGCGGAACCGCCTACGAACCGCGCCTGGTCAAGAAAGTCCTCCACCCGGACGGCACCCCGGTCCGCAATGAAGACGGCTCGATCGCCGTCCCCGATGAACCGACCATCCGCTACGACCTGCACCAGGAAATGAGCCCCGAGCAGATCGAGGAACTCCGCCGCGGGCTCTGGAAAGTCGTCAACGAACGGGGCGGCGCAGGCGGCAACGGGACCGGATCGAAAGGGAAAGTCCCCGGCTGGGAAACCGCCGGGAAGACCGGCACCGCCCAGGCAAGCAACAAGGGCCAGCCCGAGTCGATCGCCTGGTTTTGCAGTTTTGTGCCGTACGACAATCCCCGGTACGCCATCGCCGTCATGATCCCCGGCGGCGGCGGCGGCGGCGCGGTCGCAGCGCCCGTTTCGGCCCACATCCTCAAACAATGCATGGAGCTGGAAAGCGGCAAGCTCACCGTCGCGCTCAAGCCGCTCGCCCCGGCGCACTCGGATCACCCCAACGCGCCGATCGCCGCCCTCCCCGACTACGACACCCTCGCCGCCACCAGCGCCGATGTCGACCCCTCCGACACCGTGCAGACCGCTCCCGCGAGCGACGTCCAGATGAGTTCCACCACCGCCTCCGAACGGCCCGACATCCGCCCCGAAGCCGACGAACGGGGCCGCGTGCGCCGCGCCACCGCGGTACGCAGCAAGCCGACCCCGACCAAAAAAGCGCCCGTCGTCCGCCGCGCCGTCCCGGTCAAGCCGACCGAACGCAAGCGCGAGGAGGAAGCGCAACCGGCGGAACGGGACAATTTCTTTCAACGCATGTTTGGCCCCCGCCGACCATCCCATTCCAAACCGACGCCCCCGCCCCAGCGCGGGTCGCGTCACTAGCCTTCAACGAAAACCAAGGCTCCCAACCCTGTGCCAGTTCATTCATTTCTAAAAACCACCAGCTTCATGATTGACAAAGTCAAACGTATGCTTGGTCTCCGAAGGGAGACCGGCAACAAAATCATCATCAATTCCGAACGCCTCGAACGGCGTGTGGCCCTCCTCGAAAACGGACAGCTCGAAGAATACTCGATCGAACGAACCACCGACCGCAACATCGTCGGCAGCATTTTCAAGGGCCGCGTGCGCAACATCGAACACGGGCTTAAAGCGATGTTCGTCGACATCGGCCTCGACAAGAACGCCTTCCTCCACTTCTGGGATGCCATTCCCGCCGCGCTCGACAGCGGCATTGAAGAGGTCGAGCGGACCGGCGGCAAAAAGGCCCAGAAAAAGATCACTTCCGCCGACATCCCGAAAATCTACCCGATCGGCTCCGAAGTGCTCGTCCAGGTGACCAAGGGGCCGATTTCCAACAAAGGCCCGCGGGTCACCACCAACATCTCCCTCGCCGGGCGCTATCTCGTCCTGATGCCCTACAGCGAACAATGCGGGATCTCGCGCAAGATCGACGACCCGAAGGAACGCGACCGGCTGCGCAAGATCTTAAAAAAACTCGAAATCCCCGAGGGGATGGGGGTCATCGTCCGGACCGTCGGCGAAGGCCAGCGCGAGCGCTACTTCATCCGCGACATCAGCCTGCTCATCGAGCAATGGCGCAAGATCGAGGATGCCGTCAAGAACCGGAAAGCGCCCGCGTGCGTCTTCCAGGAACCTGACCTGATCGAACGGACCGTGCGCGATTTCCTGACCGAAGAGATCGACGCCGTCATCTGCGACGACGAGGAAGCCGTGCAGCAGATGATCGACTCGGTCGGGCAGATCTCGCGCCGTTCCAAGAACCGGGTGCAGTTTTACAACGAGCAGGTGCCGATCTTCGACAAGTTCGGCATCCAGAAGCAGATCGACGACGCGTTTCACCGCCAGGTCTGGCTTCCGTGCGGCGGGTATATCGTCATCGACGAGACCGAGGCGCTCATCGCCATTGATGTCAACACCGGCCGCAACAAGGGGGCAAAGGATATTGAAAAAACGATCCTCCAGACCAACCTCGAAGCCGCTGACGAGATCGCGCGCCAGCTTCGGCTGCGCAACATCGGCGGGTTGATCATCGGCGACTTCATCGACATGAAAAACCGCAAGGACCAGCAGGCGGTTTACAACCGGATGAAAGACCGCCTCAAACGCGACAAAGCCAAGACGCACGTTCTCCCCATTTCGTCGCTCGGCCTGATGGAAATGACGCGCCAGCGCGCCCACGAAAGCCTGAGCGGTTCGATCTACGAAAATTGTCCCTACTGCCACGGGCGCGGCACCGTGAAAAGCTCCATGACGATGAGCGTCGAACTCCAGCGCGCCCTCCACCGGGTGATGCGCAAGAACCCCGACCTACACGAGTTCAAGGTGACGGTCAGCCCGCACCTGCTCACCCGCCTGCGGGCCGAGGACGACGAGTTGCTCATCGAAATCGAACGCCGCTACGCCTGCCGCCTCGTCTTCCGCGCCGACCCGGCCCTGCACCACGAGCAGTTCCAGATCATCGACGCCATCTCCAACTCGGAGATGAAGCCGTAACCGGAAACAAGGCCGCCGCCGAACTGCCGGGGGCGGCCTTACCCCCCGCCCGTCCCCTCGACCCAGATCCCCTTGATCTGGAGGACGTGGCTCTGTTTGGGAATGCCGCGTTCGCCGCGGTTGATCAACGCCGTCAGGAGATCGACGGCGGCGGCGCCGATCGCCTCGTAATTCTGGAAGATGCCGCTATCGGCGCTCTCGCGCTCGTAACAGCCGAGACTGACCCACTCGATCTCCCCGTGGGAGAGGTCGTTCTGCGCGGATCGCTTTGAGAGCGCCCTCCCGGCAAAGTGCCCCGGCAGGGAGATCACCACTTCGGGCCGGGTCCGGCGCAGCCAGGCCGCGAAAAGCTCCGGCGTCAGCGGCTGTTCGGGGATGAACGGCTCCAGTGGCTCCATTTCCGGGTTCAAACGCAACTGGGTGAAGTAGGCCGACGACCAGAGATGATCGACCCGGGCGTCGGAAATGGCGTCGAGCGCGAGGCCGATCCGTCGTTTGCCCCGGTCCAGGCACCCCCGGATGGCCGTTGCCATGGAATGAAAATAGTCGTGGGTGACCCGGTGGAGATCGGGCGTCTGCAACGTATGCCCGATGGCGATGGCGCTGAACATCGACCAGTCGATCTCCGGAAGGACGGTTTCCGAAAAAAGCGGGGCGACGATCACGCCCGGAACGTTGAGGGTCCGCAGCATCGCGTTGAAACGCCGGATCGGGAGGGCGGGGTCATGAACCCAGAACGGCTGGAGATCGTACCCGAGTTCCCGGGCGCGCTGCAACGCCCCGGCGTGCATCAACCGGTAGGCGGGCGGCTGCCTCCACCCTTCCGGGCTTTTTGCCGAGGTGATGATCCCGAGCGTGCCGCGCCAGGTCGGCTTGCGGTGGTTGGCGCGGTAGCTCATCAACGCCGAGACGAGCGGATTGGGCCGGTAGCCGAGCCGTTGCGCCGTCTCCCGCACCCGTTGGCGGGTCGCTTGCGAAATCTTCGGGTGATTGCGGAGCGCGAGGGAGACCGTGGAGCGGTGGACGCCGAGCGCCCGCGCAAGATCCTCCATCGTCGGCGAAGCTGCGGCATCGGGCGAAGGGGAAGGCAGGGGGCGGGGTTCCGGGTTCATCTCCTCTCCCGATCCTACCCGCTTTAACCGCCCCTACGCAACGACCGTCCGCGCCCCGGGAAGAAAAGGGGCTACGTTTTCCCACGCCAGTTCATGCGGGGCAACCCCGCGCGCCGCAGCGAGCGCGGCGGTGATCCCGGCCGCCTCCCCCATCGCCACCGCGTTGCCGGTCATCCGGTAGCTGGAGTGCGCCAGGAAATCGCCGCTGATGCAACGGCCCGCCATCATCAACCCGTCGACATCCGCCGCGATCAACGCCCGCAGCGGAATGTCATACGGCAGCGACGCACGGTCGCCATGGGGCCGCTGGTAGGCGGTGCTCGCGCCCGGGTCGACGGAATGAACGTCGATGCCCGCATGAACCCGGCAGATGCCATCCTCGTGCCGCCGCCCGGCAAAAATGTCGTCCGCGCTCACTTCGTAACGCCCGGCGACCCGGCGGCCTTCGCGAACGCCGATCTGCGCTCCCGTGGCGACGATCCGCAGCCCGCTCCAGGGGCCGCCCCGCCGACGGAGCGCCGCCACCAGCGTGCGAAGCTCCGCCCGGGCGTGGATCGTCGAACGGGTGATCTCGTCGGCATCCATCGGCGAAACCCCGTACTCGTGGTTGGCCATCAACGCGAAAAGATCGTCGCGGATGCGGAAGAGCGTCGGGCGCGAGTAGGAAGGGCTCACCCCCGCCCGCCGGAATTCGTCGAAGAGGTTGACCTTCGCCTCCAGCACGCCGCCGCCGACAAACGCGGGAATCTCCCCCGCGTGGATGCCGGTGACCAACGCGATCAGGCTCATCGGCTGCGCCCTTCCGCTCTTGGGATCGCCGTAGGCAAAGCGGCAACCGGCCTGCGCGGCGAGGTCGCCATCGCCGCTCGCGTCGATGAAAACCTCCGCGCCGAAGACTTCGCGCCCCGATTTGGACTCGGTGATCACCGCCCGCATTGCCCGGCCCTCCCGCACCACGGCGCAGACCCGGGTATGGAGGCGGACATGAATCCCCTCCGCCGCCGCCAGTTCTTCGAGCAGCACCTTCATCTCCTCGACATCGTAGGCGAAGTTGCGCCCCTTGGGAGCGCGCGCCCCCCGGGCTTCGAGCGCGGCGGTGATCTCGCGCATGATCCCCGGTTTGTCCCCGGCGTCGATGATCCAGCTCAACAACCCGCTGGTCCAGACCCCCCCGAGCGCCCCCTGGGCCTCAAGCAGCGCGGTGCGCGCCCCCTGCCGCGCGGCGGCAAGTGCGGCGGCAATCCCCGCCGGACCGGCCCCCGCGACGATGACATCGACCTCACGCCGCCACGGGATCGTCCGCGACGGCTCCTGATAAAAACGTTTATCCATGATCAGAAACTGTCTCCTGTACCGGGCGGACCTCCTCCACGTGAATCGAGTCGACCGCGACCCCGCGCCCCGCGCCGCCCTGCGACCCGTGAAGCCGGACGCGCGGTGACTCCGCGCCTTTTCCTTCCGGCAATGTGAAAACAACGCTCAACGTCTCCCATTCCCCGACCTTCGCCGCCTTGGCCGATTCGCCGACCTTCCCTCCGTCGTCGAGAATCAGCGTGACGGCGGTTTCAGGGCTTTGGCGTTTGATGATCGCCTTCGCCCGGTAACTCGTCCCCGGTTGCAGCGAAAGCGGTTGCTGGAGAATCCAGTTGGCCGGGGGAGCCCCCTCCCCGCCGATCCGGAGCGCCGGGGAGCCCGAAGGGCCGGGTTCGCCGTCGTAAGCGATCACCTCGGCGGCGGAAATCCCCTCCGGAGCAGTCCCGAACCGCCACGCGCGCGGAGCCCCGGCGCGGTCCGCAGTGGAGTCGTCGCGTTCCAGAGCCGGGTTGTTCACGAGATCGGGTCCGACGCTCTTCCACGAAGCGGCCCCGCCGCCGCCCGCGCCGAGATCGCTCCAGAGCGCCTCTCCTTCGCGGTAGGCCGCCAGCATCATCCGGTTGCTCCCGGTCACCATGGCGAGGCGGCCCCGCCCGGTGGCGTCAAAGCCCGGGAGTGCTGCTGCATTGGGCACCTGAATCGGGAACGGCGGGGTGACCGCAGCGGTAAATTTCTTCTCATCGAGAAAGACAATCGGCTTTTCCACATTGACGAAATGGTTGTTGGCGATCAGTTCCGGGTTGGGACGGGCCACGGGGTCGATCTCGAAGCCAATCTTGGAATCGTAGATCACGTTGTTCATGTAGGCGCTCTCCATCCGGTTGGTGACCCGGAAGGCGCGGTGCGGCATGTTGTAGACGACATTGTTGACCCAGAGCGCCTTGGCGACGTTCGGCTCGAAACCGAAGCTTTCGTCGATCGCGAGGCTGCGCCCGTCGACCACGTTGTTGGCGACCAGAAAGTACGGTTCGCGCCCGCCGGTCTTGACTTCGATGACCGCGCGCCAGCCCGAATTGGTGCAGACATTGTTGGCGATGATCCCGTTGCGCGCCTTGGCATAGATCGCCGCCCCGGCCAGACGCCGCCTCGGCTTGCCATCTTCATAAACCCAGGGGCCGCGATGGTAGCTGCCATCCTTCATCTTGAAATGATGGCCGATCCGCTCGCCCGGCACCGGCTCGCCCCGGTTGAAATCGCGGACGATATTTCCCTGAATGGAGACATTGTTGCCATAGACGAGGATGCCGACCGCATAAGCCGTCGTCTCCTCCGCACGGTGCCCTCCGCCCAGCACCTGGTTGTCATGCACGGTCGCCGCGCTGATATGTTCGACCGCCCCGTCGTCAATCATGTTCGCCTTTCCCCCGCCGAGTTGCACGGCACGGATGCCAATATCAAGAAAACGGTTTCCGCTCACATAGGCCCCTTCCAGAATCGGGCAGGTGACAAAAAGGCCCATGCGCGGGTTGCCCGAGAAGAGGCTCTCCGAGACGCGCAGGCTGCGGATCGTCCCCTGCTGATGGGCGATGCCGAGATCGCTCGCCTCGACATGGCATTGGTCGATCAGGAGTTCGCCGAGCATCCCCTGCTCGCCGGTGTAGTGGACGCCGGGCGGGTTGGTCGCATCGAGCCCCCGGTAGCCGACCAGGTGAAGACGGCGCAGAACGACATCGGGAACCGTTTCCGGAGAGAGATTGCGCAGGTCAAAGACAATCCCTTTCTCGCCCTTGACCGAAAGGGTGACCGAAGCGTCCAGCCCTTCGAAGACCATTCTTTTGCCTTTTTTCAGGATAAAGAGCGCCGGGATCTCGCCTCCCTCCAGCGTCACACCCGGTTCAAACCGGAAAACGACGCCGTGTTCCACCACCAGCGGCTGACCGACGGGGTAGGTTCCCGGGCCCGGGAAATGCAGCGTTCCGCCTTCACCGATGGCGGCCATTGCTTCGGTGATCAGCGGTCCCCAGTCGGTCACCTCCTCCGGCTTTTCGCTGAATTCGCGGATATTGCGTTCGCCCGGGGTGGCGGCGTGGCCCATGGCGAGCAGGAGCCAGAGCAGGCAGCCCGCGATGGCGGCGGTTGAAAGGAGTTGTTTCTGGTTCATAAACTAGGGAGAAGGGACTCCCCACCGGTTGCCCGGCGAGGCGAAGTCCTGGTATTCGGGGCTTAAAAATTCCTGTTTGCCGATCCACGCCGCATGTCCGTCGACATAGGCGAGGTTCAATCCGTTGCGGTGAGGAAAGAAGAACGCCGTTTTCCCGGGGCGGACGGTGGCTCCGTAATAGACCAGCCCCTGCGCATTGGGGCCGTCGGTCGGTCCGTCGAGAAAGAAAATGATGCGGGAAGGTTCCTGCACATTGCGGAAATAGCGAACCTTCTGCCAGCTATAGACCGCCCCTTCGTAGGAGCTGGTGAGGAACTGGTTGATCCCGTAGGTGGCGTGCATATAGTGTTCGGTCGGCAAAAGGCTCTGGGCCGCGGGACAGGTCATCGGGGTATCGATCCGCTCGGCCAGGCTGGTGATGCCGAGATAGGGATAAAGCTCGGTACGCAGGTTGTTGGTGGGGAAGAGGCCGTTGTGTTCATGGCTCCATTGCATCGCAGCGCTCACGTGCGCCCGAAGCTGCGAAAGACAGGTGGCGTCGTGTCCCCGGCTCCGGACCTTCAGGGTCGCTCCAAGGAGGAGCGTCGCCAGAAAACCGACAATCACGATCGAAACCAGCAACTCGACCAGCGTGAGCGCGCGCTTCCCGTTCGCAAAAGATACAGACATGGCATCAGGCACGGCGGTGTCTCCATCCCAGAAGCGCGATCCCGCTTAGAAAGAGTACCCAGTGCGCCGGTTCGGGGATCGCCTGCAATTCAAAGGCAACATAGCCATCGGGGCCGTCCTGAATGTCCCAGACCGCCGTGTACGACCCGGAGAGGGTTAGCGAACCGGTGATCGTGCCGTCGGTCAGTTCAAAAAGCCGGTAGGTTTCACCGACTTCCCATGTGGAAGCCGCGTCGAGCACCAGCGTCACCCCTTCACCAAAGGAGAGATCGCCTTCGAGAAGAGCGGGAGCGCTGCCGGCGGAAAGCGTGATCCGGCTACCCTCTTCAAATGAAAGGGCCTCACCGAAACGGAGCGGGACCGCCTCGCCGAGTTCCAGCGTCCCGTGAATCGAAGTCGCCCCGCCGACACGCCCGTTCCCGGCCAGCGTGGCGTCGGCCTGGACCGTCACCATGCCGCTGCCGGTGGCGGAGCCGGTTTCGTTTTCAACCCGCAAGATTCCCTCCTCCACCACGATCGCCTGCGACCAGCTTCCCGTATTCTCCCCGCTCAAGACCACGGTTCCCGCGCCCGCCTTGGTCCATGTCCCAAGGCTGCCGGAAATCCCGCCCGACAAACGGAGCGTCGTGGCGGCTTCGGCCACGGTGACGGCCTGTCCGCCCGCGCCTTCGTTGCTGACGCTCCCCTTGACTTCCAGATCATACTCCCCGACCACGGTAAAGCTGCTCCGGGCGATCACGTTGTTGGCGATCGAACGCGCCCCCAGCCCGCTTTCGATCTTTGCCGCTGCATTGTTGAAATCAATGGTGAGCGAACCGAGCGCGTCATCGGCATCAAGCCGGACGGTGCCGCCCCCGTCATAAAGCAGCTTGCCAAGGTTGATCGTACTCCCCGCGGTGTCGAGGATCAGCTTGCCTGTAAAGCTCTCCCGCAGCTTGAGCGTTCCCCCGTTAGTCGATTCGAGCAGCTCGCCCGAGAGCGTGACGGTTCCATTTCCCGAAATGGGAAGGTAGCGAAGCTCTTTACTGCCCGTGATGAAAAACCCCTCGGAGGCGCTCAGGGAGAGCGAACCGTTGTTGACGCTGAGACCGCCGCCGGAGGTGGCCGTATAGATATTGATGCTGAAGCGCCCCGCGGAAATGGAATGGTTTCCGGCAGAAACCACCATCCCGCCCACCGCCTTGACAAATGTCAGCGCCCCCGTCCCGTTATCGAGTTGAAAGTTGCCTGCGGAAAACTCAAACCGGTCGAAACGGCGGGTCGTGCCTCCCATCGACTGGTTCATCTGCACCGCCGTATCGAAGACGAAGATCGCGTCATCGGTATCATTGAAATCCGGAGGCGGGCTGCTCCAATTCCCCAGGTCGAGCCAGTTGCCGGTGGAAGCGCCGCCGGTCCATTGGAAAGAATCGGCCAGCACCGGGCCGGAGGCCAGCGAACCGATGAACGCGCAGTAGAAAAGGGTCTTGATCATAGGGAGGAGAGAGGCTGTTTCACCGACACCTCCCGACGATAGTCTCCCCCCTCCCGCAGGTCAAAACCGCCGCAGGTCACATCGTTGTCCTCCCCAGGAAAGCGGCAGCTTCACTTTTCGCCGCAGCAACCCGGAAGCCGCCGAGGCCAAATAAAAAACATTGACCTTTTTGTGAAATGCGGGATTCTTGGGCATCATTTGATTCCCCGCGGAATCGCCCCTCGCTTCACCTTTCCCCGACGACCCCGCCGTACGCCACCATGCCCTCTTCCCAAATGATCCGAAAAACCAAGACTTCCCCTGTGACGACGAAAGGTGTCCGGATGGAGGACATCGCGCGGGAGGCGGGGGTTTCGCGAAGGGCGGTCTCGCGCGTGCTCTTTCCCAACGGTTCACGGGGGGTCCGTGTCAGCGAAAAGACGGCTCTCAAGATCCAGGAGATCGCCAAACGGCTCGGCTACCTGCCGAACCTGAGCGCCCGGCAACTGGCGGGCGAAAAAAGCCACCTGGTGGGAGTGTTGATCGACTCCTTCGGAAGCGCTGTTTCCTACCTGATGCTCCAGCAACTGGAACGGAGCATGGCCGCGCTCGGTTACCGCCTGCTGATCGGGCAGGTCCACAACGATGTCGATTCCATCGGAGAATACCTCCGCGACTTCACGAGCCGGGGGGTCGAGGGCATCATCTCCTTCGTGCATCACTACCCCGGGCATGGCGCCAAAATCCGCGAAATCTACCGCCCGATGGAAAATGTCGTCTGCATCGGCGATTCGGTCGTCCCCGGCAGGGAAAACCCGGCCGCCGATACCGCCCGCGTCGATATTGCCGAAGGCATCCGGATGCTGGTCCGCCATCTGCACGAGACCGGCCGCCGCCGCATCGCCCTCTTTCTTTCCGAAGGAGGCTACATCTCGGCAAAGGTGCGCGAACTGGAGTTCCTCTCACAGATCGACGCCCTTTCGCTCGATCCCGCGTCGTGCCCGGTCTGGAGCTTCCGACGCGAAGAGGGAAAAGGGCCGAGCCGGGAAGCGATTCACGAGGGGTTGTCGCGCCTCCTCTCCGCGCATCCCGAAACCGACGCCATCATCGCCAGCAACGATCTTGTTGCCCTCTGCACCATCCAGTTCCTCGGCCTGCGCGGGATCGGCGTGCCGGACCGGGTTGCCGTGACCGGGTTTGACAACCTGGAACTCGGCTGGGCCTCCTCACCGCCGATCACCACCGTCGACCAGTCTCCCGAACAGGTGGCGCAAAAGGCGATCGAACTGCTTCTGCGACGGGTCGGCTCCCCCGATGCCGAGCCGCGCTCCGTCAGCATCCCGCCACGGCTCATTGTCAGGGAGTCCACCCTGCCGGCCACGAAAAAGCGGACCACCTCCCCCCCACGACCATGAACCGAACTGATGCTTCATTGAAAACAAGACGCGGCTTCAGCGTGCTGGAACTGCTGATCGTCGTCGCGGTCATCGGGACCTTGGCGATGATCATCCTGGCGGGGGTCCAGAGCGCGCGCGAGCGGTCCGCCGCAGCCCGGTGCGCCGGCAACCTGCGCCAGCTCTCGGCGGCGGGGCTCAACTGGATCGCCGACCACAACGGTTCCCTGCCGGACCGTTCCTACTGGTCGCTGACCCTTCAGGGCAAAAGCCGCGATTCGTTCAGCCTTTTCCCGTACCTCGGCCTCCCGCAGGGCAATGAGAATGTCGACACCGTCCTGACCTGCCCGACGCTGAAAGCCAAATACCGCCCGTTCAACCTTGCCGAAAGTGTCACCGCCTCCTGGCACCGGACTTACGGCATGAACATGTATACCATGGGCTCGATCTCCCTGAAAACCGACCACCCCGACCTGGTTTTCTCGTACCTCCGCCTCCCTAACGTCCCCCACCCTTCCAAAACCGCCTTCTTTTTCGACGGGCCGATCACCCCGATGGGGAATGGGATCGCCGCGTACGCCAACCGCTTTCAATACCCCGAACTGCGCCCGGTCGGCCCGGGCGATCGGGAGATCAGGGGCACCGACTACATCCACTCCGGAGCCATCAATGTCGTCTTTCTCGACGGCCACGTTGAAACCATCACCCACGAGCGCGTCGTGCGGGAAAACCTCACCGATCGCAGCCTTCCTTTCTGGGGTCGCAAGCCATGACAGCTCCCCTCCCCGCACCAATCGCCCCACGGCATCCCCCCAAAAAAACAACACCGTTCCATGATACCCGTACGATGAAACAGCACACCCTCCTCCACATCGCCCTGTTCACCGGAATGTTCTGCGCTTCGCCCCTGGCAAAAGCGGCTGATTCCTGGAACTCCGCACTCACCGAGAGCAAAAACTGGGATACCGCGGATTGGACCAAAAACGGCCTGCTCCAACCGACCGGCACCTACCCCGCCGCCTCCGATGACCTGGTCAGCCTCAGTTCCTCCGGGGGGGACACCTATCTTCACCTCAACGGCAACCGGACCTTCGATACGCTGGAGGCAACCAGCGGGATCGTCCGGATACGAAGCGGCAGAATCGGCGGCAACGGCTCCGCTCTTTTGACGGTCAACACGATCAGGGTCACCGGAGGCACGTTGTCTCTCCACAACCGCAATGCCTCGTCTCCGCTCACCGTCCACACCGGGCAAGTCAATCTGAGCGGAGGCGATCTCGCCCTCGGTCTCTACAACAGCACAGGAAGCCCCTACATCACGACATTTACCGTTTCCGGGTCGACGACGATAGGGGCCGACCGTACTCTCGGGATCACCCACCCTCTTTTTACCAGCATCAGCCTCGGTGCCGTCTCCAACGATGGCACGCTTGATCTTGCATGGACCAGCACGGCCGCAGGCTCCGATGCCTTTACTTCAATGCAACCGTACGTCGTTGAAGTCGCCTCCCTCTCCAGCACCAGCGGCATGGGAAAAATCACCACCACCGTGAGCGCTGCGGGCGTTGCTCCCCGCCCCACCCTCCTGATCAAAGGGAATGATATCAGCACCGTCTTCAACGGCGTGATCGAAGACGGGGTGGCTACCGCCAGTCTCGCCATCAAAAAAGAAGGCAACTCCGTTCAGAGATTCAACAAGGCCGACGGCAACACCTATTCCGGCGGCACCGAAATCTCCGGCGGGATTCTGACCGCCCAGAACGCTTCCGGCGGCAGCGCCTTTGGGACGGGTGCCATTGCGGTTAAAAACGGCGGCACGCTGGCGGCGTATTACCGGATGCGGATCGAACTCGGCGACGGCCATTCGGTCACCGTCGAAGATGGCGGCACCTTGAGCGCCGGTTATGGAGGCACCCCGGCCATCGCCACCCTCACCCTGAGCGGGGCCAGCAACGGCACCGCCTCCACGCTCATCATGGAAGAAGGGGCGGCCTTCAGCTTCCGGCTCGACCCGCTTAACGAGCGCAGCGACCGGATCGCCTTCACCGAATACACCGCGGGCGATCTGCTGCTCAACGCGAACGCCGTCAATGTCACCGGGCTCGACGATGTCGGAAGCTGGCAGCTTTTCTCCTTCGACGCCGACGTCAGCGGGGAAGCGTGGTGGAACAACGATAGCCTCGTTCTCGGCACCGGCTTTGGGCAATGGGCGGGCCTGGCTTCGTTCCGCTATGAGAACAACGGCATCTACCTCGACGTCGTCCCGGAACCGGGCACCACGGCGCTCCTTGTGCTGGTCCTCGGCGGCGGCATCGCCCTCAAACTCCGTTCCCGGTTTTCGCGCGCCACGGTATGAAGCGCCTCTTCCAAGCCGTGCTTCTGCTCGGTCTCCTTCTGCCCCTCTTCAGCCTGCGGACTTCGGCCGCCAAAACGGGAAAAACGCCGGAACCGGTTTTCGTCTCCCCCGGCGCGGCTCCCGACGGGGAAGGGACACGGGAACGCCCCCTGCCGACGCTCGCCCGGGCGATTGAACGCCTCTCGGGGTCGGGCGGCGAGATCGTCCTGCTCGCGGGCATTTACCGCGAGGTCATCGAGATCCCTCCCGCGGAAGCGGGCGAACGGCAGCCCGCCCCCCTGCTGATCCGGGCCGAGCCGGGGGCGAAGGTCATCTTCGACGGTGGCCGATCCGACATCGACTGGAAGCCCTGGGGCGAAAAGAAAGGGCTCTTCGCCGCGACCTTGCCCGGGGTGCGACCGGGGGGCATCGGGATCTGGGAAATCAGGCACCGGGTGCGCTACCGCGAAAGCGCCGATGCCGCGGGCGTGGAACAATTTCCGGGAAGCTACGCGATCCTCCCCGACTCGACCGTGGTCGTCCACCTCCGCACCGGGGCCGCCCCCCGGGAGGTCGGGTTGAAAACCAGCCCCGGGGAACGGGGTCTCACCATTGGAAGAGCCGGGACGACCGTCAGCGGGATTCTCTTCCGGAACTATCTCGGCTCGCGAAAGATCGCCCCGGTCGTCATTGCGGCGGACGGGGTGGAACTCCGCGACTGCACCCTCCAGAACTCTACCAGCGGAGTTCTCATCCAGCCGCAGGTGGAAAAGGCCCGGGTGACCGGCTGCCTGATGCGCGATGTCGGCACGGGGATCTACAATCTCGGCAACGATACCGTCATCACCGGGTGCATCATGGAAGCCGCCCGGGGCGCGTTTGCCATCGAGGCGCAGCAGCATGTCCGCAACGGCATCCGGTGTTACCATCCGGCCAGGGGGGCGTTGATCCAGGAGTGTATCACCGCCGGTTTCTGGGCGGGGCTTTACATCAAGACCATCAGTGCCGACCTCACCCAGGCGCGGCCGGTCATCGTACGGCACAATCTTTTTACCGACGGGATCAAGGCAGGGTCGGGCGCAGGCACGACCCAGCCGCAGCCGCTCAACCACTACGTCGGCAACCTCATCGGCCCGAACGAAGAGGGGCAGGATATGCTCACCCTTCTCCCCGCCATCAAGGCCACGGTGGAGTCGAACTATTTTTCTGGCCTGAAACGTTCCGCCACGGCAGCCGACGGCTCCAACCGCGCGGGCGCGTCGCCGTTTGCCGACCTGGCCGGGGGCGATCTCACCCTCCGCGACGGGGTGAAACTCCCGGAGTACCGGGGAAGACCGGCGGGCGCGTCGCTCCGTTCGATCCGCTGGGTACCCGAAATTGCGGCGGTGTTGGAACCGGCCTCCACCCCGGACGAAGGCCGGTTCCGCTTGGTGGAAAAGCCGATCTGCGCCAGTTCCGCGCAAGGAGCCATGATCACTGTCACGCTTTCGGACAAGGCCCGGGGAACGCTTCGCTACCGAAAAAGGGGGAGCGGCCCCTGGTCGGAAATCGCCGGGGTCAGCCAGACGCCGACCTTTGACGCAGACAACCCGATCATGGTCCCGACCTGGGAACCGGCGCCGCCGCGACGTGTCCGGCTGGTCTTTGCGTTGCTCAAGGGCGAACTCGAAGCCGACCGGGAGTACGAATACCAGATCCAATGCACCGGCCCCGGCGGGGAGAGCATCGTCACCGAACCGCACCCCTTCAAGACCAGCGGGGGACCCAAAACCATCCACGTCCGAAGCGGCGAAAAGCAGGAGGGCGAAGATGGCTCCCCGCAACGTCCCTTCACCGACCTGCAGATGGCGCTCGACCACGCGCTGCCCGGCGACACGGTCCAACTGGCCCAAGGGGTCTACTCCCGGCCCGCCATCGTCCCGTATGGAGGGACCGCGTCGGCCCCCCTCGTCATCCGCGGGGCGGGTGCGGACAAGACCATTCTCGATGGCGCCAAGCTCGTCCCGGTGCTTCTGGAACTGCGCGAGGTGGAGCAGGTGCGCATCACCGATCTCCAGATCCGCTGGTTTGGCCGTTACGGTATTTACCTCAACAACGCCCCTTCGATCACCATCGAACGGTGCCTTTTCCGAAACCTGCCGGTCGGCCCCGCCATGTCGCCCAACGGCATGGGAATCCGCCTGGAAGGCTCCCCCGGGGCGACGGTAAGCCACTCGATCTTCACCGCCAACGAGTACGGGATCGACGCGATCCGCTCGCCCGGCATCACCATCCGCCACAATACCGGGTTCCTCAACCTCTACGCCGCCGTCCGCCTGATCTCGTCGGCGCGCGGCTCGGAACTGACGCATAACTCGTTCACCTTCACCGGGAACGACAGCCTCTCGATTGATGAACCCGATCCGGACGCGCTGGCTGCGCTCAAGTGCGACTTCAACAATTACGGCGCGTGGCTGCGTGACGACACGGCACCCGTGCGTCCCGAAAACGATTTCCGGCCGGCCGCCCGCTATGCCGGCACCGGCGCGCTCAAAAGCAAGCACATGATCCGCCTGCGCGCAGGGACTTCGGGGGCATGGAAGTACTTTACACGGATGGAGGAGTGGAGACGCTTCTCGGGTCAGGATGCCCACTCCCTCTTTGAGGACCCGCAATACACGGAGCCGCTGCGGGGAGACTTCCGCCTCCTGCCCGGGAGCCCCAACCGGCTTGCGGACGGAAAGGTGATCGGCGCGACCGGAAGGCCATGAGCTACCGCTACATCCTGCGTTATTTCATCGACCCGACGTACTCCGCGCAGGAGCGCATCGAGGAACTGGCCCGCTTCTGCCAGGGGGCCCGGGTCGAGGAGGTGATGCTCCTGATCACCCCCGAGGAACTGAGCGCGGGGCACCCGACCGACAGGGAACTCGACGAAGCGATCGCGCTGGCCCGGCGGCTCAGGGAGCGCCTCGCACGCGACGGCGTGGCCCTGAGCCTGAACCCGTGGACGACGCTCTACCAGGTCCCCCGGGGCCGCACGCTGCGCCCCGGCCAGAACTGGCGGCTCATGGTCGGCGAGACAGGGGAAACCAGCCCGCTGGTCGCCTGCCCGCTCTGCCCGGAGTGGCAACACTACCTCGCCGCGTCGTTTGCCGGAATGGCCGCGGAAATCGGGCCGGTCGCCCTCTGGATCGAAGACGACTGGCGGCTTCATAACCACGGCGGCGAACTCGGCTGGGGCGGCTGTTTCTGCGCGGAACACCTCCGGCGTTTCTCCCGAAGGATCGGCAGGGAGACCTCGCGGGAGGAATTGCTTGAAAAGGTGCTGCAACCGGGCTCCCCCCACCCGTGGCGCTCGCAATGGCTGGCGTTGTCCCGGAAAACCTTGCTGGAACCGCTCCGCCATGTCTCGCAGGCGATCCGCACCGCCTCCCCCGGCATACGGATCGGCCTGATGAGTTCACAGCCCGACCAGCATTCCATGGAAGGACGCGACTGGGAGGAAATCCGCCGCGCCATCGGGGACGACCTGCTCCTGTTGCGTCCCCACATGGTGCCGTACACGCAGGAACGTCCGCTGCGCCTCACCCCCGCCGTCACCCGGCAGACGATCGCCTGCCTTCCGGGAAAGATCGCGATTTACCCCGAACTGGAGAACTCCCCCCGCTGCGGCGTCTACTCCAAAAGCGCCCGCTTCAGCGTCTGGCAGATGCTGGAAGCCGCCCTGATCGGCAGCCACGGCATCACGATCAACCATTTTGACATGCTCGGTACGGGCACCACGCTCGACCCTTCCTTTGAGGCGGCCCTGCGTGAGGCCAAGCCGTGGCTCAACACCCTTGCCGGGCTTCGCCTCGACGACCAGAGCAGCGAAGGGGCGCAGGTCCTCTTCTCCCCGGAGATCGCCGCCGCGCTCCACCTGCCCGGCAACGGCACGGCGGTCGCTCCCCCCCGCAACGGGCAACAGCTCGCCCGCGGGTTTGAAGACCCTTCGCGGCTTCTCAACGCAGGAGAGGCAACGGAGGGGGATGCGGCGACGTTTCAACGGCTTTACCACCCCTCCATCGTCTGGAGCGAGGTTTGCACCATCCTCGGCATTGCCCATCGGCTCACCGGCGAAATCGACCCCGTCCGGGGACCGATCCTCGTCAGCGGGCAGACCTTGCGGGCGTTCTCCCGGGAAGCGATCACGACGCTCTTGGGCGGCGTGGCCGTGCTCGATGCCGGGGCGGTCGTCACCCTGCTGGAACTGGGGTTCGGAGAGTCGATCGGCATCGAAACGGCGACCTGGCAAACCCTCGCAGGGACAGCCTATGCCTACGAACAGATTTGCGCCGCCAGCGAGGCGGACTACGGCGTCCGCGATCCGCGGATGACGGCGCAACGCTGCTCGGGCCGCCTGTTAAAAATGGAACCGTCGAAAGCGGCGGGCGTTGCGAGCATCATCTGCAACGCGCGGCGCGAAACGCTCTGGCCCGGGATGGTCGTCCACCGCAACCGACTCGGCGGCAGCGTTCTTTCCCTGACCTATCCCGTCCGGGCCGGGGCGCAGTTTTTCATGGGTTTTTTCAACCCGTACCGCCGCCGTTTCCTCCAGCGTCTCCTGCTGGAGCGGAGCAACGTCCCCCTCCTGACCGTCGGCGAGGAGGGTGCGCGTGCCTGCCAGCTTCGCACCCCGGCCGGAGTGCTCGTGGCGGTGCTCAACCCGGTGGATGATCCCTTCCCGCAGGTCACCCTCCGGTGGCCGAAAGGAAACGCTCCCGCCGGCGAGTGGCTGCTTCTCGAGCGGAACGGCTGCTGGCGGTCGGTGGAATCCATCCACGCCGAAAGCGGCCCCTGGTTTGAGCAGGTCACCCTCGGCGTTTCCGTCGAACCGCTGACGGGCGCTCTCCTTATGAACCGGGTTCCCGGGAGAGCATCGCCGTGAGAAAGGCGATCTTCGCTTCCCGCACCGTCTCCATTTCCGCCTCCTGCTCCGGGTAGGCATGGTGCCCGGCGGAGATGACATAGAGGTGGCGCTCCGGCAGGCGAAGGGCGTTGTAGACGGCGAACTGCCCGGGGGGCGGCACGGAGGGGTCAAACAAGGCTGCGGAGATCAGCGTCGGCGTCGTGATGAAACGGGCCGCTGAAGCCGCGTCGAAGTAACGGAGCACTTCAAGGATGCCGGGGTCGCGCTCATAGCGTTCCGTAATCGCCCGCCCGCTCCCCTTGCACGGCAGGGTGACCCGCAACGGGTAGTGACCAAAGCTCGGGACGCGGAGCATCCCGGCGCGGAAACGGAGATCCCACGCCAGAAGCAGCGCGCCGATGCCGCCGCCGAAGCTGCCGCCGTCGTAGTAAAGCTGTCGCGCGGCGCGGGGGAAAAGCCCCTGCAACACCGTGGCGGCGCAGAGATAGTCATCGACGCACCCGCCATGGATGTAGGTATCGCGCGATTCGATGCCGTAAACCACATGCTCTGGCGTGGTGAAGGCCGTTTCGCTGCCAAACGGGCTTTTGCCCAGGCCCCGCGCACAAGGATAGATGCAGGCCGACCCGGGGAGCAGCCGCGTCGGGTCGGCGTCGCCGCGCGCTCCGTAACCGTGGCCGATG
>DATMFV010000119.1:0-13149 GCA_035555975.1 Chthoniobacteraceae bacterium
GTGGTCGACTCCTGCCGCAACTGCACCTTGAAAGCCTGGACCCGTTCCCCGTGAATTTCAATCTGCGCCTGCCGCGTTTCCAGCGACACCCCCGAAGCGCCCGAGCCGCCCTGCATCCCGCTCAAAAGCGCCTGGAGGACCTGCGGGTCGAGCCCGAGTTCGGTGACCAGCGCGGTCAACCCTTCCCGCGTGAGTGGGACGGTCCCCGAATGCGGTTCCATACCGTCCTGGCCGATCGTGTAGACCGCCTCTTTCGCCCGGGGATCAATGTCGAGGTCGATCGCCACCTGCGGAAGCCGTGCGTCGAGATGAATCCGGAACCGGCGGACCTGAAACTCCTGGTTCATCTCGAGCGAACCGTGCCAGTTGAACGGCTGCTGCTCCAGAAAGGGGAGGATCAGGAGCAGGTTGCCGGAGAAATCGACCAGATAGGTCTGGCGCGAATCGAACCGGCGCGGCTGGAGCGTCAACCCGCCGACGGGCCGGTTCCCCTGATAGATGGAGAGGTCCGACATCTGTTCATGGGTGAAGACCTGCTTGCCGACGTGTTCGATCGGGATCGAAAGGATGGCGCTCCCCCCCGGGCTGACCCAGAGCCTCAAAAGGGCTCCGTTCATGAAAAGCCAGAACGTGCAGACGCCGATAATCAGCATGCGGATGAACATGGGGCAGGTCTTGGGGAGAAGCGAAGCGGAAGGGCGGAATCAGCAGCCGGCGATGGCGGCGGGCGCGCTGTTTTTGCGACGTTCCAGCATGGCGTAGGCGTTGTGGTTGTGGATCGACTCGAAGTTTTCAGCTTCGATCCGGTACCAGGAGATGTTTTCCTCGCGCTCCGAACGGGCGGCGACGTTGCGTACCAGGTCTTCCACGAAGACGGGATTCTGGTACGCCCGTTCGGTGACGACCTTTTCGTCGGGCCGCTTGAGCAGGGAGTAAAGCTCGGAACTGGCGCAGCTCTCGACCAGTTGGACGAGATCCTCGATCCAGATCGGCCGGTGAAAACGGACCGAATAGGTGACCTGCCCGCGCTGGTTGTGCGCGCCGAACTGGCTGATCGCCTTGGAGCAGGGGCAGAGCGTGGTGACCGGGACGATGACGGTGAGGATGAAATCGATCGCGTCGCCGTTGATCGAGGCGGAAAAACGGACGTTGTAGTCCATCATCCCGACGGCCTTGCTGTGCGGGGCGGCCTTTTCCAGAAAGAAGGGGAATTCGAACTCGACGTGCGCTTTTTCGGAATGGAGCTTGCGCTTGAGGTTGAGCAGGATGTCGCGAATGTTGTCGACGTGGAGGATCGGCCCGTGCTCGTTGAGAACCTCGATGAACCGGCTCATGTGCGTCCCCTTGTACTGGTGGGGAAGATCAACCGTCAGGGCAATGGTGGCAACGGTGCTCTGGGTGGCGTGGGCCTTGTCGCGGATGCAGATGGGGTAGCGGAGCGCTTTGACGCCGACCCGGTCGATGGCAATGTTGCGGTGGTCAGGTTCGTTTTGGGTATCTTTGAGTGGTTGAATCGGTTGAGGTTCCATGAGCAGTCGTCTGACGAATACCATATTTTACCCTATCGGCAAAACAACAGATCAATTATCCCAAAAATGGGGGAAGGCTGAAAAAAGGGCGTGTGAGGGCGAACTGGAGGGGCGACCTCCCCGTCGTCCGCCCACGTTGGACCTCGGTTCACCCGTTTTCTCCCGGCGACCTCAAACGCCGCGGCGGGCGCGGAGGCCCGCCATGGCGCTCCCGCGCCAAGGTCAGCAGTTCCCGAGTTGCCGGACGTTGACGAACTGCCCTGTTTCAGTCGATTCCTTCGCCGCAAGGCAGGCGTAGACGCTTTCGATACCGGCGGAAATCGGCGCGCGGGAGGGGGCGTTTTCCCGGACCATGGCAATGAAGTTCTCCGAAAGGGCGGTATCTCCGCCGAAATGGTTGTCGGCCCCCTGCTGTGACATCACATCCTTGAACGGGTTGGTATGGTGGGTGGCGACGATCCGGTTGTCATACCAGTCGAAGCTGATGTTCCCCTTCATGCCGGAAAGCGAAACACCCCGGCGCGGCAGGTTTTTGGAGAAAAAGACCTGGGTGTAGACCCCCTTGACGCCGTTGGCGAACTCCAGCAGTGCGCTTGAGGAGTCTTCGTTCATCCCTTCCTTCGGCGTGCCGATTTCGTCGAGGTAGATTGAGTTCGGGTCGGGGTGAGCGGTTTTCGTCCTGGTATCGCGGTGGACACGGCCCCACGAAGCCATGGCGGCGACGCGGGTGATCGGCGCGCCGACCAGGTAGGAGAGGTAATCGAAATCGTGCGTCGCCTTCTGGAGAAAGAGCCCCTGCGTCACCGAATAATCGCGGTGCCAGGTATCGAAATAGACGTTGCCGTAGCTGACGTAGTTGACGGCCAGCAGGTGTTCGAGCCGGCCGATGGTGCCCCCTTCCAGCAACGTTTTGGTCCGTTCGCAGAGGGTGGAGACGCGCAGGGGAAAGCTGACGAGCACGGGGCAGCGCGACGAGGCGAACGCCTGCTCGAGCGCCATCGCCTGTTCCATGGAGTTGGAGACCGGTTTTTCGAGGAAGAGCGGGATGGAGTGGCGCGAGGCTTCGATGGCGTAGCGCGTATGGCTGTCGCACCGGGTGCCGATCGCGAGCGCGTCGGGGCGGCACTCGGCGACCAGTTCATCGACCGAGCGGCAGAGCTTGATCTCGGCCCGCTCTTCTTCCGTGAGGTGGTTTTTGGAGTTTTCGGGATGGTCATCGACCAGGCCGACGACCCGGAGTTCCGGAGCGGCCTTGCGAAGATCCCGGACGATGTTGTTCATGCGACGGCCCAGGCCGACAATGGCGAGTTTCATAAATTTTTCAGGGAAGCGGTGGGTTTTGATGGAGACGTTTGGCGTAGCCCCGGGGGGAGCATCCGTAGGCATTCTTGAAAGCCCGCGAAAAACTGAAGAGCGAGGAGAACCCGGCCCGGGCGGCGATGTCGGCGATGGTGGTCCCTTCCTTTTCCTCCTGAAGCAGCCGGGCGGCGACTGAAAGGCGCGATTCGCGGATGTAACGCCCGAGGCTCACGCCGAGCCGGTTGCGGAAGACGCTCCGCACGTGGCTCTCCGAGTAGCCAAGCCCCCGGGCGAGCGTGCCGATCGTGACTGTTTCCGACAGGTGGGCGCGGACGTAGTGGTTGATCTTTTCGAGCAGAAGATCGCGCGCCTGGTCGGTGGCGTGAATGTTGCGCCGTTCCCTGGCGATCAACGGCGCGCGGAGCATCTCCCTCAAAAACTGCGCCAGCAGCGCGCTTAAAACCACCCCGTCGGGGCCTTCCCCCCCGGGAGGGGCGGGCCGGGTGTATTCCTGCAAAAGCCGTGCGATCAGCGGCGGAGCGCTTTGGGGAAGCCGGCGCGGGCGGTCGCGCAACGGCCGCAGCAGGCGCCGCTCGGCGAGTTCAAAGGTGATGAAAAGCCACTGCATCGGCCCCGGTTCCACGTCCATATAGTGGTGGAACTGGTTGGGGAAGATGAGCGCGGCTTCGCCGGGAGCCAGCTCGTAGCTCGTCTCGCCGATCCGGACCGGGCCGCTCCGTTCGAGCACGATCACCAGCTCGAACCGGTGGTGATAGTTGTCGGTCACCCCTTCCGGCCGGAAAAAATGGGTGTCGGTCTGCCGGAAGAAGAGGATGTTGTCGGGAGCCAGGGAAGCGTGAAGCGTCACCCCCGCGAAGAAATTCGTCGGCCGCTTCAGGCACGCAAGCGCGGCGCGGATGGCGGCTTCCTCGGCTCCCAGCGGGTTCATTGCTTGAGACTGGCGGGGTATTCCCCACGCGCCATTCGCTCGCCGATCGCCTCTGCGGCGAGCGCCCGGTCAGGTTGGTAGGTGACGCCAAACCATTGTTCGCCGCTCCGGAGCACGCGGCAACGGGTCGCCCCCTTGCGGATCAGTTCATCGACGACAAAGGGAATGAAGTATTCCGATTTCGGAACGTTGAGGTTTTCTTCGAGGAAGGCGCGGAAACCGGTTTCCAGATGACCGAAAAGGGAGGCGTCAAAGCCCCAGAGGTTCATCGACGCAATGGAGCGCCCGGAGATCGGGCTCCACGCGCCGTCAGCCCCCTTGGTGCGGCCTTCGCACGGGTCGGCAGGGTCGGGCTCGACCACGGTATGTTCCACGACATCGATCAGGAACCCGTTGTCATCCGCGCGGCAGATCCCCCGGGAAACGCTGCCGTGTTGCGAAAGCGTTTTGACGAGTTCGAAACCGACCATGCAGTAGTCGCCGTTGCGCGCAGGATCGACCAGCGCGTCGTGCAGGACGCGGTACGATTCGCGGCCGTAAAAATCATCGGCATTGATGACGCCGAACGGCCCGTCGAGCACATGGCGCGCGGCGCGGATGGCGTGCGCGGTTCCCCACGGCTTGGTCCGCCCTTCGGGCAGCGCGAAGCCTTCCGGAAGGTCGTCGAGATTCTGGTGGACGTAGACGAACTCGATCCCGTCCCCGAGTGTGCGGGCAAAATGTTCGCGCATCGGTTCCTCCAGTTCCGGGGCGACGATCAGGACGATCTTGCGGAAGCCCGCGCGGAGCGCGTCGTAGATGGAGTAGTCGATGATGATCTCGCCACGGGGACCGATCGGGTCAATCTGCTTGAATCCGCCGTAGCGGCTGCCGAGACCGGCCGCGAGGATCAGAAGGGAAGGGGATGATGTCATGCGAACACGATTACGGCAGCGGTGCAGGCGAGCAAAGCGCTTTTTTTCACGGTTTCCAGGCGGCGACCCGTTCGTTCATTTCGGCCTCCTGCGCTTCGATGGAAGCAACGAGCGCAAACTGCGAACGGCACCGCTCCAGGTTGTGGCGTTCCCGCTTGATCTTGAAGTAGGTATCGCCGAGCAGGAAGTCGGTCAGGAAACGGATGCCGATCTCCAGCGTGATCAACCGGCCGCTGAAGGCGAGGTGTTCGCGCTCGGTCGGGGTGAGAAAGGGGTGGGCGTTGGTGAGGTAGCCGTCGACGAGCGCCTCAAACATCGGCATCTGCATGGTGACGAGCGAAAGATCGGTCTCATCCTCCGGACGCGGGCAGGTGGCGGTCCGCACCATGTCGCCGAAGTCGTAAAGGGCGAGCCCGGGCATGACGGTGTCGAGGTCGATGACGCAGATCCCTTCCTGCGTTTCGTCGTCGAGCATGACGTTGTTGAGCTTCGTATCGTTGTGGGTGATCCGTTCGGGGATCAGCCCCTCGGCATGTTTTTGGAGCAGCACGCGGGTGACTTCGGCGCGGGCGAGGGCGAAGTCGATTTCGCACCGGGCTTCCTTTGCCCGGCCATGCGGGTCGGCGGCGACGGCGGCTTCCAGCGCTTCCAGGCGCTTGGGAGTATGGTGAAAATCGGGGATCGTTTCGTGGAGCCGTTCGCCGGGGAGGTCGGTCAACTGCCGGGCAAACGCGCCGAACGCTTTTGCGGCTTCAAACGCCTGCCGGGGGTGTTCGATGGCGTCGTAGGTCCGCGCGTTTTCAATGAAGCGGTAGGTGCGCCAGGTGTTCCCCTCCGCATCGACATGGTACGGAAGCCCCTCGCGGGAGCGGATGATGGTGAGCGAGCGGCGTTCGCGGTCGCCCTGCCCGCTTTCGAGCAGTTTCGCCTGCTGGTGCGCGGTGACCCGGGCGATGTTCTCCATGAGCGCCGCCGGGTTCTTGAAAATCAGGTGGTTGATCCGCTGGTGGATGTAGCGGACCGGTACGCCGTTTTCCTGATAGGTGGCGGCGTAGGTGTCGTTGATGTGGCCGCTTCCGTAGGGGAGGGCAGAGAGGTACCGGCCCTCGATCTCAAAGGCGGCGCCGATGGTTTGCACGCAGGTTGGGGTGGACATGGGGTAAAAAAACAGGGCGTCAGCAGAAACCTTCCGGGTTTTTGGATTGCCAGCGCCAGGTGTCGGCGCACATTTCATCGATGGAACGGGTCGCCTTCCAGCCGAGTTCGGTTTCGGCCTTGGAGGGGTCGGCGTAGCAGGCGGCGATGTCGCCGGGGCGGCGTTCGGTGACGCGGTAGGGGATCGTTTTGCCCGACGCGGTTTCAAACGCGCGGATCATCTCCAGCACGCTCTGGCCGCGACCGGTGCCGAGGTTGTAGGTGACGACCCCGGGGTTGGAGGCGAGCTTCTCCAGCGCCCGGACATGCCCTGCGGCGAGGTCGAGGACGTGGATGTAGTCGCGCACGCCGGTGCCGTCCGGGGTGGGGTAGTCGTCGCCATAGACCGAAAGCCGCTCCAGCTTGCCGACGGCGACCTGGGCGATGTACGGCACGAGATTGTTCGGGATGCCGCTCGGATCTTCGCCGATCAACCCGCTCGGGTGAGCCCCCACCGGGTTGAAATAACGGAGCAGCGCGATGTTGAACGCCGGGTTGGCGACATGGAGGTCGCGCAGGATTTCTTCGAGGAAAAGCTTGGTCCGCCCATACGGGTTGGTCGCCGAGAGGGGGAAATCCTCCCGGATCGGCACGCTCGCCGGGTCGCCGTAGACGGTGGCCGAGGAACTGAAAACGAGATTGTGGCAACCGGCCGCCGCCATCACTTCGCACAGCAGGAGGGTCCCGGTCAGGTTGTTGTGGTAATAGCGCAGGGGGATCGAGACCGATTCGCCGACGGCCTTCAACCCGGCGAAATGGATCACGGCATCGACCGGCCCATCCCGGAAGACCGCTTCGAGCGCGGGGCGGTCGAGCAGGTCGACCCGGTGGAAGGCCACCTTGCGTCCGGAAATCGCCTCCACCCGCCGCAGCGCCTCCTCCTTGCTGTTGAGGAGGTTGTCGACGACGACCACTTCGTAACCTGCGGAGAGGAGTTCCAGCACGGTGTGCGAGCCGATATATCCGGCTCCGCCGGTGACAACGATTTTTTTCATGAGCAACGCGAGCCACCCTTGCGTTTTCCGTTTCCGACGGCAAGCCAAAAGATCGCTTTTGTTAAAAAAGTGCGATCTCATAACAGATGCGATGGTACGCGTTCCCGAAAGATCGCGGAAGGTTAAGTTGTCGCTTCCGGCCGATTCTGGTAGACCAAGGGAGAAAGGCTCTTTTTTCTTAAAGTTTACCCTCTTTTTTTCATGGAAGTCATCATCACCTCCGATCCCGAAAGCGGCGCGAAGACCGGCGCGCGTTTCATCGAGAAGCTTGTTCGCACGAAACCGGCGGCGACGCTGGGGCTCGCCACCGGAAGCACGCCGCTCGGGCTCTATCGCGAACTGATCCGCCTGCACCGGGAGGCGGGGCTCGATTTTTCGGGAGTGACGACGTTCAACCTTGATGAATATGTCGGCCTCGGGGCCGATCACCCGGCTTCCTACCACCACTTCATGCACGAGGAGCTTTTCCGGCACCTGAACATCCCGCCCGGGCAGATCCACATCCCCGATGGGACCGCGGGCGACATTCCCGCCTATTGCCGCAAGTATGAGGAGACGATCCGCGCGGCGGGAGGGATCGACCTGCAACTTCTCGGCATCGGCCACGACGGGCATATCGGATTTAACGAACCGATTTCCTCGCTCGCCTCGCGCACCCGGCTCAAGACCTTGACGCAGGGGACGATCGACGCCAACCAGCGCTTTTTCTCGAGCCCCGGGGAGGTGCCGCGCCATGTCATCACCATGGGAGTCGGTACGATCATGGAAGCCCATGTCTGCCTGCTGCTCGCTTTCGGCGAAGCCAAGGCCGACGCGGTGGCCGCGATGGTCGAAGGGCCGCTGACCGCGAACGTTCCCGCTTCGGCGTTGCAGATGCACCCGCACACAACGGTGATCGCGGACGAAGCCGCCGCCAAAAAACTGCGCCGGGCCGACTATTACCGCTTTGTCGAGGCGAACAAACCGGCCTTCCAACGCGATGCAACCTTTGCGCTTCGAAGTTGATGGAAGCGGACGACCCATCATCCATGTCTTCGGGAGAACATCATAAAAAGCTCGTCGGGGTCGGCCTCGGCGCGGGGCTGCTCGGGGCGATTTTCTTTGCCCTCAAGTACGCCATCCGCCCGGCGGGCAAATCGCCGCTGCCCGACACGATCTCTCCGGCGATCTTCACCACCAAGGTGCAGCACACCAGCCTCGGCCACCTCATTTACCATGAGGCGGGCCAGGGGCAGCCGCTCATCTTCATCCACAGCGTCTGCATGGGGGGCTCCTCCTACGAGTGGTCAAAGGTCTACCCGTCGTTCATCAAACGTTTTCGTGTCCTCGCGCCCGACCTGATCGGCTTTGGCGAATCGCAGCGGCCCGATGCGCAGCGAAGCGCGTCGGATTACGTCCGGATGCTGGCGGAACTGATCCGCGCCACCTGCTGGGGAGAGTCGCCGATCGTCGTCGCCAGCGGACTCGGGGCCGGTTTCTGCATTCAGCTCGCCAGCCAGCACCCCGACCTGGTCTCGCGGCTGATCCTTCACATGCCGACGGGCGGGAACAACTTCGGCTTCGCGCGCCTGCGCCGGAGCACCCGGCTTGCGGCGCGGCTGCCGTTGCTCCAGCGCTTCCTCTACCGCAACTACCAGTCGAGCCGGGCGGCGATCCGCGAATGGCTTACCACGGGCGGTTTTGTCGATCCCTCGCGCGTGACCGAAGAGATGCTCGATGTCTTCACCACCTGCGCGCAGCAGAACGGAGCCGAGTACGCGATCCGCAATTTCCACGCCGGCCGCCTCAACTTCAAGCCGGAGGCGCGGATGAAGTCGCTCCTGATGCCGGTCACCTTTTTCTGGGGGAGCGTCCCCGGGTTCCCGTCGCTGGAGGAGGGGAGGCGGCTCCATTCGCTCGCGCGGCACGGGAGTTTCGTCGTCCTGCCGCAGGTCGGGGCGCTCGCCGCGCTGGAAAACCCCAAGGCGATGATCGAAGCGCTGGAAGAGGAGCTGGACGGGGAACTGCGGGTGGTGAAGTAGGGCGTGTTTACGAAGTTTGAAGGATGAATAAAAGAACGATTTTTGAGGCAAAAATGGGGCTTTCGAGGAAGGCCGAATCGAGATTCGGACGCCTGAGAAAACCCATTTTGGGCCAAAAAGCGGCTTTTAGTCGCCTCTCACTTAAATTCGTAAACACGCCCTAGGGCGGGGAGCGCTCTCTTTGACCGTTTTCTGTACAAAAGGCGGGGGAAATACAGAAACGCGACGGGGTAAAGTCCGGGTACGGTTTAAAAAGCTTTACTTCGGCCTTAACGTTCTGTTAAACATGCCGTCTTCATGATCTCCAAATTGAGTTTGAAGACCACCGTTCTTGCCCCCCTGTCCGCTTTTCTGCCCTCTCTCCTTGCGGGTTGTCTTGTGTTGGCGACCGCTCTTCCGGTCGCTGCGGAGGTCTCTTCGTCCGCCCGTTCGCGCTACCGCAGCGGCTCCGACTTCAACAGCTACGCCGAGAAATTGCGGGAAAGCGCGCTCCTGAAAATGGAGCCGAGGGTCCAGGTCCGCACTTCGGGGCGGAGCCTCCAGTTTCCCGGCAACTCCCGGCGCAGCCACGCGGGGCGCTACCCGTGGAAGAGCAATATCGTCACCACCGTTTTCTGGGTCGGCGAACGCCCGACGGCGCGCAACCCCACCCCCAACCATGCCAGTTCGTGGGATATGCGGTGGGCGTCGAACTTCGGCGGTTACGACAACCCCGACCCGAAGGCGCGCCGCGGTTACCTCCCCGCCGGGTTCATTCCCCGCCAGAATCCGTTCTACATCGCCCTTCCTTACAACGACGTGACCCGTGGCACGACCAAGCCGGAAGCCCGGTTTGTCATCCCATGGTTCAAGCAGGCGTTTGAACGCCCGGGCAAATCGGTCTGCCGGAGCCGGTGGATCGCCATCCGTCACCGGGGTCGCGTCGCCTACGCGCAGTGGGAGGATTGCGGACCGTTCCGCACCGACCATTGGCAGTATGTTTTCGGCAACGAACGGCCCAAGCCGAACCTCAACCAGGGGGCGGGGCTCGATGTCTCCCCGGCGGTGCGCGATTACCTCGGGATGGCCAACAAGGACGTTTGCGACTGGAAGTTTGTCGAGTTCTCCGAAGTTCCCTTCGGACCGTGGTCGCGCTACGGCGATAACAACACGTTTGTCCAGAACGCACGCCAGTCGCAGGAACGGGTCGCCAACCGGAACGGGCGGCGCTGATCCGGGAGGTCCGCCCTCCAAATCATCCGCCAAGGTCGCTTGCGTTTCAGGGAAAACGCCGTTCCATCAAGGCTGCCGTTTTTTGAGTTCCTCCCTGATCTGCCTGAGTTCGGTGTGGCATTTCTTTGCCCAATATTGAGCCGAATAAGCGCAAGCCAACAACAAAAGTCCGAGCAGGCCGGTCGTGACATCCATGGCGCGTTGTTAACAGGCGTCCGAAGGAAAAAACAGGACATTTTTTGAACAACCGGCACTCCTGCTTGTCGAAAACGCACCGCCCCTGAAAAAAGGACGGCTTTTTCTTCGGGAAGAACTTCTTCTTCCCTTCCCAATCAACAAGCATGATTAACGTTCGAAAGATCAGAAAACATTTCGGACCGAAAATCGCCGTCGATGGTGTTTCATTTTCGGTCGAAAAAGGTGAGGTGCTCGGTTTCCTCGGTCCCAACGGAGCGGGAAAATCGACCACGATGCGGATGATTACCGGGTTCATCCCGCCGAGCGAGGGCACGATCACGGTCGGCGGGTTTGACGTGGTGGCGGAGCCGATCGCCGCGCGGCAGTTGATCGGTTACCTGCCTGAAAACGCCCCTTCCTACGCCGACATGACCGTACTCGCCTTCCTCGGTTTCTGCGCCGAGATGCGCGGCATGCGCGGCGACCGGAAGAAACGGGCGGTGCGCCGGGTGGTCGAAGCCTGCTTTCTGGAGCCGGTGATCCATCAGACGATCGAAACGCTCTCCAAGGGGTATCGGCACCGGACCTGTTTCGCCCAGTCGATCATCCACGACCCGGAGGTGCTGATCCTCGACGAACCGACCGACGGGCTCGACCCGAACCAGAAACACGAAGTCCGCACCCTCATCCGCACGATGGGGCAACGCAAGGCGATCATCTTTTCAACCCACATCCTCGAGGAAGTGGAGGCGGTCTGCTCCCGGGCGATCATCATCGACCATGGGCGGGTGGTCGCCAACGGCACCCCGGCCGATCTCAAACAACGTTCCACCCAGGCGGGCGCGGTGACGCTCCGCCTTCGCCCGCGGGACGAGGCGCTCGCCCCCGAAGGGGTGCTCCGGAAGATCGAGGGCCTGCGCGGCATTGAAACGGCCCTTCTGCTCGGCGAAAAACCGCTGACCATCCGCATCACGCCGGAGTTGAAAAAACCGGACGCCGGCGGGGCCGAAATGGCCCGTGCGCTCTACGCGCTCGCCGTGGCCGAAAAGTGGGATCTCGAGGAGTTGCATACCGAGGAAGGGCGGCTCGATGAAGTCTTCCGCAGCATCACCCTGGGCGACCATGCCCCCGCTACCGAAACCCGGAAGGAGGCTGCCTGAACATGAAGCCAAAATCTGCGGTTCTGACCATTGCGCGCCGGGAAATCGCCGGGTTTTTCGGCTCGCCGGTCGCTTATGTTTTCATTGTCATTTTCCTCCTGCTTTCCGGTTTTTTCACCTTCATGGCAGGGGGATGGTTTGAAGCGGGGGAGGCGCGGCTCGACGGCTTTTTCCTCTGGCACCCGTGGCTCTACCTCTTCCTCGTTCCCGCGATCGGGATGCGGATGTGGTCCGAGGAGCGGCGGATGGGGACGATCGAACTGCTTCTGACCATGCCGGTCACCCCGTGGCAGGCGATCACCGGGAAATTCCTCGCCGCCTGGGCGGTGCTCGGGCTGGCGCTTTTGCTGACCTTCCCGATGATCGTGACGGTCAACTACCTCGGCCATCCCGACAACGGCGTCATCTTCGCCGGTTACGTCGGCAGCTTCCTCCTGGCCGGGTCGTACCTGGCGATCACGGCGATGACCTCCGCCATGACCCGCAACCAGGTGGTCAGCTTCATCCTTTCGGTGATGATCTGCCTCTTTCTGATCCTCGCCGGGTGGCCGCCGGTGACCAACCTGCTCGTCAACTGGGCGAGCCCGTGGCTGGTGGAACTGATCGCCTCCTTCAGCGTGATGACCCACAGCATCGGTCTGCAAAAAGGGGTGCTCGACTCGCGCGACCTCCTCTTTTTCCTCTCGGTCATCGGTTTCTGCCTCTTTACGACCAACCTCATCCTTCGCGCCCATCGCGCCGGGTAACCTCTTCTTTTTCAAAGCATGAAAAAATCAGTGCAAAGCCTCCTCTACTCGACCCTGGGTCTGGTGGCGGTTTTCATGGTCATCGTCGCCGTCAACTATCTCGCGGGACGCGTTCCGAAGCGGATCGACCTGACGGAGGAAAAAGCGTACACCCTTTCCGACGGGACGCGCTCGATCCTCTCGCGGCTTCCGTCGCCGATTCAGATACGCCTTTACGCCACGCGCAACGAAACGATCCCGCCGCAACTCCGCCTCTACGTCCAGCAGGTGGAAGACCTGTTGGAGGAAATCCGGCAGGCTTCCAACGGACGGGTGGAGATCCAGAAGCTCGACCCCGAGCCCGACTCCGAAGCGGAAGATTCCGCGCGGCTCGACGGTGTCGAAGGGCAGGCGCTTCCCAACGGGGAACAGCTTTACCTCGGCTTGAGTGTCAGCCTGCTCGACCACAAGGAAGCGATCCCGTTCCTTTCGCCGGAGCGCGAACGGCTGCTGGAATACGACATCGCCCGGGCGATCTCCCGCGTCATTACGGAGGAAAAACCGGTCGTCGGCGTGATGAGCCCGCTCCCGCTCGCCGGGATGCCCAACGCGCCGATGATGATGATGCAGATGCCGCAGGGCCAGCAGGAACCGTGGGTCTTCTACTCCGAGTTGCAGCGCGACTTTACCGTGCGTGAAATCCCGCTGACCGCCGACTCGATCCCCGAAGAGGTGAAGGTGCTCCTCGTCATCCACCCGCGCGGAATTTCCGAAGCGACGGAGTATGCGCTCGACCAGTTCGTCCTGCGCGGAGGGAAGCTGATCGCCTACCTCGACCCGAGTGCGGTGACCGACGAAGCACAGGGGGGCGGCATGCCCGGGAGCCCTTCGGAGGGGTCGAACCTGGAGAAACTCCTCTCCGCCTGGGGAATCACCTTCGACAGCACCCAAACCGTGGCCGACATGGAGTACAT
>DATMFV010000120.1:0-32631 GCA_035555975.1 Chthoniobacteraceae bacterium
TCTAGCGCTTTTCGGCGTGGGGTGATTTTGGGACGCCGCTTTCACACCCGCCCGAAACGCAGGTTAACCTGCATGATTCATGAAGCTCGTGACGAGGTGGCTCCAAAGGCCGGAGATGCAAGGCGGGCGCAGGTTGAAAAGCCTGAGTGCATGTGTACATGCTCGATGGCTTTTCAAACAAGCCCAACGCCGCAGATTCGGTCTTTGGGGCCATCGCAGTAGAGCGCTCATGAATCATGCAGGTTAAGCCCTGCAAAATATTCCCGCCCGACCGGCATCTCCCGCCCGCAGGTGAGGATCAGCACCCGTTTTTTCTCCCCCGTGGTCCGGAGTTCGGCCACCGCCCGCCGCTGGACGATGGTGGAGCGGTGGACGCGGAGAAACCGGTCGGCGGGAGCGAGCGGGAGCCATTGCTTGAGCGGGCGCAGGACGATCAAACGGTCGCCGCCGCAAAGGTGGAGGTGGGTGTAGTTGCCGTCGGCGGTGATGGCGTGAATGTCGCGCCACGGGATGAAGCGGGCGGCGGAACCGGCCTTGACAAAGACCACGTCGTCTTCGGTGACCGGCGCGGAGGGGAGGGCGGGGGACGCGAGCCGTTTCAGGCTGGAGGCGAGGCGGTCGGGATGAACCGGCTTGAGGAGGTAGTCGAGCGCGTTGCACTCAAAGGCGCGGAGGGCGTACCGGTCGTGTGCGGTCAGAAAGATGACGCGCGGCGTCGCTCCCCCTTCCGGAAGCCGGGCCACGTAGTCGAAGCCGCTTTCCCCGCGCAGGTGGACGTCGAGAAAAACCAGCTCGGGCCGATGAAGCGCGGTCTGTTCCAGGGCGGCCCCGACGCTGGCCGCTTCCCCGACGAGATCGACCCCGGGGTGAACGGAAAGGAGCCGCCGGAGTTCCAACCGGGCGGGAGCTTCGTCATCCACGATCAAGGTCTTCATTCAAACAGGCAGTATCACGGAAATCTGAACCGCCCCGGGCGGTTTGTCGATTTCAAGCGTCGCCGCCGGGCCGTAGCAGAGGCGGAGGCGGTGTTGGAGGTTTCGCAGGCCGGTGCCGGTGCCCGAGCCCGAACCGGGAGGCTGCCACGCGCCGGTGTTGCTCACGCAGAGGTGGAGCGCCTGGTCGGCGCGCGCCGCGCAGAGGGTGATGTGGCACGGCCCGGGATTCTTTTCGAGTCCGTGGCGAATGGCGTTTTCCACGAGCGGCTGGAGAAGGAAGGTCGGCAGCCGGATCTGCTCCGTGCCGGGTCCGATCTCGAAATGAACCGCGAGGTCGCTGCCGAAACGGTGTTGTTCGATGCGGAGGTAGTCGCGCAAATGGTGAAGCTCATCCCGCAAAAGGCACCAGGTCCGATCGCCCTCCTCCAGGGTGGAGCGGAGATAGTCGGAGAGGCTGGTGATCATCTCCCGCGCCGTCTTTTCCTGCAACGGGAGCGCCGCGCGGATGGAATTGAGCGTGTTGAAAAGGAAGTGGGGGTTGATCTGGTAACAGAGCGCGGAAAGCCGGGCCTGTTCCGCCGCGAGCGATGCCTCCAGCGAGCGCCGCTCCGCCCGCCTCCGTTCGCTCCCGAGCGCCGCCACCAGCAGGCCGGTGGCCGCCAGCACCCAGGTGATCGCCTGCGTAAACCAGAGCAGGGCGGGCATCGCTTCGACCGGGTGATGCCTGCCATGGAGCAGCAGCGCCGCGTCAATGGAGGCAAGCACCACCGCCAGCGAGAGGGAGGTCTCCCCGATCCCGAAGCGGACGGCGGCGTAAAGAATCGGCGGAAACGCCAGAAAGGCGAGGTTCATCCCCCGGCCCGAGAAAAGGGCGTCGAAGGCGAGAAAAGAGAGGGCCGCCGTGGCAAGCAGCACGACCCCCCGCTCGGAAACCGCGCGCCCCGTCGGCGGCAGCGGGGTCCAGTCGCGGCGGACGACCGAGACCAGCAGCGGCGTGAGCAGCAGGATGGCGGTGCCGTTGGAGAGATTCCAGTTGCCGAGCGCCTGCACGTACTCGCCCCAGGCATACTGGCCGGTGGCGCAAAGGTAGGCGGGGATCAGCAGCGTGTTGATGAGCGGGGCGAGCAGCGAGGCGACGACCAGCGCGCCGACGCTCCGCAGCGAGTCAAACCGGGTGGTAAAACGCCCCGCCTTCCCGATCAGCCACGCGCCGAAAAGAGCCTCCAGCGCATTGGCGCAGGCGCCGAGGAGGCAGAACTCCAGCGGTTCGCCGACCACCCACGCAATCGGGAAGGCATTGAGCAGCAGCACCGGCCAGTAGCGGAGCCCCAGCAGGAGCAACCCGCCGACGTTCACCCCGCTCGCCAGCCAGAAGACATTCTGCGAATTGACCGGGAGCCGTTCCGGCCAGAGGTGAAGGCCGAAAAGCGAGGTGAAGAGGATCGCCGCATTGGAAAGCAGCGAAAAAAGCAGGAGACGCAGCCAAGGCTGTTGCGGAAACTTGAAAGGTGGTTTCCGCATCGGGCGCATGGGAAAAACGGACCGTGTTAGCGTTCCCCTCGCAGCAGCCGGATCGCCGCCGCGCGGTCGGGTTTGCCAAAAACGGCGGTCCCGGCGACGAGGACATCGGCTCCCGCGCCGATGCAGACGGCCGCCTCCTGCGTGTCGATCCCGCCGTCGACTTCGATCCGGTAACGCCACCCGTGTTCCGCCCGGGCCGTGGCCGCGGCGCGCACTTTTTCGAGCATCTCCGGCATGAAGGCCTGTCCGCCGAACCCCGGTTCGACGGTCATCACCAGCAGCAGGTCGATCTGGTCGAGAAACGGCTGGACGGCATCAAACGGCGTGCCGGGGCGAAGGGAAAGCCCGGCGCTGCACCCGGCTTCGCGGATCGTGCGCAATGTCGCGGCAACGCTTTGCTGCTCCGCCTCGACATGGATGGTGACGTTCCCGGCATGCGGCAGGAAACGGTTCAGGAAATGGTCGGGCCGCTCAATCATCAGGTGGATGTCGCACGGGATTTCGACCGCCTTCGCCGCGGCTTCGCAGATGGCGGGGCCAAACGAGATGTTGTCGACGAAATGGCCGTCCATCACATCGAGGTGGAGCCAGTCGGCGCCGGCGGCTTCGACGGAGCGGCACTCTTCGCCGATGCGGGCGAAGTCGGCAGCCAGGACGGAAGGGGCGATGAAAACTTGATGCGGTAAATAGGCAGGTTCGGTCATGAAAAAACGGGTTGCAATCAGACTCCGGCGCGGTTGAGAAGATCGGCGAGGACCTTCTCCGCTTCAAAGACTTCCTTGGCGATCGCGTAGGCGGCCCGGCTGTGGCGGGCGTAATCGCTGTTGATCGCATCGACGGCGGCAACAATCTGGTCCATCCCGGTGAAGGCGAAGAGCCCTTCGTGCCCCCCGTAATGGCGGGTGAAGCCGGTCTCCTGCGTGATGACCGGCCGCCCCGCCGCGAGGTAACAGGCGGAACGGTCGCTGAACCACCCGGTATTGAGCCGGACGTACTGGTCCTTGGCGACGGTGAACTCGCCCTTGGAATTCTGGATGTACTCGCGGTACTGGTCGGGATGGATGCTCAACTCGTGCGGCGTGCAGAGTTTCCATCGGTTGCGGTTGAAAAGCTCGTGCGTCGCCTTGTCGCGGATGTCGGTCGCCAGTTCGAACGCCTCCCCGGCGCAGCGCGGCGCGTCGGAAAATTTCAGGAACTCGAGCGACTTGCTCCAGAGATAGGTGTCTCCGCGCCACGTAATATCCTTCTTCCCGCTCGTGTTCCAGTTGGCGACGGTGGAAAAGGAGGTGCCGCTCGGCGGGGCGGAGGTTTTCCAGAGGTCGGTCACGACCGGCTGGCGCGTCGGGAACCAGCGCTGCCCGTGAAGCGGGACAGGGAAGTCGGGTCCGCCGACGTTTTCCCCGAAGGTGAAAAGCGCGCGGTGCTTGGCGAGGTACGCCTTGGTGTCGCTCCCGTTGGTGTCGATCTTGATCTGTTCGACCCCGGGATCACTCTCCACGTAGAGGATGCGGTCGCTTTGCAGCAGGTCTTCGTTGAACTCCTGCGAGCCGCAGACATTCAGGATCGCGTCGGCATCGCGGTAAAGCTGGGAGACCTGCTTCTTTGACAACCCCGCGCACGGGTGGCCCGGCAGGTAGCGGGCGCAGTAGCTCCACCGCCCCTTGAAGTCGTAGAGCGCCGCAAACCGGTTGAGCATCCCGGCGGCGTAGGTGTAATCCTCGCTCACCTGCCAGGTGACCGGGTTGTACGGAATCCGCGCGGAATCCTCAATGTAGTAAACCTCGTGCCCGAGCCGCTGAAGCCCGATGATGTAATGGAGATGTTGCCAGATGACCCCGGAGATCGGGCAGCCTGCTGCGAAGCCCATGACGACGATTTTTTTTCGTTTCATTCTGAAAAAGAGGTTTGATTGCGGCGGGTGGAGGCGCGCTTCCTCGCAAGGGGTTGGAAAAAACGGCCCGGCGGGCGGTCCCGGTTGCCCGGGTGCCCCGGTGGCGGGTAAACTAACGCGATTGGCGGGAAGAGGGCAAGCGGCGGATCGTTCCGTTATCCGGTCGGGCGCGGCTCACCCGGCTGGAGGGTTTTGAGGAGACGCGCCGGGTTGCCGCCGACGACGGTATTGGGCGCCACGTCGCGCGTGACGATGGCCCCGGCGGCCACCACCGAGTTTTCGCCGATCCTCACCCCTTTAAGGATCACCGCCCCCATGCCGATCCAGACGTTGTCCTCAATCACGACCGGGCGGGTCTCGATCTTCGGTCGCGGCGGCCGGTTTTCCGCAAACGGGGCGAGCGCGAGGGCATCCTGGCGGCGCAGCGCGGGGTCGAGCGGATGGAAATCGCTGTCGGCGATCCCGACATTCCACGAGATCAGGCAATAGGAGCCGATTTCGATCCGCTCCTCCGCCATGATGAGCGCCCCGTTGAGCAGCGTGTAGTCGCCCACCGTGCAACGGCCTTCCATGCCGATGGAAAAGGAGCACCCGGCGTAACACGAAACATGCCGCCCGAAGCGGAGCGCTTCCCTCTGCCGGGCGCGGAAATGCCGGAAGACCTGCGCGGTTTCGAGGTAAAATCCTTCGCCCCACTTAATCCCTTCGGGGATCGGGTGGGGCCACCAGTCGTTTTCCACTCTGCGGTCGGGGAGGATCGGGGTCGTCATCATGAAGCGCGTGGAAAATAGGGAACAAAGGCCGTGGTGGCAAGCGTGGCGAGAAGGTGGTAATCTGGGGGCTGCCGTGTTCTACGGCGGGCGCGGCTTTCGTGCATTTCGCCACAGGGCTGTGCTAGAGCCTCAGACAGCATGCACGGGGTCGCGCCCTTTTTGCTTGCTTGAAGAAAATTTCCCGATGACGTAAGTTTTGAAGACGACGAACTAATTTTTTACCAACATACGCAGTAGAAAAAACAGGCTACCTGAAATCTAGCAGTTTCTCAAAATGCCTGTGTCGACATGTGGTCTACCGCGCCCCAATCGGGCGCGGCTCTGACGCATTTCGACACGGGCTTTGCTAGAGCCTCAGGTAGGATGCGCGGGGTCGCGCTCCTTTCTTTTTTGCTCGCGTTCCCCGAGCAAAATGACTCCCACGAACCCATCCTCCCCCTCGCTCGAAGTTCTTTTCAGGAAATCAACCTGCTATGCGGGGATTGGCTCCCGGCATGCTCCGGAGCCGGTCCTTTTTCTGATCGATCAGATCGCCGGGGTTCTGGCCGACCATGGCCTGATGCTCCGGAGCGGAGGAGCCCCGGGAGCGGATACCGCCTTTGAAGCCGGGTGCGACCGGAGGAGGGGCAAAAAGGAAATTTTCCTTCCGTGGAAGGGGTTCAATCGAAACCCCTCCCTCCTTTGCGAGCCGACGGAAGAGGCGCAGGAGGTGGCCGCCCTGGTTCACCCCAACTGGAGAGCCTGCCGGCCGACCTCCCGGCATTTACATGCGCGCAATGTCCAGCAGGTCTACGGCCGGGAGATGGACAACCCCGTCGATTTCGTCCTCTTCTGGGCTCCCGAGGAAAACGGAAAGGTACAGGGCGGAACCGCGACCGCCGTCCATTTTGCACGGGAGATGAACATCCCGACCTTCAACCTTTGGGAGTGCGCCACCCTCGAACGCTGGAAGGAATCCATCGCCGCCCACCCGCAGGGGAAACGACCCCTCTGGAGCCGTTTTTTCACGCAGTGGTAATGGTCGCGGTATTGGATTTGGGTTCACCCGTTCTCTCCCGGCGAAGTCCAACGCCGCGGCGGATGCGGAGGTCCGCCCCCCACGCCGTCCGCGACGTTGGAGGTCGATACAAGTAAAACGACAGGAACGTCTTGACAATTATATCGCATTACGATATATCTGATCAGACTTCCATGGTTTCTTTCTTCCTGCCGTTCCCGATACTGGCCCTCTCCTCCCAGCCTGCATTATTCATGAAGCTCGTCACGAAACCGTCCCGAAGGTTGGAGATGCAAGGCGGACGCAGGTTTGAAAGGGTGAGTGCATCCGTAGATGCTCGATCCCTTTCAAAACAAGTCCAACGCAGCAGGTCCAGCCTTCCGGGCGGTTGCAGTAGAGTACTCATGAATCATGCAGGCCAAGGGGTAAAGCACGATCCCGTGTCACTTAACACCCTGCCCCGGTGACCGTTCGGAATCGCTCCGAACCGACATCCTGCGCGCCATTCCCTCTTCCGGACGCGCTTTTTCGACCCGCTCCCTGACGCTTCGACTCCTGATTTTGTCCAACATGACCCATCGCCTCCGCGATTCCCGCCGCCTTCTCCGACTCTCCCTCCTCAGCCTCGGCCTCGGCGCCGTGATGGCCCCGATTTCCCAGTTTCTTCTCTGGTTGATTGAATGGATCACCGGCGTCGCCTTCTTTGGCGCGCCCGGCACGCTTCCGACCACGCCGGTCGGCCATTCGCTCGGGCTCGCCGTCGTGCTGGTGCCTGCCGCAGGGGGGATCATCATCGGCTTCATGGCGCGTTACGGCTCGCCCGCGATCCGGGGTCACGGCATTCCCGAAGCGATGGAACAGGTGCTCGAAAATTCGAGCCGCATCCCGGCGCGGATCACCTGGCTCAAGCCGCTCTCCGCCGCCATCTCGATCGGCACCGGCGGGCCGTTCGGTGCGGAAGGGCCGATCATCGCCACAGGGGGAGCGGGCGGCTCGCTGATCGGGCAGTTGCTCCCCTCTTCGCCGAGCGACCGGAAAACCCTCCTCGCCGCCGGGGCCGCCGCCGGGATGGCCGCCACCTTCGGCAGCCCCCTTTCGGCGATCCTTCTCGCCGTGGAACTCCTCCTTTTCGAGTTCAAGGCGCGTTCGCTGGTCCCGGTCACCCTCGCCGTCTGCGCCGCCGCCGCCATCCGCGCCGTCTGGCTCGGCACCACCCCGGTCTTCGAAATGGCCGCGCCCCTCTCCGCGCCTTCGATCCATGCTTTCTTCGCGCTGCTCCTGATCGCCGCCATCATGGGCCTCTTCGCCTTCCTGATCAACAAGGCGGTCTACCTGGTTGAAGAAGGGTTTGAAAAACTCCCGATCCACTGGATGTGGTGGCCCGCGCTGGGCGGCCTGCTGGTCGGCTTCGTCGGCTACCTCGAACCGCACACGCTCGGCGTCGGTTACGACAATATCCTCACCAACCTCAACGCCGCCCTTCCCGCCGCCGCCATCCTGCTCCTCTGCACGCTGAAGTTTGTCTCCTGGAGCATCGCGCTCGGGAGCGGCACTTCCGGGGGGACGCTCGCCCCGCTCATGACGATCGGCAGCGGCCTCGGGTTGCTCGCCGGGGTACTCCTCCAACCGCTCGTGCCCGATCTCAATATCCACCTCGCCGCCCTCGTCGGCATGGCGTGCATCTTTGGCGGAGCCTCGCAGACGCTGCTCGCCTCCGCCGTCTTTGCCTACGAGACGACCGGTCAGGCCAACGCGCTCTTCCCGCTTCTGGCCGCCTGCGCCGTCACGCTGCTGGTCGTCCGCGCCCTCGGAAAAACCTCGATCATGACCGAAAAGATCGCCCGCCGGGGGATCAGCGTCCCCGCCGAATACGGGGCCGACGTGTTCGAACACACCACCGTCGGCAAGGTGATGGAGAAAAATGTCACCACCGTCCCCGGCTCCATGCCGCTCGACGAATTTGCCCGCTGCGTCGCCGGGAACGACCCCGCCTTCGCCAAACGGCAGGCCTACCCCGTCGTCAACGAAGCCGGGCAACTCGCCGGGATCATCACCCGGGGCGATCTCGTCCGTTCCTCGCCCTCGCCGACCCCGCTCATGACCGTGCAGGATGCCGCCACCTCCAGCCTCATCGTCACCCACCCGGGCGAAACGCTCGATGTCGCCATCGGCAAGCTCCTCTCCAACGACATCGGACGCCTGCCGGTCGTCGACCCGGGCGACCCGACCCGCCTCGTCGGTTTCCTGAGCCGCGCCTCCATCCTCTCCGCCCGCTGGAAACTGATCCAGGAAGAGGGGGGCGGCAAAGCGGAGGAACGGTGGAAACCGTGGAGCCGACGCCCGGAGAACAGCGCGGCCTGATGCCGGAGAACCCTGGGGGTCAGCCAACAAATCTTGACAAACTGTCAAGATTTGTTGGCTGACCCCCAAGAGCCCTCCAGGCGACTCACAGGTTGCAATCCTCCCGGCGATTGGCTAACGTGGCACCTCGCCCTGTTTCATGGAACGCCTGTTACTGATCCTGTCGACCATCTGCTTCCTGCTCGGGTTCGCCTACACGGCCTACCTGCTGCGCAAGGGGCGGCATCGCCATTCACGCTTCAATCTCTGCGTGATGGGGATCGGCTTCGGCCTGCAAACGTGGTTTCTCCACCTGCGGGGGCAGGCGATCGGCCGCTGTCCGTTGACCAATTTTTTCGAGATCCTCATCTTCATGAGCTGGTCGATCGTCCTCCTCTACCTCCTGATCGGCCCGACCTACCGCCTCTCGCTGCTCGGCGCGTTTACCTCGCCGCTCGTCTGCGCTTTCCAGATCGTCGCCCTGCTCGCTCCGATCGACACCGTCCACGCGCTCGGCGCGCGGCCCGACCCGTGGCTCGAAATGCACGCCGCCCTTTCGATCATCGCCTACGGAGCGTTTGCCATGGCCGGGGTCGCGGGGGTGATGTACATCGCCCAGGAGCGCCAGCTCAAAAACCACCGCCTCGGTTCGTTTTTTTATGAAATGCCACCCATCATGCACCTTGCCGTAGCCAACACCCGCCTCCTCTGGGCCGGGTTGATCCTGTTGAGCGTCGGCCTGCTGTGCGGTTTCATGGTCAACGCCCACCTCAACGCCTACAAAATCGGCTGGGGCGTCATCATGTGGTGTCTCTACCTGGCGATCCTGGTCGCCCGCCGCCTCGGACCGCGCCGGGTCGCACTTCTCTCGGTCGGGGCTTTTTCCCTTTCGCTGACCGCCCTGCTCGGGCTTAATTTCATGATTGAGCGCGTCCGGCTTTGATCCTTCCAACATGAACGTTTTATGCCTGGGCGTCAGCCATCAGACCGCGAGCGTTGAGATACGGGAACGTTTCGCCGTGCCGGAGACCCGGCTGCCGGAAATCGCCCTCGAAATCGGCGCGCTGCCCGGGGTGGAGGAAGCGGTCATCGTCTCCACCTGCAACCGCGTCGAGTATTACGCCGCTTCCGGCAACGCTCCCGAAGCGCTCGACGCCCTCCGGTGCTACCTCCAGGCGCGCACCCCGCAGACCTTCCCGCTCCGCCCGGGGGAATCCGAACCGTTCTACACCTTGAGCGGCCCGGCTTCGATCGACCACCTCTTCCGCGTCGTCTCGGGCCTGGAATCGATGATCATCGGCGAGACCGAAATCCTCGGCCAGGTCAAGAAGGCGTACGCCGCCGCCTCGCGGGCCGGGAGCACCTCGCGCCACCTCAACAAGCTCTTCCAGCGCGCCTTCAACGTCGCCAAGGAAGTCCGCACCCGCACCAGCATCACGCGCGGTTCGGTCTCGGTCGGCTCGGTTGCGGTCGATCTCGCGGAACGGATCTTCGGCAATCTTTCCCGCTGCCGGGTGATGATTCTCGGCGCGGGCGAAACGAGCGAACTGACCGCGCGCGCCCTTTTGAGCCGCAACGTCCGCAGCCTCTTTGTCTCCAACCGCTCTTTCGACCGCGCCGCCCAGCTCGCCGCACAGATGGGCGGGGAAGCGATCCACTTCGACCAGTGGGACCAGCGCTTCAGCGACATCGACATCCTTGTCTCCTCGACCGCCGCGCCGCACCCGATCATCACCGGCGAAAAGCTTTCCCCGATCATGAAGCAACGCTCCGACCGGCCGCTCTTCGTGATCGACCTCGCCGTCCCGCGCGATGCCGACCCGGATGTCAACCGGCTCGAAGGGGTCTACCTCTACGACATCGACTCCCTCCAGGCGATCGCCGACCGGGGGCTGGAAAACCGCCAGCGTGAAATCACCCAGTGCGAGGCGCTCATCGCCCGCCACGTCGGCGATTTCTACCAGTGGCTGACCGCCGGACCCGGCACCCCGCCGGTCCATCTCCCGGTCGCCTCCCGAAAAATCTGAACCTTTGTAACCGATGCTGACACCGACCTCCACCCTCCGCGTCGGCACGCGGGGCAGCGCCCTTGCCGTAGCCCAGGCCGACCTGACCGTCGCCGCCCTGCGCCGTGCCTATCCCGCGCTTTTACCTGAGCTTTGCAAAATGACCACCTCGGGCGACAAAAAGCTCGACCTGAGCCTGATCCGCCAGACCCCTTCCGGGGCCAAGGGGCTCTTTACCAAGGAACTCGAAGAGGCCCTGCTGCGCGGGGAGATCGATGTCGCCGTCCATAGCTGCAAGGATATGCCGTGGACCATGCCCGAAGAACTGGTGATCGCCGCCTTTCTGGAACGGGCCAACACCGGCGATGTCCTCATTTCCAAAACGGTCCCCGACTTTGCTTCGCTCCCGCAAGGGGCGACGATCGCCACCAGCAGCGTCCGCCGCGCCCGGCAGTTGCAATGGGCCCGGCCCGACCTGCGGATCGAAGAAATCCGCGGCAATGTCCAGACCCGCTTGCGCAAACTGACCGGGATGCCCGACCTGGAAGGGATCATCCTCGCCCAGGCGGGGCTGGAACGGCTCGGGTTCTCGCCTACGAGCGGGCAACTCACCTGCGAAGCGGGGACCTTCCGCACCTCGCTCCTGAAAATGCTTCCCGCCATCGGCCAGGGAGCGATCGCCCTCCAGACCCGGCGCGCCGACGCCCCGTTCTTTGAACCGCTCAATCACCCGGCGACCTGGCGGGCCGTCACCGCCGAACGCGAACTGATGCGCCTGCTCAACGGCGACTGCACCCTGCCGGTCGGGGTCGCCACGCACGAAGAGGGCGACACCCTTCACCTCGAAACGATCCTCTTCGGCGCGGAAAACGAACCGCCGCGCCACGCCGCCGTCAGCGGTTCAAGCGCCGCCCCCCTCGCCGTCGCCGCCGCCGCCTGCGAAGCGCTGGCCGCCCGTTGACCCGTAAAGCTCCCTTTCCCTTCTTTCATGGCCACCACTCCTTCGCAAGGCATCTGTTATCTCACCGGGGCCGGTCCCGGCGACCTCGGGCTCGTCACCCTCAAGGCGCGTCAATTGATCGAAACCGCCGAAGTCATCGTCTACGACTACCTCTGCAACCCCGAAATGCTCCGCTGGGCTCCGCCGGGAGCCGAGATCATCTACGCCGGAAAGAAAGCCGGGGCGCACACCCTGCGGCAGGAGGAGATCAACGCCCTGCTGGTGGAAAAAACCGCTTCGGGCAAGAGGGTGGTCCGCCTTAAAGGGGGCGATCCGTTCCTTTTCGGACGCGGGGGAGAAGAAGCGCTCGCCCTCGTCGCCGCCGGGTTGCGCTTTGAGATCGTCCCGGGCGTCACTTCCGCCATCGCCGCCCCGGCCTATGCGGGCATCCCGGTCACCCATCGCGGCATCAACGCCCAGTTGACCATCTTCACCGGACACGAAGACCCCGAAAAGAGCGAGGAAGCGGTCGATTACGCCAAACTCGCCAATCAGCCCGGCACCCGCGTCATGCTGATGGGCGTCCAGCGGCTCGAACCGATCACCTCCGCGCTGATCGCGCACGGGGCCGCGCCGGAAACGCCGATCGCGCTCGTCCGGTGGGGGACGACCGGGCGGCAGCAGACCGTCCGGGGGACGCTGGCCGATATTGCCGGAATCGTCGCCCGCACCGGGTTCACCGCCCCGGCCGTCGCCGTCATCGGCGAAGTCGTCGCCCTGCGCGAGAGCCTCAACTGGCACGAAACGAGGCCGCTTTTCGGCAGACAGATCGTCGTCACCCGCACCCGCACCCAGGCCGGTGCATTGTCGGAAAGCCTCCGCGCCCTCGGGGCCGACGTGCAGGAACTCCCGACCATCCGGATCGAACCGCCCGAAGACCGGATCGCCTTCGGCGAACTGGTGCAGGATGCCCACACCTACACCTGGCTCATCTTCACCAGCCCCAACGGGGTGGACGCCTTTTTCGAACTCTTCTTCAAACTCTACAGCGACGCGCGCGAAATCGGCGGCGTCCGGATCGCCGCCATCGGCCCGGCCACGGCGGCGCGCGTCCGTTCCTACCACCTCGCCGTCGATCTCCAGCCGCAGGTCGCCATCGCCGAGGAGATCGTCGCCACGTTCCTGAAGGAATCCACCGTGGAGAACGAGAAAATCCTGATCGTCCGCCCGGAGTCGGCCCGGAACCTGCTTGCTACGGAATTAACCAAAATGGGAGCCATTGTCGACGAGGCGATCGCCTACCGGACCGTCCCCGAAACCGACGGTGCGGCCATCGAACTCTTCCGCAAGCGGGGAGCCGACCTGATCACCTTCACCAGCGGTTCCACCGTGGAAAACTTCATGGCGCTCGGACTAACCTTGCCCCCGGAGACCAAAACCGCCAGTATTGGGCCGATTACCTCGAAAACGATGAAGGCGCTCGGCCTGAGGGTCGATATCGAGGCGAAAACGCACCATATTGAAGGATTAACGACCGCCATCAGGGAATTTTATGAAAAAACCGGTGAAAAACCGGGATGAAAGCTCGTCGACCCGGGAAAATCGGGCCATAAGGTCCGGTGAAGGCGCTCCCCACCCCTTCCATCAACGACTCAACCACCCATGAATCAGCCCTCTTCCTCCAAACCGGTCCCCTTCGGGCGGAAACCGGTCGGCATTGACCTTGGGACCACCTTTTGCGCCATGGCGCACGTGGATGACGCCGGAAAAGGGCAGATCATCCCCAACGCCGAAAGCGAACGGATCACCCCGGTCGTCATCCTGTTTGACGGAAGCACCGCCATCATCGGCAGCGCCGCGAAACAGAACGCCGTCGCCGAACCGGAAAAGATCGTCGACTTCATCAAGCGCGAGATCGGCAAGAGCAAGAACGAATACCAGCGGCAGTTCGGCGGAAAGGCATGGTCGGCGGAGGAACTCTGCGCGCTCGTGCTGCGCAAGCTCAAGCAGGACGGGGAAAAATTCCTCGGGCAGGAGATCACCGATGTCGTCATCACCGTCCCGGCCTATTTCAGCGACGTGGAACGGACCGCCACCATGCACGCGGGGCAACTGGCCGGGTTCAACGTCCTCCAGATCCTCAACGAACCGACCGCCGCCGCGCTCGCCTACGGCATCGACCGGCGCGACGGCAACGAAACCGTCTTCGTCTTCGACCTGGGCGGCGGCACCTTTGACGTCACCATCATGCGGATCGCCGAACACCACATCCAGATGCTCGGCAGCAGCGGCGACCACAAGCTCGGCGGAAAGGATTGGGACGACGTGATCGTCAACTGGGTCGCCGATGAATTTGACGCCCAGTTCGGCGAAAACCCGCTGCTCGACCTCCACAGCTACCAGGATCTCTACAACCGGGCGCTCACCGCCAAGATCCAGCTCTCCAGCCGCAACGCCACCACGCTCGTCCACAGCTACGCCGGGCACAGCCTGAAGCTGGAACTGACCCGCGACGAATTCGAGTACCGCACTCTCCACCTGCTGGAACGGACGCGGACCATCTGCGAAATCGCCCTGGCGGAATCAAACCTCCAGTGGGACCAGATCGACCGCATCCTGCTGACCGGCGGCATGACCCGCATGCCTTCCGTACGCGAGATGATCCAGAGCACCAGTTGCCGCCCGATCGCCGAAGAGTGCAGCCCGGACGAAGCCGTCGCCATCGGGGCCGCTTTGCAGGGGACCCTCCTCCTTCTCAGCAAGGAAGACCGCGAAGGGGGCGAACGCTTTGTCTCCGAAGCGACCCGGGGCAAGCTCTCCAGCGCCGAAGGGGCGCTCGTGCGCGTCACCAACATCACCACCCACACGCTCGGCGTCGTCCTCTGGGATGACGAGCAGATGGAAGAGTACGTTTTCCCGATGATCCGGAAATCGACCACCATCCCGGCGGAGGTCCAGAACTCGTTTGGCACCGCCAAGGCGAACATGAAGAACGTCATCGTCCGCGTGGTCGAGGGAGAGAGCACCGTCCCTTCCGAGTGCATTCCGCTCGGCGTGTGCGACGTGGAATTGCCGCCGTTCCTGCCGAAAGGTTCGCCCGTCCAGCTCACCTACCGGTACGACGACAACCAGGTGCTCGAAGTCACCGTCGACGCCTACGGCAACCAGAACAAGGTCAAAATCGCCCGCGACATCGGCCTGACCGACGCCGAAATGGAGACCGCGACGGCAGATCTGATGCGGATCATCATCGAGTAAGCGCGAATGAGTTTGCCTGATCCGCTGCCCGACAATCCGCTCCGCTGGGACGGCTGGAAACATTACCAGTCCGACAACTTTTACCAACGGCTCTGCCTCGACTTCGAGCACCGCCCGGGAGAGGAGCAGATCACCGACCATTACCGGCGGCTCCTCATCTGGTGGCAGAAGAAGCTCCCGCTCAAGAACCAGCCGAGCAACCCGATGGCGCAGGTGCTCCGTTCGGGGCTCGACGATGCCCCGGTCAAGCTCTCCGAAGCCCGCTCCGCGCTTCTCGACCCGGCGAGCCGCGCAAAGATCGACGAAGCGATCCTCCAGAAGGTGCGTGACGACGCGATCACCGAATTCAACAAATACCTCGCCTTTGCGCTGACCACCGGCGAACTCGACAGCGACGAGGAGCGGAGCCTTTACCTGACCGGCGAAAAACTCGGCCTTTCCAAAGCGGAGATGGTGGCGATCATCGATGCCGCCCTGAAGGAAAAGGGACTCCGGAGAGCGGCCCCGCCCGCCCCGGCTCCTCCCGCGCCCGCTCCGGCGGTTGCCCCGGAACCGGTCGCCAACGCCGCACCCCTCCCGGCGGCTCCCGCCAACCCGGCGGAGGAATTTCTCCGCATGCTCCGCCTTTCCGGCGTGGATGAACTGACCGATGACCAGCGCGACGCCTTCTGCAACATGGGCGAAGCGCTCGGGTTGACCGGCGGGCAGGCCGAAGATGTCATCGACGACTACCTCGACGAACGGATGCTCGGCACCCCCGCCGCCGTCCGGGTTATCACGCCGAAGCCGTCGCCCCAGCCGGATGCCTCGAACCTGCCGACGGGCGCCAAGCCGGTTTCGCCGTTTCGCCCCGCCGCCCGCGTGGTCACGCCGTTTATCGATTCGCCCCTTCGCCGCGCGGAGGAGAAAAAGGAGCACCCCCCTTTTACCAACCGCTGCGGGCTGGAAATGCTTCTGATCCCGTCGGGCTCGTTTCTCATGGGGAGCGAAAGCCCCGGGGCGGCGGCCAATGAACAGCCGCCGACTCCGACCAACCTTTCCGCGTTTTACCTCTCCCGGTGGCCGGTCACCAACGCGCAGTACGAGCAGTTTGCCCCCGACCATCGCGGCAAACGCGCCCCGTGGGCCAGCGACCACCACCCGGTCGTCTATGTTTCCGCCCGGGAAGCCGAAGCGTTCTGCGAATGGCTCAGCCGCCACGAGGGAGCGCCCTACCGCCTCCCGACCGAGGCGGAGTGGGAATACGCCGCCCGCGGTCCGGGCCGCCACACCTACCCGTGGGGCGAACACCCGCCGACCGGGGCGGAAGCGAACTTTGCCGACGCCAACACCACCTTTGCCTGGGCCGACCGGAGCGTTGACGACGGCTTCGCGCAAAGCTCACCGGTTGGCACCTATCCGAAGGGGGCGAGCCCGTTCGGGGTCGAAGACCTCGCCGGAAACGTCTGGGAATGGTGTTTTGACGACCTGACCAGCTACACCGGCAAGGAGCGGACCAACCCGCGCGGCCGTCGCGACAGCGGCAAACGGATCTGCCGGGGCGGAAGCTGGAAATCGCGCCTCGCCAGCCTGCGCACCTCGGCGCGGAGCTTCAACGCGCCGACCCACGCCGCGCACGACATCGGCTTCCGCGTGGTGCGCGAAATCAAGACGGCGTAGCCGCCGTCCGCAGCGTTGGACCTGGTCGGAACGACAAGCCTACTGCTGAAATCCGAGCGCCTGAAACATCCGGTGAAAAATCTCGGTGTTTTCGTAGACCCCGGTCAACGCCGCCGCGCCCGCTCCATCGGCAAAGACCGGCACCATTACGGCGGAGTGCCCCTTGGTCGACCAGACCGGCTTGACCTCCTGCTTCGCGCCGAGCAGTGCAAGAGCGCCTGTTTCGTGGTCGGCGGTCACCACCACCAGCGTCTCCCCGTCGGCTGCCGCGAAGTCGCGCGCCACCTTCACCGCCCGGTCAAAATCGATCAGTTCGCTGGTCATATAGTCGTAGTCGTTCTGATGCCCGCCCCAGTCGATCTGGGAGCCTTCCACCATCAGGACAAACCCGTTTTCATTGCGGTTGAGCAGCTTGATCGCGGCGGCCACCGATTGCTCCAGCATTCCCTGGCGCCCCTCCGTCACCTTGGGAAGATGCTGGTCGGCGAGCAGGCCGATCCATTTCCCTTCCGTTGCGGCGACCACTTCCTCCAGCTTGTAGACGACGTTGTAACCCTCCTCCCGCAATTTGGCGGAGAGATCGCGCCCGTCGGCGCGTTTTTCAAAATATTGCCGCCCGCCGCCGATCAGAACCTCCGGCCCGGCTTCCACGATGTCGGCGGCGATCTCCTCCTGCATCTTGCGATGGGGCTGGTGCGCCAGAAACGCCCCGGGGGTCGCGTGCGTCACCGCGCAGGTCACCACCACGCCGGTCGCCTTGCCCGCTTCCTTCGCGTAACTCAGGATGGAGCGGACCGGCTTCCCATCCGGATCAACACCGACCGCGTGATTGTTTGTCTTCACCCCGCACGCCAGCGCGGTGCCGCCTGCGGCGGAGTCGGTGACATAAGCATCAAACGAAGAGGTCTTTGCCAGCCCGCTTGCGGCCGACTGCTCCATGAAAAGCGGCTTGCCGTTGGCCGTGGAAGCCGCGGTCACCTGGGCGACCCCCATTCCGTCGCCGATCAGGTAAATGACGTTTTTGACCTTCTGTGGCGCAGCCGGTTGCGCCGTGACGATGACCGAGGAAAGAACCCAGCCAAGCAGAACCGCCAGGAGAGAAAAAGGCTTTCGCATACGCCGCTGAAGATGAGTGATTCGCCCGACGGCGTCAACTCCGGCTTGCGCCCCGGGTTTTTTTGCACCCGGCCTCTCTGGGACAGAGAGGCGGTCATTCTACCGCCGCCGCCTTTTAAGCAGCAGCAGCGCGGCTCCGGCCATGCCGATCAGGACAAAGGTACCGGGTTCGGGGATGGGAGCCACGTTCACATCGAGGAGTTCGCCATCAGCAAACACATCGAAACGGCCGGAGAAATTGCTTTGCGGCGCGATCATCAACGCCAGATACTTGGCGAGCGTGTCGCCCTCAACCAGGGTGAAATCGCCCAATTCGAAAGAAAATTGAACCGTGTTTAAAGTACCCGGGCCAAACGAAGTCTGCACCGGTTCGGTGTCACTGATGGTCATCGTAAGCTCGAGGCTTCCTGCTCCTTCCCGGATGCGGATGTAGCTACTGCTCAAAAGAACGTTCCCGCCCGTATAATCGCCGAAGTTACCGGGAACTGCCTCCAGAGAAATAACCGTAGCGGGACCCGCGAAAAACCCGATTACGTCGCCAGGGAACTCCTGAATCTCGATCTCTGTTGAATCCTCCAGTGAAAAATGAATCGCAAATCGGTCATCGGGATAGATCGACCCCGGGTCAATATCCATACTGGTGGTGACGACGATAGCATCAAAAGAATATCCAACTACGGCCGAGTGGGCCGCATGGCCGAAGCCAAAAACAAAAACACCAGCGGTTACGGCAACGACAAGCCGCCTTCTGAAATTGGAAAACAAGGTAATAGACATAATGTTAGGGGAAGGCCGTATATTAGTCGGAAGAAACAGAAGGTGTATAGAGAAAAGGCGATCAGAACCAAGCAGGGCATCACGCCCCCTTCGCCAGCCGCTCCGCCTTCTCCTCCGCCTGCGCCGCCGAAAGGCAGCTCCCGAAGATCAGCACCGATCCGGAAAGATAGATCCACATCATCACCGCCACCACGCTGCTCAACGTTCCGTAAAGGCGGTTGAACCGGCCGAAGTTGTCCGCGTAGATGACGAACCCCTTGGAAAGAAGCTGCAAGCCGATCGTCACCACCACCGCCGCCCAGACGACTTCGCTGAATTTCGTCTTCCGCCTCGGCGCATATTTGTAAAACATCAGGAGCCCGTAAAAGAGGATGATCGACGGCATCACCAGCCGCACCATCGAAAGCGAAAAGGAGAGGACCTCGTACCCATAGACCCCGAAGTGCTGCCAATAACGCTCAATCGCCTTGAGCACCACCGGCGCCAGCACCCCGAGAAAGAGGGTGCTCGCCGTGATCCCCATCATCGCCATATTCGCCAGCGGCAACCGCCACCATGAGTAGGCTTCCATCCCCCATGCATGGTTGATTCCCTGCACCAGCGCCTGGAAAAACCGGAGCGCACTCCAGGTCAGCGCCAGCAGCGCCACCACCCCCGCCGCACCGCGCGATTTGACGACCCCCTGAATCGTCAGGGCGATCACGTTTTCCCCGTCGTCACTGACGGGGATGTACTGATCCACCACCGAAAGGATCGTCGTCGTCACCTCCTCCTCGCTCCCGCTCACCACCCATGAGCCGATCGAGACAAAGAGCAGCATCAGCGGAAAGAGCGCAAAAAAGGCGTAGTACGCAAACGAGGCGGCCCGAAGTTCGCCATCGGTCTCGATGTACTTCATCACGGTGCGCTTGAGGATCTTCCAGCAGTGGAAGAGCCATCTTCTGGGCCGGGATGCTACGGTGTCGCTCATGGGAACAGGGCACCCTACGGGAAACCGGCCCGCCACGCGAGCGATTTGATGCGGGCAGGTTCACGCCCGCCCCGGCACGCACCGCCCTACACCGGCCCCGATTGAAATGGAAGGAAAGCACCGCCGGAGCAAAAAAATTGCTCTACGCTTGCGCGAACCGACCGGAGAGACGATAAACTTGCTGCCACCCAACCCGGGCATCCCCCGACCCGTAACGGAGACTCATGACCCAAGAGGAGAACGCCACGCCACCACCGGAAAAAGAGGAGGCCAAAACGAAATGGAGCTGGCCCCGGCGGTTTTTCGTCGCCTTTCTCCTCCTCCTGCTGGTCGCCGTCTTCTTTCACCGGCCGCTGATCCAGGGCGCGCTGCGGCAGGCCGTCATCAGGGGCGCCGCCACGCAGAACCTGGAAGTCGACCTCCAGGTCGGCGGGAATCTTTTCAACCATCTCTCCGTTCACAACCTCCGTGCCGTCGCAAAAGGCCCTTCGCCGGTTGAACGGGCCAACATCCGCTTTTTCGAGGTTCACTACAACCTCTGGGACCTGATCCGCACCGGGCCGACGAACCTGATCTCCAGCTACCGCCTCGAGGACGCCGACATCGTCGTCACCCTCAACAAGGCGACCGAAGCGCAGAAAATCCAGTTCAACCGGACGCTGCGCGGCATCCTCCAGCAACCGGCGCTTTTTTCCGACACGATCGAGATCCACCACCTCAACCTCGTCGCCCACCAGCCGGAGGGCGACCTCGTCGTCGCCGACCTGAACCTCTCGCTCCACCCCAACCGGGAGGGGGTCCTGAACGCAAAACAGCTCATCATCCCCGATGTCGCCGAGTGGCAGGGGATCAGCGCCACCACGAGCTACGTCGATCGCCACCTCGCCGTCAGCAATCTCCAGCTCGGGCCGCAGATCCAGGTCTCGCAGGTCGTGCTCGACAGTTCCCACCGGGCGCAGGGGATCAACTATCTCTCCTTCCGGGGGACCCTCTTCGGCGGCGAGGTCGCCCTTTTTCTCTGGCAGAAAAAGACCGATACGGAGGATTACGCCAAGCTGACCGCCTCGGTCGACCACCTTTCGCTCAAGGCATTGCGCGATTTCCTGAAACTCGAACCGGTCGTGGAAGGGGAACTGACCAAGGCGTGGATCGATGTCGACGGTTCGCCCGACCTCCCCCACACCTGGCGGGGCCAGGGGGGCATTTCCGCCACGGACCTGAGCATCAGTTCCGTGGAAATCGGCGACATCTCCACCAACCTCTCCGTCCGTGACGGGATCGCCCGGATCGAAAAAGGTGCGGTCGTCACCGGAAAAAACCGGATCGCTTTCCAGAGCGAGTACCAGCTCCCGCAAAGCACCGAAGACCTTTTCACTTCGGGAATCGAGGCCGATCTCGCCATCTCGGTCACCGAACCGGGCCGCTTTTACCCGGGGCTGAAGGAGGGGAACCTGCAAGGGAAAGGCCGGCTCACCATCGACCAGCGGGAACTGACCCTCACCCTCGACAACGAGATTTCCGGCCTCACCGGCGATCTCAACGGCAAGGCGATCGGCCTCGGCAAGGGGGCGTCGCACGTCAGCGCGACCTACCGCATCGCTCCGCGCGACCCCGGCACGCCGTGGTTCGACGGGCTGAAGATCGACAACGACGCCACCTTTCACGATCTCCGCTTCGACCAGTGGAAGGTGGAGCGCGCCACGCTCAAGGCGGGGCTCGACGAGGCCAGACTGACCGTCTCCGAAGCCAACCTGCGCCAGGGGGAAAACAGCGCCTCCTTTCAGGGCGACCTGACCTTCCCCCGGGGGCCGTTCCGCTGGGAGGATGCGGCGTTCAACCTCCGCTTCGACCTCAAGGTCCCCTCCCTTGCCGCCTTCAACGCCGAACCGGAAGGGCCGGACGCGATCCACGGCGTCGTCTCGGCCGAAGGGGCATTCGTCAAGGAGAGCGCCGGCGAGCCGAAGGGGGATGCGCGGATCGAGGCGACCCGACTCTCCTGGCGCGGGTTTCAGGCAAACCGGCTCGCCGTCACCATCCCGGTGCACGACCAGCAGGCGGAGATCGTCGGGCTGGAGCTTGACATCAACGGCACCGACCGCGTTACCGGGCGCGGCTCCGTCGGCCTGCACGAGCCGTTCCCGTACGAGGGCGAGTTGACCGGGAGCCTTTCGGACCTCTCCATCTTCTCCGACCTGCTGGGCCGCCCGTTGAGCGGCGCGCTCCGGCTCGACTGGCGCGGTTCGGGTGAACTCCGCCGCTTTTTTCATGAAGGCCGGGGGTTCATTTCCGTCCAGGAAGGTGCGTTCCCGCCGCTCACCGGCGTCCAGGTCGAGATCGCGGGCGCGTATTCGCCGGAAACGATCAATATCCCGAAATTCCGGATCGCCGCCGACCAGGGGTCGATCCAGACCGTCATCGGTCTGCGCGATCAACGCCTCTCGCTCAACGAGATCGCCATCACGATCGCCAACGCCGGGTCGATCACCGGTTATTTCCAGCTTCCGCTCGACCTGCGCACCCTCGACCAGCCCGAAACCATCCTCCCGAAGACCGGAACCATCGATGGAAAGCTGACGCTGGAGCGGATCTCCATCGCGGAGCTGACCGAGGCGCTCCGGTCGCTCAAAAATCCGGAAGGCGAAGGGACGCTCGTGGAGGAAAAGGAGATCGCGCCGCCAAAAAAGCGCCTCACCGCCCGCCCCGTCCCGGCTGATGAAGCGGACAGGCCGTCGCTCTCCGGCTTTCTCGACGCCACGCTCGTTGCCAAAGGGACGGTCGGCGCACCGGAACTCGCCCTCGCGCTGGAGGGGAGCGAACTCCGCGCCTTGGCCACCAGCGTCGATCCGTCGCACGTCAGCGCCCGCCTGCTTTACCGCGACGACCGGCTCGCCCTCGATGGGAGCGTCGCCATTCCCGGTCTCAACCCGCTCCTTTTCACCGGAGAGGTGCCGCTGCCGCTCCAGCAGACGATCGACCGGGGGGGTCTCGACCCTGCCACGCCGGTCCGTTTTTCGATCCGCCTGCCCCGCTCTTCGGCCACGGTGCTGACCCGCTTCACCCCGGCGCTCCGCTACATCGAAGGGAGCCTCGCCATTGACGCCTCCGTCGGCGGCACGCTCGAAGCGCCGACCTTCCGGGGCGGCCTCACCGCCGACCTTCCCGCCATCCGCTTCGCCGCCAGCAACTTCCCCGGCATCAGCGATTTCCGGCTCGACCTCCAGTTCGCCAACAATGTTTTGAGCTTCCGCCGCTTCGAAGGGTCGCTGGCGGGCGGTCCCTTCCGCGTCATGGGGGGCCTCGGGCTCAAGGACCCGGCCAACCCGGAGATCGACCTCCACCTCCAGTCCGACGGCACCCTGCTGCTGCGCAACGACAGCGTCACCGTCCGGGCGGACTCCGACATCCGCATCCGGGGGCCGTTCAAGACCGCCGCCGTCACCGGCAACGTCGGCATCCGCCGCAGCCGCTTCTTCCGCGACATCCAGATCATCCCGATCGGGCTCCCCGGCAACGCCGCGCCCAAACCGGCGCAAGGCCCCTCCGCGCCTCCCTCCATCACGGCAGCCCCGTTCCGCGACTGGACGCTCGACATCGCGATCAAGACGACCGAACCGTTCATCGTCCGCAGCAACCTCGCCAACGGGCGGATCTACACCAACCTCCAGGTCGGCGGCACCGGCCTTGCGCCGACGCTGGAGGGGATCGCGAGCATCCGCGGTTTTGTCGCCTCGCTCCCCTTCAGCACGCTCAACATTGACTACGGCTACGTCTACTTCACCGCGGGCGACCCGTTCAACCCGACCCTCGACATCAGCGGGACCTCCCGCCTGCGTAACTACAACATCCACGCCTACATCTACGGCACCGCCGAAAACCCCGAAACCGTCTTCACCAGCCAGCCGCCACTGCCGCAGGAGGAGATCGTCGCCCTGCTCGCCACCGGCGCGACCACCTCCGAATTCAGCGACAACAGCGAACTGCTCGCCAGCCGCGCGGCGTTCCTCCTGTTGCAGGACCTCTACCGGAAGGTCTTCAAACGCAAGAGCCCGCCGCCCACCGTCAAGGCGCAGAACGATTTCGCCGACCGCTTCAAGTTCGACGTCGGCAGCGTCGACCCCCGTACCGGCCGCCAGCAGATCGGCGGAAGCTTCCGCGTGACCGACCAGGTGGAGGTCGGCGCGGGAATCGACCTGGAAGGCGACGCGCGCGCCGAAGTCCGTTACCTGATCCGTTTTCGATGATCCCTCTCCCATCCCTCCCCGCACGTTTCCGGCTCTTCGCCCTTCTTTTTCTCTTCCTTCCCTTCCTTGCCAGCGCGCAGCTTCCGGTCCCGTCGGCCCCTGCGCCGACGCCGACCCCCGCCGCAACGCCCGAACCGGTCCCGGCGAAGATCCCGCTGGTGCTCGTCGGTAACGAACACCTGACCGAAGAGGAGATCCGCACCGCGCTGAGTGAACCGCTCATCGCCATTGCGGAGGAGGGGGCGCTCACCCCCGCGCTGGCGGATGACGCCGCCTTTTTCCTCGGTCTCCATTACCGCAAGAAAGGGTATTCGCAGGTGGAGGTGGCGTGGGCGATCGGCCCCGGCAACACCCTGCGGCTCACCATCCGCGAAGGCCCGTTCACCCGGCTCGGCACCGTCGCCTTCCTCGGCAACGAAACGATCCCCGATGGTACGCTCCTTGAATACTTCACCGGCACGAAGGAACAGGCCGCCACCGAAGGAAAAAAGGTGATCGCGTACGATCAGGCCGAAGTCGAAAGCGCCATCGACCACCTTCGCGGGCTTTACGCGGCGGAAGGGTATCTGGACGCCATCGTCGACGACGCCGAGGTCACGATCTCGCCCGACTTCACCCGCGCCGACATCACCGTCTATATCTATGAAGGGATCGCCTACCGGTTCGGTAAGATCACCTTCAGCGGCGACCTCGTCTTCCGCCCGGATAGCGGGCTGCTCGCCGAGCTGGAACCGATCACCAGCAAGCCGTACACGCCGCAGGCGGTCATCGCGCTGGAGCGAAAGGTGGTCTACTTCTACCGCACGCGCGGTTACTTCAAGGTCAAGGTCAAGACCGAGAGCGACCCCGCCCTCGCCCTCGACGGACAGGTGCCGGTCCATTTTACCATCGACTCCGGGCACCTCTACCATTTCGACGGCGTGGAACAGGAAGGGCTGCAACGGCTCCGGCCCCAATTCCTCGAAAACCGGTTCAGCGACCTCAAGGGGAAACCGTACACCCCGGTGGTGATTGACGAACGTTACCGCAAGCTGATGGCGACCGGCCTTTTCACCACGCTCCACCTCCAGCAGGAGGCGCTCCCGAACGACGAGGTGAAGCTGAAGTTCAAGGTCCGCGAAGCGAAAGCGCGGGAGGTCGGCTTCGCGCTCGGGTATGGCTCGCTGGAAGGGGCGATCATCGGCGCGCGTTACATCGACCGCAACCTCTTCGGCTACGGGCGTCCGCTTTCGATCAACGCCGAAATCGCCCAGAACCTCCTGCGGGGCGACATTCTTTACACCGACCCGTGGTTCTGGAACAACGACTACACCCTGCGTCTGCGGCTTTACGCGATGAGCCAGGATTTCAAGGATTACTCCAAGCTGGAATCGGGCATCCACACCCAGGTCTCGCGGAAATTCGGCGAGCACCTTGAGATCGCCGCCTTCATCCTCGCGCGCGGGGTGCAGATCAACAACACCGGGAATATCGATCCCAACGACCTCGGCAGCACCAGCTACTTTGCCAACAGCCTCGGCGCGTCATTCACCCTCGACTACCGCAACAGCGCGCTCAACCCCTCGCAGGGGTGGGTCATCACCGGGTCGAGCGATTTTGCACACTCCGCCTTTGGCAGTTCCATCAGCTTCTTCCGAACCACCGGGCGCATCTCATACTACCAGCCGATCGGCAAAACCCTCCTCGCCGTCGGGCTGCGCGCGGGGCTCATCACCGGCATCGGCGACGGGCGGCTCCCGATCGATGAACGTTTTTTCAACGGCGGAAGCCGTTCCATCCGCAGTTACGTCGAGCGGAGCATGGGGCCGAAGGACCGCTTTGGCCATTCCATCGGCGGCGAGACCTTCACCACCTTCAACGTCGAAAACATTTTCCCGATCTACCAGAACCTTAAAGGGGCTGTCTTCTTTGACGCCGGAACCGTCGGCCACACCCTCGGCAGCGGCTTCGGGACCACCGGCATCGCCGTCGGCGCGGGGCTGCGTTACATGCTCCCGATCGGCCCCGTGCGGATCGACTACGGCTTCAATCCGGTCCGGAAGGATTACCAGCCGATCGGGGCATTCCACTTCAGCCTCGGGTTTGCGTTTTAGGGCGCGTTCATTCCTCCGGCGGTCAGCGTGCCGGGTTGAACTCTTCCTGCAACCGGTTCTTCTGCACCTTGCCCATGGCGTTGCGGGGCAGTTCCGGCAGGAGGTGGATCTGCTTGGGGGCCTTGAAGTTGGCCATCCGGCTCTTGAGGGTCTCTTTCATCGCTTCGGGGTCGAGCTGCGCCCCGGCTTGCGGAACGACCGCAGCGGCGACCGCTTCGCCGAAGTCCGGGTGGCGGACGCCGAACACGGCGCTCTCCGCCACGCCCGGGAGTTCGTTGATGTACCCTTCGATCTCCTTGGGATAGACGTTGTAGCCGCCGCAGATGATCAACTCCTTGCTCCGGCCCACGATGGTCAGGTAATGGTCCGGCGCAGTCCGTCCGGCGGTCTCGCCGCCCCAGCGGCCCAGGTCGCCGGTCTTGAACCAGCCGTCGGCGGTGAATTCTTCTTTGGTCTTCTCCGGCATCTGCCAGTAACCCTTGAACACGTTGGGCCCCCGGACCTGGATCGCGCCGATTTCTCCCGGGGCGCACGGTTCGCCCGCTGCATTGACGACGCGGGCTTCCACCCCCGGCAGCGGCATCCCGACCGTCCCGGCGAGCCGTTCCCCCTTCGCCGGGTCGTACGGGTTGGAGACGAGCATGATCGTCTCGGTCATGCCGTAGCGTTCGAGGATCGTGTGGCCGGTCCGTTCGCGGAAGGCGGCAAACGTTTCCGCCAAAAGCGGCGCGGAGCCGGAGATAAAGAGCCGCATCCCGGCGCAGCGCTCCCGGGTCAGCCCCGGGTCGGCCAGCAGTCGGACGTAAAAGGTCGGCACCCCCATCATCACCGTGGCCCGGGGAAGGGCGGCCAGCACCTCGCCCGCGTTGAACTTGGGGAACCAGAGCATCTGCGCTCCGGCGAGCAGCGCCCCCTGCGCGGCGACGAAAAGGCCGTGAGCGTGAAAGATCGGCAGCGCGTGGAGGAGCACATCGTCGCTGCGCCAGCCCCAGGCTTCATGGAGGGTCTGCGCATTGGAGAGGAGGTTGCCGTGCGTCAGCATCGCCCCCTTGCTGCGACCCGTGGTGCCGGAGGTGTAGAGGATCGCGGCGAGATCGTCGGCTTTGCGTTCCACGGCGGGGGCGTCGGCGGGGAAGGGGGCTGCCGCTTCCATCAGCGAGCCGTTCCCATCCTCCTCCAGCGTGAAGAGGCGCGCCCCCGGCGGTACGAGCGGGGCGACCCACGGGGCCGACGCACCCGAAGCGACGACCACCGAAGGGGCGGCATCCTCCAGAAAATAGGCCATCTCTTTTTCCCGGTAGGCGGTGTTGAGCGGCAGATAGACCAGGCCCGCCCGCAGGACGGCGAGGTAAAGGAAAAGCGCTTCGGGCGATTTCTCCACCTGCACGGCGACACGGGCATCCGCCGGGAGCTTGAGGGAAAGGAGCAGGGCGGTGAGCCGGGCGGTGGTATCGCGAACCTCCCTCCACGAGTAGATGCGCCCGCAGGCGGCATGGATGCAGGGTGCGTTGAGGTCGGCGGGAGGGTTGGCTTCGAGGGCGGTGGCGAGGTTCATGACAAAAACAAAAGGAAGATCAGGAAAACTCCGGGGGGCGTTTTTCGAGAAAGGCGCGGACCCCTTCGCGGTGGTCGGCGCTCTCCGCCCAGGCGGTATAGAAGGCGAGCCGTTCCTCCCGGCTCATCGGCTCCGCCACGGGGCAAAGACGGTTGAGGGAAGCCTTGTTCCACCGGGCTGCGAGCACGGCTCCCCGTCCGATCGCTTTGGCCGATTGCCATGCCTGGTCGAACGCGGTGCCGTCCTCCACGATGCGGGTAAGAAGCCCCTTGGCCGCCGCGTCGGATGCGGGGATCACGCGTCCTTCGAGCAACAGCTCCAGCGCGACCGTCCGGTTTGCCACCCGCAGAATGGTGGAGAGTTCCTCCGGCGCCATCGGGAAGCCGAGGCGGTTGATCGGCGCGCCGAACGTCGCCGAACGCCCGGCGATCCGCAGATCGCACGAACAGGCAATCTCCAGCCCGCCGCCGACGCAGACCCCTTCGATCGCGGCGATCGTCGGCACCGGACAATGGGCAAGGGCATGGAGGGCCGGGGCGAGGATTTCTTCATGGTAGCGGAATACCGAATCGAGATCGGCCCGCTCTTTTGGAAATTCGCGAATATCCGCCCCGGCGGCGAAGTTCCCGCCCGCCCCTTCCACGATGATGGCGCGCAACCCTTCCTGCGTTCCCAGCCGCGTCACGACCGCCGAGAGTTCGCGCCACATCGCGACGGTGATGGCGTTGAGCCGCCCGGGGTGCGAGAGCGTCACGATGGCGACCGTCCCGTCGCGCCGCGAGAGGATGCACCCTTGAGAATCTGAGGATGAAGCGTCAGCCATTGGGAAAGGAAAAAAACGCGGATGCCGTGTTGCCGGAACCGCGCCGTTGATCCTGCTCGCGCGGTTCCCGACGGGTCAAGTGCAATCGGATGAATAAGGCATTTAGGATCATGGTGATAGGAAATTAAAATAACCATGCTCTCTTTCCCAAAGGTTGCCAGCCGGGTAAGGTGATGGACTGGCGGGCGTGCCGTCGTCCCGCCGTTCATCTGAAAATTTTCATGCCCCTAAAGAAAGAAGAATATGAAAAGCTGGCGGCGTTCCGGTATGAACTGCGCAAGTTTCTCCGCTTCAGCGAGCGGGCGGCCAAACAACACGGCCTGACCCCGCAGCAACACCAGGCGCTGTTGGCGATGGAAGGCTTCCCGGGTCGCAACGGGGTGACGATCGGGGAGCTATCCGAACGGCTGCAGGTCGCCGCCCACGCGGCAGTGGAGCTGGCCAACCGGCTCGAAACGGCAGGATTCGCCCAGCGGGTTGCCTCCGAGGAGGACCGCAGGCAGGTTTACCTGAAGCTGACCGCGCAGGGCCGGGAACGGCTCGGAAGCCTGACGGAACTCCACCGCCGGGAACTCCAGACCGCCGGGCCGCTGCTGATCAAGGAGTTGACCCGCATCCTCGCGCCGGAGTAGGGAGGCGGTTAGGAGGCGGCGTTTGGGTCGGCCTTCCTTCGGAATCTGGAAAGGACGATCCCTCTTTTATCACTTTCTTCTTACTTATGAACAAACTGGAGATCATCGACCGCCTGCTCAATCCGGGGATCATCGCCATTATCCGTGCGGATCGTCCGGACCGGCTGCTCAAGGCGGCGGAGGCGCTTTGCGCGGGCGGGGTGCCGACGATGGAAATTTCCATGACGACGCCGGGCGCGCTGGAGGCGATCGCGGAAGTGGCGCGGACGCTGGGGCCGCCCATCGTGATCGGCGTCGGGACGGTGCTCGATCCCGAAACCGCCCGCGCGGCGTTGTTGGCCGGGGCGCAGTTTGTGGTGACGCCGGTGTTCCGCCCGGAAGTGATCTCGCTTTGCCACCGCTACGGCGTGCCGGTCTTCAGCGGAGCCTACACGCCGACGGAGGCGTTGGTCGCCCATGAATGCGGGGCGGATTTCATCAAGCTTTTCCCGGCGGATCAGCTCGGGCCGGGATATGTCAAAAACCTTCTCGCGCCGATGCCGCAACTCCGGATCGTCCCGACCGGCGGGGTCACGCGCGAAAATGCTGCGGCCTACTTCGCGGCGGGGTGTGCGGCGCTCGGGGTCGGCTCGTGCCTGGTCAATGCGGCGGTGCTGGAGCAGGAGGATTGGGCCGGTTTGCGGGCGAGGGCGGCCGATCTGGTGGCGGCGGTGTCCCGGGGTTGATGTCGGGGGCGAAGGAAGGGCACGAGCAAGTGAGAATTTGACTTCGTACCGCGACTGGCCGCAGATTGGGGGTTATGAGGATTGCCTGTTGTCTTGCAACCGTCGCCATGCTCGCGGGAGCCTCGTCCCTCGTGGCTCAGAGTCCGTTCCCCTCGCTGCTTCCCCGGGTGGAGGAGCCGGTCGCGGAGGAGGTGCCGCTGGTCGGCTTTGAGAAACTGATCGCGTTTCTGCCGGTGCCGCCGCTGCGGTGGAAGGCCGAAGCGCCGACCGGCAACACCACCGATACCGACGCGGTGCGCTTAAGTTCCGCACGGCGCATCTATTACAAGGGGGAGGAGGACGACGCACCGCGGGTGGTGATCACGATCCTCGACTCGACCAACAACCGCGATTACTTCGAGTCGCCCTCCGAAGAATGGCCCGCCAGTTCGGAGACCGACGACGGCTACGACCGCCGGGTGGAGGTCGACGGGATGCGCGCGTTTGAGCACTACAGCAAGGCGGCAAAGACCAGTTCGCTCTCCGTCTTCGTCGGCCAGCGCTACTTTGTGCAGATCGAATACACCAATGGCGAGCCGGAGAAGCTCAAAAAGTGGTTGAAGCTGATCGACATCAAAGGGTTGGCTGCCTTAAAATAGTTCCCTTTTCCCATGGCCGAAACTCAATCCGAACGCAAAACCCTGGAACAACGTCAGCAGATGACCGACCTGGAACGGTTGCGGCACTCCGCCGCGCACGTTCTGGCGACGGCGATCCTGGAGATCTGGCCGCAGGCGCAGTTCGCCGCCGGGCCGCCGGTGGAAAACGGTTTTTACTACGATCTCGACCTTGACCACCGGATCACGCCGGACGATTTCCCGAAGATTGAGGAGGCAATGAAGCGGATCACCAAGGCGAACCAGCCGTTTGAGCGGATCGTGGTCAGCCGCGAAGAGGCGCTGGAACTGGGGCGCAAGGGGCGGCTCTCCGCGCTTTCGGAACGCCCGGAGCCGAGCCGCTTCAAGCTCGACATCGTCGAAGGGATTCCCGAGGGGGAGGAGATTTCGCTCTACAAAAACGGCGAGTTCATCGATCTCTGCGCCGGGCCGCATGTCATGCGGACCCGCAACATCGGCGCGTTCAAGCTGACGCACGTCGCCAGCGCCTACTACAAGGGCGACGAGCGCAACCCGCAGCTTCAGCGGGTTTATGGGACCGCGTTCAAGAACAAGACCGAGCTGGACGCCTACTTCACCATGCTGGAGGAGGCGAAAAAGCGCGACCACCGCAAGCTCGGCAAGGAACTGGAGCTTTTCACTTTTGACGACGATGTCGGCCCCGGGCTGCCGCTCTGGCTGCCGCGCGGGACGGTGTTGATCGAGGAACTCGAACGCCTCGCCAAGGAGACCGAGTTTGCCGCCGGGTACGAACGGGTCCGCACACCCCATCTGGCGCGGGAAAACATGTATCTCACCAGCGGGCACCTGCCGTATTACGCCGACTCGATGTTTCCGCCGATGGTCCTGCCCGATGAACACGGCGCGCAGCGGGACGAGAAGGAGCGCAACCAACTGCGCGAGGACGCGCCCAAGGGCGAGGTCGCCGGGTATGACGATGCGCAGGTCGACCGGCTCTTTGAAGAGGTGGAGAAGCTGATCGCCGCCCGTCCGGCGGATCGCTACTACCTCAAGGCGATGAACTGCCCGCACCATCACAAGATCTTCGGTGCGGTGCCGCGCAGCTACCGCGACCTGCCGCTGCGGCTGGCGGAGTACGGGACCTGTTACCGTTACGAACAGTCGGGCGAACTGCTCGGGTTGATGCGGGTGCGCAGCATGCAGATGAACGACGCGCACATCTACTGCACGGAGGAACAGTTTGAGGAGGAGTTCAACGCGGTCAACGCGATGTACCTGAAGTATTTCAAAATCTTCGGGTTGGAGAAGTACCGGATGCGCTTTTCCACGCACGACCCCGCCAAGCTCGGCCAGAAGTATGTCAACGAGCCGGAACTCTGGCTCAAGACCGAGGAGATGGTCCGCCGGGTGCTGATCCGTTCGGGGATCGACTACGTGGAAGTCCCCGACGAAGGGGCGTTTTACGGGCCGAAGATCGACGTGCAGGTCTGGAGCGCCATCGGCCGGGAGTTCACGATCGCGACCAATCAGGTCGATTTCGCCGTCCCCCGCCGCTTCGGGCTGGTCTACCGCGACCGCGACAACACGGAGAAGACACCGCTCTGCATCCACCGCGCACCGCTCGGGACGCACGAACGTTTCATCGCGTTCCTGATCGAACACTACGCCGCCAACTTCCCGCTCTGGCTTTCGCCGGTGCAGGTCCGCATCCTGCCGATCGGGACGGAAGAGCCGCTGGTCGACTACGCGAAGGAGATTCAGGCGGAACTCCGCGCCGCCGGGGTCCGGGCGGAACTCGACGCCACCAGCGACAACATCAAGGGAAAGGTGCTCCACGCCGAACAGGCCAAGGTACATACGATGCTCGTGCTCGGCCACCGCGACCTGGAAGCCGGGGCGGTCAGCGTCCGCGTCCACGGGAAGGGGAACCTCGGCGCGCGCCCGCGGGGCGAGGTCGTGGCTGATCTTCTCGCAGCGATTCGCGAACGGCGGCCGTAATACCCGGGCCGGGGGGAGAGCCGCCCCCTTGGGGCTCTCCTACTGGGAGCTGACCTCTTCGAGCGATGTCCCTTCCGAGAGCGCCAGCACCTGGCCGACGAGGAAAAACGAGCCGGTCACCAGCACCCGTCGCCCTTCGGCGGCGGCCTTGGCGTCGGCCCATTCGAGCGCGGCTTCCAGCGTTTCGCAGATGGTGCAGTTGACCTGCGGGGCGACCTCCAGCAGGATGGCCGCCAGCGCTTTCGGGGTGCAGGAGCGGTGATTGCGGACCGGGGCGACCACGAAATCGGGGCTTAACGGGGCGAACTTCCGGCAGATCTCCTCGACTTTCTTGTCCGCGAGCGCACCGAGGATCACGACCGGTTTTTCTTCGCCGAAAACTTCGTGCCAGGTGGCGACCAGCCGTTCCGCCGCCGCCTCGTTATGAGCGCCGTCGATGATCCATTCGGGTCGCCCCGGTTTGGCGATCCGCTGGAAACGCCCCGGCCAACTGACCCGCTTGAGCCCCGCGCGGACCACTTCGTCCGCCAGCGTCACTTCCGCGGCCCCGAGGGCGGCCAGCGCGAGGGAGGCGTTGAGCTTCTGGTGGCTTCCGGCAAGGGCGACCTCTTCTTCGACCGGCTCCAGCGCCCAGGCGAGCGGCGCGGCCATGATGTGGCTCTTTTCCGCGATCACTTTGGCCGCGCTTTTCGGCTGCCGCGCGCTCAAGACGGGCCGCCGGTGCTTGATGATCCCCGCCTTTTCCCCGGCCACCGCTTCGAGCG
>DATMFV010000121.1:0-11981 GCA_035555975.1 Chthoniobacteraceae bacterium
CTCATCATGGCCAATGATGTCAGCCGCACCGACATCGGGTTTGAAGGCGACGAGAACGAACTGACCCTCTTTTTCCGTGACCGCGAGCCACTCCACCTCCCCCGCGCCCCGAAGGCCGCGCTGGCCCGCGAGATCGTAGCGCTCCTCACCCGGGTGCGGGAGCATCGGTAAGATGGCGACGGTTTCCGAAGAAGCGGAGTGGCATGCCCGGCGCGACGCTCACCGGAAGCGGGTCAGCCAATGGACCCGACCCCACGCCGAACGCCGCGCGCGGGGGGAAAAACACCCGATCCACGATTTTCTCTTCGACTACTACCACTTCACCCCCGGGCAGTTGACCCGCTGGCACCCCGGCCTCGGCACGATTTTGCGCGGCCCGAGTGCGATTGAATACCTCGATTACCCCGGCTACCGGGCCACCGGCGAGGGGGGCGTTACCTGCGATCCCGGCTGGCTCAAGCCGAACCGGCGCGAAGCCGTGCAATGGATTCTCGCCCTGCTCAAGGCGACCCGCGACCGCCCGCCGTTCTACGGATGCTTCGGCCTGCATGAATGGGCGATGGTCTACCGGGAGCCGAACGTGCGTCATGCGCAGTGGCCGATGCGTTTTGAGGCGGAGAAGATCGCCGCCATCGTCGAAAGCCACCCGGTCCGCTGCTCCCACTTCGATGCCTTCCGGTTTTTCACCCCGGCGGCGCGCCCGCTCAACCGCCTCGCCCCGGAACGTGCGACCATCCACGCCCTCGAACAACGCGGCTGCCTCCATGCCAACATGGATCTCTACAAATGGTCGTTCAAGCTCGCGCCGCTGATCCCCTCGGAATGGATTGCCGACGCCTTCGAACTGGCGCAGGCGATCCGCGAAACCGACATGCGCGCCAGTCCGTACGATTTTCGCGCGCTCGGGTTTGAACCGATCGCCATCGAGACCGCGGAAGGCCGCGTGGAATACGAACGACGCCAACGTGCTTTTTCCGAACAAGGCATCGCCCTGCGCGAACGGCTGATCGCCCTGTACGAAGCGGTCGTGGGGGCGCTGGAGACCGTGTAGCGAAAAACCGCAGGCACGGCAGGGTTCCACAAAGAATATTGATTTTTGTCATCTTCGCGCTACATTTTTATATAAACCGTAGTGGGAAGATAACAAATGCCAACTCCTCATTATCCACCGGCAGCCGTTCAGCGAGCCTTGCGCAAGCTCGGTTTGGACCTTCGTGATGCACGCCGTCGCCGTCGTTTACCGATGGCGGTGGTCGCGGACCGGGCTTTCACCTCCCGCTCAACGCTTCAGAAAATTGAGGCGGGAAACCCAACCGTCGGAATCGGAATTTACGCGGCGGTTCTACAAGCCGTCGGGCTGTTGGATAACCTTCGGGACGTCGCCGATATTGCCAACGATGCCACGGGCCAGGCTCTCATCAGTGCCCAGTTGCCCAGGCACATTCACCTCAAGCGCACGTCGAAACCTTCCACCGATGCCTGATTTCGAAGTCCATATTCAAGCTCTCAAGCGATAGAACCTGGCGGGGGCCTTCGGAGGAACCGCCCTTCACACCCACTTGATCCGACCGCTCAAGGCGCGGTTGAGGGTCAGTTCATCCGCATGCTCCAGGCCGCCGCCTGCGGGCAATCCCTGCGCAATTCGCGAGACTTCCAGCGGGAATTCCTTGAGCAGTGCCGCCAGGTAACTCGCCGTTGCCTCCCCCTCCACGTCGGCCCCGAGCGCGAGGATGACTTCGCCTGTCGGGTTGCACCGCACGCGCTGGAGGAGCTGGTCGATCGACAAATCTTCCGGGCCGACGTGGTCGAGCGGCGCGATCCGCCCTCCCAAAACATGGTAGCGGCCCCGGAACGCGCCGGTCCGCTCCAGCGGGAGGACGTCGGAGGCGGTCTCCACGACGCAGAGCAGGTCAGACTGGCGGGCAGGGTCGGTGCAGACCTCGCACAACTCTCCCGAAGCGAAAAAGCCGCAGGTTTTGCACGAGCGGACCGCCCCTTCGAGTTCCGTGATCGCTTCGGCGATCTCGCCCGGGCGGGCGTTGCGAGCGGTCACCATCCAGAGGGCGATCCTCTGGGCCGAGCGCGGGCCGATCCCCGGCATCCGGCGCAACTGCGCCACCACGGCGCGAATCGGTTCCGGGTAGTCGATGCGTTTCATGAAATCGTTGTTTCCTCTGCTGGCGCGGGTTCCGCCGGTTCCGGTGCGATTTCCGGGGCGGGGATGTGGAGCACGACCGGTTCAAAAAGCTCCCGCTCCTCCCCCTCCCCTGCCAACATTCCCCGGGACACGACCTCCAGCAGCGGGCCGGTCGCCTCCTTCGTTGCGGAGTCGAGAAGGATCTTCGATTCCCGCCCGGCGTTGGCAAGCGCCAGCCGGTGTGCGGCGGCATGAACCGGGCCGACACATTCCAATCGCCCGGCGCAAACCCCGACCGTTGCCTCTCCCGACGCCAAGCCGGTTCCAAAATGAGGAGCCATCCCCCACGGCTCCCCGACCTCCTCCAGCCGTTCACGCAAGGCGAGCGCCGCCCCTGCCGCGGCCAGCGGAGGAGTTGCTTCCAGCCCTTCGATCGCCCCGAAAACGGCGGTCAACCGCTCGGGATCTTCGTAAATCAGCAGGCCGCTCCCGGCTTTGAGCACTTCCCCGCCAACGGCTTTCCACGCCTCCCGAAAAGCGATTTCCTCTCCGGGCGAAAGCCGCCCCTTCAACGCCTCGCGGTCGAGCCACTCGCAGGTCAGCACCGTCACTTCCCGGCGCTCCCCCTCCAGCGGCAACGGCGTGGAAGCGCGACGCAGGCGTTCCGCCGCCTCAGGGGAAATCCGGTCGCCGAAAAAACGGGCGATCGCCGCCGCCCGCCGCCCGCCGGGGGTCCACCCGTAGGCGAAGGCCAGCCCGCCGCCGAGCAGACCGGCGCAAAGCGTGACAAAGGGCGGCCAGACCAGCCCGTAACGGTGCAACACCCACGCCAGCAGCGCCGTTTCCGCAAGAGCGATCGCCATCACTACCAGTTTGAGGGAACGCCGGGCAATGGCCGTGGAACTCCACGCCAGCCCGAAGCCCGCCAATACGATTCCGACCCCCTGCCACCACTCCGCGACGACGCGGCCCGCCGGAGCCGCCCCGTAAAAGGCGCGGGTCAACGGTTCAAACCATCCGAACAAGGCGGCCCCGGCGGCGATCACCACCGCCGTGCTGCCGCAGGTTAAAAAGACCTTGTAGATTCCTCTCACAAAAACTTGGGAAAAGCCGCGACGAGTGCCGTCGCGACGCTTCACCTTCGGCTCATCGCGACGCAGAGTCAAAAAGAACCAGATCCCGCGCATAGGCGCGCTTGGCCTCCGCCGCCCGCATCAGCCGGGGCAGGGCGCTGGCGCGTTCGCCGGTCATCATCTCGTACGCGCCGAGATACCACGAGCGGTCGATGTCGGTCTCGCTGGAAGCCTCGCCGCTACGGGTCTTGATCTGCGCTGCCGCCATAGCGGCGATGGAGGAAGGCCGCAGGTCGCTCCAGAGGACCGAGGTGCTTTGTGAATCTCCGGTCACTTCGATGCGGAACTCGGTCGGTTTGACGACCTTGCCCTCGACGGTTCGCCCATTCTTGAGGGTCAGCTTGCCGGTGTAACCGTTGGCCTCAAGGTCCGCGATCAACTGTTTCTTGAACTCGACGAGGTAGTGGATGCGACGCAGGAGCATGCCGCGCATCTCCTCCGCAACCGGGGCGACGGCGGCGGTTTCGAGGCTCTTGCGGGCCTGCTCGAACTGGAAATCGCGCACCATGCGCAACGCCTGATCGTTGAGTACGGCGACGGAGAGCAACCGGGTCCGGGGCCGGGAGCCCGCGCCTTTGTCCCCCGGTTCGGGCGACGCGTTTTCCTCCTTGGCGAGCTGGCGCAGGCCGGAGTTGAGCGAACGCTCGTAGGTGGCCAGTTGTTCAACCAGCCTGCCGGAGACCTGGAGCTGCATCCGCATCTCCTCCAACTGGTAAAGAAGCGCCGTCTTTTTCTCCGCCGTGTCGGCCGCCTGGATCGACGCCGGAAGGTCCTTGATCACCGCGTAATCATCCAGATACCGCTGCACGAGCCCCTTGTACTGGTTGATCCACTCCCAGGTCCCTTTCGGGGAGGAAGCCATGAACGCCTCGAAAAACGTTGCCGCCGATTCAAACCGGCCCGCTTCCCATTCCTTGAGGCCGAACGCCATCAGGCCGAGCGGTTCAAACTCCGTGGTCTGGTAATCGGAGATGGTATCGGGGGAAATCCGCCCCTCGCGGCCGATCAGCCGCGCCACGTCGGGGAAGAAGTTGGCCATCCGCGCATCCTCGGAGCGCGAGGAAAAGATCGGCTTCCCGTGAAGCTTGGCAAAGCTCTCCTTCGCCAGCGTCGGCAGGTTGGAGAGGTAGGCGGCAAGCCCCTGCTGCACCAGAATCCAGCTCTTGAGCGGTTCGTCGACCTTGGGCCGCCGCTCCAGGTGCCACAAGACGGGCACGGCGCTCTGGGCCTCCCCGTCGATGATGAGGCTGCGCGCATTGGCGTACCCTTCCTCGACCGTACCGGCCGCCTGCATCAGGCGCATCCGCTCGCGTTCTGCGGGCGAAAGGTTGCGCATCATGATGCTGTCTTTAAAAACATAAAGGAGTGCGCCGACGATGATCACCACCGCAATGACCCCCATGACGACGTAACCGAGGATCGTCTGCTGCTCCTGCCCTTCCATCACCACGCGCGCCTTCGGCTTGTTCGGATTGTAGCTGTTTTCCAGCAGCTTGCTCCGGGCGTATTCGAGATGTTCGATCAACTCGTCGTAGCTCTGGTAACGCTCGTCGGGGTCTTTCGCCAGGGTGCGGTTGATGACGTAGGAGGTCGGGCTCGAAATATCGGGTGCGAACGCCTGAAGGCTGACGACCTGGCTCTTGAGGTGTTTGAGCGCGACGAGCGAGGCGTTGTCCGCTTCAAACGGAGGCCGCCCGGCGAGCGCGTGGAAGAGCGTTCCGCCGAGGCTGTAGATGTCGCTCCGGAGGTCTTCGGGCTCGTGGTTGAGTTTTTCCGGGGCGACGTAGTACGGCGTCCCCCAGATCTCTTCCTCCACGTCCTGCGTCTGTTCAAGCGGCATGGCGAGACCGAAGTCGACGACCTTGGCGGTGTGGGCGTCGGCAAAAAGGATGTTCCCGGGCTTCACGTCGCGGTGGATCAGCCCGGCCTGCACGGCGGCGCGCAACCCCTGCGCCACCTGGATGCCGATCTCGAGCACCTGGATCTCCGCGATCCGCCCCTGAAGGGTCATCAGGTCATCTAGCGAGCCTTTGTCGACCAGTTCCATCGCGATGTAATAGAGCCCGGAGTCGCACCCGAAGGAGAAGACCTTGACGACGTGGGGATGGCTCACCGAAGCGGTGATCTTCGCTTCGTTTTCAAGTTTCTCGATGTACTCTTCGTCAACGCTGAACTCCTTGCGCAGCAGTTTGAGGGCGACGATCCGGTTGAGGTTGACATCGCGCGCGCGGTAGACGGTCCCCATCCCGCCGGAGGCGATCAGTTCGATCAGTTCGAAATGGTCAAACCGGGTTCGCGCCCGGATCTTGTTGCCGCAACTCGGGCATTGCACCTCGGAAAACGGCTCCTGTTCGGAAACATCGAGAAGGGCCGAGCAGTTCGGGCATGACTGGATGAGGGGTTCCACTTCGGAGGACATAACGGCTGTTTGGCGATGAGGATTCGACGGGGGTTTGGGAGTCTGGAGGAAATGCCGGAAAAGAGCCGCCCGATGACGAAAAAAGCGCGAACCAGAACCAATGCCCGCCTTCTCCCGCTATCAGCGCCTTCCCATGACATTTCGACAGTCACGGTCTGCTTACCACACAAGGGTATGGAGCACCTTGGCTGATTCCCCTTCAACACGCAACTCTTTCATGAGGGGCAGGCGACGATCGCACGCCCAAGCCCGGATCATGGACGACGATCACCGCCGGGAGAAGGAAGGCGGACCGTGTTGTTGAGCCGAGTGATCTCCTCGCACGCGGCCTTCGGCGTCACCTCGAAAACGAACGGGGAAAGGTCGCGGGAGGTCCCGGGGGGCAGTTCGATTTCCACCAGGGCTGAACGGGGTTGAAAGTCGACCGGCCACTCCAGCGCCGGAACGGGCTGCTCCGCCAGAACGGTTCCCTCCTGATCGCAGACCCGCAGCCGGGAAGGCGGGGCGGCGAGGGTGCCGATGTTGAAGACCTCGACACGGAAGCGCCGGGAGCCGACCCGGGTGATCGCCTCCGGCGAAAGGGCGAGATCGGCCCGGGGAAGGAGCGGCGCGCCCGGCTGTTTTAACTCCGCCTGCCAGATCCAGAGGGCGCGGGCGGGGAGTTCGACCGGAACGCGGCAGCCGCGCTCCAGTGAAGCCGTTCCCGTTTCCGGGAGTTCCTCTTCTCCCGCAGGAGGGAGAGTGACGCTCTCCACCTGCCCCGCCCGCTGCCGGTAAAGCCCCGGGAGCAGTCGCCACGGTCGCAAGACCCCTTTCATCGGCTCCTCCCTGAAATTATAGAAGGCGATGGTGAGCCGCTCCGGCCGGTTCTCCAGGACCAGTGCGGCGTAGTCCGGACTGAAACCTTCGTAGGAGACGGCGATATTCGGGTAGAAGGAGGCGTTTCGGGCGGACGCCACCCCGCCGAGGTAGATCAGCGAGATCAGGCTCTTGGGGATCGCCACACGGTCGCCGCTCTGCTCGGCCAAAGTCACCGCAGGCATCATGAATTCAAGTTTACGATGGAGGGCTTCCAAACCGGCTTCCAGCGTCCGGAGGTCGCCGGTGCTTTTCCACTCCAGCCAGTTGAGGTCGAAACGGCGGTCGCCCAGGGACTCCGTCATCAGACGCGCAAAGCGGGGTTCGCCATCGGCTTTACCGGCAGGCGCGGCCATTTTGAGCGGCCTGGTTTCGAGCCGGTCCAGCAATGCCGGATCAATGGAACGATGCCGGGGTTGGAACCGGCCCTGGGCAAGAGCGCTGCGGTCCACCAGATAGTCGAGCCACTCGCCTGCGCCAAAATGATAGAACAGGCCATGGAATAACGGCGCGGCGGGCCACGCCTGCTCCGCGATCTCCCCCGCCGGGGTGGTCTCCAGCCTGCTTTTGCCCACGGCGCGAAAAATCTCCTCCAGCTTCGGGTGAGCCCCGTACCAGAGGGCCGTCAACCCGGGGTGAAATATCAGGTTCCAATAAGCCGGGTGATGGCGGGGGTTGCCGGTGGGGCGCTCCGTACTGCTCCAGTAGACGCGCCCCTTGCCGCGGGCGGCGAGATCGAGCGCACCGGTGGCCGTTCTTGAAAAAAGAAAGCCGTCGTACCGCGACGCCGTTTTCAGAAGGCGATGGTAGATGAGCGGATCGCCATAACGCGCCCAGAAAGCCGCCGACTGGATATTGACGCCATCCTCATAGGCATGGAGGTCATCGGTATGGCGCGCATTCAGGCCGTTTTCAATGGAGCGGGTGTTCCCGCGTGAGTGAAAACGGTTCCAGATCCCGTCGGCGAACTTCACCAGAAGATCCCCCGCCCGGTTGCCGGGATCGGCGATGAAATGGAGGTCGAGCCAATCCATCAGGAGGTCGCTGTCGTCGCCGACCCAATTGCCGAGTTCCCCCGACTCCGTGGCGCGCTGCTCCGTCCAGTAGCGGACAAATTCGCCATAAAGCCGCAGGTTTTCCTTCGCCAGCACGGCCCAGCGCGGGTGTTCCCCCGCTTCGGGAAGGGGGAGGTTCGCCGCCGGGTTGGGCATCTGCGGATGGGTGAACGCAAACCATGACTCCACGACCGGATCGCCGGGAAACCGCTTCCGGAGTTCCGTTCCGATCCGGTCAATCTCTTCATATTCAGGGTAGGCGATCCGCAGCCACCAGGTGGTTTCCGGGTCGGCGTCCATTTTGCTCCACGGGCGCGGCTCGCTGATCGCTTCGATCGCGTCGCGCATCGTGGCGAGGTGCCACTCCTTCCAAAGCCGCTCAGCCCGCGCAGGCGAGGCGGCACGGATCAGGCTCACGGTCGCCCCGCCCGCCTCCAGTGTGGTCTCCTTTTCCGGCGTCACCGCGATCCATACCGGGTCGCCCTTTCGCACCAGCGTCTCCCGCAGGCGGAGGGTGACATCGACCTCCGCGCGCCCCTGTGCATCGGGTTCGGCCAGAAAATCGAGCCGGCTCCAATCCCGCCATCGGTCGAAACCATCGTGCAGGTGGAGGTGAAACCGCGTCGGGCCGTCGAGTTTCGCCGAAAAGCGGATGCGCACCGCCTGCAACGGGAAATCGTCCTCCTGCGCCGGGATGAACCAGTGCACGGGCCGCAGGGCGGGCAGGGTGAGCGGTGCCGGTTGCCCCGGCTTCTGCGGTGTCAGCACGGTGAAGGCGCGGTCCCGGCGCGGGTAAGAGCCGAGCCATTCCGCTTTTTTCCCTCTCTTCAAGGGCACCTCCGCATCCGAAGACGCCGGAAGGTAAAAGACCCGGGCCGGTTCCTTCGGGATCGCGTCGCGGGAGGGATCAAGTTGAAAAACCCGGATCTCGGAAAGCGCTCCCTCCTCCTTCGTTAAAAAGAGCCCGTTTGCGAGCGGCGCATCGGCTCGCAGCCTTCGCCGGATGACGGCGTTCCCGCCGGGCAGGGGGAGTTCGAGTTCCTCCACCGGTTTACCGTTCGAAAGAAATTTCACCCTTCCCGAAAGATCGCCCTGCGTTACCAGATAGTCGGGCCGTAACGCCTCTTCAAAAGAGAGTAAAAGCGTCTTCGGCCCCGATTCCCCGTAACCGTGGTACCACCATGGGAAGAGGCTCGCGTTGCGGTGATCGACCGCCAGCCACCCTGCGGCGCGGCGGTTTTCCCGGGCGGACGTGACCACCGCCTCCGTCGCCACCAGAACCCCTTCGGGCGAAAGCTTCGGAATGGCATCGGAAGCCGCCTCCCCGCTCCACCCGAGCCAGCGCAGGCGCCGGGTCCGCTCCAGGGCCACTGGTTCCTCGTGGAAAACGGCCTTGATGGCGTCGAGCCTTCCCTCGTAAGCGAGACGCACCCCGGCGTCGTTGAGCGGATAGTCAAAGAACGCCAGATCGCGCACGCCGCCGCCGGGGTGGGCGTTGAGCTGGAGGCGATCGAGCGGCACCGGCGGATACCCCTCCACCACGGGAGGGACGCTCCCTCCCGCGTCCGGACCGCGCGAAGCGGCAGGAGACGGGCGGGCTGTTTTGGCAAAGGTATCCGCCACCTTTTCCCCGTTCAGGTAGAGCCGCATCCCCGCTTCCGCGTCCCACACCGCTGCGACGTGAACCCAGGGCGTCTCCGGTATCGGCCGATCCGCTGCGGCCGTTCCCCACGGCGTCGAAAGATAAAGCCGCCCCGCCCGGAACGGCGAAGGACGATGAAGCGGCACCGGTTGATCGCGATAACCGCCCACGCCGAGCGCCCAGGTCACTCCCGCCCGAAACGGCCCGCCGGCCAGCGAATAGCGCCCCGTGAGCCACGGCACGCCGCTCTTCATCACGGCGCTTTGCCTGAACCAGCCCGAGAACGAGCCCGAGAGAGGCTGGACGACCCCGACGGCATCGAATGCCGCCTCCGTCCTGAAGTTCCAGAAATACCGCCCGTTTTCGTCCCGTTCAAGGCAGTTGCCAAGCGACACCCGCCCATACGAGCCATCTTCCGGACTCCGGTCGGGATTGCCGCCGGAAGCCCAGATCCGGCCCAGCCGCCGTTCTCCCACCGAAAAGTCGAGCACCGGCCTGCCTTCGGAAAACGTGGCCCTCGCCACTTCCCTCCCCCCGGGGACCCGGAAACCGTCCGCCGCCCGGGTGGAGGGGCCGATCAGCATCGCCGCCCCCGCCATCACCCGGAGCGCCAATGTTCCGATTCTACCGCAGTCGAAGATTGTCATAAGCGTCGGCGTGGCTCAGGTCGGTTTCAGTGAACCGCCGGACGCTCCCGTCCAGAAAGACGCCGTGGGCCTTGTTGCCATGCCGGAAGTCGACGCGGTTGTCGCTTTTTTCGCCGCCCATGAAGGGCCATGTTTTTTTGGTGAAATTGCAGAAGGAACCATTCTCCCGCGTCATGTCGAGCAGCCATAGCGAGTGCCCCGGGCGGGTTGCGGCGGAGAGGAGCCGGTGAAGCGGCGTTTCGTCGAGCCCGATCTCGTGGTTGAAGCCGTAGCTCATGGCCGGGAGGTTCTCCTCCCGCAGGCGATCCGCCGGGCAGTAAAAGGCTCCCGCCGTTTTAGCGGTCAACTTGTTAAAGTTCGGGTTCACCGAAAGGTAGGGAGCGAGGGCGGCCTGCCAATAGGGACCGGGTCGGTCGGAATCGTTCGGATCGCCGGGACGGTTCGGGTCGCTCTTGTTGAAGCGGTTGTGGGGGTAGGCTCCGCCATGGTCCGCCGCGTAAAGGCCGAGCGCCGTGGCAAGCTGCCGCAGGTTGGCCAGACAGCGGGAGCCTTCCCCCTCCCGCCGCAGACCGTTGAGGGAAGCGAGGACCAGCGAAAAAAGAATGACCCCTACGACCAGTGTGACGAGCAGTTCCGACACGGTGAAGGCCCGGTCTGGAATCCGATGCGAAGGGGGGTGGTGCATGGCGTTTTGCTTTCTATCAGCGAAAACGGCGCGCGGCCAGAAGCACGATCCCCGCCCCCAGCAGCGCGAGGGCCGGCTCCGGCTCGGGAATCGCCTGCACTTCGAGCCGGACGGCATCGTTGCTTCCGCTTCCGTAGGAGATCTGGAACTGATACCCGCCGACGTTGAGCACCGCCCCTTCGCCCAGCCCGGCAAAAGCGCCCGCGGCCTCTCCCCCATACTCGATCAGGGCAATGGAATCGCCGACCGTTGCCGAAAACCCGCTCCCCAGGGTGAGTTGAAGCGCAACATCGGTCTCGATCAGAAGATCCTCCCGGACCTCGCCGAGCGTCAGGCCGGAATTGAGCGCAACGGCAAACCCGGCTCCTTCCTTGAGTTGAAGCTCCCGCACCCGGAAGGTCGCGTCGCGCTCCATGGAGAGGGTGCCGTTTTCATAGATGTACAGCACGGCGTCCTGATACCCTTCCAGAAGACCGCCATCGGCCAACAGCAGCGTCCCGGATGAAACGCCCGCCACACCCCCGGCTCCGGCGACATGGATCGCCTCGCCCGCTTCAAAACGCGAGCCGGTCCCACGGACTTCCAGCCGACCGGAGCCGACCCGGCTGGCGTCCGTGGAGGTGGCAATGCCGGTGACGCCGCTGACGGTCAGTTTGCCGCCGTCTTCCACCTTCAGCGACGCGGTCGTATCGGCCGTTCCCACGTCGAGCGTGGTGACGCTCAGGAGGGAATTGACCCCCGTCACCGTGCCATTCGCCTCCGTCTTGCTACCCAGAGAACCCACAACCAATCGGCCCGCCGTGAGCGAGGCCTGCTGCTCCACCCGCAAAGTGGCCGTACTGCGATAGCCCACTTCGATCCGGTTGCTGAAGCTTGCTGTCGTACCGCTCCCGGTAACGAGCAGTTCAGCCTTACTGCCGACGCTACCCGACAGATAGAGCCGGTTAAAATCCAACGCAGCACCTGCTTCGACCCGCAAGGACGCATCGCCCTTCCAAGCGAGCGAGGAGGCCGCGGTGGTGGTCCCTTCATGCGTCCAGATGGTGCCGCTCCCGCTGACGGTTAAACGGGCCTTGGCCGTGCCGAGCGCTGCCGCATAAAAGGTCTGGGTGGTCAGTTGTCCGCCGCCCCGGATCGTCAGTTCCGCAACAGAAAGGCTCTTCGTGGCGAGGCTCAACCCCCGTTCGCCGTCCCCGCTCGCCGCCGTGTCGGTCAAGGCCAAGGATTGACCATTCAAGTCGAGCGTCAACCGGTCATTGACGACCCATAGCGACTGGTTGGTGGCATCATCGCTCAACGTCACGACATAGGCTTCCGCAGCGCTGAGATTGAAGACGGTGCCGTCTGCGGTTCCCGGCGTCTGTGCGGGTAGCCAGTAGGACGGGTCGAGGTAATCACCGCCGGA
>DATMFV010000122.1:0-8105 GCA_035555975.1 Chthoniobacteraceae bacterium
TTCGACATTTTCATGTCAACCGCGACTCGCAGTCGGCTTTTTCAGCGGGACGAACAACTTACTCTTTTTTCAGCAGTTGGCAACAAAAAAGTTTTTATTTTTTTCTGTCACCGTCAGCTTCGAATCCGAGGCTGTTGTTCGCTCTCCTTGCGGGCCGGTCACCATATCGTTTCGGCCTGCGATGTCAATCGGGTTTTTTGAAGTTTTTTTCGAAACTTTCCGAACCGTTTTTTTCGGTTCGGAAGAAGCTCCGGTTCGCTTCGAAAGGCGACTGACATCAGGGAATCCTTCCCGTGGAGGACGTGGAAAGTACCAGAAACCCGGTCGACGTCAACAGCCTTTCTTCTTTTTTTTAGAAAAACTTTTTGTCGGTGCCTTTTTCCCGGGTGTCGGAGTCTCCGTCGCCGCTGTGCAAGGGAAACGCCACCGCATGAATCACCCCCTCCCGGCCAACCGCTTCACAACCCGTCGCCTTCAAGAAAGTCATCCAACACCCGGCGCTCGCGTTTGGTCGGCCGACCGGCACCCCGCTCGCGTCGTCCCGGATGCACCTCCCCGGATGGCTGCGGCGAACGATCTTCGAGGTATTCGCCCACCAGTTTGGCGCCGACCCGCGATTTCGGCACGCCGAGCACCGCGACAATTCGTATCCGCTCCGGCCCGCTGACGGTGATTACCTCGCCGCCGCGGATCTCGCGGGAGGCTTTGATGGCCTTTCCCTCAATCTTGACCCGGCCGCCGCGGATCGCCTCCACAGCGAGAGTGCGTGTCTTGAAAAGCCTCACGGCCCAGAGCCATTGGTCGATACGCATGAGATAGAAAAATAAGGGGGGTGCAATCTCTTCCTTGAGGAGACCCGGCCGGGTCGATCCGGGCGTGTGGGACGCTCCTCTATATAGAAGGGTGCGGCGAAAACGGAGCGTCGTCGATTCAAAAACCGGTTCCCGAGGCCGCCCCCCTTACCCGAAAGCATGCGACTCCCGCGATGAGCCAATATTTTTTGCCAAAAACGCTTGCAAAGCCTCTTTAACCGATTATAACTGCCCGTCTCCACTGCAACCCACTTTTTGAAGGATCGAGCGTAGCTCAGTGGTAGAGCGATCGGCTGTTAACCGATTGGTCGTAGGTTCGAATCCTACCGCTCGAGCCAATTTCCGCAGTTCGCGGAATTGGCCCGCCTTTAACCGGGAGTAGAATTTCACTGAAACTCCCGCTTGGCCCGTATCTGCCAGGCTCTTCAAGTCCGACCCTCGTTCCACTCTCGGCGGTGGAATCGCAACGGTAAATGGCGGAGTCCCAGACGGCACCCGATTCTCCGATCAGAAGGTCCGCCGCATCAAGGGCGAAAACCTTAAGGAAGCGGAGGCCGTCCCAGGCCCGCATAGAGAATCAAGACACTTAAAACGACGCCGACCAGTGCCCAGATCCGCATGAATGCCGGGTTGCGACGGAGCCACCATCGAACGAAGGCATCGACCTTCTTCTGCCCGAGCAGGAGAAGGACGATCGCTGCGATCACGGTGATCGTCCCGATGATGGAGATGAATGTCGGGAACCGGGTGTCGGACGCTCCCAGGAGAAAAATCACCCCTAACACCAGCCGCAGGCCGAACGCGAAGAAGAACCGGCGGCGGACCGGCCATCGCAATAAAACGTCTCCCACTTTCTCCGGCGCAAGCAGCGCCGCCACGCTCATCACCAACATCAACAGCCCGCTGACCGCTACGAGGTAACCCATCTTTGTCGCCTTTCTCCCAACATTTCCCTTCAGAAAGAATTCGATGCTGGCGGCTTCGTTACGCGTCGCAACGCGTCGACGATCTTCCGCTTCCTATAATGGGAGCGCAACACCTTTCAACACCCCGACTCTCCCCTGAAAGAACGGTTGCGTCAGGAGCAAAAAGATCGTTACACTCCCCGTCATGCCTGACCTAGCCCACCGGAGTGCCGCGCCGTCCGTCGTTTCGTGTGAACGCTTCACGGAAGCGTACCGGTGGATGCTGCTTGCCCGTGTTTTGGAGGAGACGATGGCGAGCCTCTACCGTGCCGGAAAGATCACTGGCGGCGTTTTTGTCGGCAAGGGACAGGAAGCGCTGAGCGTTTCCGTGGGAACCGCCCTGAAAAAGGGCGATTTTTTTGCTCCGCTCATCCGCGACCAGGCGGGCCGCCTTGCCTTCGGCGAACCGGTGATCGACACCGTGCGCACCTACCTCGGCTCCCGCCTGGGGCCGATGCGGGGCCGCGACGGCAACGTCCACCGGGGCCGCCCGCGCACCGGCCAGTTTCCGATGATCAGCCACCTCGGCGCGATGATTTCCGTCGTCTGCGGGGCGCTCATGGCCCGCCGCTTCCGGGGGGAAACCGGAGCCGTCGGGGCGACCTGTCTCGGCGAGGGGGGAACCTCCACCGGCGCGTTTCACGAGGCGATGAACCTCGCGGCGATCGAGAAACTTCCGCTCGTCATGGTCGTCGCCAACAACCAGTACGCCTACTCCACCCCGAACGACCGCCAGTTCGCCTGCGAAAACCTCGTCGACCGCGCCGTCGGTTACGGGATCGCCGGTTACACCGTCGACGGGACCGACCTGAAGGCGTGCCTCCCGCTGCTTGAAAAAGCGGTCGCCTCGGCACGCTCCGGCGGCGGTCCGCAGTTGATCGTCGCCAACCTCCTGCGCCTCGCGGGTCACGGGGAACACGACGACGCGGGTTATATCGACGAAGCGCTCAAACGTTCGCCGCTCGGCGTCGATTGCCTCGTCAAGGCCCGGGAAACGCTTCTTGAAGAAGGGTGGGCGACCCCGGAAACCATCGAACAATGGCGCGCTGAAGCCGTCCGACAGGTTGAGGAAACCGTCAACACCGTCCAACGCGAGCCTGCGCCCGACCCGAATGCCGAAACCTGGACCGCCCTTTCCACCGACCGCCTGATCGACGGCCACATGGCCCGTTAAAGGCCGAAGGCTTTCCCACTTTTTTCCCCGAGTCACCCACCTTCCATGATTACGTATCTCGAAGCGATCCGAGAAGCCCAGGCCAAGGCACTGGCCGACAATCCGCACGTCTATATCTATGGGCAGGATGTCGGCGCGTTTGGCGGCGCGTTCAAGGCGACGAAAAATCTCGCGCGCGAATTTCCCGGGCGCGTGCTTGATGCCCCGATCAGCGAAGACGCCATCATCGGCTCCGCGATCGGGGCCGCCATTGAAGGGATGCGCCCGATCATTGAAATGCAGTATGCCGACTTTTCCACCGTCGGCTTCAACCAGGTCGTCAACCACGCCGCCACCCTCTTCTGGCGCACGGAAGTCCCGTGCCCGATCACCATCCGCCTCCCCTCGGGCGGCACCTCCGGGTCGGGCCCCTTCCACAGCCAGAGCATGGAAGGGCTTTACGCCACCTACCCGGGGTTGATCGTCATGACCCCCGCCACCGTGGAAGATGCCTACTCGATGCTGCTGGAAGCGGTCAACATCGACGACCCGGTCATCTTCTGCGAACACAAGTACCTCTACTACCACCTCAAGGCCGACTGCCTGCCGACCGAGGCGCTTCCCGTCGGCAAGGCGCGCATCGCCCGGACCGGGCGGGATGTCACCGTCGTCACCTACAGCGCCATGCTGCATGAATGCCTGGCGATGGCGGAGGAACTGGCTGCGGAAAAATACGAAGTCGAAGTCGTCGACCTCCGCTCGATCAAACCGCTCGATACCGACACCATCCTCGCCAGCGTCGCCCGCACCGGGCGGCTGCTCGTCGTCGGCGAAGCGTGGCCGTGGGGCGGCGTCACCGCTGAAGTCGTCGCCCGCGTGGCCGCCGAAGGGTTTGCCCTGCTCGACGCCCCGCCCCGCCGGCTCAACGCCAAGGATACGCCGATCCCCTACCACCCGAACCTCTGGGGTACCCACCGCCCCACCGCGCAGACCATCGCTCGGGCCACCCGCGAACTGCTGCGGCTCTGACGCTTTTTCCTTCCCGTCTCTTCTCAAGCTTAACTTTTCCTCTACTCCTTCCCGATGCGACAGATCCCGATCATCATGCCTCAACTCGGTGAATCCATTGCCGAAGCCACCATCGTCAACATCGCCGTCTCCAAGGGCGACGCCATCGACTGCGGCCAGGGGATCATCGAAGTCGAGACCAACAAGGCCGTCATGGAAGTCACCCCCCCATGCGCGGGAACCGTCGGAGAGATCACCGCCGTCGAGGGCCAGAGCTACTCTGTCGGCTCCGTGCTCGGGTATGTCGAAGTCACCGAGGAAGAAGCCGAACGGCTCGGCCTCGCCGCCGCGCCCCCCGCCCCGGCGGCCGACCACCTCGCCGACGAACAGGGGGCGATCGACGAAACCTCGGGCCGCGCCAACTCGCCCCGCCCCGGCTCCGCCCAGGTCCAGCCGACCGTCCGCGGCCTCCCGGTCCCCGCCCATGCCTCCGGCGCCAGCTACATGTCGCCCCGGATGAAGGCGCGCATGGCGGAACTCGGGCTTCACGCCGCCGACCTCGCCGGCGTGGCCGGAAGCGGCGCGGCAGGAAGAGTGACCATCGACGATTTCGAAAAATTCCTGGAAGGGCTCGAACACCACCGGGTCACCCCCGCCTCCAGCATGCGGGTCGCCGTTGCCGACGCCATGCGCCGAAGCTGGACCCGGCCGATCGCCGCCGTCGCCAAGCCGGTCGTGCTCGATCCGCTCCTCGCCCACCGCAAACAGGCCGCCTCCAAGCCGGGCCCCGCCCTTTACGCCTTGCGCGCGCTCGGGATCGCGCTCGCCGAAAACAGCGCCCCGGCCGGGCGGCTCGTCGGCGACCGGATCGTCCACCCCGCCTCGATTGATGTCGGCTTCGCCGTCGAAGCGGAGGATGGCGTCCTCGTCCCGGTCCTGCGCAATGTCGATGCCTCGCCGCTCGCCGCACTGGTCGACCGCTACAACGAACTGGTCGAACTCGCCCGCCAGCGCCGCCTCCCCGGCAATGCCACCGGCGGCTCCATCGCCACCGTCACCAATTTCGGCACCTTCGGGTTGACCTGGGCGACCCCGATCCCCCTGCCCGAGCAGACCCTCGTCCTCGGCCTCGGAGCCGGAAAGATCGTCCCGCACTGGAACGCGGAAGCCGGTCGCTTCGACCCGGCCACGGAAGCGAACCTGACCTTAAGCTTCGACCACCGCGTCCTCGACGGCGGGGCGGCGGGGCGGCTGCTTGTCCGCGTCGCCGATCTCCTCGCCAACCCGGAACAGCTTTGAGGATCGCGGGTCGCCTTCGCGCGATCTCCGCCTCCCCGCCGCCTTTGCCAAAAAAAACGCTGACCGCCCCGTGAGCCACCCCTCCTCTCCCCACCCTCTCGGCCGCACCCGTTTTGAAACGGCGGTGACGATCCGTCCCGACGACATCGACCTCAACCAGCACGTCCATAACAGCCGTTACTTCGACTACGTCCTCGCCGCCCGGTATGACCAGATGGAGCGGTGTTACAAGATGCCGATGGAAGCGTTCATCGAGGCCGGGTTCGGCTGGGTCGTCAAGACCGCCCACCTCAACTTCAAGCGCCCGCTGGGGCTCGGCGAAACCGCGCGGGTCACCACCTGGGTCGATGAATTGATCCCCAAGGGGGTGCAGGTCCGCTTCGAGATTCACAAAGCCTCCAACGGCAAGCTCTCGTGCGACGGTTACTTCGACTACACCATGATCCGGCTCGACACCGGCCGCGCGGAAACCGTTCCCGGCTGGATCATCGAAAAATATGCCATCTGACGTCCTCCCCCCGCCCGTGCCCGACCACGCCACGACAAAGCTGGCGCACCGCTCGCTCTGGCTGCTGATCGCCATCAATCTCTTCTGCTATCTCGACCGCTACATCCTCGCCGCGATCATCCCGGAACTCAAAGCCGAGTTCCTCGCCGACCACCCCTACCCGAACACCCAGGCCGGGTACTGGACGAGCGCCTTTCTCTTCAGCTACATGCTGACCGCGCCGATTTTCGGCTACCTCGCCGACCGCCATTCGCGCTGGATGATCATCGGCATCAGCGTCGCCGTCTGGAGCGTGGCGTGCGGCGCTTCCGGGCTCGCCGTCGGGTTTGTCTCCCTCCTGATCACCCGCGTCTTTCTCGGCATCGGCGAAGCCGGTTACGGCCCGGCGGCCCCGACCCTGATCAGCGACCTCTACCCCGTTGAACGGCGGGGACGCTCGCTCGCCTGGTTTTATATGGCGATCCCGGTCGGAAGCGCGCTCGGTTTCGCTTTCGGCGGCGCGATGCTGCTGACTTCGCTCGGCTGGCGCTGGGCGTTTTTTCTCGTCGTCATCCCGGGGCTGCTCCTTTCGCTCTTTTCCTTCATGATGAAGGAGCCGCCGCGCACCGAAGCCTCCAGGAAAAAACCCGCCAAGCTCGCCGACTACAAGCGGCTCCTGAAAATCCCCTCGCTCATCACCAACATCCTCGCGCAGACCGCGCTCACCTTCGCCATCGGCGGCCTCTCGGTCTGGGCTCCCACCTACATCCACGAAGCGCGGGGCCAGCCGCTTGCCCAGACCAACATGATCTTTGGCGGCATCCTCGTCGTCGGCGGGCTTCTGGCGACGCTCGCAGGGGGCCTCCTCGGCGACCGGCTCCGCTCCCGCTTCCCCGGCTCGTACTTCCTCGTCTCCGGCACCGGCATGCTGCTCGGCTTTCCCGCCACCGTCGCCATGCTCTACACCCCGTTCCCGTACGCCTGGGGATATATCTTCCTGGCGATCTTCTTCCTTTTCCTCAATGTCGGCCCTTCCAACACCGCCATTGCCAACGTCACCCCGCCCGCCATCCGCGCCTCCGCCTTCGCGCTCAATATCCTGGTCATCCATGCGCTCGGCGACGCCATTTCCCCGCCGCTGATCGGCTGGGTGCGCGACATCTCCAACTGGAACACCGCCTTCCTGATGGTCTCCACCGTCATGCTCGTCGCCGGGGTCATCTGGCTTTTCAGCATGAAGTCGCTCGTCCGCGATACCGAGATCGTGACGCAACTCGAGGCCGACGAAGCCTTGCGAAACCGGCACGCCTGACCGATGATGAACCAAACGACCATGAGCACGCCCGTCATCGACCCGAACATCACCATGAGCGACCTCCTCCTGCGCCTCCCCGGCGCGCAACGGGCGCTCTTCCGCAAGTACCACATCGGCGGCTGCTCAAGTTGCGGCTTTTCACCGCAGGAAACCCTCGCAGGGGTCTGCGCGCGCAACGAAAACCTGCCGGTCGAAGAGGTGATCGCCTACCTGCACGAAGCGCATGAAGAGGAACAGCGCCTGCTGATCGATCCGCCCGCGCTGGCCGCCGCCCTCGCCGAAACGAAGGAACCGGTCCGCCTCATCGACATCCGCACCCGCGAAGAATTCGAAGCCGCGCGGATCGAAGCCGCCACCCTCTTCACGCAGGAGATGATGCAGGAGGCCCTGAGCCGGTGGGACCGCTCCGCCCTGCTCGTCATCGTCGACCACCTCGGCAAACGGAGCCTCGACGCCGCCACGTTTTTTGCCGGTCACGGCTTTACCAACGTCAAGGCGTTGCGCGGCGGGGTCGATGCCTGGAGCGAACAGGTCGATCCCGAGGTTCCCCGCTACGAACTGGAGTAGAAACGCCCGCTTTTGCGCGGTTTTACGACGCCCTGAAGGCATTTTGACCCAAACGAAGGCCGGGAGAGATGCGTAGTCAAGAGTATGCTCTGGACTCTCATCATCGGCCTCATCGTCGGCGCTCTCGCCAAACTCATCACTCCCGGCCGCGATCCCGGCGGCTGCATCATCACCCTTCTCCTCGGTCTGGCCGGGGCGGCGCTCGCCGGTTTCCTCGGGCGCAGCCTCGGCTGGTATCAGCCCGACCAGGCCGCCGGGTTTATCGGCGCGGTGGTGGGGGCGGTCATCATTCTGCTCATTTACCGGCTGATCCGGGGGAAGCTCTAAGGCGGATTCAAAGGGATGCCAACGGCATCCAAGCGGGGAAGCCGGGGGTCGAGCGAAGCGACACCCCCGGGCTATTGGATTCCCCCATCATCGACCCCGAACGGGGTCGCAGAAAAAGGGACCTTACCCCAAGACGATCCGCTGCGACCCTTTCAGGGTCGATTTCTCTCCC
>DATMFV010000123.1:0-47515 GCA_035555975.1 Chthoniobacteraceae bacterium
CTTCTTGCAGTCGCCCTCCGGGCTCCTTTCAGAAGCCCATTTTGAAGCGAACTATGCCCCTGCTTCAGTGTCATCTGTTATGAGGCAATGAATCCCCCTCTTTTTCACCCTCCGGTGTCATTTTGACTTGAGGCAACACGCGCCCTCTTTTTTGATCCGGGTCAATACAACAGGCAAATCTCCTGCTTTCGGCTGGAAAAAACGATGCCCGAAGCTATCCTTTTGAGACTGAAGCGCCGTGGCATCATCCGATACGCCGCCGCGTGAAACCCTCGGAACGCAACCACAAAAAGAGGTTTTAGAAAGGGGCTTTTCCATCATGGTCTTTCCGTCGTTCCACTCCGCCGCCGCGGGCGTTCTGCCCGGTGAAAATCTCGACCCGGCAAAGATGCCCGGGCACTGGCTTCTGCTGCGGCTCGGCAAAAAGGTGCTGCGGCCCGGGGGCCTCGGCCTGACGCGCCGCCTCCTCTCCGCGCTCAAGCTGACCGGCAGCGATCACGTGGTGGAATTTGCGCCCGGGCTTGGGGTGACGGCACGGATGGCGCTTGCCGCAGGACCGGCGAGCTATACGGCGATCGAACGCGACGCGGCGGCGACCGGTCAGGTCCGTCGCTGGCTGGAGCGGCCGCCGACGGTCGATGCCCGCCGGGTGATTACCGGTCTGGCCCAGAAGACGGGGCTGCCCGGGGCATGCGCCGATGTGGTCTACGGCGAAGCGATGCTGACGATGCAGGCCGAGCCGGCCAAGCGGGAGATCGTCCGCGAAGCGTACCGGCTCCTCAAGCCGGGCGGGCGCTACGGCATCCACGAGCTTTGCCTTCACCCCGACCACCTCTCGAGCGAAGAGCACGACGCGATCAACCGCTCCATCACACAGGCGATCCGGCACCGGGCGCTGCCATTGACGGGCGAAGAATGGGAGGGGCTGCTCCGTTCGGAAGGGTTTGAGATCACCTACCGCAGTTCGGCGCCGATGAGACTGCTCGAACCGGGCCGCCTGGTGCGGGACGAAGGCGGCTGGGGAGCGCTCCGGTTCATCTGGCGCGTCGCCCGCGACCGCGCGGCGCGTTCCCGCGTGCTCAAAATGCGCAAAACCTTCCGCGAACACCGGCACCGGATGGCGGCCATCTGCCTGGTCGCTCGCAAACCGGAAGCCGCGCCGACCCCCGCAAGCCCCTGAACCGGGCGCAACGGCTCTATCGCCGGGCGGCAGTGCTTTCCGTCGGCAGACGGAGTTCGGCGCGGACCTGCGGGCCTTCGGCGCTCTGTTGTTCGCAGAGGCTCAACTCGGCGTCGTCTCCGAAGAGGAGGTTGATCCGGCTGCGCAGGTTGTGCAGGCCGACGCCGCTTCGTCCCCCGCCCTGGAGCCGGAGATGCCCCGGCGTGTTATCGACGGCAAGGAGGAGCCGCTTGCCCTCCAGCCGCCCGGTCACCCGGATCGTCCCGCCGCAGGTGCTGGGGCTGATCCCGTGCTTGACCGCGTTTTCCACGAGCATTTGCAGGCAGAGCGGCGGCACGGCGATCTTGCGCAGGGAAACCGGGAGATCAAACGCCACCTTCAACCGGTCCTCCAGCCGGATCAGTTCCAGCTTCAGGTAGCTTTCCACCGCTTCCAGTTCCCGTTCCAGCGGGATCAGCTTGTGTTCGTTGGAGTAGAGCGAACTGCGGAGCAACTGGGCGAGCAGGGTGATGGCGTCGCGCGCGCGGGTCGGGTTGCTTTCAATGAGCGAGCGGATGCTGTTGAGCGCGTTGAAAAGAAAGTGCGGGTTCAACTGCCCGCGCAATGCCCGCAGTTCGGCTTCGTGCAGCGCGGCGTCGAGCCGGACGCGATCGAGCGCCACCTTCTGGTAGTTGAGAAAGTAGTGCCAGCCGAAGTAAAACCCGCACCAGACCAGCAGCGCGCTGTAGGTCCAGTAAAGGGTGTCGAGGATCACCCCCGGCGACTGCTCGGGCGCGGTGTCGTACGGGTTGAAGTGCCAGACGAGCGGCAGGAAAAGGACGGCGTAGAGACCCGCCGCAGGGATGCACGCCAGCAGGTAAAAGGCGAACTGCCGGGGCCACGTCCAGGTAAAGGCGTTGCGCCAGCAGATCACCACCCGCAAAAGATGGCTCACGCCGATGCCGAGGCACGCGCCGAGCAGGGAAAAACCGATCTCCAGCGCCGTCCGCTTCGAGTGAAGCAGGCTGACCATGATCTCCCCCGAAGCCGAGCCGAACCAGCCGATTGACTGGCAGATCCAGTATGCCGGGTGCCCCAGGAGGAGCATCCGCCAGTGGCTCCCCTCTGTCTCCGAAGAGGTGTCGAGATGGAAAAACGAGCGGATCGGCGACATGGGAAACATGGATCAGCGGACCGCCGGTAAATAACGGCAGCCCGCTGATCATGAATGATTTTTTTTGAGAAAAAAACCGGTCTACCCCGGAAGCCACGTACCGGCCTTGGCGGGAGCGAACCGCCTGCCGTTGCGCCTTCCACCGGAGGGGAAGTTGCGGCCCGCGACGCTCTCGCTGCGCCCGGAGCGGCCTTCGCCTCCCCCGCCGCCCCCGCCGGAGGGGTTGCGCTGGTTGCGTCCCCCGCGCGGTCCCGAGTCGGGCCGTGGCGGCGGCGCGGCGACCGTGTAGTCAAACCCGTCGGCCTTCCGGCGCGCCAGGCTCTTGCCGATGAAACGCTCCAGTTGGCGGAGCGGCCCGCGGTCGTCCGTGGAAACAAAGCTGATCGCGTCGCCGGCGGCCTGCGCGCGCCCCGTCCGCCCGATCCGGTGAACGTAATCCTCCGAGTGCATCGGGAAGTCGTAATTGACCACGTGGGAGATGCCGTCGACATCCATGCCGCGCGCGGCGATATCGGTGGCGACCAGCACGCGGGCAGCCCCGGCGCGGAAATCGTTGAGCGCTCTCAGGCGCTGGTTCTGCGAACGGTTCGAATGGAGCGTCGCGGCCTTGATCCCGTTGCGTTCCAGCAGGCGGGCGACCCGGTCGGCCCCGTACTTGGTCCGGGTAAAGACGACCACCTTGTCGAGCGCTTCCTCCTTCATCAGGTGGAGCAGCAGCGGCGACTTGAGATGGTGCGGCACCTCGTAGATCCATTGGCGGACGGTCTCCGCCGGGTTGGAACGGCGGCCGATCTGCACCTTTTCGGGTTCGATGAGAAATTCCTGCGAAAGTTTCTCAATCTCGGTCGGAAACGTCGCGGAAAAGAGGAGCGTCCGGCGCTTTTTCGGAAGCGCCTTGGCGATGCGCCGGATCGCCGGGATAAAACCCATGTCGAGCATCCGGTCCGCCTCATCGAAAACGAGAAATTCCAGCTTTCCGAACGAGCCGTAGCCGCGCTGCATCAGGTCGAGCAGCCGCCCCGGGGTGGCGATGACGAGATCGGCCCCGGTCCGGAGCGCCTCGATCTGCGGGCGTTCGCCGACGCCGCCGAAGACCGTCGCGATTCTAAGCGGAAGGTGCGCGGCGTAGATGCGGGCGTTTTCTTCGATCTGGACGACCAGTTCGCGCGTCGGGGCGATGATCAACGCCCGGGTGCCGGGGTGGCGCGGAGGGGGCGGAGGCGGGACGTTCTCCTGCGGTGCCAGCCGGGAGAGGATCGGCAAAACAAAGGCGGCGGTCTTGCCGGTGCCGGTCTGGGCGATCCCGATGAGATCGCGTCCGGAAAGAATTATGGGAATGGCAGCCGCCTGAATGGGTGTCGGTTGCGAATAGCCCGTCTCCTGAAGGGCCGTAACAATAGCGGGTCGAAGACCCAGTTTACAAAATGGCATTAAAACGACATGATGAACCGCTTCCCCGGGATTGGCACGCTTTTTTATCAACTTTCACGCCAAAACGAGGGGGTCAGTCAACAAATCTTGACAATTTGTCAAGATTTGTTGACTGACCCCCGGCTGCTCCACGCCTGGTAATCGGCCATGGCGCGGCGATAGGTCGGCGTCTCCCACGGCCCGCGCAACAACGGATCGCCGACCTCCTCCATCCATTGCCAGAGGCGCGTTTCGAGTTCCTCGCGGACCGGCTGGTAAGCGGCGTTGGCCGAGAGGTCGCAAAACTCGTGCGGATCGCCCTCCAGGTCGAAGAGCAACACCGGACTGGAGACGCTTTTGACAAGCAGCCCGTCTGAAGCCACCGGGCGCGGATAGATGCCGTAATCGTTGAAAAAGCGGATCAGCTTGTGACGGCGGGTGCGGACCGCGCGCGCGTTGCCCCGCTGGTTGAATGACGCGAAAACCGCGTCGCGGATCTCCTCCTGCGACTCCCCTTTCAGCAACCCGGCAAAGCTCCTGCCCGCCACCGGCCCGGGATCGCGGCTGATCAGTTCCATCAGCGTCGGCAGGTAATCGACCCCGCTCAGGAGCGCCCCGACCGTCCGGCCGCCGGTCAATCCGAGCGCAGGGCAGCGGACCACCATCGCCACCTCCAGCCCCGGGTCGTGCAGTTCCCACTTGGCGCGGGGCATTTCGATGCCGTGGTCGGTGGTGACGACGACGAGCGTCTCCTCTTCCAGACCGCTTTCGCGCAACGCTTCGAGCATCGCGCCGATCCCCGCGTCGGCCTGGCGTACGGCACCCTGAAAGGCGGCCATCCGGCGGCGGTTCCCTTCGTCGTCCGCAAGGTAGGCGGGAAGCTCCACTCCCCGGCTTACGTCCGGTTGTGCGCCGCCGAAGTCAAACGGGGTGTGGGTCTCGATCAATCCCACCTGAAGGTAAAACGGACGCCGGTTTCCCTCCGCCGCCCGCTCCTGAAACCACGCACGGACTTCCGCCGCCAGTTCGGGAGCCGATGGTCGCCCTCTTCCTTTTGCGGTGCCGGGCCGGATTTCGTCGAACCCGAGTTCCGCCTCTTTTCCCCTGACGATCTCGTGATGCGTGCCGATCAACGCCGTGGCGAAACCGGCCTCCGCCCGCAGCCGGGCGGCAAGGTGCCGCGAAGGGTCGTAAAGCGCCCATCCGCGCGGGCCAACCAGATCCATTACCCCGTGCTGCTGCGGGTGAAGCCCGGTCAGGAGCGAACACCGCGCGGGAGAGCAGATCGGGGCCGTGCAAAAGAGGTTCGTCAACCGCACCCCGTCCGCCGCCAGCGCATCGACCGCCGGTGTATGGAGCGTGGGGTGGCCGTAACACCCGAAGTGCCTGCCGGTGTCATGCGTGGTGATCTGAAGGATGTTGGGGATTTTCATGGCAAAAAGAGGTGCGCCGCCAAAGACGAAGGCTGGCGAGCCTCCATCTTCCCGGGGATAGGGAAGGCCGGCAATCCTTAATGGGCTACAACGCCGGGAACACCGGATGCCTCCGCTGCTTTCCCCTCCATCACCACCCACCGGGCCGGCAACCGACGGATCTCCGTTGCCAGCGGCGTTCCGGCAACAAGGCTGGCGGCCTGTTCCCGCAACACGGCGGCGTAGGCCTGCGGGTCGGTTTCGATGATGGCGCTCACCCGCGCCGGGTCGGGGAGGTACCCGGCGGTGGCGTGGCTGACGATGGAAAGCTGGCCCGGTGTTTCGATGCCGAGTTCCCCGAGCGCCGTCACCACCTCCGGCAGGAATGTCTCGTCGCAACAGATCAGCGCATCGGGCTTCTCCGGGCGGGCGCTCCAGATCTCCCGCAGGTTGCTCCACCCCGCCCCGCTCCGGCCGGGGTGAAAATCGCGCAGGATCCACTCCCGCACGATCGGAAGCCGCGCTTCGTAGAGCCCCTCGCAGAAGGCGGCGAACCGTTCGGAGGAACTTCCGGCATCCCCGCCGCTCCTGGCGAGGACATCCATGTACGCCACCCGTCTCCTCCCCCGGGCGGCGAGCCACGCAATCGCCGTGCGAATCCCCTCCGGGACCTGATGCGTCACCCGTGCGTCCGCCCGCGAGGAACAGCCGCAGAGGGGAACGCCCGACGCCTTCAACCCGGCCAGGTCGGTTTCATCCACCCGGCCGCACGGATTGAGCGCCGCCAGGACCTCTCCCCGCGCCGCCGCCCCGCCAAGTTCCGGGTAGCCATAGGTGAAGACGTTTTCGCGCTCCAACTGCCTGCCGATATAGACCCGGTGCGGCACCCCGTCTTCCCGAAGCCCCTCCAGCAGATGAGCCACCCCTTCCCGAAGCCCGGGCGAAAGACCGTGCCGCCCATGCTTTTGCCACGGGACCAGCACCGCCACGTGCCGCTTGCGGCGTTTGCCGACGTAATAGGTGCCGCTGCCCCGTTTCCGTTCCACGATTCCTTCATGGTAAAGGATCGCCAGCGCCTCGCGCAGCGTCATCAGGCTCACCCCGAGTTGCCGGCAGAGGTCAAGTTCACGCGGCAGCCGGTCGCCGGCGCGGTATTGCGCGGGCAAAAGCTTCATCAGCCGCCCTGCGGTTTGTTCAAATAATGGTTCGGTGGCGCTCATCCTTCTCCCGGTGTGGTCAGGCGTGTCTCGTGCCTCTTACGGTATTGGGTGGCGTATTCGCAACCCGAAAAACCGGCCAGCGGTCCGTCAAGATCCACCCATGCGCCCCCCTGCTGCCGCGAAGCATGCCCCGCCCGCAGGATGCGCACCGCCTCCACCGCTTCGGCAGGGGAGATCAACGGGGCCTCGCCCGCGTTCACGCGCAACACTTCGTCGATCATCGCCCCGTGAAACGTTCCTCCGGGTATCACCAGCGTTTCCCGAGCGGTGTCGGACTGGAGGGCAACGTGAAAGATCCGGCTCGGGTTCATAATTTCGATGAACCAGCATGCCCCCGAATCGTGCCGGACCTGAAAGGTGACCGGCGGCGTTTCATGAACGCAACGGACCGCGCGTGCCCCCGGCCCAAGCACCGTCTGCCCCATTTCGACCGCGTGAATCGCATACGAAAACGGCTCGTCGCTCCCGACGCTCGAACAGAGCGAGCGGACCCGACCGGAAGAAGCGCGCCACGCCAGCAGACGCGGATCAAGCCGGTTGCTCGACCCGAGAACGACCTTCCTCCCGCTCCAGGTGAGGATTTCGGCCAGATCGGCATCCCCGGCGGCAACCGGTTTGTCGAGAAACACCGTCTTCCCGAGCGCCAGCGCCTCCCGCGCCACCGGGACGTGGCGGTCGAAATTCGCCGACATGATCGCCACCACGTCGGCCCGCTCGAAAAATTCCTCCTTCGAGCCGCAGAGCGCGACGCCATAACGTTCGCAGAAATGACGCTGGTACGCCGGGGTGGTCACCTCCCCCTCGTCGTAGGCGACCATCGGCAGCCCGCGCTCCCGCAATGGCGGCACCCACGTTTCCGGGTGCGTCGTTTCCAGGCCAAAAAAGCCGAACACGGGCTTGGGTCTGTTCATGAATTGAGAAAGATGGATGAAAAGATGCATTTTGAGATCAAAATCGGGCTTCTGAGGAAGGCCGAATCGAGATTCGGACGCCCGAAGAAACCGACTTTTGAGCCAAAAGGCGGCTTTCAGCCGCTTTCGGCAAATTCCTGAACAGACCCTTATTCATATTTCAGGACCACGGCCATGGCTTCGGGGTTCGACTGCCGGAGAAGCTGATAGGCCCGCTCCGCTTCTTCAAAGGGAAACTCATGCGTGATGAGGTCGGCCGCCGTCAAGATGGACCGCTCCAGCGCCGCCAGCAGCGCCTCCATGTTCCGGCGCACGGTCCATTTGACATACCCGCGCGTGTAATCCGCGCCGTGTTCAAAGGCGGCATCACGGTAGCCGGGTCCCGCCTTGGCCGAACTCAGAAACCGGACGTTGCCGCTCGCCGAGGCCATCCGCAGCGTCACCTCCGCCCCGCCGCAGAAAACGATGCGCCCCTGCGCCACGTTGTCAGGCCCCGTCTGCATTGCGGCAATGGCGGCGCGGACCGGCTGCGTCGCATCGCCCCCGAAACAGACAAACGCGGCATCGAGCCGGTGGGGAGCGGTCCCGGCGGCGACCTCCTCCCAGCACCCCTCCCCCGCCGCCAGCGGGCGCAGCAAAGGATGGGCGAACGCCAGCCGGTGCGCGTTGCCGTCGACCAGAAACGTCGTAGCCCCCGCGCCGACACAGAAGCGGCCGACCAGTTGCCCCATCAGCCCTCCGCCGAGCACGACGACGTTCTCGCCAAACTCGATGGCTGCCTTGCGAAACCCTTCCAGCGCGAAACAGAACATCGCCATGCAACACGCCTCGCGCAGAGGGACCCCGTCAGGAACCGGGCAAACGAGGTTTTTCGCCACGATCGCCTCCCGCCCATGATAGGCCCCTTCGCCGATCGCCGCCACCCGGCTCCCGACAGCGATCCCTTCCACACGGCTCCCGACCTCCTCCACCACCCCGGCGAGGCTGTAACCAAGCCGGCGGGGAGCGGCAAAGTCGGCCTTCCCAGCGAGGCAGCCGTTGACGGCGTTGAGTTCCGTCCCGGCGCTGATGTAACTCCACGCCGTCCGGATGCGCACCTCGTCCGGACCGGGTGCCGGTAACGGGATGGCCCGGATTTCCACTCCGGAGGAGGGTGAAGTAAAAAGCCCCTCGGTCTGAAGAGAGGCGGACGGCTCCGCAGGGAGCGATGTGGCGGGTGAAATCATGAACCGATGTTAGAAAACGCCAATTTCAATGACAATGTTTTAATTCAAAATAAACATGGTTATTTATCCGACCAACGATTTGACCCGGAACCGGACCCTAAGAAAAAGGCCCCCCGGTTCCGGGTCGTTTGAAGCAACCTCCCTTTATTACAGGTTCAACGCATTGAGCAGACTCCCGTCGAGCCGGCTGTTGACCGGCAATCCGGCGCATTGCTTGAACTCGCGCACCGCGCTGCGGGTCTGCGGTCCGGAGATGCCGTCGACCTCGCCCTTGTAGAAGCCGCGATCGCGCAGGGCGATCTGTACTGCAATGATCGCGCCCGATCCTGCGACGGCTTCCGGCTCGGCCACGATACAGTTCATGACCGGTCCTTCGGCGACCGGTTCGGCGACTGCTTCGGCGTCGTAGACGTAGCTGTAGGCGTCTCCGTAACCGGCATAGCCGAAACCGCGATAGTCGTAGTCGGAAACGTACGGCTGCCCGGTTTCATAGTAGGCGTACGGATAGCCGACATACCCTCCCCCGTAATAAGCAACCCGTGGCGAGCCGACCCGGTGACCGGAGATGCGCACCCGGCGACCATGGTTCCACCGGTTGTCCGCGATCCGCCGCGCGCCGTGCCGGTAGCGCGGCCAGTTGGTCCGCACCCCTTCCACCCGACGTTCCGCGACCGGAGCGGGCCAGGCGGCGGCGCGTCGGGCGCTCCACGTCTGCGTCGCGCGAGGCGGGGCGAGATAACGCGATCCACCGACGCGGACCATCGACCCGCCGCGCGAGACCCTCGCGGTCCCCCAGCCTCCCGCCGGTGAAGTGGAAAAGTTTCCTCCCGAAACCGATGCCCGGCCGCCGTGCCAGCCGCCTCCCCCGCTTCCTCTTGCCCCCCGTGCAGCATCGGCGGGAACGCTCAACACCCCCGCCAGCAACACGGCCATTGCCGGAACTACCCTCAGACATTTCATGATAACCCAGGTTTCGGACCTTGCCCGACCCTGCGGCGGTCGGGGAAACGCTGATTACCCGGCGCTTTTTGCCTACCCTCCCGGCACAAAAGCGCCATGAACGGCCGGGAAACAAACGGCATCGCCTCAAAACCGTCACCGTCCCCAGTTGCAGGGAATATTGCCGGAAGCCTCGTTCACCTGCTTGAACTCGGACGGCGAATAACCGGTACGTTGCTTGAACTGGTTGGAAAAATAGAAAACATTCTGGTAGCCGCACATTTCCGCAATCTCGGCCATGCTCAAGGGAACCCGCGCCAGGCTCAGGAGTTTCTTCGCCTTGCGAACCCGGGCGTTGATGATGACCTCCGTCGGCGTTTCGTTCAGGGCCTCCCGGAAAAGCCGCGCCAGATGAACCTTGTGGTAACCGGCCGCCCTGGCCAGATCCTCCGCGCTGCGGAACCGTTCCGGGCTCTCGGCAACCTTCAGCGCAAGACGGCGGACCATCAGATGTTGAGCCGGTAAAATCTCCCGGCTGTACGCCCCGTCCAGACCGGCGTGATGCTCGAAATCCATCAGCAACCCCTGAAGCAGGATGGCGGCCTCCGCCCGACGCTTTTCAAACTCCTCCAGCGTAAAGGTCAGGGAAAAATTCAGCAGCGCGAGGAGCTTGTGCGCCATCATTTCATAAAACCCGATATCCGCCGTCTGATGATAAATCGGCATGTCCCCCAGTTCGGCAACCGTCATCTTCTTCCCGCTTTTCCACAGTTCATGGTGAAACCAGAACATCGACACCCTCTCCCTGTCCGGCTGCTGCCACGCCTCCTCCACCAGATCGGGATAGAGATGATAGAGACTCCCCCGTTTCATTTCAAAGACCCGCCCATCTTTCAGGCGAACCTCTCCAAACCCGCCGGAAACCAGCCAGAAATCAAAGTTCTTGATCTTCTCCTCAAACCACTCCTGCTTGATCCGGTGGGTTTCGGTCCAGGTGATAAAACCGCTGCTGTTCGCTTTCGGAACCACTTTGATCGCCTGCCAATCCATAGGGTTAAAAATTCTTTTCTGCTGGGACATCGGGGTTAGAGAATGCAACCCCCCAAACCCCAGACCAACCTACAAATTGCTTCAAAGGGCCGCAAGTTGTCTTTTTATAAAATTTTGTTTCGTTAGGCCATGGTTCCTCCGGGAGGGAAGCCTTAAAAAGATATTGATACCCCATCACCCGGAACCGAAGCATCACCGAAGCATCCAAGCACGCCCCCGCCATGAAAATTTTTCCCTTCCCAAAACTTCCGAAGCTGGTCAGCGGAAGCCTCGCCTGCACCTTGCTTTTTCCCTGCCTTGGTTTTTCACAGGGCAATGAGTTCGCCTCGAATTTCTCCGACCAGAATGTTGACTGGAACAATTCCGCCAATTGGACACTAGTAAGCGGCGAAGGCGATGTGCCAACCTCCCAGACAGACTCGATCAGGATCTTCCAGAACTTCGACAGCCGATATACCCTCCGTGTGGATGTCGACGACATCCATATCAAACTGCTGGAATACACCGCGGAAACAAGCGGGTCGAATCCCGTAGCTCAATTCATCTATGCCACCGGCACCCGGACACTCAAGATCGATACCCTGACGAAAAAGGGGAGTTATACAGTTTACGCGGCCAACGGAAAGCTCGACGGTGTCGAGCAGTCCCTGAGCCTGGAGATCGGCAACCTGAACATCGAAGAAGGTTATTTCAATATCGCGTATGGAACTTCCGCCGGCAGCGTGGGCAGTCTCAATGCCTTCAATGTCACAGGCACGACCACGATTGCCTCTAGTGCGCGCCTTTACAACCGGGGGGTGAAAAACCGGGCCGCGGAGGGGAACCATGTCCATCTCGGGCACCTGGTGAACTCCGGAAGACTCATCCTCGGAGCCGACGGGAACAGCAATGGCGTCGTGGAGGTCGCCTCCCTTTCAGGAAACGGCATCGTCTTTGTATCGGAAAGCGGTACGCATAACGGCACCGCAGGCACGCTTCATCTCAATAACACCAACACCACCCCGGAAACCTTTTCGGGAAGGCTTGCTGATCATAACAATGCCTCGCAACCCGCCACATTGACCCTCCTGAAAACAGGTTCAGGAACCCAGATTCTTTCCCGAAGCAGCGGGCACGACTATTCCGGGCCCACCACCATCAGCGAAGGCGTCCTGGCGGTCACCAACACCTCCGGCAGCGGACTCGGCACGGGGTCAGTGGAAATCGAAGGCACCGGCGTCCTTGCCGGTTCGGGGCGGATTGCGCCCGGTGCGGGTCATGGCCTTACCGTATCCGCCGGAGGCAGCATCGCCCCCTCCGCTCATCTGGCCGCCGGGTTTACCGTTCTTAATCTGAATGGCTCCGGAAATCCCGGCACCACGATCCTCGACATGCAGGAAGGCTCCTTTTTCACCTTCCGCCTTGGTGCAGCCAATGAAAGCGACCAGATCCAATTCAGCGGCTATCATGCCGACGGGTTGCAGATTTTCTCCGGTGGCATCGGGATCAACATCCTCGACGTTCAAGCGGGCGAATTCACGCTTTTCACCTTCCAGAGCATTTCGGATACGGAACTGGAGGAACTTTACGGGCGGCTCCAGCTCGGTGCGGGGTTTGAAAACCATACAGCTACCCTATCCTGGAGCAACAACACCATCTCCCTTGAGGTGCAGGCCATTCCGGAACCGGGCGAAACCGCGCTCCTGTTGATCGGCCTTACCGCAATGACCGGTTGGGGGATTTATAGAAAGAGAACAAACCGTACCGCCGTTGTCTGATCTTCCCCGCTTCATGCCAACCGTCTTGCCGCTTGACGAAAAGCTGGCATCCTGCCACCGTCTTCGATCCATCCTCCCAAGCGTATCATGAAGTCCCCCCTTCCCGCGAGGCCCCGATCGCTTTCAGGTCGGCACGGTTTTACCTGGATCGAACTGCTGGTGGCTCTGGTCGTCGTCGGCGTGCTGGCAGCCTTTTTCATGGGAGCGGCAGGGAAGGCGCTGGCAAGCAGAAAAATCGCGGGAGAAACCGCCAATTTCCGCATGATCGGCGGAGCCCTCCACGGCTACCTTGCCGACCATAACCAGGTGTTGCCGCCCAATCCCACCAACAAGCGGATTCTGGCACACTACCTCGGGCTGATTCCAAGGATTGAAGATTGGGGAAAGGTCCGCCCCGGAGATCCGACCTACCGTCTTTTCATCAGCAAATACGACGAACGTCCGGAGCCCAGCCTGTGGGACTCTTACGCGAAAAATATGTACATGGGCGAACGCTCGGACCTGGATATGGAAACCATTGGGGTTTTCCGTTACAACGAGATCGTCCGCCCGGCCCGCAAGCTATTCCTGATCCCCGCTCATTACCTGAAAACCTACCATCCGGCTTTCAGCGCCTCCGCGACCCGGTCACCCTTTATCGACTCCCCCCACCAAACTGAATACAAGGGCCCGTTCCCTGCACTCTTCGTCGACGGGCACGTGGAAACGGTGGAGGCTGACCCGGCCCGCGCCGGAACCACAGCCTATCAGATTCGTATCGACATGATCTTGCCCCGGCGCTGATCGCGGTCATTTGCGCGGCAACCTCAAACCCTTAGCCGGAAGCGGAGGCCCGCCCTCCATGGCCGTTGAATGACCTTTTTCACAGCCTCTTAAACAGCATGAAGTTCAAAACCATCGCCCTATGCCTTTTACTGGCCTCCCCGTTAAATGCCGAGGAACTGAAACTGATGTTCGGGAACGAGACCAGCCGCCCGGAAACGCAAAAGTTCCTCGACTTTCGCTATGCCACCCCGGACGCGCCGGAGTTTGCACCGAAAAGCAAAATCGCAAACAGTTGGATCTATACCCCTTCCGAAAGTCGCCCCGGAAGCCTCCCGGCGGACGTGCTTCTGGAACATCACCTCTGGTGTCAGGATGCCACGCTGGAACTGCCATGCTCCTGGTCGGAGGCGACGGTGACGGTCTGGATTGGCGACTGGAACTCCGGTTGGCGACGGTTCTGGCAGGAGAAAGAGATCCGGCTGGAGGCGAATGGTCAAGTCGTCCACCAGCAGGAACTCAACCCGCAAAGCGCCTACGACGAATGGTGCAGGCTCGAAGAGTATGTGTTCAGCAAAAACGACGGCATCTGGGAACGAATCGTCGAGCCGATCCTGACGAAGAAAACCTTTACGGTGAAACCGGTCGATGGAAAGATCAACCTGAAGCTCAAGAATATCCTGCTGACCGCGATCACCGTCAACCGGACCCCGGAAGAGGCCGCCGCCACCGCGAAAAAGATCGAAGAAGAACGGCGGAAGCAGTTTGCGGAACGCTACCCGTGGCAACCGCCTGCCGATGAACCGATGCCGGAACTCTCGCCCGAAGTCCGGAAACGTGGCTATCTCCTTTTCCAGAAATACAGCGAAGACAAGGTTCACCCGTGGAGCCGCCCTTCCGGTGAAGAAGTGACCGACACCGTCCGCGTCTTCGCCGCCAGGGACGAACAGGAAATTTTTCGTTTCGGCATCCTGCCGCTGCACGATCTTCCGGACCTCACGGTCGAGGTTGGCGATTTTGTCGGAGAGGGAGGAAAGCTGGAAACAGCCGCCAACGCCGATCTCTGGCGGGAGCGCTACAAGGAACAGGGAAGCCGGGAAACCAAGGGCATCATCCGCTCCATGCGACAGCTCGACCCGCTCTCCTACGTCTTGCAGGAAATGAAGCCGCAACATGGAGAGACCGGCACCCCGCGAATGTTCACGCTCGACTTTCGCGTTCCCCCTTCGGCACAAGCGGGCGACTACTTTGCCCCGCTGACGATTCTTTCGGGAAAGAAAGTGATCGGCACCGCCCGCCTTCAACTTAAAGTATTGCCTTTCGCCCTGATCTACAAGGGAGCGGCCACCTACAACTTCACCATGGGGTATAGCCATTGGGCCGACTGGTGGGGTGCAAAGCGGGAACCGGACGAGATGCGCGAAGTCATGCGCAGGCAGAGCGAGTTTCCCTATAAGTACCGGTTCAACACCAACCAGTTCAATCCGTGGGGATGGAAGATTCCTTCCATTTTTCCGCTAGGCAAGATTGACGGCGCTCCCGGGCAGCGGCGCTTTACCCAGACGCCGGAGCAACAGGCCAACTTCGACTGGTGGATCGACCGGTTTCGCAAAGATCCCGAGTGTCGCTATATTGAACTGCGGCCGTTTGCCTTGTTCGCGAACTGTGGCTTGAGGATCAATATCCGCGAGACGCCCGAAAACCCGGACCTTGTTCTCAAGGATATTGAAGACCTGACCCGCCAGATCGACCAGATGTGCAAGAAGCGCGGCTACCCCGAGATTTATTGGTATTACGAAGGCGAGATCGACAACCGCGGCATCGAACATGTCAAATACATGATCCGCGTTGGCGAAGCCGTCAAACGCGCCGGAGCGACCAGCTATGTCACGATCAACGGCCCGCTCGCCTACAAGATGACCCCGCCGGTCTATGAACATATCTGGGCCAACCCGGCAACGCCGATCGACGAAAGCCTGCTGGCCACCATCAGGCAGTATGGCCACAAGTTCGGCTCCCACAACAGCGGCGACTCCCGCTTCCAGGCCGGTTTCTGGTTCTGGCGGACCGGAGGCGAGGGGCGTTATCAGGAGACTTCCATCTCGTATGCCAACTATATGCTGCCGTATTGCCTCCTTCCATGGAACTACAATACTTCGCTGGTCTATCCCGACCCGAAGACGCACGGGCAGCGCCCTTCCCTGCAATTCCTGAACTACCGCGATGGCCGGGATGACTACCTTTACCTCTATACCCTTGAGCAAACCCTCAAGGAAGCCGCTTCCGGCACCCCGGCCTACGCGGCGGCGGAGCAGTTCCTCGCGGAGATGAAGGACCGCATTCATGTCGACCAGCGCAAATATCACACCGCGACCTTTGACGGCATCGAAGGGACCGCCGAGGTCTCCATGGACGAGTGGAATAATTTTTCCATCGAACGCTTCCGCTGGAAGATCGCTACCCTGATCACAAACCTGCAGGAGGCCAACCGATGAGAATTTTCTTTCTGCTTACCCTTCTCTTCGCGACGCAAACCATTTCAATGGCGGCGGCGCCGGTCGAAATTCCCTTTGGCCGGGAGAGTGCGCTCGTTTCCACGGAGTTCACCGGTGGCGTCACCGAACGCCGTTGCGAGGCAAGGATCTGGCGCGACGAGGCGAATTTCCATGTTGTCCTCCGGTCCGAACACGGCGCACTTGCTCACAAGGCCAATGCGTTGAACGGCCATGACGATCCGGTTTTCCGCGACGACTGCATTGAGATCTTTCTCGATGTCGAAGGTCGCGGGAAGAGCTATTACCAGGTCGTCGCCAACGTCAACGGAGCCATCTACGACCATTGGCGGGACGAATACCGGCGCTCTTCCGTCCGGTGGGATTCGGATGCCGTGGCCAAAGGACGTTACGGCGCAGACTTTTATGAGATCGAAGTGGCGATCCCCCTCGCCTCCCTCAACCTCGGGAACAACCCGTCGGGAGAGATCGCCCTCGCCATTGGCACCCACGTTCGCTATAATAAGGACAACCGCATCACCTGGGGGCAATACCACCAGCCGCAGACGTGGAAGCGTTTCACCCTGAGCGGAAGCTACCCCGTGGCTCTCGATTCGTGGGAAGGCTCCGAAGCAGCGGGGAAGCAAAGCTATACGTTTGCCTTGAAGAACACTTCCGGGCGCGATCTTTCGCTGACCGGGACGTTCAATGGCCGCAAAATTGCCATGGAACTGCCCGCTGGAGAGATCCGCAAGCTGACGGAAGCCACGGTCCATACCACAGACGAACCCACCGAGCACCGGCTGCTGCTCAACGACGGCACGCGCGAGGTTCTGCATTTCGTGCGCAAGTTTACCCCGCACCCGCTGCTTTACGCTGTCCCGGCGTCGGTGCTTCTGTTTAAGGACGACCCGATCCGAATCCACGGAAGCCTTCGCGAAGAGCCTTCCGAGCCGCTCGAAGTGGTGTTGCACTCGCCCTCCGGGAGCACCGTGAAAAAGGTGCCTCTCTCCGGAAGGCGTTTTTCCATCGACCTCCACGATGAACAGGCCGACAGCATCGACTGCCGCTATAAAGGGGAGAGCCTCCGGTTCAAACTGGAACGCATCGCCTCGCCATGGAGCCCACGGTGAAAAGACTGGCTTTAGCCCTCGCGCTCCAGGCGCTTTGTTGTGTTACATCAGAGGCCGCCGCGCTGGAACTGGTGACAGGAAAGGAAGAGACGCAGGTCTTCTTCATCGACGCGCGTCGTTTGCAGGCCGACAGCGCCACTTTCCGGCTCACCGGGGCCGACGGCGCGGAAGTGCCGTTTTCGTTCGATCTCCGCTGGACCTCCCCTGAGGGGGCGCAACCCCACTACTTCAACGGCCGGTTTGTGCCGAGACCCAACGGGATTCACTCCAAACGGAGCGCCCCTGCGGCAGAAGCCGCGTTTACCCATCCCGGCTGGCTTTCATTCCGGAAACGCCCCGGCGTGGATCGCTATACCCTGACCTATGCGAACGGCACGCCGGAAGCCGCTCAACCCCGCCCGAACGCTGCGGTCCGTGCCTGGTGGATCGAACTGATGCATGACCCGGGGTTGCACGATCCGGAGGCGCTGTCGTCCGGCAAGGAAAGCGTCACCGCACTTCCCGGCGGAGGCATTGAAGTCAACCGTTCGTTCCGCTGGAAGGCGGATGCATACACTCCGGATTCCCGCCTCAAAGGGCGGCGGCTGGTAGCCATGTTTCGCAGCGCCGGGCTGGCCGGTAATTTCACTGTCCCGTTTCACAACCCGTTCCTTTCACGATCCGGCGCCATCAACTGCTATTTCGAAAATACAACGGGAGCGCCGATCGATGTCTGGGTCGAAGGGAGAGTTGCCGATCATGCGGGCGACCTTTTGCGCACGCCGGGCGATACCCTCCGCATGAACCTCAAAAAAATGAAGCAACCGGGGCAGGTCTACGCGTTCCATCTGCAATCGCCACCGGAGGAAATTCCCGTCACGGTGAAGCTCAACTCCTCTCTTTACCACCTTGGCGACCGCCTTCGGATCACCATCGACGGCCTCGGCTACGAACTGCTGCACCCGCTCGCGCCTGAACTCGCCCGTCTCGACCGATGGGAGCCGGAGGAAACCTCCATCACCGCCACCCTGAAAACGCCCGGAGGCAAAACCGTCAAAACCTTCTCCGGCCGCCATGAGATCCGGCTCCGGGGAGTGCCGCCGGGGCGCTACCATCTTGAGGTGATGCTGAAAAGCCGTCGCCCCATTCCGGAAACGATCGCAAGGGAAAGTTTTCCCATCGAAATCCAGAACGGCCCCCGCTGGGAAAAGGGAACCTTGGCTCCGGAGCCGCACTCCGACGAAAAGTAACCGTTCTTTGTCCACCTGAAACAGAGTGTTTTTATAAAACTTTGCATCATGACACCATGGTTGAAAAAGAAAGCAAACACTAAACATGGACGATTCATGAAAACCAACGCTTCCAACCCCATAACCAGCCGACTTTTCAAGAAAGGGAAGATCACCGTTACGACGCTCCTGTTGTTCCTGCTGGCGATCACCTGCCTGGCTCGCACCTCAGCCCTGGCGAAGGAACTCACCGGTTGGATCGAAGCCCCGATACAGCTTCAGAATAGCGTTGCGGTCGCATGGATCAACCTGCCGGACGATCCCTCCAGACTAACCGTTACCGTCTGGCCGGAGGACCAGAGCGGAACTGACGCCGGGGCAGTCATCCCGAGCCGTCTCCATTCAACCACGAAGGGCGACCAGATCATCTGGCAGGTGCCCCCAAGCCCCTCGCCGCAGGGAATCGGAGAGATCCGCCGGTTCCGCTTCAGGATCACTGCGGCTGATGCGAGCGGTCCGGTTCACCCCTCCCTCACGGAAGATGCCGCCAATCTCATTGCAAACGGAAACTTCAAGGAGATCGGGCCGAAGGGGATACCCACGGGAGTGGCGCGACTGGACGGCCTCAGACTTCTCAAAGGTGAATCCGAAAACGCCATCGCCTTCGATGTGAGCGACGACGGCAACGGACCGGTGTTCAGAAGCCAAAGCTTTGCGGTCACCGGCGGGCAGGCCTATACCGTCTCTTTCCGGTATGCGCTGGAGAAGGCCCGGGCGCACCCACGTTATCGCCGGACCCTGCTGAGTCACTTTATTTCCCACAATAGCGAAGGCAAGCGCCTCAAGGGAGAGGCGATCTTCAGCACCAGGGAAACGGGCACCGATGGCTGGAAACGCGCCGAAGCCGTCATCACCGCCCCTCCGCAAGCCACCACGGCATCGGTCACGATCCGCAATGGCAGCACGGTGCCGTATTCGGTCAGGATCACCGACCTGCGCGTTGCCCCCCTTACCATCGCCAAGGCAAGACTCGACGGCGAAGCAACGCAGCAGACAGCTTCCCCTCCGCCCGAAGCCTCTCCGGAGAGAAGCCGGCGTTTTAATTTCGGTACGGAACGCGCCCTGCCGTGGAACGGCTTTGTTCCCGTATCACCCAAGGATGGCTACACCAGGGAAAAGGGGTGGGGCTTTGCCGGAAGCATGGCGCTGAAGGCTTTCGACAACCTGAGGCCCGATGGCTTGAGCCGCGACTTCATCACGGCGACCAAAGCGCGGTTCCGGGTCGACCTTCCCAATGGCCGGTATGCCGTCTGGCTTCTCATCGGGGAAAGTTCGGCAGGGAAAGGGGTCAAACGTTTCTATTTTGACCAGTTCCTGAGCGTCAACAACGAGACCCTTCATAAACTCGACCCCCGGCCGTCGGAATGGATCAGGGCGAAGTGGTTGCATGACTATTCAAGCTTCTGGGTGCCGGGAATGGATTACTACGACACCTTCATCCGGCCTGCGTTCGAGGACAAGCAAACGGTGGCTGAAGTGACCGACGGAAAGCTCCTGATCGCCTGGCGCAACCTGCCGGTCTCCGCCCTGATGCTCCAACCGGTGGAGTCGCCCGTCTCCATGGAACAGGCGATCGCCACCGTCGCCGCCGACCGCCGCCGCGACACCCACATTGCCGAAACGCCCCTCTCTGAATCGGAAGTGCGCTTTGAGCCGTTGCCCGACGAGATCAGGCGCGGCTTCGTCCTCTATCGGCAGGGAGCCGAAAAGGCGATCCACCCCACGACCATCCCGGCTCCGGAAGAGAGGATCGCCCAGCTCCAGACCTTTGCCGCGCCGGGACAGGACGAGTCGGTCCTCTTTTCCCTTCATGCCCTCAAAGATCTTGACCCGGTGGAGATCAAGACAGGCGAACTGACCGGCGAACAGGGCACGTTGCCAGCCGACACGCTTGACATCCGCGTCGCCCGTTATCTCTATCGCAACACCAATGCGAAGGGACCGCAACCCAATTATCGCTACCAGCTTACGGCGATTCCCTTTGACAAACGGAACAACCTTCCAGTCGTCAAAGGCTATAACTGGACGTGGCGAATTGACATCCGGGTGCCCGAGGCCACCCCCGCCGGCATCTACACCGGCGTCGTCCGGATCGTCAATGCACAGGGCGAGCTGGCTTCCCTGCCGCTCCAGGTCCGCATCCTCCCCTTTACGCTTGATCCGCTCCCGATCCTCCAAGGTTTCTTTTACGACCTCAGCGAACCGGCGTATTCAGCCTTTCGAGGCGCGAATGTACAAGGTCGCGGCCCGATTCTGGATGATCCCGCGATCCTTGAGCAGATCAAGACCAATGAACGCCGTGAACTGGCCTTCATGAAGTCGCTGGGACTCAACAGCGCCGCCTTGGGCGATGTCCTGCAGGACGGGGTGATCTACCGGGATGGGGAAGTCCACCTCAAGCCCGGCAATCGTCTCGACCTCTGGATGGATCTCTATACCGAGGCAGGTTTTGGCCCGATGCCGTTCTATGGCTTCCACTGGTATGGCGCCAAAAATGACCGGGGCAGCCGTCTTTCAACGCTGGACCCGTCCCTCAAGCCGCCGTTCACCCAACACTGGTATGATGCCTACCGCTCCATGGCGCGCAATCTCAACCAGCATGCCCGGTCGCGGAACTGGCCCGAGATCATCTGGCATATCAGCGACGAGCTAAGCAACCATGGGCAGAGCATGGCTGACCTCGGAGCCAAAGTGGCCGCTTCATTGAAGGATCTCCCCGACATCCGCACCATTGCCTCGGTCAACAGCCCCCGCGAACAGGTTATGGCCCCACAGGTCGATATCCTGATGCCCAACTATGCCTACCCCATTACGGAGGGGGTTCCCAAAGCCCTGAAGGAAACCGGAACGGAACTCTGGATCTACAACTCCGGCGGCGGACGGATCAACCTTGGCCTCTGGACCTGGCGCGTCGGTGTCAAGGGTCGTTACCAGTGGCATTACCGGAGCCAGGTCACCAATCCGTGGGACGACGCCGGCGGCGGTGGCCTTTCCCATTACTGCCTTGCCTACCCCACTCCGGACGGACCGCTGCCAAGCGTTCAATCCGACGCCGCACGCGCTGCAATCACCGATCATCGCTACATGGCCACGCTGGAGCGAGTGATGGCGGGAGCCGAAGGCAACCCCGCCAAGGCCGAAGCCCTGAAGGCGGCCAAGGCGTTTGTCGACGATCTGCGCCAGCGCATCCCGTTCGACCCGAGGGAACTGCTCGGCTACAATCTTGACCCGCGCGATACCGGCGGCGATGTCGGCGGGGCTTTTGGCAGGGACGATACGCTTCAAAGAATCCGCTGGGCCATGGTCGAACACATCCTTAACCTTCAGCAGTAGAACCCGATCATGACGATGCACCTGATCCGAGCCGCTCTGTGCCCATCCATCCTGGCCGTTGCCGCTGTTCTTCTGCCGCTGAAGGCGACAGGAGAAGAGACGCAGCCGCCCCGCCTGAAGCTTCCCTCCATCGACGCTCCCTGTCAGCTCGACGGAAAACTCGACGAAGCGTTCTGGGAAACCCTCCCGGTTCACGACGGCTTTCATGCCATCAAGGGCAAACTGAAAGAGGGCGACGATGCCACCCGCTTCCGCGCGGCCGTCTCGGGGGAGACCCTGCTCATCGGTGTCACCTGTCGGCAACCGGAAAACGAGATCATCGCCAACATTACCCAGCGCGGTCTCACCGCCGTCTGTTCGGATGATTCGGTGGAAATCTTCCTCTCGCCGGACGAAAGCGGTTCCTACCAACTGGCGGTCAACGCCATGGGCACCCTCTACGATCAATGGCACCCGAGGCAACAGAGCCACACCCCGTCCTTCTGGAACGGTGCCTGGGAAGCCGCCGTCCACCGGGAGCCGCACCAATGGAGCGCGGAGTTTGCCATTCCGCTGGCAGCCTTGAACCGGACCTCTTCCGACACGTCAATGCCCTGGCGTCTGAATGTCGCACGGACGATCAAGGAGGAAAGCGTCTATCTCTCCTGGGCTCCGGTCAAGCGCGGCTTCATGGATTGGGAACGCCATGGGGTAGCGACCTTTGCTGTACCCTCTCCCTACCGTCATCCCTTCGACCTTTCAGCCACCATGTTCCCCCCTCTCCTTGTGGGGAGAAATTCGTTGGACCTGGTGCTCAAGGCTCCGGCGGCGGGCGGGCCGTACACCGTCAAAACCTCGCTCCGAACCTGGGAACCCGGCCCCCTCCCGGAGCGCCGGACCGCCCGGGAACACCTCCCCATCCGCCAGGGAGAGTTGTACATCCCGCTGGAAGTCCCGATCGACGAAGCCGGTCAACTCCATGAATTGATCGTTGAACTGATCGACGAGCAGAAACAAGCCACCGTCTCTTTGCTCGCCCATACGTTCCGCCCCCCCAATCCTCTGGAGGTGGAAATGGACGAGTTGATCTACTTCAAAAGCGACCAGTGTATCGGGATGAACGTCACCCTCAATACTCCTCAAAATAGCGGCGGAAAGTTCCGCTTACAGATCCGTGATCCTGCGGGAAACATCGTCTTCGAACAGGAAACGCCGGTCCCTTCGGAAAGCCGTTTCCGGCTCGAAGCCCCGACCGCGAAGATTCCCCACGGATTTTACCAGATCGAAGTCAGCAGCCGTTCCGCCCCTGAAAGCATGAACTGGCGTGGGACGTTCCAGCTCATGAAAGGGCCGTTTTAAGGGAACGGGCCCGCCAGTCACTCGGGATATTGCCGGAAGCCTTGTTGGCCCGCTTGAACCCGGACGGGGAAAGCCCCGTACGCTGCCTGAACTGGTTGGAAAAGTAGAAAACGTTCTGGTAGCCGCAGAGTTCCGCGATCTTCCCCATGCTGAGGGAAAGGTGCGCCAGGCTCAGCAGATCCTTCGCCTTCTGAATGCGGGCGTCGAGAATGACCTCCGTCGGCGACTTGCCCAGGACCTGCCTGAACACGCGCGCCAGATGGTTCTTGCTGTAGCCGGCCTCCCGCGCCAGATCCGCCGGACGGTGGAAAAGCTCCGGGCTTTGATAAACCCGTGAGACGAGGCGATGGACCATCAGGCGGTAAGGCGAGGTCGAGAGGCGCTCCTGATCGCCGTCGAGCGCGGCGTGGTGCTCGAGATCCATCAGCAGGCTCTGTAGCAGGATGGAGGCTTCGGCCCGGCGCTGTTCGGTCTCGCGCGGGGTGAACGAAAGTCGAAAGTTCAACAGGGCGAGCAACTTTCGGGCAACCGTCTCGTAAAAGGCCGGGTTGAGCGTCTCGTACCAGATCGGCATTTCGCGGATCTCCTCCCGCGTCAGCCGCGTCTCCCCTTTCCAGAGTTCGTGGTGGAACCAGAACATGGAGACCTTCTCCCGCCCCCGCTGCTGCCACGCCCCCTGAACGAGACCGGGATGGAGATGGAAGATGCTTCCCCGCTTCATCTCAAAGATCCGCCCGTCGCGCATCCGGACCTTGCCATAACCGTCGGAGACAATCCAGAGGTCAAAACTTGTGATGGTGCGCTCGAACCATTCCGGCTCCACCATGTGCGTATCGGTCCAGGCAACGAAGCCAAACCGGTTTTCCGGGACCACTGTGATCAATTTCCAGTCCATTTGTACGCTGTTTCTCTCTTTTCCAGGCATGCGGGGAGAAACCTTCCCTCTTTCCTGAAAACCGGAGGTGATCCTCCAAAGATGCACCCGATGCACCACTTTTATAAAAACTTGCGTGATTTGACTATGGTTGGCGAGCGAAGTAAATGCTAAAAATCTTCCAACCACGATCCCCACCTGAAAGGAATGACAGGCCGCCCTGCAACGAGCGTTTTGCTCCGATAAGCGGCTGGTTGTTCCCGTCAAAAACCGACTCCCTTCACCCGGTCGGCGTCGGATTTCCAACTTTATAAAACTGATGGTCCCTGCCCAAGAGATGTCCGTACTGCAACAGCCGGTCCCTTACTTGATGAAAATGCGCCTTCTCGCCCTCCTGGTGAGCATGAGCTGGTCCATGGCAGGTTTCGCCGGGGCAACGGAGATCGCCGGTTGGATCGAGGCCCCCCTGCAACCTCAAAAAAGCGTGGCGGCGGCCTGGATTGACCTGTCGGAATCGTCGCTGCCGCGCGATCCCTCCCGGCTTGCAATCGTGGTCCGGCGGACGGACGCGGACGGGGCCGCCATTGGGGAACCGCTGCCGAGCCGCCTCTTCAAGACTCCCAACGGTCGCCAGATTCTCTGGCAGGTGCCCGGAAGCCCCGCCTCTCAGGAAGTTGGCAAGCCGCGGCGATTCCGTTTCACCATCACGGCAACCGATGATGCCCAGGCTGCCCAACCTTCGCTTGCGGAAGAAGCAGCCAACCTCGTTGAAAATGGAACCTTTCGGGAAACCGGGCCGGATGGCGTTCCAACCGGGGTCACCCGGTTTACCGGTCTCGAACTTCTTAAAGGGACATCGGAAAACGCCATCGCCTTCCATGGCAATGCCGAGGGGCATGGACCGGTCCTCGACAGCCCGGCCTTTGCCGTCACCGAAGGGCAGGCGTACACCGTCTCCTTCCGCTACAGGATCGAAAATGCCCGGGCCCATGAACGCTACCATCTGACCCTCCATAGCTACCTCGCCTTCCGGGATGGCCAACGCAATCGCGCCGGGAGAAAACCGGTCTTCCATACCGCAGAAACCACCAGCAACGGCTGGAAGCACGCTGAAGCAACCGTCACCGCTCCTGCGGGGGCCATCTTCGGCTCGGTGGAGATTCACAACGGCAGCACGGTTTCCGGCTCGGTGAAAGTCACCGATCTGCGCGCGGCTCCCGTTACGATCGCCAAGGCGAAGCTCGACCCCGGCACGACGCCGCAAACAGCCCAAGCCACAGCGGGCGAAAGCCGTCGTTTCAATTTCGGGACAGAAAACGCCCTCCACTGGAACGGCTTTTCCCCCGCATCGCCGGAGGATCGCTATACAACGGAAAAAGGCTGGGGGTTTACGCGCATCACCCGGCCGGAGGCATTTGACAGTTTAAGGCCCGACGGACTGGCGCGCGACTGCATCACCGCTGATGATGCGCAGTTCCGCGTCGATCTCCCCAACGGAACGTACGATCTCTGGTTTCTCATTGGGGAAAGCACCTCCCCAACCGCTGTGCAACGCTACTACTTCGATCAGTTCCTGAGCGCCAATGGCCGGACGCTCCATGAGCTGGACCCGAAGCCTTCTGAATGGATCGCGGAAAAATGGCTGCGCAACTATACCCACTTCTGGGTGCCGGGGATGGATTATTATGAAACCTTCATCCGCCCTGATTTCGAGGAAAAGCTGACGCAGGTGGAGGTCACCGGCGGAACGCTCCTGATCCATTGGCGCAACCTGCCGGTTTCCGCCCTGATGCTCCAGCCGGTGAACGCCCCGGTTTCCATCAGAGAGGCGATGGCCGTCGTGGCGAACGACCGCCGCCGCGATACCCTCATCACCGAAACACCCGCCCCGGAGTCGGCCTCTTCCTTCACTCCTTCTCCAGACGATCTCAAACGGGGGTTTGTGATCTATCGCCAGGGAGCTGAAAAACCGATCCACCCGACAACGGTTCCCGCTCCCGAAGAGGTGATCACCGGGCTTGAGACCTTTGCCGCGCCCGGACAGGGCGAGCCGGTTCTCTTTTCCCTTCACGCCCTCAAAGACCTTGATCCCGTGGAGATCAAAGTAAGCGGACTGACCGGTGAAAACGGGACGATTCCGGCCTCCGCGCTCGATCTCCGGGTCGCCCGCTACATCCATTACAACACCAACCCGAGGGGAAACTATTCCAGCTACCGCTATCAGTTGACCGGCCTCCCTTTCGACCGGCGGGAACGTCTTCCGGTCGTCAAGGGAACCAACTGGACCTGGCGGATCGATATCCAGGTACCCGAGGCGACTCTACCGGGCATCTATCAGGGCGTCGTCCGGATGGTGAACGCCGGTGGCGAACTGGCCGCACTCCCCCTCCGGGTCCGCATCGTTCCCATTGTCCTGGACCCGCTCCCGATCCTGCAAGGCTTTACCTATACTCCTTCGGAGCCGTGGTATGGCGCCTTCTGGAGCGGCAATCTCCGCGGACGCAGAACCGTCACCGATGATCCCGCCATCCTGGAGCAGATCAGGACCAACGAACGCCGGGAGTTTGCCTTCATGAAATCGCTCGGGTTCAACAGTATGGCGTTGTCCGATGCGCTGCGGGGCGACCTGATCTACCGCGACGGCGAGGTCACCCTCCGCCCGGACAACCGTCTCGACCTTTGGATGGAGCTTTATCGCGAAGCAGGCTTTGGTCCCTTGCGGTTCCTGGGCTCGGTCGCTTATGGACCCAATAATGACAAAAACAACCTTCTTTCCGCCCTTGATCCCTCCCTCAAGCCCCCGTTCACCGAACCGTGGTTCCGCGCCTACCGTTCGCTGGTGAAAAACTTCCATCAATATGCCCGCTCCCGGAACTGGCCTGAAATCATCTGGCAAGTCAGTGATGAACTAAGCAACCAGGGCCGCAAAGCCGCCGAACGCGGAGCGCGCGTGGCCGGGTCGATCGCCGATATCCCCGGCGTCCGCACGGTGGCCGGCATGAATGGAAGCGTTGAGGAGGTCATGATCCCGCACCTGAACATTGCGATGCCCAACTACGGTTTCCCCATTACCAGAGAGCTTGTGGAGCGGCTCCGGCAAAGCGGCACCGAAATGTGGGCCTACAACTGCGGCGATCAGCGCGTCGCCCTCGGTCTCTGGACGTGGCGCGTCGGCATTACGGGTCGCTACCAATACCACTACCGGGTCAGCGTGGCCGATCCGTGGAACGATGCAGGTGGTCGCGGCTTGTTTTCCAAGTACTGCATCTCTTATCCCGGACCGGACGGTCCCCTGCCGAGCGTGAAGTCCGACGCCGCGCGCGCGGCCATTACCGACCATCGTTACATGGTCACACTGGAACGGCTGGTGGAGCAATCCCGCAACGACCCCGCAAAGGCCGCTGAAGTCGAGGCCGCGCGTGCCTTCATTGACGACCTGCGCGAAAGCCTCCCGATCGACCCGAGGGAAATGATGGGCCGCAATCTTGACCCGCGCGACTCCGGCGGCGACCTCAAAAGCATCTTCCGCAGCGACGATGCCCTCCAGAGAATCCGGTGGGCCATCGCCCGGCATATCCTGAAACTCCAGGAGAACCCGCATTGATGATGACCATGTTCAGCCATGCCTCTTTTTACGCGGCCCTTCCAGCCTTGATGGTTGCCGCCGCCCTTCCCTTTACGGCGACCGGCAGGGAGATGCAGGAACCTCGCCTGGAGATCCCCCGGGTCGATCTCCCGTACCGGCTCGACGGCATCCTCGACGAACCATTCTGGCAGTCGCTCCCCCGGCACGGCCGCTTCCTTCCCGTCAGAAACCAGCATCTTGATCAAACGGAGTATGCGACCGATTTCCGCGTGGCCCGGATCGGCAACACCCTTCTTTTCGGCGTGGTCTGCCGCCAGCCGGAACAGGAAATCATCGCCCATACCACCCAGCGAAATTACGCGACCGTCTGTTCGGATGACTCGGTGGAAATCTTTCTCTCACCGGATGAGAGCGGCACCTATCAACTCGCGGTCAACGCCATCGGGACGCTCTATGACCAGTGGCGCCCCAGGGAGTGGAGCGAGAAGCCGCCCCTTTGGAACGGCGCATGGGAGGCGGTGGTCCATCGCGACTCCCACCAATGGAGCGCGGAATTTGCGATCCCCCTGGCCGCGCTGAACCTGACCCACTCGACCACTGCAACACCGTGGCGCATCAACGTCGCACGAACGGTCCGCAGTCAACGGGTTCCCGTTTCGTGGGCCCGGGTCGAGCGTGGCTTTGCCGATTGGAAGCACCATCGGGAAGCCGTTTTCCTCCCTCCCGCGGCTGATTCCAATCCGTTGGATCTTTCAGCCATCGCCTTTCCTTCACTTCTGGTCGGAGAGAATTCCATCGAGGTGACGCTCGGCACGCAGGCAACCAGCGGACCTTATACCGTCCGGACATCACTCCGGGTATGGGAGCCCGGCCCCCTGCCCGCCCGCCGGACCGCGCTGGAAAACGTTTCGGTCCGGAATGGAAAACTACACTTTCCCCTGGAACTAAAGATCACGCAGGAAGGTCAGCTCCATGAACTCATTATCGAACTTTTCGATGAACAAAAGAAGGCTCTCTCCTGCCTGCTGGCACATACCTTCTATCCGCCAAAGCCTCTCGATATCGAACTCGACTGGCCGGTTTATTTTAAGAGCGACAAGCACATCGGGATGAACGTTTTCCTGAACACCCCGCGGCAGAACAGGACGGATGAACCGCTCCACCTTCTGATCCGCAATGCCGCAGGGAAGATCGTCCTTGAACGCGATCAACCGGTTCCTTCCGAAAATCACTTTCGCCTTGAAGCCCCGGCCACGTCACTGGTTCCGGGCCGTTATCAAATGGAAATCCGCACCCCATCGACCTCCCGAAAGGTCAAGTGGCTCGGGACGTTTCACCTGGTGGACGGTCCCTTTTAGAGGCTGTGAAAAAATGATTTTAATGGCCTCGGAGCCCCTATTTTTAGCCTATAACGAAATTCTGACGACCGCCTGTATTCAGGGAATACAGAAGGAAGGAGGAATGCAGTTAGAGGCAAAAAGAGGTGCTCCATGGCCTTTGAAGGACTTTTTTCACAGCCTCTTAGCCGCTCCACCTCCATCCGCACCCAATCTGAACTTCTCTTCTGTCATGAAAGCTATCTTACGAAATCCTTCCTTCCGGGGCTTGAAGAAGCCCGGGGCATGGAGCCTGTTGTGCGCTTTGTTGATCCCTCCATCGGCATTTTCGGAAATCACTCACGAATATCAATCCGACTTCCCCGCTACGGGAAACGTGGACTGGAGCCAGCCTGCCAACTGGAGCGGGGGAGAGCAAGGGGGCGTGCCGCTCACGCAGCAGGATGCGGCGGAGGTCAGCAATACCTTGAAGAACCGGAAACTCTACCTTGATCTGAACGACCTTCACCTGGGCAGCTTTGTCTATGCCGTCACTTCCAATGAACAACTCCAGATCGCCGCCAAGGGCGGAAACCGGACGTTCGCCACCGACAGGCTCGTTCAGAATGGAAGCGGCAATCTACAGTTCCTTGGCGGCAGCGTGACTGACAAGCTCTCGGTCGTCGTCGGCGACCTGGAGATCAATGGCAGCGGACGCATGGAACTCGGCTTCAGCTCCAGCAGCACCCTGGAGAGCTTTACGGTGACCGGGACGACCACGCTCAACGCGGGTTCCCTGATCAATGCCAGCGGGAAGACCGTCCTGCTCGGTGCGGTCGATCTGAAGGCAGACACCGCCCTCAGCGCCACCGGGAGCGGAATATCAGGGGGGCTGGAAGTTGCCTCGCTGGTCGGCAGCGGAACCGTCCAGGGGGCGACCGGCGGCACGCGATATGCCACCGGTCCCGTCGGGACTTTGACCTTCAATCCTACCAACACCACCCCGGCCTCCTTTACAGGCCGCCTGATCGACCATTCCGGCAGCCCCAGCGGCAGCGGCGAACTGCCGAGCCTCAGGATCATCAAAACGGGAACAGGCACCCAGGGGTTGAGCGGCAACAATAGCTATACCGGTTCCACGGAAATTCTGGAAGGGACCCTGCTCCTGAACGGCAGCGGTCATATTAACACCACCAGCGGCATTGAGATCAATGGCGGCACGCTTAAAAGCAATAGTTCGGTTGCCGTCAATGCGCCGATCTACTTTGTTGGCGGGACCATTTCCGGAAGCGGTCGGATTAATCCTGGCCAGACACTGCTCATCGGTGAAAATCATACTCTCTCTCCTGGAGACGGCGTCGGCGCACAAACCTTCGGGGGCGATCAGTCGTGGCAAAAGAATGGCAACCTCAACTGGCAACTTCACGATGCCGGAGGGGGCGCAGGCACCGGCTACGATGGGTTGACGATAACAGGTCAGCTTGACCTCACCACACTTTCGAGTTTGGAACGTTTTAATCTCAATCTCTGGTCGATCGCCGATGTCGCGCTCGAAAGCAGCGGCGACGCGATTCGTTTCCATAGCTCCGGAAATTATGAATTTGTCATCGTCACGGCGGAAGGCGGAGTAGTGATCGCTGATCCCCTGGAGGTGAATCAGCTTTTTGATATTCATCTCGACGCCTTTAATGGAACGGCAGGTTTTACCAACCCGCTTGAAGGTGGGCAATGGAGCGTTTTTATCAACGATAATCAACTCCTCCTCAAGTATCAGGCGATCCCGGAACCAAGTCAAACCGTGCTGACGCTGGTCGGGTTGATGGCTTTCACCCTTTTGTGGCGTAAATCCCGATGCCGCTCTGGCGGTCCAAATTTAGAAGCTGTGAAAAAATGATTTTAATGGCCTCGGAGTGCCTATTTTTAGCCTATAACGAAATTCTGCCGACCGCCTGTATTCAGGGAATACAGAAGGGAGAAGGAATGCAGTCAGAGGCAAAAAGAGGTGCTCCATGGCCGTTGAAGGGCTTTTTTCACAGCCTCTTAAGAAGCTTACACCTTTTTTCGCCTTTCGAGCGCCGATAAATCATCAGGAAAATGCCTCCCGCGAGTAGAAGCGACAGGGTATAAGGTTCCGGGATCGCTTGAGGGACCATCACGATGCCGGTGATGGTTTGTTCATCGCTCAGATTCGCAAAGATGGAGTAGCTGGAAGTGCCGGTGCCGGGGAGGTGGAGGAGGATCTCGTTGTCCCAGTTGCTACGGTTGTTACCGATATAGAGCTTCCCCTCTCCGTCGACGGCAAGGCCGTAGACGTTATAGACCCGTCGATTGAGAACTTCAGAGACCTCTCCTTCCGCCACCTGGTAAACCGCGTCGAAGCTGCCGACGTAAAGCGTTCCATCCGGGCCAAAGGCGACATCCCCGGCGTTCGGTACGGAAGCATAGTCACTCCGCACGCCGGTGGCCGGGTCAAACCGGTACACCATCGCGCCGACGCTATCGCCGGAATAGAGCGCTCCGTCCGGACCGACGACGAGATTCGAAAGCGCACCGAAGCTGACCCAGGTATCCACCAGGTCTCCGTCGGGGTCAAACTTGTAAATCCCGTAATACGGGTTCACCGATCCCACGGCGTAAATATAGCCTTGCGCATCCACCGCGACGCCGTAACCATAAGATTCGCTGGGTTTGACGGCGAAGATGCCACCCTGCCCCGAGGGGGTGATCCTGTAGATGAACTCGCTGTCGTTGACGTAGACATTGCCTGCGGCGTCGCGGGCGATGCCCCGGGGATTGTACAGCTCAATATCGCCCTCCCAGGTGATGTTCCACGGCGCATGGCTGCCGTCGTCGTTCACGATCAGGATTTCATTGTTGCCGCTGATCATGTCATTGGAAACCGCATAGAAAAGCGGCCCCGCCTGTGCGGAAGGGGCGAAGCCGATCGCGCCCATCAGCAACCCCAGAAGAACGATGCGATAAAAGACCATGGCCGCAGATTATGCAAAAACCGCGATGGACGAATATCCCCCTGATCAGAGGGGGCATCGGTTCAGCCCCGGGTCAGTATCCCGTCGATCCGCTCCTCCTCCCGCTGCCGTTCCTGTTCCAGCAGCCTCCGGTAGGCGGCGAGCGCGAGGAGCGGGAAGCCGTTGCGGTAGGTATCGTATTGCAGGTAGAAAACGCACGGAAACCCGGTGCCGGTGATTTCGTCCTCGGTCCAGGTGCCGTCGGCATTCTGGTTTTCGAGCAGCCACTCGACCCCCGCCTTGAGCCACGGATCGTGCGGATCGCCAAAAACGCAAAGCCCCATGACGGCCCAGGCCGTCTGCGACGGGGTGCTCGCTCCCATGCCTTTGAAAACGGGATCGTCGTAAGTGTTGCACCGTTCGCCCCAGCCGCCATTGGGGTGCTGGACCCGACGCAACCAATCACGCCCGCGCACAAGCCAAGGCTCGTTCATGTCGGCCTTGAGCGCTTTCATCCCGCGCAGCACCTGCCAGGTGCCGTAGATGTAGTTGACCCCCCAGCGGCCGTACCACGAACCGTCCTCCATCTGCTGGCGCTTGAGGTATTCCACCGCCACGGCGACCTGCGGGTGGTCGAGCGGGTAGCCTTCATGGCCCAGCAACTCCAGAATCCGCGCGGTGATGTCGGGGCACTCGGGGTCGAGCATCGCGTTATGGTCGGCAAACGGCACGGTTTCGAGGATGCTCTTGGTGCAATCCTTGTCAAAAGCCGCCCAGCCGCCGTCCTTGCACTGAAAGGTCAGCAGCCACGTGATCGCCCGTTTCAGGCAGGCGTCGCGCGCGGCGGCGTCCTCGACTTTCGCCAGGCGCAGGGCGAGGAGGACCATCGCGGTGTCGTCCACGTCGGGGTTCCATTTGTTGTTGAACTCGAAGACCCACCCCGACGGCTCGACCCTGGCGGGATTTTTGTGAACCCAGTCCCCGGCAAACCGGATTTCGCGTTCCATCAGCCATACGGCGGCGCTTTGGATCGCGGGATGGTCCGCCGCAACCCCGGATTCGAGCATCGCCAGCGAAACAATCGCCGTATCCCAGACCGGCGAGAGACACGGCTCCATCCGGACGCTCTCCTTCTCCTCGTGCATGAGCCGGATCAGTTCCCCGTGCGCCCGCGTCACCTCCGGGTGATCGTCGGCGTAACCGAGCGCCTTGAGCGCGATGAGCGAATTGAGGATCGCGGGAAAGATCGCCGCCAGCCCGTCGCTTCCCTCGAACCGTTCGAGCATCCACGCCTCCGCCCGCGCCAGCGCCTTGCGCCGGAACGGGTGAAACCCCTTACGCGCGACCCATTCGGCGAATTTGTTGAGCCGGTCAAGCCAGAGAAACCCGTTGCGCACGGTGAAATCAAAAAAATGGGGCCGCAGCGTTTCGTCGAGCAGCCCCTTGCCGTGGGGGTAGAGTTCGTCGAGCGACACCCCGCAACGGGGCGCGCGGGTCGGCCGGAAATGGTTGATGATCGCGAGGGGAACCAGCATGGCGCGGGTCCAGTTGCTCATCTCCCAGAAATTGACGTGAAACCATTTGCCGATCAGGAGCACTTCGCACGGGATCGTCGGCACGTGCCGCCACTCCACCAGCCCGAGCAGCGCGAGGTAGAGCTTCGAAAAGGTATTCATCCGGGGAACCCCGCCGAGCGAGTACGCCACGGCCCGGGCTTTCAGCATGCGCGGGTCTTCCTCCTCGATCCCCGCCAATTTCAGCGCCAGGTAGGCCTTGATGGTGGCGTTGACCTCCGCCGGGCCGTTCGGGTAGATGTTCCACCCTCCCTCGGGAAGCTGCTTGGAGAAGATATGGTTGACCGCCTTGCGCTCCCATTCGAGATCGACCCGGTCCCACCAATGGTAAAAGGCGACCATGTCGGCAATGAGGGTGACATCGACGAAAAGTTCGCCGATCCAGTAGCTCCCCTCCTTCTGTTCGGAAAAGAAATACTCCTGCGTGCGGCCGATGGTGGCCTGGAGTTCCGCTTCGAGGGAACCGGGCGGCAGGGACTCCGAAAGGCGACCGGGACGAAGCTCAAAGGTGGAAACGGCGCGGGAACGTTCGAGAGGATTCATGATGAAAAACAACCGCCGGAGGGTGCACGTTCCAACGTAACCGGAGTCGCGCGGAGTCCGGAACCGGTTTTGGGTTCAGCGGACGATTGACCGCAATGAACGGTGTCAGGAGCCGATGAGCGGGGCGGGCTGGCTAATCGCCGCGCACCTCTTCGAGGTAACGCCGGGCACATTCGCGCACGGTCGCCCCGACGCTCGCCGTCGGCTTCGCGAACTTAGGCGTAAACCACGGGAACATCCCGATCAAGTCATGGCTGACAAGGACCTGCCCGTCGCACTCCGGCCCGGAGCCGATGCCAACGGTCGGAATGGAAAGTTGCCGGGTGATTTCGGCGGCCACCTCCGGCTTGATCAGCTCCATGATGACCGCCCCCGCCCCGGCGGCTTCGATGGCCAGCGCATCATCGAGCAGCCGCTGCGCATCCTGCGGCGTCTTCCCCTTGAGCCGGTAGCCCCCTTCTTCGCGAACCCGCTGCGGCAACATCCCGATATGAGCGCAGAGCGGGATGCCGCTCCGGGTGATCGCTTCGATCTGCGGGACCACCTCGCGCCCTCCCTCCAGCTTCACGGCGTCGGCCCCGGCTTCCATCAGGCGACGCGCGTTCGCAAGCGCTTCCGACGGGGTCCGGTAGGTCTGGAAAGGGAGATCGGCGATGACCGGCGTCCGCGTCACCGCCCGGGAAACCGCTCCCAGGTGGTGAAGGATCGCCTCGAGGGTGACCAAAGTGGTGTCCGGATAGCCGAGGACGACCATGCCGAGTGAATCGCCGACCAGCACGATGTCGATCCCCGCTTCCTCGAAAAGCCGGGCGGTCGGGTAATCGTAGGCGGTCAGCATGGCGATCTTCCTTCCCCCGGGTTTGAAGGAACGAAAAACCGCCTGCAATGCCTCCGCGCGAAGGGAGTCGTTGCGGTTCATGGTCGTTGAAGATGGTTCTCCGCCCAATGGCCGCCCGCGCCGCCGATGCAGGTGGCGACCGGCGCGGCCGGAAGTTGCGCGAGGAGCGCGGCAATCGTCTCGTGGTAACCGGGCAGGACGAGCCCGGGGCGGATCTCCGCCAGCGGCGCGAGCACGAAACGGCGGGAATGCAGCCGGGGATGCGGGATGACGATCTCCTCGTTCGCCAGCGTCAGGTTCCCTGCGTAGAGGATGTCGAGGTCGATCGTTCTCGGCGCGTTGCGGGGGCGTTTGGAGGGGCGTCCAAAGCCTTGTTCGATCTGCTGAAGGGCATCAAGCAGGACGATCGGCGGCTTTTCGTAACCGATCTCCATGACGGCGTTGAGGTAAGCCGCCGTGCCCGGTTCGCAGTCGACCGGCTCGGTCTCATAAATCGCAGAGACGAGGACCGGCTCCGGCCCGACGTTCAACGCCTCCACGGCAGCCCGGGCCCGCCGAAGATGATCAAGCCGGTCGCCGAGGTTGGAACCGAGGGCAATTCCGCAACGCATCATGATCTAAAAAAAACTGCAACTCAAACGTAACCCGCCCGGCTACCGAAGGCCAAGAACATCCTGCATGTCGTAGAGCCCCGGCCCGGGCGCCTGGTGGGCGGCCCAGAGGGCGGCGCGGATTGCACCGCGCGCAAAGGTCTCGCGGCTGGAAGCCTTGTGGGTGAGTTCGATCCGTTCCCCGTCGGTGGCGTAGATGACGGTATGGTCGCCGACCACATCGCCGCCCCGCAGCGCGTGCATGCCGATTTCCGCCTCCTTGCGTTCCCCGACGATGCCGCGCCGGCCATGGCTGACGTTGTGCTCGTAGGAAAGATTGCGGGCTTCGGCGAGAATCTGCGCAAGCCGTTTGGCGGTGCCGCTCGGCGCGTCCTTCTTGTGCCGGTGGTGCATTTCGACCACTTCGAGGTCAAACCCCGGCCCGAGAATTTCAGCCGCCTTGCGGGTCAGCCAGAAGAGGGTGTTGACGCCGACGCTGAAGTTGGGCGCAAAGACAATGGGGACCGCCTTCGCAGCTTCGCGGACGGCGGCGATCTGGTCGTTCTGCTGGCCGGTGGTTCCGATGATCAGCCGCTTGCCTTCACGGGCGCACGCGGCCGCGATGGTGTCGGTCAGAAAATAGTTGCTGAAGTCGATCACCGCATCGACCCCGCCCAGCGCGGCGTCGAAGTCGTCCCCGGCGTCGACGGTCGCGGCGACCACGACTTCCGGTTCATTGTTGGCGGCGGCGATGACGGCTTCGCCCATCCGGCCCCTGGCGCCGTTGACGAGAAGTTTCAGAGGTTGGCTCATGGAGTATTTTTCCTTATTCGTAGGCGAGAAGCGCCAGCCGGGTGAGCGTCGCGCGAAGCGTTTCGGCATTCTGCGGGGTCAAGCCGGAGAGCGGGAGGCGCACTTCGGGGGAGATGCTCCCCTGCCAGGCGAGCGCGGCCTTGATCGGCCCCGGGTTGGCTTCGATGAAAAGATCGCGGAAGAGCGGGTACCACTGTTCGTGGAGGGTGCGCGCCCTGGCGTAGTCTCCCTCCAGCGCCGTGCGGACCAGTTCGCTGACTTCCCCCGGGATGATGTTGGAGGCGACGCTGATCACCCCGACCGCCCCGACCGACATGAAGGGCAGCGTGAGCGCGTCGTCGCCGCTCAAAATTTCAAACGATTCGGGAAGCGCCTGGCGAAGCTGGCTGACGCGGTCGACGCTCCCCCCCGCTTCCTTGATGGCGACGATGTTCGGGCACGCTTCGGCGAGCCGGGCCACCGTCGGCACGGCGACTTCGATCCCCGCGCGCCCGGGGATGCTGTAGAGGATCAGCGGCAGCTTGGTCGCCTGCGCGATCGCGCGGTAGTGCTGGAAGAGCCCCTCCTGCGTCGGCTTGTTGTAATAGGGAACCACGAGGAGCGCGGCGTCGGCCCCCGCCTTTTCGGCGTCGACGGTGAGCGAGATCGCTTCCGCCGTGGAGTTCGAACCGGTGCCGGCGATCACCTTGCAACGCCCCTTGGCGCTTTGAACGGCGAGTTCAATGACGCGGGCGTGCTCTTCGTGGGTGAGCGTCGGCGATTCGCCGGTCGTCCCCACGGGAACGATGCCGCTGATGTTGTTTTTGACCTGGCTCTCGATGAGCAGCTCAAAAGCCGCCTCATCAAAGCGGTCGTTCCGGAATGGCGTGACAAGTGCCGTATGGGCTCCCTCAAACATGATGCGGGCGATGGTAGCCGAGGTCGCGGCGGATTGTCGCGATAAAATTTCAGGGAAAAAGAGGCGGTTTCCCCTCCCCGGCGGCCGGCCGCGTGCGGCGCTCCAGAAAGAAGCTCCGGAGGAGATTGCGGCATTCTTCGCCCCGGACGCCGTGCGTGATCTCGCACCGGTGGTTGAGCGAAGGGTGCTGGACAATGTTGAAAAGCCCCCCCGCGCCGCCTCCCTTGGGATCGCCGCAACCAAAAATGATCCGCGAAAAGCGGACATGGACAATCGCCCCGGCGCACATCGGGCACGGCTCCTTGGTGACGTAGAGTTCGCATTCGTTGAGCCGCCAGTCGCCCATGACACTCTCCGCCTGCGTGATGGCGAGCATCTCGGCGTGCGCGGTGGCGTCCTTGAGTGTCTCGACCTGGTTGAAGGCGCGGGCGATGATCCGCCCCTTGTGCGTGATGACCGCGCCGACCGGCACCTCCTCTGCGGCGTATGCCCGGAGCGCCTGCCGGAGCGCCTCCCCCATGAAATAGGCGTCGCTATGGAGGTCGATGAGCGGCGGCTCCTCTCCGGCAGGGGGGTGGGAGGGGGTCTTTTCGGGCAGTTCGGCGTCAGACATGGCAAAAAGAAAAAAGGTGGCGAATAAGGTTTGCCTTGTCGCTAAAAAAGGTTAAATAACCGGGCTCTTTTCCATTTGAAGAAGGCCACGACCATGAACATCATCCAGAAGATTGAACAGGAACAATTGAAGAGCGACCTCGCTCCCTTTAAAGTAGGCGACAGTGTCCGGGTGCACACCCGCGTGGTCGAAGGCGATAAGGAGCGTATCCAGATTTTCACCGGCATTGTGATCGGCCGGGGCGGCACCGGCATCAACGCCACCTGCACGGTTCGCCGGATTTCGTACGGCGAAGGGGTGGAACGCGTTTTCCCGATTCATTCGCCGCGCGTGGCCAAGATCGAAGTGGAAAAGGCCGGTGTGGCCCGTCGCGCCAAGCTCAACTACCTGCGCTACCGCAAGGGCAAGCAGGCGATGGCGGTTCGCGAAAAGGCTCACAACTAAGCTGACCTTAAAAAGCCTCCCGCAAAAATGGGCTGTTCCTTTTTGCATGAGCGCCGGTTGCGCGCACAGGCAAGAAAGGCGGCCCGGGCTGCGGAGGCGCTCCCCCCTCTTCAGGCTGGAGAGGGGGATTTCGTCGTTTCGGGATCGCGGGGAAGCCCCACGCGCTCCAAACCGCCGGAACTGGTCATCGCCGGGATCGACGAAGCCGGGCGGGGTCCCCTCGCCGGGCCGGTGGTTGCGGCGGCGGTCATCCTGCCGGTGCGGTTTTCCCACCCGCTTTTGACCGACTCCAAGCAGCTCTCCCCGGCGGTGAGGGAAACGCTTTACGAGGAGTTGACGGCGCTCCCGGGGCTTCACTGGGCGGTCGCCATTGTCGACGCCGAAGAGGTCGACCGCCTGAACATCCTCCGCGCAACGCATGAAGCAATGCGCCGCGCCGTGGCAGGGCTGCCGGTCTGCCCGGGGCATGTCCTGATCGACGGCTGCCCGGTCCACCCGTTCCCGGTCGAACAGACCGCGCTGGTCGGCGGCGACGGGTTGAGCTACTCCATCGCGGCGGCGAGCATCTTCGCCAAGGTGACCCGCGACCGGTTGATGGTCGAGATGGACGCGCTTTACCCCGGCTACCACTTCGCCCGACATAAAGGCTATGGGACGAAGCTTCACCTTGATATGATCGACCGCCATGGGCCTTCTCCGATCCATCGCCGCTCGTTTTCTCCGGTTCGGCAGCTTCGCTTCGATTTCGACTAAAGGCGGCGATCCGCGACACGATCTCGGGCGACGGGGGGAACGGCTGGCCGCGCGGGCGTTGCGCCGGGAAGGGTACAAGGTGCTTTACCGGAACTTCCGCCCGGACGCTTTTTCCATTGAAGGCGGGGAAATCGACCTCGTCTGCCGCGACGGCGAGACGCTGGTCTTCGTGGAGGTCAAGACCCGCCATTCCGTCGACTACGGCACCCCGCTGGAAACCGTCACCGCCCCGCAGCGGCAGCGGATCATCACCGGTGCGTTCGCCTGGCTGCGGATGCTCGGCTACCCCTCCATCCTTTTCCGTTTCGACGTGGTGGAGATCGTCATCAACGGCGAAGCCGTTTCGCTGGGTCTGATCAAGGACGCGTTCACCCTCCCGAAGAATTATCATTACCCGGCAACGCCGCCAACCGATCCGGCCTGAAGCGTTCTGCGGGACTTGACCCGCGCCGGAAATTCACCGAAGGTCAAGCTCCAACAACCTTCTCTCCCTTTGATCCACGACCACCCCCGCCTTCGCCCCCGTTTTTCACGTCGTCATTGGTACATCTGGCTGGCTCTCGCCGCCTGTCCGCTCCTGACCGGCCGGGCGGAGGAAACCGCGTCGCCGACGCCTCCCGCCGCAGAGGCTGAACCGACCGCGACGGTCGACCCCGTTGCCGAACAGCTCAAGCCGCTGCTCACCGAATTCAGCAAACTCTTTGACGCCCGCCGTTTTGAGGAAGCCTCCGAAGTGCTCGACAAGGCGGAGGCGATCGCGCCGGACCATGAAGTCGTTGTAAGCGCCCGGGCCGGGATTTACGCCGAAAGCGGCAAGCTCGACGAAGCGCGCGCCATCTACAAGAAACTCCTCGAAAAATCGCCCGACGCCTTTGTTCCCAAATACAACCTCGCGGAGTTGCTCCTGCTCGACCACCAGTTCGATCAGGGGCGGGAAGCGTATGAAAAACTGCTCAAGGAATTTCCCAACAGCGACCTGATCCGGTACAAGATCCTCCTCACCCACCTCGCCCAGAAGAACCTGAAGGATGCGCTTCCGTGGCTCGACCAGCTCCGGCAACCGACGCCGACCCCGTTCATGCTGTACGGCTCGGCCGCCATCGCCCTCTACAATGCCGACCTCCTGACCGGCCGGCGGATCATCCTCTCCGCCGAGCAGTTGTTCGGGCCGGGCCGCCAGAAACTGCTGCACGACAGCCTGGCCGAAATCGGGCTCGTCATCCGGGGAGACTATCCCCCCGCTCTCCCCTCCACGCCGCCCGCGCCGGATTCCACGCCGGAGGAAACCGACGGGACGACGCAACTGACTCCGTTGAGCACCCCATAAGGCGGAAGGAAAAAGCCCTTTCCCTTCATTTCCCTCGCTCAAACGGTCGAAGTCCGACAGACTGCGCGTCGCCATCGAATGATTTCAGAGACGACGACGCTTCCCGTGACGCCCGCCCTTTCGTGGGAGACCCTTCCCCGCTCCGCCACCATCCTGCCGACCCGCCACGGGCGGGCAGCGGTGTTCCTCTCGATCGGCGACCTGCCGGAACCGCTCCGCTTCCGCCTGCTCGCGGGCCGGTGCCAGGATCATCGCTACCATGCCGTGCTCGAAGCGACGCTGACTGACGGGTTTGACTACCGGTACGCCCTTCTGGAGGAGGCTGAAACCGGGGCGCTCGCCATCCAGCCGTTTTTTCTGGTCGACCAGGACATCACCGCCGGTCTTCCCATGGCGCTGCGGCAACCGGTCGAAAAACTCCGCTCGTTTTTTCCCCGGGCCTTAAAACTCAAGATCCTCATGGTCGGCTGCACGGCGGGCGAAGGCCAGCTCGACTCCGCCGAACCGTGGGCTGTGGAAGCGTTGAGCGAAGTGGTGGAGAAATATGCGCGACAGGTTCGCGCGAAAATGATCCTTTTCAAGGACTTCCCCGCGACCTGCCGCGAAGCGCTCACCCCGCTCCTGACACGCGGTTACTGCCGCGCGCCGAGCATGCCGGGGGCGACGATGGCGCTCGGGTTTGACGATTTCGACGACTACATGGGCCAGCGCCTCAGCCGGATCTACCGCAAGGGGTTGCGCCGCAAGTTCCGCGACAGCGAACGCCACGGGCGGCTGGAGATGGAGGTGATCGTCGACGCCACCCCCTTTGCCGCGGAGATCCACGCCCTCTACCTTCAGACGCACCACCGCTCCCACCTCAAGTTCGAGGAACTCACCCCCGCCTACCTTTCGGAACTCGGGCGGCAGATGCCTGATCGCGTCCGCTTTTTTCTCTGGCGCCTGGACGGGCGCATCGTCGCCTTCGCACTCTGCATGGTACACGACGGGACGCTCTACGACCTCAACCTCGGGCTTGATTACGCGGTCGCCCTCGACCTCCACCTCTACTTCATCACCTGGCGCGACCTGGTTTCGTGGGCCTTCGAACAACGGCTCCAACGTTATGCGACCGGGCCGCTCAACTACGATCCCAAGCTCCACCTGCGGCTCGATCTCGCCCCGCTCGACCTCTGGGCGCGGCATCTCTCCCCGGTCATCAACCCGATCTTTGGCCGGGTGATGCCATACCTTCAGCCGACCCGGCACGACCCGGTGCTGGCACAGTTCGCCAACGCGCACGAATTGTAACCCCGCGGGGAACCGCCCCGCCTCACCCTTCGGCGAGGACAAGCATCCCTTCGGCCACCGGCCTCCCCCCGACCGTCGCGACCGCCGAAAAAAGCCAGAGTGCGCCGCTTTCGCCGCGACGGGTTCCCGTCTGTTCCGCCGCGAGTTCGATCGTCTCCCCGGGCCGCACCGGAGCAAGGAATTTCATGGAACGGATCGCGGCCAGCCGCAGCCCGGGCCGTTGCACCACCAGACCGGCCACCTGCGCCAGCGCTTCGCTCAGGATCACCCCCGGCACCAGCGGGTCCCCCGGAAAGTGCCCCTGAAAGAACGGTTCCTCCGGCGAAAAACATTTCGTCCCGCAAGCCCGCTTCCCCGCTTCCAGCACCGTCACCCGGTCGACAAAGACAAACGGGGGACGGTGCGGCAATCCGCATTCGATCGGATCGGCAGACCAGCCGGTTGACCCCGGCCCGCTCATGGGTCCGCCTGGTCGGGCGGGGCTGACACAAAATAGGCAAACCGCCACGAACCATTGACCATCCGCAACCCGGCGCGGTAGCCGTGGTAGTCGGGATCGGTCGCCACCTGGGGCGGTGCCACCATGAAGTCGCCGCTGAGGACGAAACTCTCGCGCAGGATCAGGTTCAACTCCGGCCAGAGATTGTTCTTGTCCCAATACCGGAAGACGCCCGGTCCCTCCCCGCCCGGCTCCCAACTGTAGCCGAAGTCAGGCGTCATCATGTTCGCCATCATCTCGACATCACGTTTGGAAGCCGCCTTGCGCAACCGGGAGACAAACCCCTGAAAGGAGACATCGCCGCTCTGGTCGCGGAGGGAACCGGTCGGGGCGGCGATCTGGTCCTTCTCCTTTTCCTCCGTCGTTTTGCACGATGTCAGCAGAAGCGGAAGCGCCAGCCCGAGCGTCAGGAGAGAAAGGCGACCCGCCTGCCGCCAGCCTCGCCTGCGGCCGGGTTCAAAGTCGATATTCTCTGCCATAAAGATTTTCTCCGATTAGAGTGCCGCCAGAACCGCGTCGCCCATTTCCGCCGTGCCGACCCGCTGCGTTCCTTCACTGTAGATGTCGCCGGTGCGCAGGCCCTGATCGATCACCGTGCGAACGGCGCGGTCGATGGCGTCCGCAGCTTCGGTTTCGCCAAAGGAGTAACGCAGCATCATCGCGCCTGAAAGGATCTGCGCGATCGGATTGGCGATTCCCTTTCCGGCGATGTCGGGGGCGGTGCCGCCGCTCGGTTCGTAGAGACCGAAGCGACCGTGCGGCGTCTCGCGCACGCCGAGGCTTGCGCTCGGCAGCATCCCGAGCGAACCGGCGATCATCGCCATTTCATCGCTCAGAATATCGCCGAAGAGGTTTTCCGCCAGCACCACATCGAAACCGCGCGGGTTGCGGATCAACTGCATCGCCGCATTGTCGACATAGAGGTGATCGACCTTGACTTCCGGATACTCCTTCGCCATTTCCACCACCGTCTGCCGCCAGAGCACCCCGTTTTCGAGGACGTTGGCCTTGTCGATCGAGGTCAGCCGCTTGCCGCGTCCCATCGCCGACTTGAAAGCGACATGGGCGATCCGCTCAATCTCACTTTTGCGATAAACCATGGTATCGACCGCGACCCACTCGCCGTTTTCCTGGCTGCGGTGCTTGGGCTGGCCGAAATAGAGCCCCCCGGTCAGTTCACGGACGCAAAGCACATCAAAGCCGCCGGCGACGATCGACTCCTTGACCGGCGAAGCGTGGGTCAACGCAGGGAAGCAGAGCGCCGGGCGGAGATTGGCGAAAAGACCGAAGTGCTTGCGCAACGGCAGGAGCGCCGCCCGCTCCGGCTGCTGGTCGGGCGGAAGCGATTCCCACTTGGGACCGCCGACCGAACCGAAGTAGATCGCATCCGCCGCTTCACACGCCGAAATGGTTTCCGGCGGCAGGGCATGCCCGTCGTGGTCGATGGCGATGCCACCCACGCGGCTCTCGGTGAGTTGCGTTTCAAACCCGAACTTCTTTCCGGCGGCGGCGAGAACCCGCAGGCCCTGCGCCATGACTTCCGGCCCAATCCCATCACCTGAGAGAACAGCGATCTTTAATGACTTCATTGAGTGCTTTTTATCGAAGCTCCGCGAAAAACTCCAGTCTTCTGTTAGCGTTCCCGGCCCGGGGCGGAAACCTTGTAATTCCCCGCTTTCGCCGGTTCGGGGGCCATGCCCGGCTTGGGATAATCGGCGGAGACCGGCCGGTTGGAAGTCGGCACGAGCCGGATGGCCCCCCGCGCGTTGTTGCGCCAGCCGTTCGGGTCGGCGTATTCTTCGCCGCTGCTCTTGAGCCCGGAGACCTGATCTTCCAGCCCGGTGCCATACCCCTGCCTGACGATGGTCGGCGTCACGAAGACCAGCAGGTTGCGCTTGGTCCGGGCGTTGGTCCGTTCCTGAAAGGCGTAGCCGAGGATCGGGATATCTCCCAGGAAAGGCACCTTGTTGCGGTTCTTGCTCGTTTCATCCTGAAGAAGACCGCCGATCGCGAGGGTGTCGCCGCTGCGGATCAGGACGGTCGACTCCAGCGCACGGGTGTCGATGATCGGGCTGGCGACCTGCGCCCCGGCGAGTTCAAACCGGGCATCGCCGACCTTGTTGCTGATCTTCGGCTTGACCAGCATGGTGACGTAATCGTCCTTGTTGATGGTCGGGCGGACGACCAGTTCGTTGCCGAAGGTCTTGTCTTCAAACCCGCCGAAAACCGCCGTCGCCGTCTGTTCGTTGAAGTTGAGCTGCGGCACCGGCTGGTTGCGGGTGATCTCGATCCGCGCTTCGAGGTTGTTGGCGGTCACGACACGCGGGTTGGCAAGGAACTCCGCGTCGGCATCCTCGTTCAGGAACCGCAAGGTGGCCGTCATCTGCGGCACTGAAAGAATGGCGAACTGGCCATAAACGGTCTTCCACGCATCCTGCCCGTTCGTTCTGTAGAGAAGATCGCCCAAGGTTGCGGTTGTCCCGCCGTCGAGGCCCGGGATGTCAACGTTGTTCAAGCCGCCGTAGGTGAAGGTCTGCGGAGTGGAGGAATTCCCGACGACGCCGCCCCAGTTGATGCCGTAGCTCTGGCGCGGATTGGCGTTCACCTCGACCAGGCGCGCTTCAATCATCACCTGCTGGGTCGGGCGGTCGATCGATTCCAGGAAAAGCTCGACGTTTTCCAGGTTCGACTTGAAGTCACGGTAATAGATCGTGTTGGTGCGGATGTCGACCTGCGGGGCGACCCCGGACTGGATCTGCGTCGCCAGCAGGGCGCGCACTTCGTCCGCCTTGGCGTAGCTGAAGGTGTAGTGGCCGCTGATGGTCGGCTCCTTCTGCCGTTCAGCGGCGGTCTTGATGTAAAAGACGCTTTCCTGCTGGTCGAGGAGCAGCCCCTTGGCGGTGACCACGACCCGCAGCGCCTCCATCGGCGTCAGGTTTTCGAGCCGCATGGTGATCGTGCCGACCACCTGGTCGCTCACCACCACGTTCACCCCCGCCTGCCGCGCGAGAAGGCGGATCACCGCGCCGACATCCTCGTTCTGGAACTCGTTGACGATCCGGCCCGCAGCCGTGGTGGTGGTTGAAAGGGTGGTGGCAGGGGTGGCCGAAGGGGGAGCCACCGTGCCGGGAATTGCCGGGACCGGTCCGGAAATCGGCTGGTCGACCGTGCCGGAGACCGACTGGGAAAGCTCGTCGACCTGCCTGAAGGTGTCGATCACCGGTTCAATCGGCGAAGGTTGGTCGGCCGGGGCTTCGATGGCGATCGGCGTCGGCGCTGCCTGGGCGGCGTCGGCTGCCGGATCGACAACGGCATCCTGTGCTCCTGCAATGGAAACAACCGAGAGAACAGAACAAAGGTAAACGAACGGATGGCGCATAAACGTGTGGAACGGGTTAGGGGGTCTCTCTTCTCTGGCTTATAGCGTAAAGAACCTGAAAAGGGAGGAATTTTTTTCCGACGAACCGGCTCTCCTCCCCCCACCGGCCGGGAGGCCGGTGGCTGCGGGGTGGAAGAAACGCGGTTGACGAAAAACTTTCACGGTGGAGGTTGTGGTTAAAACCAACTTTGCCGACCGACGGCTCCGCGAACTTCCCCGCCAGCGACCGCGCGACTTAAACCAAAAGTCGCCGGAAACTGCGGGTGGTCCATGAGGCTCCGGTCAGCGATTCCCTTAGATAGCAGGAACCGATCCAACCCGTCGAACGGTTTGTGTTTTAATTCTCCGCGCCCTGTAAAAGGCTTCCTCAGGCCCCCTTGGCGGCGGCGATGAAGGCGCGCATCCGCTCCCGATCCTTGCGGCCCGGCGCGGACTCGACGCCGCTGGCGACATCGACCGCGTAGGGGCGCACCGCCGCCACGGCTTCGGCGACATTCTCCGGTTGCAGCCCGCCGGAAAGAAAAACAAACCTCCCGCGATGGTCGCGGACCACTTCCGCCGCCAGTTCGAGGTTGATCAACTGCCCCGTCCCGCCATAGGCCCCGGGGACAAAGGCGTCGAGCAGCACACAGCGGGTCCGGTAACGCGCGATCTCCTGGCACACCGCCCTGTCCCGCGCGGCAAAGGCGCGAAGGTAGCCCTTTTCTGCGAAACGGTCGCAGAGGTCGGGCGTTTCGTCGCCGTGAAACTGGAGAAGGTCGATCCCCGGCAGGGCGAGCACCGCCTCGGCCTCTTCAAGGGTCGGGTTGACCAGAACCGCCACCCGTGTCACCAGCGGCGGGAGTTGCGCGATCCATTCCGAGGCCCGGTGCAGGTCGATCCATCGCTTCGAACCGCGAAACCCGTTGAAACCGAGTGCGTCCGCCCCGGCTTCGATCGCCGCCACGGCATCCCCGGGGGTGGTGATGCCGCAAATCTTCACCTTGACCGGTGCCTGAAGACGGCCCGGCCCATCGTGTACTGGCTCGCTCATCGTCGGCAACTCCCTATTCGATCACGCGGCCCTGCGCCTTTTTGATGTCGGAGTGGTGGGTGATCACCCTCACCCGCCCGTCGCTTCCGCGGAAAAAGATGCTGATGACCCAGGAAACCAGGCTGATCAGGATCGATCCCAGCAGGGCGGAACCGAAGCTCTCAACACGGAAGCCGGGGACGATCGCCACGGCATAGAGCAGGATGGCATTGATGACGAAGATGAAGAGCCCCATCGTAAAAAGGATCAACGGCAGGCTCAAAAGAAGCAGCAACGGCCGGACAAAGGCGTTGAAAAAGCCGAGGAGCAGACCTGCCAGCAGCAGGGCCCCGAGACCGTCGGCCCCGATCCCGATGCCGGGAATCTGGCTGACAAGCAAGACCGCCAGCGTGGTCACCAACCAACGGGTAAGAAACGGCGTCATCATGCTTTGAAAGTTACCTTAATATCTGTTAAATACCAAGAAGGTATCGCCTTTTTGGCCATGGAATGGTAAAGAAAAAACGAGCTTTGCACCGCGTTTTCGCGAAAGAGAAGGAAAATGACAGAAATCAGATGACCTCGGATGATTTGAGACGAGCAAAGAGCGGATGGCAGACGAACACCCTCCCGGATACGCCTGCCGGTGCTTCACCGGTTTTCTCCTTTTTCAACCACACCCAAGAAGATGCAAAAAAAAGCGACCACCAAAACCAAGAAAAGCGGCCGTTCGACCACCGCCGCCTCCAAACGCAAGGCGACGACGGCAACCCGTGATGCGCAAGCGCCCCTTGCGGGCAACGGCAGCCATGACGCCGCCTCCGGGGGGGCGATCCCCGCTGCCGCGACCGGCGCAGCGGCAGCGACGCCCCGCAAACGCGCCCCGTCGAGAAAACGGACGGCAACACCGCCGGCCAATCACGACGGCCACGCGATCGGGGCGGAGCAGATCGCCCTTCGCGCCTACTACCTTGCCGAACACCGGCAACAAAGAGGGCTGCCCGGCGACGCCAACAGCGACTGGCTGGAGGCCGAAACGCAGCTCCGCGCTGAAGCGGAGGCGATTTCCGCGCGTCCGATTTCTTAAACGTCTTCCGGCGCGACCGGGTCGCCTTCTCCCGGGTCCCGTTGCGATCCCGTTGTTGACGGAACGGTTTGCCTTGTCCAAAAAGGGCGAAACCGCTCCGCAGCCACTCTTTTTTCCCGTGCCGATGACTTCGACTTCATTTTACCAGACCCTCGCCGCAGCGCTTCAGGAGCGCCTCGACATCATCGCCGACCATGCATGGCGCGACCGCGATCCCGCCGCTCACCTCGAAGCGCTCAAGAGGGTCTCCCTCGAGCTGGCCGAGATGCGCACCCAAATCCCGCCCGGTGCGCCGCCCAAGCTCAACCATTACCTGCTCCAGTGTTCCTACGCCAAGGCGCTCGCCGTGGTGGAGGCGCACCAGGCCGGTTAGTTGGGAGTTGGGACTAGTGTCGTGTTAGGTTAGTTCCTTGAAAAAGTTCGAGGTGATTTTTCGTATTCTCCAAGGCGCGAGTAAGGGCGGTATCCTAAGATACCGACCGCAACGAGCAACGCCGGAGAATCGGAAAAGCGCCCGAAATTTGAA
>DATMFV010000124.1:0-12795 GCA_035555975.1 Chthoniobacteraceae bacterium
AAGCCAGAACGGGTTCCTCCCCTCGGCCTTTCCGGCGATCACCACCATGGTCCATCCGCTCGAGGAGATCGGCGCGCGGCTGCTGGAGATGCTCTTCGCGCGGATCGCTTCCGGCGGTCAGGACCAGCCCGGCCGCTACGAAGCCGTTGCCTTTTCGATCGGATCGACCACCCGGAGCGCGGAAAACGACCTCCTGCTCCGCCATTCCCGCACGGCTTTTGCGAGCGCCGAGCCACTCTCTTCCCCGCCAAAACAGTCCAAACTCCAAACCCAACAATCCATGAGCGAACCCACCCATACACCCATCCCCGTAGCGATCGTCGGCCTTGGCCGCGCCGGTTGGCACCTTCACCTGCAACCTTTCCTGAAGCTTCCCGGCTTCAAGATCGTCGGCGTGGCCGACCCGGTTGCCGAACGTTGCAAGGAAGCCGCCGACCTGACCGGCTGCGAACAGTACAACAATATCGACGAACTGCTCAAGGCGACCTCCGCCACGGCCGTCGTCATCGCCACCCCTTCAGCCATGCACTACAATGACGCGCTGAAGGTCCTCAACTCCGGCCGCCACTGCATTCTGGAAAAACCGATCGCCATGACCGCGTGCGAAGCCAATGAACTGGTGGAACTCGCCAAAAAGCTCAACCTGAAGCTCTTCGTCAACCATTCCCACCTCCACCGCGGCGAACTCCCGCACCTTCAGGAAGTCATCAAGAGCGGCATTCTCGGACCGCTCTTCCACATTCGCGCCGTCTGGGGCAACTATGCCCGCCGCTGGGACTGGCAGACGCTGCGCAAGAACGGCGGGGGCGCGCTCAACAACACCTGCCCGCACATGTTGAGCATCGTCCTCCCGCTGCTCGGCTCGCCGGTGAGCGATCTCTACTCCGACCTGCGCAACATCAAGGACGCCGGGGACGCTGAAGATCACGTCCACCTCGTGCTCCGCACCCAGGACGGCCCGACCGCGGACATCGTGGTCTCCTCCGCGATCGCGCTCGGCCTGCCGAAATGGACCATCTGCGGCAAGTACGGCACGCTCCAGAGCGACGGCACGACCAGCAAGCTGCGCTACTACAACCCGGCCAAGGCGACGCCGCTTTCGGTGCTCGATACCGCCGCGCCGGATCGCAAGTACCTCCGCGAAGAGCTTCCGTGGGAAGAAAAGGAGATCAAGATCCCCGAAACGACCACCAAGCCGTTCCACGAAAACATCTACGACGTGCTGGTTCATGGCGCGCCACAGGTCGTGACGCCGGAAAGCGCCGCCGAAGTGGTCCGCGTGACCGAACTCGCCCATCAGAACGCCCGCAACTAAAACCTCCCATTTCCATCGTATGAGCCAATTACGCCTAGCCATGGTCGGGCTGGACACTTCGCACGTCTCGGCCTTTTCCAAACTCCTTCACGACGCCAGCGCGCCGCATCACGTCCCCGGAGCCCGGGTCGTCGCCGCCTTCCCGGGCGGGTCGCCGGATTTTGACGTCAGCATCAACCGGGTCGAGAAATTCACCACCGAACTGCGCGACGAGCACGGGGTGAAGATCGTCGACTGCATCTCCCAACTCCGCGGCGAATGCGACGCGATCCTTCTGGAGTCGGTCGATGGCCGCGTCCACCTGGAACAGTTCCGCGAAGTCGCAGACTGGGGCCTGCCGGTCTTCATCGACAAGCCGTTGACCGCCTCGTCTGCCGAAGCGCGCGCGATCGCCGATCTCGCCGCCCAACACGGCACCCCTGTGATGACCGCCTCGGCGATCCGTTACGCCGTGCCGTTTACCGAAGCGCTGGCAAACGAGGAAGCGGGCGCGGTTACCGGGGGCGATTTCTACGGCCCCATGGCATTTCAGGACAAGCTGCCCGGTTACTTCTGGTACGGGATTCACTTCGTGGAAATGCTCTACGCCACGCTGGGAGCCGGGTGTGTCGAAGTCACCGCCAAGCGCGAAGGGGCGCAGGACATCGCGCTGGGCCGCTGGGCGGACGGGCGCTTCGGCACCGTTCGCGGCAACCGGAGCGGAGCCCACACCTTCGGCGGGACCATCCACCGCGAAACCAAAAGCACCTGGTTCGACGTTTCGGCTTCGCCCAAGCCGTACTATGCCAGCCTGCTCGAGAAAATCCTCCCCTTCTTCCAGACCGGCAAGACGCCGATCCCGTTTGAAGAATCAGTCGAAGTGATCCGTTTCCTCGAAGCGGCGAATGAAAGCGCCGAGACCGGGAAGCCGGTTTCGCTGGTTTAAGGTAAGAATAACGTTCCGACGTTTTTTTCAACCGGCTCCCTTTCCCATCGTGGAGGGGGAGCCGGTTTGGTTTACATCGGGTGGCGTTTGAGGTGGTCGATCAACGCCTCCAGCCCGGAGAGGACCGGGTCGCTGATATGGTGTTCAAGCCCCTCGATGTCGTTTTCGTGCGTGGCCGGGTCGAGCCCGATCAGGGTAAAAAGCTCGGTCAGGACTTCATGCCGCGTTTCGATCGATTCCGCGACCTCGCGCCCCTTCTCGGTCAATACAAAGCCGCGGTACGGCTGGCGTTTGAGGTAGCCGAGGTCGTCGAGCCGTTTGATCATCAAGGAAACGCTCGGGCGGACGAGGTTGAGCGATTCGGCCACGTCCGAGACGGAAACCCGCCCGTTGCGCTTGAGCAGCACGGAGATGCATTCCAGGTAATCCTCCACGCTTTCCGTCACCCCTTCGCGGTGATGGGCGCTGAGCTTTCCGCTGTGCGGAGCCGGTGGATTGGAGGCAGGTGGACGGGCCATACCCTTCCCCTACAGCAAAAAGAAGCTTTTGCCAAGTTTCAGGCGCGCCGGGAGCGGCGGGCCAGCAGGCTGAGCAGCGTGCCCGCCAGGAGCGTGCCCGCCAGGAGCGAGGCCGGGCTGGGTTCAGGAACAACGGCCAGAGTGCCGCTGCTGAAAAACTCATCGGTGTTCCAGGATAACCCATCGTCCAGAAGGGCGGAACTGAGGTCGAAGCTGAAGCCGTTGTCCACCAGGGAGCCGAACTCCAAAATCTGGAAGGAATCGCCCCACACCGGGGCGTAGCCATCCAGGCTCACGCGGATCACCCCGTCCAGCGTCACGGTGCCGCTTACGTCCAGCACATCGTACTCCGCCCCGGCCAGCAGCCCGGCGATTCCGATATCGAGGATGCCGGGTTCCGACTGCGTGAAATCACCCGTGATGGCCAGCACGCCCGGGGACTGCCCAGGGCCCACGGTCCCCTCGACATTCTTGACGTTGCCCTCCACAGTCCCCACTCCGGAAAGGGTGGAGCCGCTGATGATCGCGACGTCGCCGTTCAGATTGAGCGTGCCGCCGGTCAAGCGCAGTTCGCCCCCATTGAACTCCACATCGCCTGGGCCGTCGGCCGTCAGGCTTTCGGTTTCCAGGGTGCCATCGCTGTTGAGGATGATCTCTCCGCCCTCGTGAACCAGGGTAGTACCGCTCACCTGCACCAAACCACCGTTCCCTACGGTCACCGAACCGCTGGCCGTTTCGTCGGCGACACTATTGTCACCGCCTAGATACAAATCACGGGTATTGATCCACTGTGATCCGGTACCGGTGACAGAAACGGTGCCGGTACCCCCTTGGTCGCCTACCGTGGCTATGGCGTTGCGCACGGTGCCGCCATTCCGGATATTGAGCGTCCCATCTCCCCTGCTACCCACGTCAAAGTAGCCCAAATCACCGCCGGTCATTGAGGAACCAGCTCCCGTGACGGTAATGGAACCCGTGGAGCCATCCTGCCTGCCAATGATGTAAGAGTTGCTGCTTACACTGCCTCCACTGCTTACCTCCAAGGTGCCCGATCCGCTGAAGCCTACGGTGAGGACTTGGGCGGTATTCCATTGTGAACCTGCCCCCGTCACCGTGGCTTGCCCGGTAGAGCCGGTGTTCAATCCAATATAACTGCCCCCGTGGTACACCGACACCGAGCCATAGGTGCCTATGGGGTAAAATGGAGCCCCGACCGTGGACACCACGCTGGCATCTTCGATGAGCAATGAACCCGCCTCGCCGTTCAAATTGCCAACCACCACGGAGGTCAATTTATTGGCATAGTTCGACACCGCGCCATTGGTCATCGTGAGCGCGGCTGAGTTCTCCGGATCCCCGCTGACGACCAAGGCGCCAAGGCCAAACCCAGGGACAATCGTGAGGGTGCCTCCGTTCTGGATTTCTGTGCTGGTAACCAAGCGATCCGCTCGGGCCGACGGGGTAAGGGCACAGATAACGGTGAGTGCCAGGGCACTCCAAGTCAGAAGGTTTCGCAGACAAAACGTAGTATTAAGCACGGGCACAGAATCTCCTTTCCGTTCCCATCGCCGGTTGGGCAATGGAGGAGGTAAAAATCGGAGGAGAGATTGCCTGAATTCGAACCGGCTGCCTATATTGCTAAATAGATAGGGGTCCCCGTCAGATCCCCCCCATCCAGAGGGTCATGAGACCCGGCCGGTTGGTGACGTTGAAGCTGCGGAAAATGTCCGTGACGTACTTGTGCACGGTGGCCGGGCTGAGACCCAGGGTATCGGCGATTTCTTTTTCCGCCTTGTTGGTGAGCAACTGCGCGAGCAGACGCCGGTGGGCCGGGGAAAGCGGAGTCTTGCCCACCAGCAAGCCGTGGTTGAGCAGGAGCTGGCGGTGGAACCACTTGATGCCGCGGAGGGTCTGGGCCACCAGTTGCGCGTGCTCCGGGGTGAAGCGGCGGCGGCGGCGGATGCGGTCAAAGCAGATGAGGGATTCCGCGTCCTGGTTCACCGGGAAAACGCACCAGATGCGGTCGGTGATGCCGCCCTGCTTGAAATACATCTCGTACTGGGGGGTCTTGCTGAAGGCCTTGAAGTCAACGAACCCATCGCGCAGACGATACGTGCGGAAAGCCCCCGCCTGGCGGATCACCTCGCGTGTGCTCATACCCGGATCACGCTCCATATGGGCCAGCACCTTGCGGATAAATTCCTGGTTCTCCTCCGTCTGCGGACGCCAGCGCTCCGCCGCGCGCAAACGCCAGCCATACAGGATATCCTCCCGGGCATGCTCCTCTGCCCGAACCCGGACCACGCCCACCCAGAAGGCGTTATCCGCCCCGATCCATCCGGATACCTGGCGGAAAAGCAGGTTGATGGAGGTGCGCGTTTGCGCCAGCGGCAGGTCCGCCAGTTCGTCCCAAAGCCCGTAAATCCTGTCCGAAGGATCAATCGCCATTTTGCACCAGTTTTCCGTCATCCCCGCCATACCGAATGGATCAGCGATATTCCAGCACTGCGCTCCCAACGCGGAGCGCCTCCCAAGCGGCGCGGACGTTGTGGACGCGGAAGAGGTGCGCACCGTGGATCAGTCCGCTCATGACGCAGGCGATGGTTCCGGCGTCGCGTTGTGGGGCGGGAAGCCCGAGGATGTCGCCGATCACGGTTTTGCGCGAAACCGGCAGCAGGAGCGGGCGGCCGAAGTGGTGGAAGCTCTCCAGATGGGCGTAGAGGCGGAGGTTGTCGTCTCGCTGTTTGGCGAAGTCGATCCCCGGGTCGAGCACGGTGGCGTCGCGCGGCACTCCGGCACGGGCGGCGAGGGCCAGTTTCTCTTCGAAAAAACGGTCGACGGTTTCCAGGACATCGGGGTAGGTCACGTGCGTGTGCGGCACCTTCGGCTCGCCGACGCTGTGCATGATCAGGAGCGCCGCGCCGGTTTCCGCGCAGACCCGCGCGTTTTCATCGCCGGGCAGGCCGCCGATGTCGTTGAGCAGATCGCCCCCCGCCTCCAGCACGGGGCGCACCACGGCGGGACGCCAGGTGTTGACCGAAAGAAGCGGCGGAAAAAGTTGCCCGGCGTCGCGCGGTTGCCATTGGGCGGCTTCTTCCGCAAAACGGGTGACAAAGGCGAGGAGCGCGGCGGTCTCTTCGGCTTCGCTGATCGGGCCGCGCTGCGTTCCCGCGCTTTCCGCGCCGATGTCGATCACGTCCGCCCCCGCCTCCACCTGGCGGCGTGCAAGGGCCAGCGCGGAGCCGGTGTCCCCCACCCCGTCGCCGGAAAAAGAGTCGATCGAAAGGTTGACGATCCCCATGATCAACGGGCGGGGGCGTGTCGGGCCCCATTCCACGATTCGACCACGGGCGGCAAGGCGGGTTGCGTTCATGGTGAAAATCAGATCGCGAGCGGCACGGTGGAACGGCGGCGTTTTTCAAAACGGACCAGTTCCGTAAAACCGGCCTCGACCGCCGCCTGCGCGGCGACCTCAAACCCCGCGCCGACCTCTTCGGGGGCATGGGCGTCGGAATTGATCAGGAGCGGCACCCCGGCTTCCCGCGCGAGTTGCAGGAACTGCGGCGCGGGGTAGATCTCGCCGACCGGTTTGCGCAGGCCCGCGGTGTTGATCTCGAAAGCGGTCCCGGTTTCCGCCAGTGCGGCGATGACCGGGTCGTAAAACCGGCGCAGGTCGCCTTCGGGGCGGTGGCCGAATTTTTTGGGCAGGTCAGGATGCGCCACGAAGTCGAAAAGCCCGGTGCGGATCGCCGCTTCATAGGCGGTGCCATACATTTCCCAGATTTCGGCCACCGGGCGTTCCTCAAAACGCGAGATGAACTTCGGGTGATCGACCTCCCACCCCGGGGCAATGTAATGAACGCTGCCGATCAGGTAATCCCAGTCGGCGAGCGTCGCCAGTTTCTCGATCCACGCCTCCTGCCCCGGGAGGTAGTCGACCTCCAGCCCGAGGCGGATCGGCAACTGCGGGAACGCCGCGCGCGCCTCTTCCACCGCTTCGAGGTAACGGGGGAGTTCCTCCAGCAGCATCCGCCAGTCGTCAAACGGCTCGGGCATCGGGCTATGGTCGGCGAAACCGATTTCCGCCAATCCTTTTTCCGTAGCGACACGGGCATAGTCGACCGGCCACCCTTCGGCGTGGCGGCAAAGAGGGGTGTGGGTATGGTAATCGCAAAACGTCTTCATCGAAAAAAGAGGGGAGCGCGGTGCGACCCCTTCCCTTCTGAGATAGCCTGCTTTGCCGGGAAAAACACCTCTTAAATCCGCCCGCCGCCGGGAATCTTACCCGGAACGCGAAAGATCAGCGGTGGTAGGCGATCGCCTTGCCGCTGGCGAGGGTGATGGCGTTGATCGCCCCGTAAATCGTCGCTCCCGCAGGGACCGGGACGTTGGTGAGCGTTCCGCCCAGGTCGGGGGCATCCATCGAAGCGACGACCAGATCCTCCAGGGCGCTCACCGCACCAAACGCGCCGGTGGCCGGGGCGGTGTCGGCCAGATAGACCCCTCCGGCCATGCCGAAGGAGCGTTCCAGCAGGGCGGCGAGGTGGGTCAGCCCCCGCTTCTGGAGAGCGATGAGGCTGAACGCCCCGGTATCGTCGCTTGCCGCGGTGTCGGCCTTCGCGCCGAGCGCCAGGTCGGCCCCGTCTGCGATGGTCACCGCGCCGCCGCCTCCACCCCCGCCGCCACCGTTTCCGGCGACGAGCAGTTTCCCGTCGCCATCGAGCGAAAGGGCCGCGGGGAGGCCGTCGGGGCCAAACGCCGCAACAGGGGCAAAGCGCGGGTCAACCGGCCATTGGGGTCCGTCGTGATCAACCTTGATATCCATAATTTCCTTTGGCGGCGCAGCGGCGTTCTTCAATGAAAGGAGGGAACGGAACCGTCCGCACCGCTTGGTTTTCCTTTCCTCAAAAAAGCCGTGCGCCTGCCAGAGCGAACCGTACCGGCCGCGATCGGCACCACGAGGGAAAATCGGCGTGCCAACGTCAATTTCCCCTTCTTTTTGCGCGATTAAGGCTTCATTAATGGCCAACGACGCTCTATGAAAGGAACCTTTCTTTTTATGAACACACCGAAAGAATGGAAGGGACAGGTCGCTGTCATCACCGGAGGAGCCGACGGGCTCGGGTTTGCCCTGGCGGGACGCCTCGTTCAGCGCGGCGTCATCGTGGCGCTTTGGGACTACCAGGAAGAGAAGGTGCGGGAAGCCGCCTGTGCTCTCGGTGAAAACGCCCGTGCGCAGAAGGTCGATGTCACCCGGCCCGGGGATGTCCAAGCGGCGGCAGCGGAGTTGCTCGCCGAGTTCGGTCACATCGACATCCTGGTCAACTGCGCGGGGATCACCGGCAAGACCAACACCCCCTCCCATCAAGTCGACCTCGCCGATTTCGACCGGGTGATGGAGATCAACCTCCGGGGGAGCCTGATTACTTTTCAAGCGGTGATCGGGTCGATGCTGGAGCAGAACTACGGCCGCGTCCTCCACGTCGCCTCCATCTCCGGCAAGGAAGGCAACGCCGGGATGCTCGCCTACTCGACCAGCAAGGCCGCCGTCATCGGGATGACCAAGGTGCAGGGGAAGGAATACGCCGAGACAGGAGTGCGCATCAACGCCATCGCCCCGGCGGTCGTCCAGACCAAGCTGGTCGAAGTGCTCCCTGAAGAACAGGTCCGCTACATGACCGACAAGATTCCGACCAAACGGTGCGGCACGCTGGAGGAGTTTGCCGCCACGGCGGAATTCATCGTCTCGCCGGAAAACAGCTTTACCACGGCCTTCACGTACGACCTGAGCGGCGGCCGGGCGGTTTATTAGACTAAGCTGATCACGTTATTTAAGGCGCTTCCCGCGCCATTGGCGATAATGCTCCCGCACGAATGCGAGCGCCTCTTCCCGGGTGGCGAGCGAGCCTTCAAGCTGCCGGGTTTCGACCGCTTCGAGAACTTCGCCGATCTCCGGTCCCGGCTTCCAGCCGAGCGCGATCAGGTCGCGCCCGTTGATGAGCGGCGGCGGGATGAGCGGCTCGGCGGCAAAGACCTCCCTTTGTGTTTTCAGGAAATCATAATTATCGAGCATCCCGTGGCTGCTGGCGCAGTCGACGCGGTGAAGCTCGAGTTCGTCGTCGAAGTGGGGGTGCGCCATGAACCGCTTGAGCCTGGCCACCCGCATCTTCTGAACATCCTTGAAGATCATGTGCCGGGCGACCGCTTCGACGGTGGTGTCGATCGTCTCGCGTGAAAAGCGGAGCCGGGTCATCACTGCTTCCGTCATCTCCGCACCGACCTTGTCGTGGCCGTTGAAGCGGATGCGCCCGTCGGTATCGACCGTGAAGGTCGGCGGCTTGCCGATGTCGTGGAAGAGGACGGAAAGGACCAGCGGGAGCGATACTTTTTCGGGGAGGAGTTCCAGCATCCGCCGGGTATGGACGTAAACGTCGCCCTCCGGGTGAAACTGCGGCGGCTGCTCGCACCCCTTGAGCGCCTCGACTTCCGGAAGGACCTCCTTCAAGAGCCCGCTTTCGCTCAAGAGATCGAGCCCCGCCACGCGGTGGCGTCCCATGAAGATGCGGACCAGTTCCTCGCGAATCCGCTCCGGGCTGATCTTTCCGATCGTCGGCGCATGGGTGCGGATCGCCTGCCACGTCGCCGGTTCGATCGCAAACCCGAAGGTGGCGGCAAAGCGGACGGCCCGCAGCAGCCGGAGCCGGTCTTCGCGGAAGCGATCGTCGGGGTTGCCGATGGCGCGGATGAGTCTGGCCTGAAGGTCGGCCCGCCCGCCGACATAATCGATCACGTCCCGGGTCATCGGGTCGTAAAACATCCCGTTGATCGTGAAATCCCTGCGCCAGGCATCTTGTTCCGGCGTGGCAAAGGTGACCTTTTCGGGGTGGCGACCGTCGATGTAAACGCCGTCGGTGCGAAAGGTGGCGACCTGGTACTCGTTTCGGCCGATCAGGACAATGACGACGCCGAAGTGTACCCCGACCGCGTAGGTCCGCTTGAAAAGCTGCTGGACTTCGGCAGGGGAAGCCCCGGTGGCGATGTCGTAGTCGCCCGGGGTGAGGCCCAGCAGGGCATCGCGGACGCAGCCGCCGGCATAATACGCCGCATGCCCGGCTTCACGCAGCCGTGCGACGATGGAGCGCGCCTCGGTTTCCATGAAAGAAATTTCGTGCGGGAAAGGGCGGCGGACTTTTTTTGCGCCTCCTCCGCGGGGGAGCGGTCTCCCCCTACTCCGCCGGGGAAAGGGAAGGGCTCGACGCTGCTTCCGGCGAAGGATGCACGGCGGGAGCGTCCGGGTTGGTGAGCGAAATCTGGTATTTCTTGACGACCGCCTTTGCCGCGGCGTCGCCGGGGGCGAGTTCGATCACCTGCCTGGCAAGGGAGAGGAGCGCGCCGCGCTGCTGGTCCGCCTGTTGGACGGCCTCTTCACGCTGGGAGATCGCCTGCTCCAACTGTTCGCGCTGCTGGCGGGTGTTGTTGACCTGCCATCCGAAAAAGAGCACAAGGCTCAGGCCGAAGCCGAGGAGCGGCAGAAAGGGGCTGAAGGTGCGGGTGGAAGCGGAGGAGGTCATCGGGAGCGCCTGGAACTGTTTTTGTTGCGTGAAGAGCGTGGAGTGGCCGTCGGCTCGGGAGTGGCTGCCGGGGTCGCTTCGGGAGTGGCGTCAGGGGTGGCTTCGGGCGATGCCGCCGGAGCCGCTTCGGGCTGTGGTGCCGCCGGAGGGGTGCGCCGTTCGACGTGGTAGCCGTTCTTCTCCAGAAGTTCCCTGATCTTCGGGTGTTCCAGGGAAAGCCGCGCGAGATCGCCGAGCATGCGCTGGTGGATCTGCGCGCTGGAGGCCCCCTGCTGGATGGTGCGGTTCTGTGTCGCGAGCGTTTCCTGAAGCTCGTGGGTGGCCCTGCCGGAGAAAAAGAGCAGGGCGCTCAAGACCAGTGAGGCGATGGCGGTGATCAGTGTAAGACAAAAAGGTACGACTTTCATGGAAAGCGAAGCACGCAGGGATGACTGCGCAAGTGCCCAGCTAAAAAGCAAAGCAGGGCGCGCGTCAAGAAGAGCTTTGGGAATCGGCCCTGTTTTGGCGTCGAAGTCCAACGCGGCGGACGGCGCGGAGGCCGTCACTCCAGCTTCGCCGGTCAGTGGACGGCGGTGGATGCCTGTGCGTCGGGGAGGAGCTCTTCGACCAGGCGCTCGATCCCGGCGCGGCCGAAGCTGCTGGCGGGGTAGAGTTTCTGGGCCTTGAGGTACCAGGCGAGGCTGGAGCCGGTTTCGCCCTTGGCTTCGAGGTCCTGGGCGGTGCGCAGGGTGCGGACAAACTCGGCGGCCTGGGTGGTCAGGTCGGCGCGGACCTGGTTGAGCTTGTTGTCCTGCGGGAACTGCGAAAAGACGATCTCCACCTGTTCCCATGCCCCGGCGTAATCGCCATGGCGGGCGATTTCCGAAGCGCGGATGATCGCCCCTTCGATGATCTGCATGTTGTCGAGCACCTTTTTAAGCTGCTCCTGCCGGTCGGGGTAAAGCGCGGTCGCGGCGATGAAGCGGACCTTGTCCTCAAAAATCTGCCGGTGGTTGTTCTGTGCGAGGAGTTGGTCGAGATCGGCCAGCGCCTTTTGCTGGACGTCGGCGGAGTCGAAAATCTTTCCGCTGACATCCGCAAGGGCCGGGTTGCGCGGCCAGATTTCGGTCGCTGCCTTCAACTCGCTCTCCAGCGTCTCCCGGTCGCCGCTGACGGCGGCGTTGCGCGCCTTGGCGAGGTGCATGGCGCTGACGGTCCGGGCGGTTTCGATGGCGGCCATCGGCTTGGAGTTGTCAAAGTCGCGGGCGATCACCTCCAGTTCTTCCACCAGCTTCCGGGCAAGGGTGTAATCCTTGACCTCCAGGGCGGAGACGAGCTGGTACGACTTCTGGGTGAAGGAGAGCGCCTTTCGCTTGATCTCGCGCGGCAGGGTCCGGAGTTCGGGGAGGTATTCGCCGATGGTGAACGCTTCGGCCAGCCGTTTGGTGGCGCTTTGCAACTCGTTGCGTTCCAGCAGGAAACGGTACGCCTGCACCCCCTCGCGCGCATCGCGGAGCGCTTCGTTGGCGAGGGTGTCGAGCGTGCTGACGGTCGGCGGGTTGCCGATGGTTTTGGCAAAAAGATCCTTGGTATCGCTGCCGACATTGAGCGTGGTGTCGCCGTCGGAAAAGACCGAACGGTAAAAACGCGAGGCGATGATGACGTGCTGGAAACGGCGTTGCAGGAAGAGCTGCACGATCAACGTCTGGAACTCGATCTTGGTCTGCAATTCGGAGAGTTCCTTCTTCGCCTGGTTGAGCTTGATCGCGGCGAGCGCTTCGGCCAGCCGGCTCTTGTACGGGAGGAGGTCGGCATCGCGCTTCTGCCGTTGCTGCCGGGCCCATTCGCGGGCGGCGGCTCCGCTCTTTGGCGGGACGGAAAGGGTGCTCGTGCTGGTGACGACGCGGGCGTTCCACTCGGCGCGCTTGCGTTCCTGCTCCAGGCTTTTGTTGGCTTCGACCAGCCGCTGGTTGTTATCCATCGCGCGCCATGCGGAGTAGACGGCATCGCCGATCCCCTCGCAAAGCCGGGCGTCGATATCGTAACGCGATGCCTGCGGCAAAAGACGGAACGCTTCGTCGACCGCCTGGCTGGTCACCTTTGCGGGAGCGAGCTTGTCGATGATCTGCTGGAGAAGCTGGCGGTAGGCGGCGTCTTCCTCGTCGGTCGATTCCGGCGCGTTGAGGTATTTTTCAAATCGCGCCTGGAAAAGCCGGTTGTCGTTGATGTTCCAGGTCTGGCCGTTCCACGTCATCATCTCCGTGGAAGGGTTGAAAAAGGGGAGCGAATCGGCCATCGACGCCTGTCGGCCTCCCCCTTGGTCTCCGGCAGGGGCTGGGGCGGCGGTCGAGGCCGGGGCGGGTGGGGTGACCGGCGATTGCCGGGCGTCGGGCACCTGCGCCATCAAAAGAAGGGGCGTCAGCAGGAGGGGGGATAGGAAAAGGATTTTCATGCATTGCGGAGTCGTTTGACTTCAAGAATCCCACG